>NZ_JBIBXY010000001.1:0-675879 GCF_043082785.1 Streptomyces sp. NPDC014764 | reverse complement strand
GTGCGTCTGGGTCCCGCGGGGCAGGTCCTGGGCGGTCCGATGCTCGGCTGCGACGTGGAGTTCTGGCAGGACGGCGCCGACGTGCTCGCAGGTCCCCAGGCGCAGGCGGAGCTGGCGCGCGTGTCGCCGCAGGCCTCCGCCGACGTCCTGGCCGACTCCCTCGTGGCGCCGCGCCGCAACCGCATCGCCGACGTGGTGCCGACCGCGGAGCAGACGCCCGCGAAGGTCACGGTCGGCGGGCGGGAGCACCCCACCTTCGCGCCGTTCACCGTGACCACGGTGGAGGACGTCACGTTCCCCATCGACGTCGTCTACACCTGGGTCGACGGTCAGGACCCCGAACTGCGCGCCAAGCGCCAGAAGTACCGCGGCGACGGGGACGCCGGCATCGCCGCCCGCGAGGTCGGCGAGTCCCGCTACACCAGCCACGACGAGCTCAAGTACTCCCTGCGGTCCCTCCAGATGTACGCCGGCTTCGTGCGGCACGTGTACATCGTCACCGACGGCCAGACCCCCCAGTGGCTCGACCCGGAGGCGCCGGGCGTCACGGTCGTGGACCACAAGGACATCTTCCCCGAGGGCGTCCTGCCGGTCTTCAACTCGCACGCCATCGAGACGCGGCTGCACCACATCCCGGGCCTCTCGGACCACTACCTGTACTTCAACGACGACGTGTTCGTCGGCCGCAGCGTCACCCCGCAGCACTTCTTCCACGCCAGCGGCGTCGCCCGGCTGCCCTTCTCGACGTACCAGATCGGCGTCGGCGCCCCGCACCCGCAGGCCTCCGCGCCCAACTCCGCCGGGCGGAACGTGCGCCGGCTGCTGGAGGGGGCCTACGGGGTGTCCATCACCCACAAGTTCCTGCACACCCCGCACCCCCAGCGCCGGGACGTGCTGACCGATCTGGAGCGGGACTACCCGGAGGCGATCGAGCGGACCATGCGGTCCCGGTTCCGGTCGATCGAGGACGTCTCGCCGGCCACCTCCTTCCACCACCACCTGGCGCTGCTCACCGGCCGCGCCGTCCCGGCGAAGTTCAAGTACCGCTACGTCGACGTCGGCAAGCCCCACCTGGAGGAGCGCGTCGAGTCCCTCAAGACGCGCCGCGGCTACGACTTCTTCTGCCTCAACGACGTGGACACGGCCCCCGACCGCCGCGACTACGTGCGCTCCTACGTCCACGACTTCCTGGAGTGGTACTTCCCGTACCCGAGCTCCTTCGAGCGCGCCTGAGGCGCCGCCCCGGACCCCCGGCGGGCCGCCGCGCGTCCATGCGCGGCGACCCGCCGTTCTGCTCCGTGAGCGCCCTTCCGCGCGTCGTCAGGCGAGCTGCCCCGGCCGTTCCGGCGCGGGCAGCGTGATCCGGGCGGGTGCCGGACGGGCCTGGCGGGGGGCCGGGACGCCCGCCGCCGTCCTGCCGGTCATCCGGGCCCTGTGCGTCGCGGCCGCCGCGCCCAGGGCGCGTACGGCCTCGGCGAAGCGCTCCTGGGACGAGGGCTCGGACGGGCCCAGCAGGTGCAGGCGCAGCTTCGCACGCTCCTCTGCCAGACCGTCCTTCTCCGGGTGCCGGACGGTCTCCAGCAGGGCCGGCACGCCCGTCGCGTCCGGGGTGAGGACGGTCGCCGCCGCCACCGTCGGGAACCGGGCGCGGAACGTCTCCTCGGTGAGGCCGCCGGTGTTCGTCACCGCGTACGGCTTGCCGCTCGCCAGGAAGTCGCTGATCACGCTCGACACGTCGCTGATCAGCAGGTCGGCCACGTCGAAGCAGGAGTACAGCGAGGGGCGGGCGTCCTCGACGACCTGGTGCTCCCACTCCGGGAGCGACGCCCAGTACGCCGCCTCCCAGGCCTCGGTCGCCCGCGCCACCGCCTCCGCGCGGCCCGCCGGCGGAGCGGACTGGACGAGCATCCGCTCCGTCTGGTCGGCGCCCTCACGGAACTCCGCGGCGGTCAGCCGGTCCAGCTCGGCCGTGCGGGCGGCCGGCTCCTTCGACGGGGCGGGGCGCGGGCCGGAGCGGGCCCGGGCGGCCGCGCGGACCATCTCCCGGATGCGGCGGTCCGCGGCGCCCGCGCGCGGGTCCACCGAGCCGGTCAGCGGGTGCGGCTTGTACAGCAGCCGCACGCCCGGGTCCGCGAGGAGCGCCCGCACCAGGTTCTCGCCGGCCGTGATCACCGAGGTGTTGCCGGGGTTGCCGTCCCAGCCCTCCCAGGTCGGCGCGTACAGCACGGTGACGTACGCGCCCGTGGGCGGCCCCGCGTACGGCCGGACCGCGTCCAGCTGCGGGCGGCCGATCTCCACCACGTCCTTGTCCTCGACCCCGACCTCGGCCAGCGCGTACCGCTCGCGCGCCGCCGGACCCGCGACCCACACCTCGTCGTACGCCTTCGCGTACGGGTTGCAGGACGACAGCTTGTCGCTCTCCCCGTGGTTGACGAACGCGTGCTTGATCGTGGGGATGCGCAGCACCTGCGAGGTCTTGCCGGAGTTGGACGGGTGGATGAGCACCTGGAGCGTGGAGTGCTCGAGCCGCATCAGCGTCGGCACCTTCGGCAGGCACACGATCGGGATGTCGGTCGCCGGCATCCGCGACACCATGTACCGCTCGCGCAGCACGATCAGCGGCCGTCCGTCCAGCCGGGCCAGCGGCTCCAGCCACATCCCGGCCTGGTAGACGGAGGACGGACCGCCGGAGAAGTACAGCCCCACGGTGGGCCGGTACTCGGCCAGCCAGGCGTCGAACCAGGCGAGCACCTCCTGCTCGCCGGCCGGGCGCCTCCCGGGCAGCAGCCGCAGCGACAGCGCGACCAGACCGCCCAGTGCGAGCGCCAGTGACAGCGCGATCCCGGCCGCCGCGCACCGCGCGTCGTCCGTCACCGCCGTCACCGTCAGCCCGGCCGTCGCGGGCAGCCCGAAGACCAGCAGCCGGTGTCCGGGGCGGCGCAGCAGAGCGGGCGGGGCGGGGGACAGGCGCAGCGCGGAGGCGTCGATGTTGCGGGTCACCACCGGCAGCGTGCGGGTGCGGCGCACCAGCACGGACACCGCCTGGATGGCGCAGTGCAGGGCGTAGCACAGCAGCAGGCCGGCGAGCAGCGGCGCGTACTGCGTCTCGCGGTGCTGCTCGCCGAGCCGCAGCAGGCCCACCACCAGCAGCAGGTCGCGCAGCACATGGCGGACGGTGACGTCCGCGTGCGCCTTGGCGAACAGCGCGGGGACCCCACGCTGCCAGCGGTACAGCACGCCCTCGACGGCCAGCGAGAGGGCGGTGGCGGCCAGCAGCAGCGGCACGTGCGGGGCCAGCGCCGCCACGGCCTGCACCACGTAGGCACCGGCCAGGACGGACGCCGTGAGGAGCGTGGCGAGCGCGGGGCGGCCGGGCGCGCGGAGCAGCGGGAGGCGGGGCCGGCGGATACCCGCCCTGAACCGCCGACGGGACGTGGGTAGGGGCACTGCGGTCACTCCAGGGTCGTGAGGGACGTGCGCCGGGTTAACGGCCGTCGGCCTGAAGACGACACGCGCGTGTCGCGCCGCCGCAGGCCAGGTGTCGTCGCACTGGTGTCCACACCCCGGTTCGCGCGGACGGGGTACGGCGTCCTGGAGGCCGCCGGGCCGTGTCCGGCGCGGTGTCCGGAGGCTGGACCGTCGAGCGTCCTTCGATGCGCTTCGCGTAGATTGCCTGCCGGGCGAAGCGATCGACGTGAGGAGCGACGGCACAGTGGCAGGGGCACGGCAGACCGTGGTCGAGGCGCGCAGGATCGTCGTCAAGGTCGGCTCCTCGTCGCTGACCACCGCCGCGGGCGGACTGGACGCCGACCGCGTGGACGCGCTCGTGGACGTCCTCGCCAAGACCAGGAAAGAAGGGGTGGCCCGCACGGCCCCGGCCGAGGGGGGCGGCAGACGGGCGGGCGGGGAGCGTGAGGTCGTCCTCGTCTCCTCCGGCGCCATCGCCGCCGGTCTCGCCCCGCTGGGACTGCGCCGCCGGCCCAGTGACCTGGCCCGCCAGCAGGCCGCCGCCAGCGTCGGGCAGGGTCTGCTCGTCGCCCGCTACACCGCCTCCTTCGCCCGCTACGGCGTCCGCGTCGGGCAGGTGCTGCTGACCAGCGACGACATGAGCCGCCGCGCCCACCACCGCAACGCCTCCCGCACCCTGGACAAGCTGCTCGCGATGGGCGCCCTGCCGGTGGTCAACGAGAACGACACCGTCGCCACGGACGAGATCCGCTTCGGTGACAACGACCGGCTCGCCGCGCTCGTCGCCCATCTGGTCCGCGCCGACCTGCTGGTGCTGCTGTCCGACGTGGACGGCGTGTACGACGGCGACCCGTCCCGTCCCGGCACCTCACGGATAGCGGAGATCAGGGGACCCGAGGACCTCGCCCACGTGGAGATCGGCAGCGCCGGCAAGGCGGGCGTCGGCACCGGCGGCATGGTCACCAAGGTGGAGGCCGCCCGGATCGCCGCCGCCGCGGGCATCCAGGTGGTGCTGACCAGCGCGGTCCACGCGGCCGAGGCGCTGGGCGGCGGTGACACCGGCACCTACTTCCACCCCACCGGGCGCCGCTCCGCCGACCGGCTGCTGTGGCTCCAGCACGCCTCCACCCCGCAGGGCTCGCTCACCCTGGACGACGGAGCGGTGCGCGCGGTCGTCGAGGGCCGCAAGTCGCTGCTCCCGGCAGGCATCGCCGGCGTCGAGGGCGACTTCAGCGCGGGCGACCCGGTGGAGCTGCGGGACCGGGAGGGCCGCGCGGTGGCCCGCGGGCTCGTCAACTTCGACGCCAAGGAGATCCCCCTCCTGGTGGGCCGCTCGACCCGCGAACTCGCGCGGGAGCTCGGCCCCGGGTACGAACGCGAGGTCGTACACAGGGACGATCTCGTGGTCCTGCATCCGTAATGCCCCAAAACGTCGGCCCTCGGTGGTGGACGTTCCGCGAAACCGCCCCACGATCCGCGACAGCCTGCTCAACTTTGTCGCAGGGACAAAATTCCGCCCGGCGTGCGGGCGGTGCGCGTGTGAAGGAGGCCGTCGTGAGACGAGTGCGCCCCGGGACGACGGTGTCCCACGGTGGCCGCGGCTCCCGGGCGGCGGGTGAGGAACGCGCCCTGACCAGCGTCGCGGCCGGGGACCGGCACCGGGGCGGCGAGGCGCGCGACCTGCCCCGCCTGTGGCACGTCACCCTCAGCGTCTCCGGCGAGCCCGCGCCGGTCGCGGAGGTCCGGCGGGCGCTGGAGCAGCTCGCCCACGACCACCCGTTCCTGCTGACCAGCCGCTACGCCGACGACCACGCGGAGATCCGCTACTGGGAGGAGGCCCGTGACCTGCACGACGCGGCCGCGGTGGCGCTGCGCCTGTGGGGCGAGCACCGGCGGTCCGCGGGACTGCCGCCGTGGGAGATCGTGGGCCTGGAGGTCATCGACCGGGCCACCTACCGCAGCCGCGTCGCCGCCGGGCACGGGCCGGTACCGGCCACGCCGGTCGGGGTGCACCCGTTCCCGTGACACCCGGAGCCTCTCCTGTCACACCCGTTTTGACCCTGAATATCCCTGTCTCGGGGTGTGGGACGAACCCCTCCGCCGCGGCCCGGGCACACTACGCTTCCACCCATGACCACGCTCTCGCCGTTCGACTCGATGTCCCCGGTCAGCCAGGCCGCCTACCGCGCCAAGGGCGCCGCCGCCACCCTCGCCCCGCTGCCGCGCGCCGCCAAGGACGACGCGCTGCTCGCCATCGCGGACGCGCTGGAGGTCCGCACGAGCGAGATCGTCGAGGCCAACGCCCAGGACGTGGCGAAGGCGCGCGAGGCCGGCATCGGCGAGGGCATGATCGACCGGCTCACGCTCACCCCGGAGCGGGTCCGCGCCATCGCCGCCGACGTGCGGGACGTGGCTGCGCTGCCCGACCCGGTCGGCGAGGTCGTCCGCGGTTCCACCCTGCCCAACGGCATCGACCTGCGCCAGGTCCGGGTGCCCCTCGGCGTCGTCGGCATCATCTACGAGGGCCGTCCCAACGTGACGGTCGACGCCGCCGCCCTCTGCCTGAAGTCGGGCAACGCGGTCCTGCTGCGCGGTTCCTCCTCCGCCTACCGCTCCAACACCGCGCTGGTGCGGGTGCTGCGCGACGCCGTGCACGGCGCGGGCCTGCCCGCCGACGCCGTCCAGATGGTTCCCGGGGAGAGCCGGGACAGCGTGCGGGAGCTGATGCGCGCCCGCGGCCTGGTCGACGTGCTGATCCCGCGCGGCGGCGCCTCGCTGATCAACACGGTCGTGCAGGAGTCCACCGTCCCCGTCATCGAGACCGGCACCGGCAACTGCCACGTCTACGTCGACGCCCACGCCGACCTCGGCATGGCCGTCGACATCCTGGTCAACAGCAAGGCGCAGCGCGTCGGCGTGTGCAACGCCGCCGAGACGCTGCTGGTGCACCAGGACATCGCTGCCGAGTTCCTGCCCCGCGCGCTGGACGCCCTCGCCGACGCCGGGGTGACCGTGCACGCCGACGAGCGCGTGATGGCGTACGCCAAGGACTCCCGGGCCACCGTCGTGGAGGCCACCACGGAGGACTGGGAGACCGAGTACCTGTCCCACGACATCGCCGCCGCCGTGGTCGACTCCCTGGACCGGGCGGTCGAGCACATCCGGCTGTGGACCTCCGGCCACACCGAGGCCATCGTCACCACCTCGCAGCAGGCCGCCCGCCGGTTCACCCAGCTGGTGGACTCCACCACGGTCGCGGTGAACGCCTCCACCCGGTTCACCGACGGCGGCCAGTTCGGTTTCGGCGCGGAGATCGGCATCTCCACGCAGAAGCTGCACGCCCGCGGTCCCATGGGCCTGCCCGAGCTGACCAGCACGAAGTACATCGTCACCGGCGACGGCCACACCCGGCGCTGAGGGGCGCGCCCCGCCGGCGCGGCCCGGCGGGGCCACATCCGATGGGCGGACGAATTTCCGTACCGTCTGCCCAAATTGACCCCCCAGGTCTACTCTGGACGAGTGCCGGAGGACGTGGGGGGCACGCCGTTCCCTGACGGCTGGAAGCCCGACGACGACCACGACCGCGGGGTGTCGGACGAAGAGTTCGCCTCCGTGGTCTTCGACGAGGCCTTCGTACAGGCGGCCGCGGTGCACGAGCCGACCGCCGTCGAGCGTCTCCTGGCCGCCGCGCAGGCCAGAGCGGAGGCCTCCGAGGCGGAGGCCCACCGCACCCGCTCCCGGCGGCGCGACGACGGCTACGGCGGCCACCGCGCCGGGGGCCACGACTCCGACGACGAGGACGCCGACGCCCCGGAGGCCGAGTACGGCTCCCCTTACGGCAGGCAGGTGCGCTGGCACCGCCCGGTCGCCTGGATGCTGGCCCTGGTGATGGGCATCGGCATGGTCGCGCTCGCCTTCTCGGCGGTCTACCGGGGCGGCTCCGCGCAGCGCCAGGAGCCCGCCCCGCCGCCCGCCACCACCGGCGTCGGCCAGGGCACGGGCGCGGCGCCCTCGGCGGACCACTCCCGGCCGACCGTCCCGGTGATCCCCACGGGCGGGCCGTGACCCCTGCTCCGCCTTGGTGAGAACCTGACAGAAGTTGGAGCCCCGGCGGGCGTTTACCGGCACCCCGCCAGACCTACCCTGAAGGTATGGGAGAGCCTTCGGACCCGCCCGAGGGGACGCCCGAGGGAGCCCCCCGAGGCGGTGACGACGAGTACCGGTCCGTCGTCTTCGACGAGACCTTCGTGCGCGCTGCCCGGCTCCAGGAGTTCTCCGCGCAGGAGCGCATCACCGACCACACGCCCGCCGTGCGCCGCCTCCCGCCGGCCCGCCGCAGCGGCCTCTCGCGGCAGGCACTCGTCCTGGTCCTGCTGATCGCCGTGGCTTTCGGCACCGCCGTCTACATGGGCGTGCGCCACCCCTACCGGACCCCCGTCGCCGAGCGGCCCGCGGAGCCCTTACGGATGACCGTGGTGCCCCTCGCCCCCGAGGGTGCGGTGCCCGGCGCCCGCGACGTCGACCAGCTGTACACGCACAGCCCCGCCGCGCACTTCCGCGCCGGCGCCGAGGGCGTCCCGCTCCCGCCGACCCGGCGCACCGCGAACTTCTCCGACGACCAGGTGGTGTCCGCCCTGCTCACCGCCCGGGACTACGTCGTACGGTCCGCCCTCGACCCGGCCGTCGTCACCGGCCGCGAGACCCGCGCCGTACGGGTGCTGCTCGACTCCCGCCAGCAGGAGCAGTTCGACCAGAGCCTCGACCGGCCCGCCGCCGACGGACGGCACGCGGTCACCGGATGGCTCGTCCGCTTCGACCCCGCCCATGTGCGGCTCGCCGACCCGCACATCCGGGTCCGGGGCACCCTCCAGGCCGCCGAAGCCGACTCCGGGACGCTTGAGGTCACCACCGACCACACCGTCGTCTACGCGCTCCGCCCGGCCGGCGCGGGCCCGGACACGGAGGCGTCACTGTTCACGGTGCGCCGCGAGCTCAGGTTCCGCTTCGACCGGGAGGACCTGCGGCTGCACCAGGCGGAGCTGGTCGTCTCGCACGTCCAGGCCGGGCCCCAGTCCTGCGCCGTGGACCCCGCCCCGGTCCTGCACCCCCTGCTCGCCGGCCAGCGCGCCCCGCACACCGCCCCGCCCGGCACCGATCCCTACGCGCCCGACACCACCGCCCCGGCGCTCTGCGGCACCCTGGCGGACGCGGCCCAGCCCCGGCTGTGAGACCGGGCCGCGCGGTGTCTCACGCCTGGTCGCGCGGCGGGTTCCCGTCGGTGTCGCCGTCGCCGTCGGGGCCGGACGGGCCGGGCTTCGAACCCGTGAAGCCGCCGAAGCCGCGGCGGACCCGGTCGCCCAGGTCGCCGGCGCCGCCCGCGATGTCGCCGACCAGCTTCATCAGCGGGTCCTTGGAGGTCCGCACCTCGTCGGCGTAGGTGCTCGCCGACTCCCGCCAGGAGTCCCGCACCGACGCCTCCTTGTCGTCCTCGCGGCGCGGGTAGTGGCCGTCCATGATCCGCTGGAAGTCCCGGGAGGCCGCCCACTTCTTCAGCTCGGCCGCCCGCACCGTGGTGAACGGGTGCGAGCGCGGCAGCACGTTGAGGATCTTCAGCACGGAGTCGCGCAGGTCCCCGCCCGACTCGTACTCCTCGGCCTGCTCCAGGAACGCGTCCACGTTCATCTCGTGCAGGTGGTTGCCGCCCGCGATCTTCATCAGGCCGCGCATCGACGCCTGGACGTCCTGCCCCACCAGCAGCCCCGCGCGGTCCGCGGACAGCTCCGACTTGCGGAACCACTCCCGCAGCGCGGTCACGATCGCCATGATCGCCACGTTGCCCAGCGGGATCCAGGCGACCCGGACCGCCAGCGACGTCAGGAACAGCAGGACCGTGCGGTACACCGAGTGGCCGGACAGCGCGTGCCCGACCTCGTGCCCGACGACCGCCCGCATCTCCTCCTCGTCGAGCAGCTCCACCAGACCCGTGGTCACCACGATGATCGGCTCGTCGAGACCGATGCACATCGCGTTGGGGTTCGGGTCCTGGTTGACGTACATCGGCGGGACCTTCTCCAGGTCCAGGATGTAGCAGGCGTCCCGCAGCATGTCGTTGAGATGCGCGAACTGCCGGTCCGAGACCCGCACCGAGTCGGACAGGAACAACAGCCGCAGACTCCGCTCGGGCAGCAGTCCGCTCAGCGCCTTGAAGACCGTGTCGAACCCGCTCAGCTTCCGCAGTGCCACCAGCGCGGAACGGTCGGCGGGGTGTTCGTACGCACGCGAGGAGATCCCGGGGAAGCGCCTGCGCTGCCTGCCGGGCACCCTCTCGTGCCCGTTGTGCTGGTGGCCGTCGGACATGTATCCCCCATGTGCGTCTGATGGATCTGCGCGGTCGCCGGTGCGGCCCCGTTCCCCGCGGCGGAACCCAGCCTAGGCGGGATTCCCGTGCGCGGGCAGGGGACGGGCGCTCCGTGCGGCCTCACGCGGAAGGACGACCGGGCACCGGGCAACGGTTGCCTCCCGCGCCGGGACGGCCGCGCCGGGGCTCCGCACGCCCGCAACGGCGGAGTCGGCGTGATCGCCGGGAAGCCGCCCGCATACGATGAGCGCACGTCTTTATCCCGCCCACACGCGATAGGTCCTGCCGAAGATGAGCTTCCCCAGCACCGCTGCCCAGATGGTCACCCTCGCCGCCGAGGGCGGAGAGCACGGCGGCAACCACGAGAGCCTCAGCCCCTACCTCACCGGCGGCGGCGCCCTGTTCGTGCTGCTGCTCCTACTGTGGATCACCACCCGCTTCAACCGCGACCGCTGAGCCGCGGCGCCCTCGTCCCGGGGGCACTGGCCGACGTGGCCCACGGGCCGGGCCGGTAGGGTCTGCACGCATGGGAGAGCAGGACATGCCTACCGGCCCCGGCACCGGCCCGGCGCAGCGGGGCAAGCGCCGTCTGGGCGTCATGGGCGGCACTTTCGACCCGATCCACCACGGGCACCTGGTGGCAGCCAGCGAGGTGGCCGCGCAGTTCCACCTCGACGAGGTGGTCTTCGTCCCCACCGGCCAGCCGTGGCAGAAGAGCCACCGCGCGGTCTCGCCCGCCGAGGACCGCTACCTGATGACGGTCATCGCCACCGCCGAGAACCCCCAGTTCTCGGTCAGCCGCATCGACATCGACCGCGGCGGGCCCACCTACACCGTGGACACCCTGCGCGACCTCGACGCGCTCAACCCGGACACGGACCTGTTCTTCATCACCGGAGCCGACGCCCTCGCCCAGATCCTGACCTGGCGCGACAGCGAGGAACTGTTCTCCCTGGCACACTTCATCGGCGTGACCCGGCCCGGCCACCATCTGACCGACGCCGGCCTGCCCGAGGGCGGAGTCTCGCTCGTGGAGGTCCCGGCCCTCGCCATCTCCTCCACGGACTGCCGTGCGAGAGTCGCCAAGGGAGACCCCGTCTGGTACCTGGTGCCGGACGGTGTCGTGCGCTACATCGCCAAGCGCCAGCTGTATCGCGGCGAGTGAGCCGAGAGGGGCACCGGTGAACGACGGATACGACGCGGGATACGGGGACGGGGGCCCGTACGAGCTCGTCGGCTACGACGAGTACGGCCGGCCGGTCTACCGGCAGGCCGACGGCCGGCAGACGCAGCAGCAGTACGACCCCTACGGACAGCAGGGCGGGCAGCCCCAGCAGGGCTACGGCTACGACCCGTACGCGACCGGCGGCCGCCAGCAGCCCGCCTACGACCCGTACGGCAACGGCGGCGGCTACGGCTACGACCCGTACGCCACGGGCGGCCACCAGCAGCCCGCCCACGACCCCTACGGGCAGGGCGCGCACCCCGACGGCACCGGACAGCAGCCCAGGGTGACCGAGCAGACCGCGTACATACCGGAGCAGTCCGGCCACGCCCCCGAGCGCACCGCGCACATCCCGCAGCAGGCCCGCCCGGCCGACGACGCCGGGGACAACGGCGACGGCTCCGCCCCCGACTACCGCACCGAGCAGTTCGCCTTCGTCGAGGAGCCGGACGACGACTCAGAGGACGTCATCGACTGGCTCAAGTTCACCGAGAACCGCACCGAGCGCCGCGAGGAGGCCCGCCGCCGCGCCCGCAGCCGGATCATCGCCCTGACCGTGGTGTTCGCGCTGGTCGCCGCCGGCGGCGTCGGCTACCTCTGGTACGCCGGGAAACTCCCCGGGCTCTCCGCCTCCGACAAGGGCACCGGCACCACCACCACCGCCGCGGGCGCCCAGAAGCGGGACGTGCTCGTCGTCCACCTGCACGACACGGAGAACGGCGGCACCTCCACCGCGCTGCTCGTCGACAACGCCACCACCGAGCAGGGCACCACCGTGCTGCTGCCCAACTCCCTCGCCCTGACCGCCGAGGACGGCACCACCACCACGCTCGCCAAGTCCGTCGAGGACGACGGCTCCGAGGGCACCAGGACCGCCCTGGACACCGTCCTCGGCACCGACATCGAGGGCACCTGGCGGCTGGACACCCCCTTCCTGCTCACCCTCGTCGACCTGGTCGGCAACATCGAGGTCGACACCGACGCCGACGTGCCCGACCCGGACGCCAAGAAGAAGGGCCAGGCGCCGCTGGTCAGGAAGGGCAAGGGCCAGACCCTCAGCGGCAAGATGGCCGTCGCGTACGCCACCCACCGCGGCCCCGGCGAGGCCCAGGACGCCCAGCTGGAGCGGTTCGGCCAGGTGCTGCACGGGGTGCTGCGCAAGCTGACCTCCGACCCGGACGCCGCCACGACCACCGTCCAGACCCTCGGCCAGATCATCGAGCCGCCGCTCACCGACGCGGACCTCGGCGCCTTCCTCGCCGGGCTCTCCGACCTGGCCAAGGGCGGCGACCACCGCACCCAGCTGCTGCCGGTCGAGGAGGACGGCACGCTCACCGCCGAGGCGAGTGACAGCGTCGTCAAGGACGTCCTCGGCGGCACCGCCAAGAGCCCCGACCGGGACGCCGCGGTCACCGTCTCCGTGCGCAACGCCACCGGGGACGAGGACGACACCGAGAAGGCCCGCGTGGTGCTGCTCAACGGCGGCTTCACCTTCCTGGAAGGCGGCACCGCCGGCTCCGCCGAGTCCGCCTCCGAGGTCGTCTACGCCGACCCGGCGGAGAAGGAGAACGCCGCCGAGGTCGCCAAGACCCTCGGCCTGCCCGCCGACGCCGTCACCAAGGGCAAGATCTCCGGCAACGCGCGCGTGGCGGTCGTCCTCGGCCAGGACTACGACCCCGGCTCGTAGTGAGGGCGGGCGCACCCCGCGTGACGACGTGGGGTGCGCCCGGCGGTCCGTGAGACCCTGGAGGTCAACCGACCGTCGACCGAAAGCCACGCAGTGACCGCAACCGACCGTTCCATCGAGCTCGTCCGCACCGCCGCCCAGGCGGCCGCCGACAAGCTCGCGCACGACATCGTCGCCTACGACGTCAGTGACGTGCTCTCCATCACCGACGCTTTCCTGCTGGCCTCCGCGCCGAACGACCGCCAGGTCAAGTCGATCGTCGACGAGATCGAGGAGCGGCTCGGCAAGGAGCTCGGCGCCAAGCCGGTCCGCCGCGAGGGCGACCGCGAGGCCCGCTGGGTGCTGCTCGACTACGTCGACATCGTCGTCCACGTCCAGCACAGCGAGGAGCGGGTCTTCTACGCTCTGGAGCGGCTCTGGAAGGACTGCCCCGAGCTGGACCTGCCCGAGGACGCCAAGGCCACCCGCGGCAAGGCCGCCGAGCACGCCAAGCTCCAGGAGGCCGAGGAGGCGACCGAGCCGGGAGGTGAGTGGCGGTGAGCGCCACCGGTGAGGTGAGCGGCTCCGCGCGCCGGGGCCGCCGCGTCATCCTCTGGCGGCACGGCCAGACCTCCTGGAACGTGGAGCGACGCTTCCAGGGCTCCACGGACGTCGAGCTGACCGAGACCGGCGTCGCCCAGGCCCGCCGGGCGGCACGTCTGCTCGCCGGTCTGAAGCCCGACGCGATCGTCGCCTCCGACCTCGAGCGGGCCGCGGCCACCGCCGCCGAGCTGGCCGCGCTCACCGGCCTGCGGGTCTTCCACGACGAGGCCCTGCGGGAGACCTACGCCGGCGTCTGGCAGGGCCTGACGCACGACGAGATCATCGCCCGGTACGGCGAGGAGTACGCCGCGTGGAAGCGCGGCGAGCCCGTCCGTCGCGGCGGCGGCGAACTGGAGACCGAGGTTGCCGACCGCGCCGCCCCCGTGGTGCTGCGGCACGTCGAGAAGCTCCCGGAGGACGGCACGCTCGTGGTCGTCAGCCACGGCGGGACCATCCGCACCACCATCGGCCGGCTGCTCGGCCTGGACCCGCGCAGCTGGGAGAGCCTGGGCGGCCTCAGCAACTGCTGCTGGTCCGTCCTCGGCGAGGGCGCCCGGGGCTGGCGGCTGATGGAGCACAACGCCGGCACCCTGCCGGAGCCGGTGCTCGGCGACGACACCTGAGGACGGCCGTGCCCGCCGCCGGGGCCTCCGGCGGCGGCCGTGCGACCCGCCCCGCGGAGTCCCGGACCCGGATTTCACTTTCTGGCAGGTCGCAGGCTAAAGTTCTTCTTGTTCGCCCCGCCGAGCGGAGCGAAACCAGGAAGTCACTTCATGTGGCGGCCAGGGGCTATAGCTCAGTTGGTAGAGCGCCTGCATGGCATGCAGGAGGTCAGGAGTTCAATTCTCCTTAGCTCCACATGGTGAAGATCCCGTCTCCCTCAGCGGAGGCGGGATCTTTTGTCGTCCGCCGATGAGCACGGCGGCGTTCTCCGACGTATACCTCTACGAGGCGTACAGCCGTGTCCCTACCGGTACCACGGCGTCGCTGACCGTATTGGCCCGGTCGTGGCAGAATCAAACGACCGGAAGGGGGCGCGGCCCGACGGGAGGGAGTTGTGATGCCTGCGAGCATCCTCGAGGAGGTCGACCACCTCCTCGGAGCGGTGTCGACCCGACGGACCTCTACGCGTCTCAGCTGCCCTTCCTGCGGTTCCGCACACGTCGCCCAGGTGCTCGGCGACAACGGCGGGATCTCCTACGTGTGCACGGCCTGCGGCCACAGCTGGAGCTGACCGATGGGTGCACACAGGCGGAAGTGCGACTGGTGCGGCAGCGGCACGCCCATCGTCCGCGACATGGAGCCGATCAACCCCGACTACCAGTACTGGTGCGAGGAGTGCGCGCGGGCGCTGATCATAAAGGGCGACCCCATCGAGACGTACCGGGAACTCGAGGGGGAGCCGATCTACGGCCGGCTGCTGGAGGAGCACTGCACCCTCAAACGCTTCTACTCGTTCGTGACGGCGTGAGCGCTGAGGGCGGGGGAGCGCCCCTCCGGGGGCGGGCGTTCCGGGCGGAACGGCGCGAAGCGAAACCGATTTGGTGTTGGGCCGGGGGGACCGTGTAAAGTTGGCGTCGCCGCCGGGGAAACCCGGGGGAACACCGCAAGGGGCTATAGCTCAGTTGGTAGAGCGCCTGCATGGCATGCAGGAGGTCAGGAGTTCAATTCTCCTTAGCTCCACAGAAGTCGAGGGCGGATCATCCGAACGGATGGTCCGCCCTCGGTCGTTGTGCACATGTCCCCGGACACCTCGTCACACCGAACGCGAACGGCCCTCTCCGGCGGTCCGAGACCGCCGGAGAGGGCCGGCTGTGTGTCGCCCCCGTCAGTGCGTCAGCGCCCCAGAGCGCGTCTGCCGCGCACCTGGGAGAGCACTGGAAGGTTCAGGGACGGCGCCTTCGCCTGGGGCGCCGATTCCTCGATGCGCAGGGCCAGCGCAGGACAGCGGCGCACCGCGCGCAGAGCCTTCGCCTCCGCGTACCGCGGCACCTGTGCCTGAGCCACCGTCGGGAAGCCGTCCGCGCCGAGCTGGAAGACCTCCGGGAGGAGGTCCGCGCACAGGCCGTGGCCCCGGCACAGCGTCCAGTCGACGAAGATCTTCTGGCGGCTGGGGCCGTTCTTCTCCTCGTCCTCGCCTCCCGGGATGCCCGTCGGGGTCGCGCCGCCCTCGAAGAGGGGCAGCACGCCGGTGACCGGCCGCCCGCAGCCGTTGCCGAGGGCGTGCAGCGCGATGTCCTCGGTGAACGCCTTCAGCGTCGACTCCAGGAACATCGCCGAGCCGTCCGGGTGCGAACAGGCCCCGCGCCGCTTCACGTTCTTCGCGACCTGCCGGACCGCCTCGAGCGAGGCCGCGCCGCCGCCGTTGAGGATGTCCTCCAGGCCGCGCGCGGCGGCCGGGAGCCCCAGGTAGCAGGGGCCGCACTGGTTGGCGCTCTCCTGCGCCAGCCACTTGGCCACCATCAGCGACTCGCCCAGCGGGCAGGTGTCCTGACTGATCGGCAGGATCGCGCCCGCGCCCAGCGAGCCGCCCACCGCGTCCAGCGAGTTGCGGGAGACGATCGCCTCGTTCACCGTCGCCGCGTCGATCCACTTGCCGTGGTAGCCGCCCGTCAGCACCCCCTGCGGGACCGGCGGGGCACCGGCCAGCTGGAGCACGTAGCGCAGCGGCACACCGGTGGGGACCTCGACCACCATCGGGCGGGCCACCGCCCCGGACACCGTGAGCATCACGGTGCCCGGCTCGTCGTACAGGCCGGTGTTGCCGTAGCGCTCCGGGCCGATGCGGGCGGCGATCGCGAGCTGGGCGAACGTCTCGGCGTTGGACAGCAGCGTGGGCGCGCCGCCCACACCGCTCTTGGAGGCGCTGGTCTTGCGGCCCGGCGGGATGGCCGGGCCGCCGTCGATGGAGCGGATCAGGGAGGCGGCGGCCCCCGTCACCATGCGCACCGGGTTGCGCTGGACCCAGGCGCGCAGCGCCGAGCGGCGGCCGTTGCTCAGGCCGCGCTCGGCGAGCGCCTGTTCCATCGAGCGCTGCGTGGACTCACGGGTGACCCCCACCACGAGCGTGCGGGCACCCATGGCCTCGGCGCACAGCAGCGCGCCGTCCAGGATGAGGTGCGGCGCCCGGTTGATGAGCACCGTGTCCTTGCGGCAGGCCGGTTCGTCCTCGCTGCCGTTGACGACGACGACCGGCCGGACGCCGCGCTTGATCGCCGATTCGGCGACCGAGCGCAGCTTCTTGTGGAAGGGGAAGCCCGCGCCGCCGCGGCCCCTGAGGTTGATGCGCTCGGCGAGCTGCGCGAGCTGCTCACCGCCCAGGGGCTCGAGCGGGCCGTGCACCTTGAGGTGCATCTGCAGATCGAGCCTGTCGACAAGGTCGAAACCCGACGTGAGCTGAGGAAGCCCCACGACGCGGACTTCGGGGACGTCGGGCAGGGCCTCGTTCACTTAAAGCCTCCGGAAGGCGTGTTCCAAGGTTCGCCCGACCCCGGTGCGTCGAAGTCGTAGGACGACGAGGGCACACCGGGGGTTGGTGCATTGGCGGGACCGCTGTTGTACGTGTCACCCGGGTTGTACGTGCCGTAGAGGTTGTTTGTCTCAGCGGTGTCGTACACATCACTCGACCCGTAGCCGGAGGCGGCCGAATTGTTGTAGGTCGGGATGTTGTATCCGGTGTCGTTGAGCGGGTCGTAGGCCGACGGAGGGGCCTCGCCGACCGGCGGCGGGGACGGGATCGGCCAGCTGCCCGAGGTGCTGGAGGGCGGGTCCACGCGAGGTATCGCCTCCGTGGCCCGGAGGTCCGGCATCTCCATGCGGGCGGTGGTGTCCGTGAGCGGGTTCTGCGCGGCGGACGGCCGGGGGGACACCGCGCGGTAGGCGGCCGCGAAGCCGTTCGCCGGTTCCGGAGCCGGGTCGGGGGCGTCGTACGACGGGCGCTCGGGGCGCGACCGGCCGTCGCCCCGGGCGCCGCCGCCGTAACCGGGCAGTGCGGACTCGGCGTTGCGCGCTCTGGCCTCCTCCAGCCGGCTGCCGGGCTGCCGGTCGAGGCCGAGCAGCGAGGTGATCTTGTCGGCCACCTTGCGCTTGACCGGGGGCGGGGAGGCACGCAGCATCAGGGCCACGAACACGCCGAACAGCGACAGGCCGTACAGGATCATGAAGATCGGCTTGGCCGTTCGACCCGCGTAGAGGCCGTGCACCAGCGCCGCGCACCAGGCCGGGTAGGCCAGCATGTGCACCGCGCGCCAGCGGGCGGCGACCTCCGCCGGGGAGGCGAAGCGGTTGCGCAGGATGCCGGTGATCGCCACGAAGATCATCAGCATGCCGGCCAGGGTGCCGAGGCCGATCAGGAAGCTCCGCCCCATGACGGCCTCGTCGTCGGTGAGGACGAGACCGAAGGGGATCAGGGCCGCGATCCACGACGTGTGGTCCAGCGCCAGCTTGATCACGATGTGGATCAGCAGGAAGACGACGGCCCCGACCGCCGTGGTCCGGTGCACCGCCTGCGCGATGATCCGCTGCCGGGGACCGAGCAGGATCCGGTCCTGTGCCACGAGTCCCCAGATCACGGAGCAGCTGAGGCAGACGAGCGCCAGGACGCCGACGCCGAAGTCGAGGAAGTCGACGAACCAGTCGTCCGCCGTGCTGTCGTCCGGCCTCACGACGCACCTCCGGAGGTCCGGACGCACAGCGGGTACGACGGAGTCGCAGCCGACCTGCCCCGGGCGGGGGGTGGGCTGCCGAGTGGACGAGGGTTCATGGGGGCAACTCCGAACGGTTCGGTAAAGCGGTCCCGCTGCCGAACTCTAAGCCTCGTCGTACCCGTCAGTACCAGCTTTGAGTTATTGCGCTGTTATCAAAAGACAATGAGGCCGTTGTGTTGTCCGCTTAGGGGTTGTTACGCGAAGTAACTCTTGACCGTTGTTCAGTGCCCTGTGGAAGGGCGTCGCGGCGAGATCCGTCCCTGCGGTACCCTGACCGCATGCGTGCCGTACGCCTTCTGCTTAGCGAGCCGCGCTGATCAGTCCCGACCCGCCGGCGTCCGGCAGGCCGGAATCGGCGCGGCGTCCCCTCCTGTGCGAGGGGTTTTTTCATTTCCAGGAAGTCGCAGCAGCAGGCAGAGACGATCGATGGAGCTTTGAGGATCATGAGCGAGACGAACCCCGCAGCCGCGGAGGCCGCGCCGCACCGCTACACGGCCGCCCTGGCCGCCGAGATCGAAGCACGCTGGCAGGACTTCTGGGACGCCGAGGGCACGTACGCGGCACCCAACCCCAAGGGCGACCTGGCGGGCGACCCGGAGCTGGTCGCGCGGCCCAAGAAGTTCATCATGGACATGTTCCCGTACCCCTCCGGTGCGGGCCTGCACGTCGGGCACCCGCTGGGCTACATCGCCACCGACGTCTACGCCCGCTTCCAGCGCATGACCGGGCACAACGTCCTGCACACCCTGGGCTTCGACGCCTTCGGCCTGCCCGCCGAGCAGTACGCGGTGCAGACCGGCACGCACCCCCGCGTGTCCACCGAGGCCAACATGAAGAACATGCAGGTCCAGCTGCGCCGGCTGGGCCTGGGCCACGACAAGCGCCGGTCGTTCGCCACGATCGACCCGGACTACTACAAGTGGACGCAGTGGATCTTCCTGCAGATCTTCAACTCCTGGTACGACCAGGACGCGAAGAAGGCCCGCCCGATCTCCGAGCTGGTCGCGCAGTTCGAGTCCGGTGAGCGCGAGGTACCGGGACACACCCGCCCCTGGAGCGAGCTGTCCGAGGCCGAGCGCGCCGACGTCCTGGGCGAGTTCCGCCTGGCCTACGCCTCCGACGCGCCCGTCAACTGGTGCCCCGGACTGGGCACCGTGCTGGCCAACGAGGAGGTCACCGCCGACGGCCGCTCCGAGCGCGGCAACTTCCCCGTCTTCAAGGCCAAGCTGCGCCAGTGGAACATGCGCATCACCGCCTACGCCGACCGGCTGCTGGACGACCTGGACGCCCTGGACTGGCCCGAGGCGATCAAGCTGCAGCAGCGCAACTGGATCGGCCGCTCCGAGGGCGCCCGCGTCGACTTCCCCATCGACGGCGAGAACATCACCGTCTTCACCACGCGCCCCGACACCCTGTTCGGCGCCACCTACATGGTGCTGGCGCCCGAGCACCCGCTGGTCGAGAAGTTCACCCCCGACGCCTGGCCCGAGGGCACCCACGAGGTGTGGACCGGCGGCCACGCCACGCCCGCCGAGGCCGTGGCCGCCTACCGCGCGCAGGCCGCCTCCAAGTCCGACGTCGAGCGCCAGGCCGAGGCCAAGGACAAGACCGGCGTCTTCACCGGCTCGTACGCGACCAACCCGGTCAACGGCGAGAAGGTCCCCGTCTTCATCGCCGACTACGTCCTGATGGGCTACGGCACCGGCGCGATCATGGCCGTCCCCGGCCACGACTCCCGCGACTTCGCGTTCGCGCGCGCCTTCGAACTGCCCGTCGTCTGCGTGGTCGAACCGACCGACGGCCGCGGGACCGACCCGTCGACGTGGGACGACGCCTTCGTGTCATACGACGCGAAGATCGTCAACTCCTCCGGCGAACACGTCTCCCTGGACGGCCTGGGCGTCGTCGAGGCCAAGGCGCGCATCACCGAGTGGCTGGAGCGCGAGGGCCACGGCGAGGGCACCGTCAACTTCCGCCTGCGCGACTGGCTGTTCAGCCGTCAGCGCTACTGGGGCGAGCCCTTCCCGATCGTCTACGACGAGGACGGCATCGCCCACGCGCTGCCCGAGTCGATGCTGCCGCTGGAGCTGCCCGAGGTCGAGGACTACAGCCCGCGCACCTTCGACCCGGACGACGCCGACACCCAGCCCGAGACGCCGCTGTCGCGCAACGAGGACTGGGTGAACGTCACCCTGGACCTGGGCGACGGGCCGAAGAAGTACCGGCGTGAGACCAACACCATGCCCAACTGGGCCGGTTCCTGCTGGTACGAGCTGCGCTACCTGGACCCGCACAACTCCGAGAAGCTGGTCGACCCGGAGATCGAGCAGTACTGGATGGGCCCGCGCGAGGGCATGCCGCACGGCGGCGTCGACCTGTACGTCGGCGGCGCCGAACACGCCGTGCTGCACCTGCTGTACGCCCGCTTCTGGTCCAAGGTGCTGTACGACCTGGGGCACGTGTCCTCGGCCGAGCCGTTCCACAAGCTGTTCAACCAGGGCATGATCCAGGCCTACGTCTACCGCGACAGCCGGGGCATCGCCGTGCCGGCCGCCGAGGTGGAGGAGCGCGACGGCGGCTACTGGTACCAGGGCGAGCGCGTCACCCGGCTGCTGGGCAAGATGGGCAAGTCCCTGAAGAACGCGGTCACCCCGGACGAGATCTGCGCCGAGTACGGCGCCGACACGCTGCGCCTGTACGAGATGGCCATGGGCCCGCTGGACGTGTCCCGCCCGTGGGACACCCGCGCGGTCGTCGGCCAGTTCCGCCTGCTGCAGCGGCTGTGGCGCAACATCGTCGACGAGGCGACCGGCGAGGTGACCGTCGTCGACACCGACGACGCCGACGACGCCGACGGCATCGACGAGGACACCCTGCGCGCCCTGCACAAGGCGATCGACGGCGTGCGCGGCGACCTGGAGGGCATGCGGTTCAACACCGCCATCGCCAAGGTCACCGAGCTGAACAACCACCTGACCAAGCGGGGCGGCCCGCTGCCGCGCCCGGTCGCGGAGTCCCTGGTGCTGCTGGTCGCGCCGCTGGCCCCGCACATCGCCGAGGAGCTGTGGCGCAAGCTGGGCCACACCGACTCCGTGGTGCACCGCGACTTCCCGGTGGCCGACCCCGCGTACGTGGTCGACGAGACCGTCACCTGCGTCGTCCAGATCAAGGGCAAGGTGAAGGCCCGGCTGGAGGTCTCCCCGGCCATCTCCGACGACGAGCTGGAGAAGACCGCGCTGGCCGACGAGCGCGTGGTCGCGGCGCTGGACGGCGCCGGGATCCGGAAGGTGATCGTGCGCGCGCCGAAGCTGGTGAACATCGTTCCGGCCTGACCCTTACGGGTAGTCGTCGCGTCGTCTGCGGGCAGGTTCGGGGTTCCGCCGGAACTCCGGGCCTGCCCGTTGCGTTTACCGTGGAGGAGCGGCACGACATGTGCCGGGACAGACCGTGCGTGCCCGGAGGAGGAGCCTCGTGGAAGCGGTGTTCGCAGTGATCGCCCTGCTTTTCGTGCTCTTCGTGGCACTGGGCGTGTACGCCACGGTGAAGGTCGTCGGCGCCGCCAAGCGCAGCGCGGACCGTCACATCCACCAGGCCCGCCGCACGGTCGAGGACCACACCCTGCGCGCCAAGGCGTTCGCGCAGACCGGCCCGGCCGGCGAGATCGCCCAGCTCCGGCTGAAGCTGCGCACCTCGATGCGCGCCACGCAGGACGCCCTGGAGGCGGTCGCCGCCGAGGACGGCTCGGTGAAGGAGTCCCTCGCCCTCTTCCAGCGCCTCAGCGCGCACGGCCACGAGCTGGACGCCGAACTGCGTCGCCTGGAGGGGGAGCCGGACCGCTCGACGCTGTCCGCGCGCCTGCCCGACCTGCGCGAGCGCACCGAGCGCATCACCAGCTCCGCCGACTCCCTGCGCTGGGCCACCCGCGACCGGGCCCGCCGCTTCGCGGACGACGACCTCGACTCGCTGAGCGAGCAGATCGACATGGAGGCCGGCGCCCTGCGGCACTGGACCACCACGGACCAGCCGTCCACGCCCGCACCCCCGCGCTGGCCCGAGGCCCCGGCCGCCGATGCCGCCGGTCCCGGCCAGACCTGGCCGGACACCGCCCGGCAGGAGGCGGAGCCGCGGCAGAGCGACGACCAGGAGCGGCCCGCCATCGCCCCGGCCGCCCCGCGCCCCACCTACCCCTGGCAGAAGAAGCCGCGCCCCGAGTCCACCACGTGACCGCCGCCCGAGCGGCACCGGCCGGCCCGCGGCGGGCGACGCCCCCACGAGCCCGGGCTGCCGCAGGGCCACCACGGCAGGTAACCTCCAGCTCATGTCCCGCCATGTCGCGATCGTCACCGATTCAACGGCCTACCTTCCGGCCCGGACGATGGAGCGGCACGGCATCACGGCGGTACCCCTGACCGTGGTGCTGGGGGACCGCGCCCTCGAGGAGGGCACCGAGATCTCCACCCGCTCCCTCGCCCAGGCTCTGCAGAAGCGGCGTCCCGTCACGACGTCCCGCCCCAGCCCGGAGCTCTTCGCGGAGACCTACCGCAGGGCCGCCGAGTCCGGTGCGACCGGCATCGTCTCCCTCCATCTCTCCGCCGAGCTGTCCGGCACCTACGACGCGGCGGTTCTCGCGGCCCGCGAGGCGCCGGTGCCGGTCCGCGTGGTCGACACCGGCATGATCGCGATGGCGCTCGGGTTCTGCGCGCTGGCGGCCGCGGAGACGGCGGAGGCGGGCGGCACCGTGGACGAGGCGGTGACCGCGGCGGAGAAGCGGGCGGCGGGCACTTCCGCCTACTTCTACGTCGACACGCTCGACTATCTGCGCAGGGGCGGCCGCATCGGCGCGGCTCAGGCGTTGTTGGGCTCCGCCCTCGCCGTGAAGCCGCTGCTCCAGCTGGCCGGCGGCCGCATCGAACCGCTGGAGAAGGTGCGGACGGCCTCCAAGGCCATCGCCCGCCTGGAGGAGATCGCGGCGGACCGCGCGGGGGGCGCGGAGGTGGACGTCGCCGTCCACCATCTCTCCGCCCCGGAACGCGCCTCCGCCCTGGCCGACCGGCTGCGCACCCGGCTGCCGGGACTGTCGGAGCTGCATGTGAGCGAGGTGGGCGCGGTGATCGGCGCGCACACGGGGCCGGGACTGCTGGGGGTCGTGGTCTCCGCACGGTGAGGCCTCCGGGGGCGGGGCGCGGGGATGCTCCTTCGACCGGGTGACGGCGTTTTCCACAACCGGGTGCCTGTCCACGGATTCTGACCATGATCATCGCGAGGGTGCGGTGGTGTCCGACCCTCGTCGCATGGCACTTCGATCACACACGCGTACCGCTGCCCCGACGAGTGGTCCGGGACGCGGGCCCCTGTCCGACAGCCGCACGTCCCGCCACCGTCACCGCAGGGGCCGCCCGAGCCGGGCCCGCGCGTGGTCCCGGAACGCGGACCGCCGGGCGCCGGGGGAGGAGATGCGGCGCCGTGCGGAGACGCTGTTCGGCGGGGAGCCGTCGGCCGTGCGCGACGGGCGTCCGGCCGAGCGGAGGGCGCCGGGCTGGGCGCGGGAGGGGCGCGTCTCGGCGGGAGTGAAGGACGACGCGCCCCGCCGGCCGTGCCGCCGCGTCGTGGTGGTGGACCGTCAGGGGGTGGCAGGAGAGGCGCTGCTGACGGGGTCTCGGACGGCCGGCGGGCGGGGGCGGGCCTCGGCTGGGGAGCTGACGCCGGAGTTGAGGCGGCTGCCGGACCGCACGGGGGCGCCTCCGGTGGCCGGGTCGGTCGGAGGCGCGGATGCGGCCCGTCCCGGGCGGTTCCTCGGCGTCGGCCCGGAGGGCGAGGAGCCGGCCACCTACCCCGTGCGCCTGCCCGCCGGACGCCCCGGCCGGGACGCGGCCGGCCCTCCGGACCCGGCGGACCGGGAGACGCCTGACGGCGTGCCCGAACCGGAACCGCCGCCCGGGTCGCCGCCGGGGCGGTTCGGCCCCGCGCTGCGGGAGCGGCTGCCGCTGTGGGTGCAGGCCAGGTGCGGGCTGGAGCGGCGCAGTGTCGTCGCGCTCACGACGCTGCTCGCTCTCGCGCTCGTCCTCGCCGTGCAGCACTTCTGGACCGGGCGCACCCAGCCGGTGCGGGCGCCGGAGGTGGTGCGGGCGGCTCCGGCGGCGCAGGGAGAGGGCGTGGCCGGAGGAGGCCGCTCGGCCGCCCCGGGTGCCTCCGGGCAGGCGGGCGGGACGGCGGCTCCCGAGATCGTGGTCGACGTCAGCGGCAAGGTGCGGGACCCGGGCGTCCACCGCCTGCCCGCGGGCTCACGGGTCGAGGACGCCCTGAAGGCGGCCGGCGGAGTGCGGCCCGGCACGAAGACGGGCGGGCTCAACCGCGCCCGGTTCCTCGTCGACGGCGAGCAGCTGGTGGTGGGCGGGCCCGCGCCGGCCGGAGCGACGGCCCCCGCGGCCCCGGCGGGCGCCGGAACGGCGGCCGGTCCCACGGCTCCCGTCTCCCTCAGCACCGCCACCGTGGACCAGCTCGACACCCTCCCCGGTGTCGGTCCCGTCCTCGCCCAGCACATCGTCGACTACCGCACCCGCAACGGCGGTTTCCGCTCGGTGGACGAGCTGCGGGAGGTCAACGGCATCGGCGACCGACGCTTCGCCGACCTGCGCGACCTCGTACGGCCATGAGCGCCCGCATCCGCGTCGGCCCCGAGGCCCGGGCCGGACGGGCGGACGCCTCCCGTCCCCGGCAGGAGGGACCGGCCGACCTCCGGCTGGTCCCGCCCGCCCTCGCCGCCTGGGCCACGGCGGCGGTGACGCTGCACGCCCCGCCGGGCCGGGCCCTGACGGCCGTGGTCGCCCCGGTCCTGGCAGCCGCCGTCCTCCTGTCGGCACGCGGCCGCCTGCTCCTGACGCGTCGGCGTGTGACGCAGCGGGCGCGCGTCACCGCCCACGCCGTCGCTGCCACCCTGCTCTGCGTCGCGGCAGCCGCCGGCGCGGCGGGACTGCACGGCGCGGACGTCCGGCGGGGCCCCGTGCCCGAACTGGCCCGCGAGTACGCCCGGGTGGTCGCGGAGGTGGAAGTCACCGCGGATCCACGGCTCACGCGGCCCCGGGTCAGCGGCAACCGCATGGCCCCGGTGTCCGTGCTGATCGAGGCCGAGGTGCGGCGTGTGGAGCGGGCCGGAGCAGCGGCGCGGAAGACCCGGGCGCCGGTCCTGCTGATCGTCGACACCGGCGACCGGAAGCCGGCCGCACCCGCCGCCGGCGCGACGGCGCCGTGGCTGTCCCTGCTGCCCTCCACCCGGCTGAGGCTGGAGGCGGGGCTCGCGCCGGCGCGGGAGGGAGGCGACCGGTTCGCGGCGGTACTGCGGGTGGACGGCCGCGACGGTCCGCAGGCCGTGGGCGGACCCTCGGCCCCTCAACGGCTCGCGGGACGGCTGCGCGCCGGACTGCGTGAGGCGACCGAGGGTCTGCCGGAGGACGCGCGGGCGCTGCTCCCGGGGCTGGTCGTCGGGGACACCTCGCGGGTGACGCCGGAGCTGGACCGGGCGTTCCGCGAGACCGACCTCACCCACACCCTCGCCGTGTCCGGGGCCAACTTCACCATCCTGCTCGCCCTGCTCCTCGGCCCGCCGGGGCTGGCGCAGCGGGCCGAGCGGCGCGGGCTCGCGCCCCGCCTCGGCATCTCGCTGCGGACCACGGCGGTCCTGGGCGGGGTGCTGTCCCTGGCGTTCGTCGTCGTGTGCAGGCCGGACCCCAGTGTGCTGCGCGCCGCCGCCTGCGGTTCCGTGGCGCTGCTCGCCCTCGCCACCGGCCGCCGCAGATCCCTGGTCCCGGCCCTGGCGACGGCCGTCCTGCTCCTCGTGCTGTACGACCCGTGGCTGTCCCGCAGTTACGGCTTCCTGCTCTCCGTACTGGCGACCGGTGCGCTGCTCACCCTCGCCCCGCGCTGGAGCGAGGCGCTGCGGCGTCACGGGGTGCCGCCCCGGATCGCGGAGGCGCTGGCCGCCGCCGGTGCCGCGCAGGCGCTGTGCGCCCCGGTGGTGGCCGTGCTGTCGGCCCGGGTGAGCCTGGTGGCGGTCCCCTGCAACCTGCTCGCCGAGGCCGCGCTCGCCCCGGCCACCGTGCTCGGTTTCCTCGCCCTGGCCGCCGCTCCGGTCGCGATGCCGCTGGCGGAGGCGGTGGCGTGGTGCGCGGGCTGGCCCGCCGGGTGGATCGCGCGGGTCGCCCGGACCGGGGCGGCGATGCCGGGCGCCGGTGTGGACTGGCCGGGCAGCTGGACGGGGGCGGTGGCGCTCGGCGCGGTCACCGTGGCCGCGCTGCTCGTGGGGCGCCGGCTGCTGCGGCACCCCTGGTGGTGCGCGGCGTGCGCGCTGCTGCTGGCGCTGCTGGTGGTGCAGCCCCGGCCGCTGGTGCGCACGATCACCGGGTGGCCGCCGCCGGACTGGCGGATGGTGATGTGCGACGTGGGGCAGGGCGACGCACTGGTGCTGGCGGCCGGGGACGGTGCCGGGGTGGTCGTGGACGCCGGACCCGACCCGGAGTCGGTCGACCGCTGCCTGCGCTCCCTCGGCGTCACCCGTGTCCCGCTCGTCGTCCTCACCCACTTCCACGCCGACCACGTGGCCGGACTGGCCGGGGTGTTGCGGGGGCGTGAGGTGGGCGGCATCGGGACCACGGGTCTGGAGGAGCCGGCCGACCAGGCGGCGGCCGTCAGGAGAGCCGCGGCCGCCGCGGGCGTCCCCGTGACGCGGATCGTCGCGGGGGAGCGGCGCCGGGCCGGGGACCTGTCCTGGGAGGTGGTGTGGCCACCGCCGGGCGGGCATCCGGCGGTCGAAGGCCCCAACGACGCCAGCGTGGCCATGCTGGTCCGCACCGGCGGCTTGCGCCTGCTGCTCCTCGGCGACCTGGAGCCCCCGGCCCAGCGCGCCCTGGCCCGCTCGCCCGCGGCGAGGGATCTGGCCGGTGTCGACGTTCTCAAGGTCGCCCATCACGGCTCGGCGTACCAGGACCCCGGCCTCGTGAGCCTCGCCGCCCCCCGCCTGGCGCTGATCAGCACCGGCGAGGACAACTCCTACGGCCACCCCGCTCCGGGGACGGTGGAGGCGCTGCGGGCCCAGGGAGCGGCCGTGATGAGGACCGACCGGGACGGGGCGCTGGCGGTCGTCACGGAACCGGGCGGGGACGGGGAGGTGGGGGTGGCGCGACACTGAGGACATGACCGACGGGATCGACACCGCGACGACCGACGCCTATCTGCGCCGCCTGGGAATGGAGCGGCCCGCCCGGCCCACGCCGGACGCACTGCGGGAACTGCACCTGCGCCATCTGCGGACCGTGCCGTTCGAGAACCTGTCCGTGCATCTCGGCGAGGAGATCGTGCTGGACGAGAAGCGGCTGCTGGACAAGGTGGTGGAGGCACGGCGTGGCGGGTTCTGCTACGAACTCAACGGCGCCTTCCACGCGTTGCTGACCGCGCTCGGCTACGACGTCACTCTGCTCGCCGCACGGGTGTACGGGGAGGGCGGACGGCCGGGCATCCCGTACGACCATCTCGCACTGCGGGTGCGGACGGAGGACGGGGGTGACTGGCTGGCGGACGTCGGGTTCGGCTCGCACTTCCATCTGCCGCTCGCCGTCGGGGAGCGGGGCGAGCAGCGGGACCCGGCGGGCGGGTTCCGGATCGCCGAGGCGGGGCCGGACGCGGCCGGGGTGGGCGGCGGTCACGGCGAGGCGGACGCGGCCGGGGTGCGCGGCGGGCACGGCGAGGCGGACGCCGCGGACCTGGACGTGCTGCGCGACGGGCGGCCGGTGTACCGGCTGGAGACCCGGCCCAGGACGCTCGCCGACTTCACGGCGGGATCCTGGTGGCACCGCACCTCGCCGCACTCCCACTTCACCCGGTCGCTGGTGTGCTCGCGGGTCACCGAGGACGGCGGGCGGATCACGCTGAGCGGCCGCCGGCTGACGCTCACGGCTGCGGACGGCACGCGGCAGGAGCGGGAGACCGGGTCGGACGCGGAGGTGCTGGGGATCTACCGGGACGAGTTCGGGATCACGTTGGACGCGGTGCCGACGGTGCGGGGCGGCGGGACGGCCGGCTGAGCCCGTACCGGAGAATGAGCCGTGTGAGTGATGTGCGACATGTGCTGGTGCTGCCCGACCGGGACGCGGCCGAGGAGGTGGCCGAGGCGCTGGAGGAGCGCTTCGGCGTCGACGAGGAGCCGCGGCTCGTGCGGGACGCCCTCGCGGGGGAGGACGACGCCGAGGACGCGCAGTGGCTCGTGCTGCTGCGGGATGACGCGGGCCGGCTGGACGCGGACGAGCTGAACGATTTCCTCGCCGGGTGGGACGGCTGGCGCGAGGAGCCGTAGGCCGTGCTCCCGGCTGAAGGGCCGGCCGGGCGGGGCTGTCGGTGGCGCGTGGGATGCTTGTCGGCGATGGCCAGGAAGAACGCATCCGACGACCCCCTCGCCCCCGTGACGCTCGCCGTGGGCCAGGAGGAGCTGCTGCTCGACCGTGCCGTGCGGGAGGTGGTGGCCGCCGCGAAGGCGACGGACGCCGACACGGACGTCCGTGACCTGACTCCGGACCAGCTCCAGCCTGGCACCCTCGCCGAGCTGGTCAGCCCTTCGTTGTTCGCCGAGCGCAAGGTCGTGGTCGTGCGGAACGCGCAGGACCTGTCGGCCGACACGGTCAAGGACGTCAAGGCGTATCTGTCCTCGCCCGCCGAGGAGATCACCCTCGTCCTGCTGCACGCGGGCGGCGCCAAGGGCAAGGGGTTGCTGGACGCGGCCCGCAAGGCGGGCGCGCGGGAGGTGGCCTGCCCGAAGATGACCAAGCCGGCGGACCGGCTGGCGTTCGTGCGGAACGAGTTCCGCACGGCGGGGCGTTCGGCGACGCCCGAGGCGTGTCAGGCGCTCGTCGACGCCATCGGCAGCGACCTGCGCGAGCTGGCCTCCGCGGTGACGCAGCTCGTGGCGGACGTCGAGGGCACCATCGACGAGGCGGTCGTCGGCCGCTACTACACCGGGCGGGCCGAGGCGTCGAGCTTCACGGTCGCCGACCGGGCGGTCGAGGGACGGACGGCGGAGGCCCTGGAGGCGCTGCGCTGGTCGCTGTCGACGGGTGTGGCCCCGGTGCTGATCACCAGCGCGCTGGCGCAGGGCGTGCGGGCCATCGGCAAGCTGTCCTCGGCGCGCGGCGGC
Organism: Streptomyces sp. NPDC014764; assembly: GCF_043082785.1. Lineage (NCBI taxonomy): Bacteria > Bacillati > Actinomycetota > Actinomycetes > Kitasatosporales > Streptomycetaceae > Streptomyces > Streptomyces sp. NPDC014764. The sequence goes on along the minus strand of NZ_JBIBXY010000001.1, from coordinate 646,677 downwards.
CGGCCCGCCGACCTGGCGCGCGAGCTGGGCATGCCCCCGTGGAAGATCGACCGCGTGCGCCAGCAGATGCGCGGCTGGACCCCGGACGGCGTCTCCGTGGCGCTGCGCGCGGTCGCCGAGGCGGACGCGGGCGTGAAGGGCGGCGGGGACGATCCGGAGTACGCCCTGGAGAAGGCGGTCGTCACCATCGCCCGCGCGGCCCGCTCCCGCGGCCGGGCGTGACCCCGCGACTCGAGAACCTCATGCGGAAGGCCCCGCCTCCTGCCCTGGGGAAGGGCGGGGGACGGGGCCTCCGGATGAAGCTGTCGAGCCCGTACCCGCGTGGCGAACGCAGGCCGCGTACGGGCTCGGGGGTGTCGGCCGGGGGCGGATGAGAGAGGGCCCGCCCGGGTCCCGCCGACGGTCAGATCAGGGTGGTTCAGGCCTTGACGGCCGCGACCTTCTGAGCCAGCGCCGACTTCTTGTTGGCGGCCTGGTTCTTGTGGATGACGCCCTTGGAGACGGCCTTGTCGAGCTGACGCGCGGCAGCGCGCTGGTACTCGGTGGCCTTCTCGACGTCACCCGCGGCGGCGGCCTCGCGGGCCTTGCGGATCGCGGTCTTCAGAGAGGACTTGACGGCCTTGTTGCGCAGCCGGGCCTTCTCGTTGGTCTTGTTCCGCTTGATCTGGGACTTGATGTTCGCCACGAATGAGCCTCTACAGGTTCTGGCACGGGGCCGTACGCTGACGCACGGCTTCGCACCGGGTGATTTCTTGGGGGGTGTGCCTCGCGCTGAGAGGGCATGAGACACAGCCCCCCACATTACCAGCGGGCCATTCCGTGGCCCAAACCCGTCCGCGGTCGCCACCCGTGGGACCATGGAAGCTACGTATCGATCCGACCCGAGACCGCAGACGGACAAGCACACGTATGCGGACGCCTCAAGAATCAGGACCCTGCGTGCCCGCGATTCCTAGCCATGTGCCCGAGCCGAGCCGTACCGACCCGGCGCTGATCCGCAATTTCTGCATCATCGCGCACATCGACCACGGCAAGTCCACGCTCGCCGACCGGATGCTCCAGCTGACCGGAGTGGTCGAGCAGCGGCAGATGCGCGCTCAGTACCTCGACCGCATGGACATCGAGCGCGAGCGCGGCATCACGATCAAGTCCCAGGCGGTGCGCCTGCCGTGGGCCCCGACCCACGACAAGAGCAAGACGCACATCCTCAACATGATCGACACCCCGGGGCACGTCGACTTCACGTACGAGGTCTCCCGGTCGCTCGCCGCGTGCGAGGGGACCATCCTCCTGGTCGACGCCGCCCAGGGCATCGAGGCGCAGACCCTCGCCAACCTGTACCTGGCGATGGAGAACGACCTCCAGATCATCCCGGTGCTGAACAAGATCGACCTGCCGGCGGCGCAGCCGGAGAAGTTCGCCGAGGAGCTGGCGAATCTGGTCGGCTGCGACCCGGACGACGTGCTGAAGGTCTCCGCGAAGACCGGTCTCGGCGTCGAGGCGCTGCTGGACCGCGTGGTCGCCGACGTGCCCGCCCCGGTGGGCGTCGCGGACGCCCCCGCCCGCGCGATGATCTTCGACTCGGTCTACGACTCCTACCGCGGTGTCGTCACCTACGTCCGTGTCATCGACGGGCAGCTCAACAAGCGCGAGCGCATCCGGATGATGTCCACCGGCGCCACCCACGAGCTGCTGGAGATCGGCACCAACTCGCCCGAGATGCTGCCGGCCGACGGCCTCGGCGTCGGTGAGGTGGGCTACCTGATCACCGGTGTGAAGGACGTCCGCCAGTCGAAGGTGGGTGACACCGTCACCAGCCAGCACAAGGGCGCCCAGGAGGCGCTCGGCGGCTACAAGGACCCCAAGCCGATGGTGTTCTCGGGCCTCTACCCCCTGGACGGCTCGGACTACCCGGAGCTGCGCGAGGCCCTCGACAAGCTCCAGCTGAACGACGCCGCCCTGGTCTACGAGCCGGAGACCTCCGCCGCGCTCGGCTTCGGCTTCCGCGTCGGCTTCCTCGGCCTGCTGCACCTGGACGTGATCCGCGAGCGGCTGGAGCGCGAGTTCGGGCTCGACCTGATCGCCACCGCGCCCAACGTGGTCTACCGCGTGCTCATGGAGGACGGCAGCGAGCACACCGTCACCAACCCGAGCGAGTTCCCCGAGGGGAAGATCGACGAGGTCTACGAGCCGGTCGTGCGGGCCACGATCCTCGCGCCCAGCGAGTTCATCGGCTCGATCATGGAGCTGTGCCAGAACCGGCGCGGTGTCCTGCTCGGCATGGACTACCTCTCCGAGGACCGGGTGGAGATCCGCTACACCCTGCCGCTCGCCGAGATCGTCTTCGACTTCTTCGACCAGCTGAAGTCCAAGACCCGCGGCTACGCCTCCCTGGACTACGAGCCCACCGGCGAGCAGACGTCCAGCCTGGTCAAGGTGGACATCCTGCTGCACGGCGACAAGGTGGACGCCTTTTCCGCGATCACCCACAAGGACCAGGCGTACGCGTACGGCGTGCGGCTCGTCGCCAAGCTGAAGGAGCTGATCCCGAGGCAGGCGTTCGAGGTGCCCGTGCAGGCGGCCATCGGCTCCCGGGTGATCGCCCGCGAGACCATCCGCGCCATCCGCAAGGACGTCCTCGCCAAGTGCTACGGCGGTGACATCTCCCGGAAGCGGAAGCTGCTGGAGAAGCAGAAGGAAGGCAAGAAGCGGATGAAGATGGTGGGTTCCGTGGAGGTCCCGCAGGAGGCCTTCATCGCCGTCCTCTCCAGCGACGAGAACGCGGGATCCGGCAAGGCCAAGAAGTAGCCGCGGGTTACCGGGGGTCACTCCGCAAACCGGGCGAATCGGGGCCCGTCGCACGTCCGTGCGGCGGGCCCCGCACGTTCCTCACGTGGGTGTCCGTGTGAAGTTACAGGCCGTGGCCCCTTACGCAGTGGCCGGTCGACCTTTACTCTGTCCGTGCTCGATAGTTACTCGCGAGTTAAACAACGACGCGAGGAAACCCCAGCCGCACTGAGCCAGCCGCACCGTCGCGGGCCCCGGAGGATGTCGTGAGCGACACACAGACACTGATCGAGAACCGTCCGCCGAGCGTGGCGACCCTCTTCCTGGAGCGTGTGGCGGCCACACCGGACGCCGAGGCCTACCGCTACCCGGTCCCACCGGCCTCCGGGGAGGGCCCGGACGGCTGGAAGTCGCTGACCTGGGCCGAGGCCGCCGAGCGGGTCCACGCGATCGCCGCCGGCCTGATCGAACTGGGCGTGCAGCCGGAGGAGCGGGTCGCCCTCGCCTCCTCCACCCGCGTCGAGTGGATCCTCGCCGACCTCGGCATCCTCTGCGCCGGCGCCGCCACCACCACGATCTACCCGCAGACCAACGCCGAGGAGTCCGCGTACATCCTCTCGGACTCGCAGAGCCGGGTGCTGATCGCGGAGGACGCCGAGCAGGCCGCCAAGGCCGTCGAGAAGCGCGGTGAGCTGCCCGAGCTGACCCGCGTGGTGGTGATCGACGCCGAGGGCGCCGACACCGACGACTTCGTGATCACCCTGGCCGAGCTGGAGAAGCGCGGCGCCGCCCGCCTCCAGAAGGAGCCGGAGCTGATCAAGGAGCGGGTCGCGGCCCTCACCAAGGACCAGCTCGCCACCCTCATCTACACCTCCGGCACCACCGGCCGCCCCAAGGGCGTCCGCCTGCCGCACGACAACTGGTCGTACATGGCCAAGGCGATCGCCGCGACCGGCCTGGTCCACACCGACGACGTGCAGTACCTGTGGCTGCCGCTGGCGCACGTCTTCGGCAAGGTGCTCACCTCCGGCCAGATCGAGGTCGGACACGTCACCGCGGTCGACGGCCGCGTCGACAAGATCATCGAGAATCTGCCGGTGGTCCAGCCGACGTACATGGCCGCCGTCCCCCGCATCTTCGAGAAGGTCTACAACGGTGTCGCCGCCAAGGCGAAGGCCGGCGGGGGCGCCAAGTACAAGATCTTCCAGTGGGCGGCGGGCGTCGCCCGCGAGTACGCCAAGGTCACCCAGGACAACTTCCGCCGCACCGGCTCCGCGACCGCCCCGGCCGGACTGCGCACCAAGCACGCCCTCGCCGACAAGCTCGTCTACGCCAAGATCCGTGAGGCCTTCGGCGGCCGGCTGCGCGCCTGCGTCTCCGGCTCGGCCGCCCTCGCGCCGGAGATCGGCTACTTCTTCTCCGGCGCCGGCATCCACATCCTGGAGGGCTACGGCCTCACCGAGTCCTCCGCGGCCTCCTTCGTGAACCCCGGCGAGGCCTACCGCACCGGCACCGTCGGCAAGCCGCTCCCCGGCACCGAGGTCCGCATCGCCGACGACGGCGAGATCCTGTTGCGCGGCCCCGGCATCATGGAGGGCTACCACAACCTCCCCGACAAGACCGCCGAGGTCCTGGAGGAGGACGGCTGGTTCCACACCGGTGACATCGGCGAGCTCTCCGCCGACGGCTACCTGCGCATCACCGACCGCAAGAAGGACCTGATCAAGACCTCCGGCGGCAAGTACATCGCGCCGGCCGAGGTCGAGGGCCAGTTCAAGGCGGTCTGCCCCTACGTCTCCAACATCCTGGTGCACGGCGCCGACCGGAACTACTGCACCGCCCTCATCGCGCTCGACGAAGCCGCCATCACCGCCTGGGCGGCCGAGAACGGCCTGGAGGGCAAGCCGTACGCGGAGATCGTCGCGGCGCCCGCCACCGTCGAGATGGTCGACGGTTACGTCAAGCAGCTCAACGAGGGCCTGCAGCGCTGGCAGACCATCAAGAAGTTCCGCCTGCTGCCCCGCGACCTCGACGTGGAGCACGGTGAGATCACTCCGAGCCTGAAGCTCAAGCGCCCGGTGGTGGAGCGCGAGTACAAGCACCTCATCGAGGAGATGTACGAGGGCGCGCGCGAGAAGTGACGGACCGTCGGCCGGGGGAGACGCTCTCCCGGCCGACGCCGTCCCTCCGCTTCTCTGCCGCCGGTCCCGGGAATCGATCGCGGTCCGTCACGGTTGCCTCACGCCATGAAGGCAATCGCGTTGACCACCTACGGCGGCCCCGACGTCCTGCGGGAAGTTGACCTCCCCACCCCCGAGGCCGGGCCCGGCGAGGTCCGCATCAGGGTGCACGCCGCGGCCGTGAACCCCACCGACGTCATGCTGCGCACCGGCGGCCACGCCGCCCGGCTGCAAGACGTCCCGCCCCCGTACGTGCCCGGCATGGACGCGGCAGGTGTGATCGACCAGATCGGTCCCGGCGCCGACGGCCGGCTGGCCGTGGGGCAGTGGGTCGTCGCTCTCGTGATGCCCACCCGCCCGCAGGGCGGTGCGTACGCCGAACAGATCGTCGTGCCCGCGGAATCCGTCGTCCCCGCCCCCGCCGGGGCGGATCACGCCGAGGCGTCCACCCTCCTGATGAACGCCGCCACCGCCCGGCTGGCCCTCGACACCCTCGCCCTGCCGATGGGGGCGACCGTCGCCGTGACCGGCGCGGCGGGCGCCGTCGGCGGCTACACGATCCAACTGGCCAAGGCCGACGGCCTGACCGTCGTCGCCGACGCCGCCCCGCACGACCGTGACCTGGTGCGCGGCTTCGGCGCCGACCACGTCGTCGACCGGGGCGCGGACGTCGCCGCCCGCGTCCGCGAGCCGGCGCCCGACGGTGTGCCCGGGCTGGTGGACGGCTCCGACCAGCGTGAGGCGGCCGTTCCCGCGGTCGCGGACGGCGGCGCCCTCGTCGCCCTGCGCGGCTGGCAGGGCCCCGCCGAGCGCGGCGTGACGGTGACCCCGGTGATGGTGGCCGGCGTCCGCGCCGACACCGCCCTGCTGGACACCCTGCGGCTCCAGGCCGAGGAGGGCGTGCTGTCCCTGCGTGTCGCCAAGGTGCTGCCCGCCTCCGACGCGGCCGAGGCGCACCGCCTGCTGGAGGCGGGCGGTCTGCGAGGGCGCCTGGTCCTCGACTTCTCCTGAGGCGAGAGCTCTCCTGACGCGAGGGCCTCTGTCGTGCGGGCCCGCGCCGGACGGCGCGGCCCCGCCACTTCTCGTTCCCAGGTGACCGCAAACGAGCGGTCGCGGAGTCGTTCTCGACCGAACGTGTAGCAGTGTTCCCTCGACAGGCGATCCACTTTCGTGACTCCACGCTTATGGGCGGGTCCGTTCTGTCACCCTGTCGGCAAGCGATCGAGTTCTCTTCGTACGAACTGCCCGGGGAGCTGCCCATGCGGGCCATTCCGACCCAACGGGAGACCACCTCGTGCGCCTCCGACGTGCGGGGGCGCACGCGGGTGGAGACGATGCTGTCCGGAAGCCCTCTCGCGCCGGGCTCGGCACGCGCGATGCTGCGCAAGGCGCTCACCGAGTGGGCGCAGTCCTCGGCGGACGGCGCCGACCTCCTCACCGGCCGCGTCGGCGAGGACGCCGCCCTGGTCGCCAGCGAGCTGGTCACCAACGCGGTCGTGCACGCAGGCACCGAGGTGCATCTGACCTGCCGGCTCGAGGAGGACACCGGCGGGCTCGTCGTCGAGGTCGCCGACCGGCACCCGTCCCGCGCGCCGCGCGACGACGCGGAGGCGCCGGCGCACGACATCCCCGAGTACGGGCGCGGCCTGCGCCTGGTCGCCGCGCTCGCCGAGTCCTGGGGCGTCACCTACCGCGCCGGCAGCAAGACCGTGTGGGCGCGGCTGCCGACCCGCGAGGAGGCGCCCGCCGAGCCGACCGCCGCACACGCCGGGGAGCGCGCCCCCGAGCGGGACCTGCGCGCCGCCGCCCTCCTCGCCTCCGACCCGCCCGACCCCCTCGCCCCACGCGGCCACGACGGACCCTGGGAGGGCCCGCGCGACGGCCCCCGGGACGCCTGGCGTGCCGCCTCCTACGGCGACGACTGGCTGGCCCGCCGCCCCGGACGCGACGGCGCCTGGCTGGGCCGGGGCGCGCTGTCCTTCCTCGCCGAGGCGTCCGACCTGCTCGCCGGACAGCTCGACGAGGACCTCGTCGCCTCCCTCACCGGCCAGCTGATCGTGCCGCGGCTCGCCGACTGGTGCGCTGTCTGGCTGGAGGACGAGGCCACCGCGCACGGCGGCCGTCCCGGCGCGGGAGGCCGCCTCGCCCGCGTCTGGCACGCCGGCGAGCATCTGGTGGAGGAGCTGAGCCGGGCCCTCGAACACACGCCGCCGCCCCACACCGACGACCCGCTCGGCAGCGGGCCCATGCCGTATCCGTGGCCGGCCCTGGACGCCGCGGAAACGGCGGACGCCGAGGTGATCGACGGTGCCGAGGCCGCCGGGGCCGCGCTCGCGTACCGGCTCGTGGCCGGGGGACGCCCGCTCGGCACGCTGGTGATCGGACGCGGCGGCATCGACCGCTTCCCCGACGAGATCACCGGGCTCGTGGAGGACCTGGGCCGGCGCGTCGCGCTCGCCATCGGGGCGGCCCGGCAGTACGCCCGCCAGGCCACCATCAGCGCCGTGCTCCAGCGCGGCCTGCTGCCCGGCGCCGTCGCCGAGATCCCCGGCGTGCGCAGCGCCCTCGTCCACGAACCGTGCGACAAGGGCGGCCCCAGCGGCGACTTCTACGACCTCTTCCCGGCCGGCCCCGGACGCTGGTGCTTCGCCGTCGGCGACGTCCAGGGCAAGGGACCCGAGGCGGCCGTCGTCATCGGCCTGGTCCGCCCCTGGCTGCGGCTGCTCGCCCGCGAGGGCTACCGCGTCGCCGACGTCCTCGACCGGCTCAACCAGCTCCTCCTCGACGACGCCACCGAGGCCGCGGACGCCGCCGCCCGCGCGCTGGTGGCGGCCGGTGCCCGCCCCGCCGCCCCCGGCGACGGCCCCCAGACCCGCTTCCTCTCCCTCCTCTACGGCGAGCTGGTGCCCTTCGACGGCGGAGTCCGCTGCACCCTCGCCTCCGCCGGCCACCCCCTGCCCCTGCTCCTCGACCCCGAGGGCGGTGTCCGGGCCGTCGCCCAGCCGCAGACGCTGCTCGGGGTGGTCGAGGACGCCGGGTACACCGGTGAGACCTTCGAGATGTACTCCGGCGACACCCTGCTCTGCGTCACCGACGGGGTCACCGAGCGGCGCTCCGGGTCCCGGCAGTTCGACGACGGGGACGGACTGGCCCGGGCGCTCGCGGGCTGCGCCGGGATGGAGGCCGGGACCGTGGCGGACCGCATCACCCAGCTCGTGCACGAGTTCGACGCACGGCCCCCGGCGGACGACATGGCCCTGCTGGTGCTCCAGGCCGAGTAAGGCCGTACAGGGAGGCGGAAGGGGACCTCGCGCGGTGCGGGACAATGGAGCACATGCCTTCCGCACTCCCCGACGGCGAGCCCGTCCCCGCCGACGGCGCGCTGCCCGCGTCCGCGCTCGCCGGGGCGGCCGACCGCCCCCTCGGGTTCTACCTGCACGTCCCGTACTGCACGACCCGCTGCGGCTACTGCGACTTCAACACCTACACCGCGACCGAGCTCCGCGGCACCGGCGGCGTGCTGGCCTCCCGCGACAACTACGCCGAGACCCTCGTCGACGAGATCCGGCTGGCCCGCAAGGTGCTCGGCGACGACCCGCGGCCGGTGCGCACGGTGTTCGTCGGCGGAGGCACGCCCACCCTGCTCGCCGCAGGCGATCTGGTGCGGATGCTGGCCGCGATCCGTGAGGAGTTCGGGCTGGCGCCGGACGCCGAGGTCACGACGGAGGCGAACCCCGAGTCGGTCGACCCCGCCTACCTCGCCGAGCTGCGGGCCGGCGGCTTCAACCGGATCTCCTTCGGCATGCAGAGCGCCCGGCAGCACGTGCTGAAGGTCCTCGACCGCACGCACACGCCCGGCCGGCCCGAGGCGTGCGTCGCCGAGGCCCGGGCGGCCGGATTCGACCACGTCAATCTCGACCTGATCTACGGCACGCCGGGGGAGTCCGACGACGACTGGCGCGCCTCGCTGGACGCGGCGGTCGGGGCGGGCCCCGACCATGTGAGCGCGTACGCGCTGATCGTCGAGGAGGGCACGCAGCTGGCCCGGCGGATCCGGCGGGGGGAGGTGCCGATGACGGACGACGACGTGCACGCCGATCGGTACCTCATCGCCGAGGAGATGCTGTCGCGGGCGGGCTTCTCCTGGTACGAGGTGTCGAACTGGGCGACCTCGGAGGCGGGGCGTTGTCTGCACAACGAGCTGTACTGGCGGGGGGCCGACTGGTGGGGGGCCGGGCCCGGGGCGCACTCGCACGTGGGCGGGGTGCGCTGGTGGAACGTGAAGCATCCGGGCGCGTATGCCGCCGCGCTGGCGGAGGGGAGGTCGCCGGGGGCGGGGCGGGAGGTGCTGTCCTCGGAGGACCGGCGGGTCGAGCGGATCCTGCTGGAGCTGCGGCTTCTGGACGGGGTGCCGTTGGATCTCCTGCGGCCGGAAGGGCTTGCCGCCGCGCGGCGGGCGCTGTCGGACGGTCTGCTCCGTCCGGAGCCCTTCGCTGAGGGCCGCGCGGCCCTCACCCTGCGGGGACGGCTGCTGGCCGACGCGGTGGTGCGGGACCTGGTCGACTGACCAGACGTTTCCTCGCCCCCGCCGCCCCTTCCCGTCCCGTCCCCGGGGCTGCGCCCCAGGCCCCCTTTCGGCCCTTCGGGCCTCGTCCTCAAACGCCGGACGGGCTACTTGTAGCCCCTCCGGCGTTTGAGGAGCGGGGTCCGGGGCGGAGCCCCGGGGTCGGGTACGGGGAGGGGCGGCGGGGGCGAGGAAACCGGTGTCACGACGGCGCCGTCACGAAGTCGATGAGTTCCTCCACCCGCCCCAGGAGCTGGGGCTCCAGGTCCTTGTACGAGTGGACGGAGTCCAGGATCCGGCGCCACGCCTCACCCGTGTTGGCCACCCGCCACCCCAGCGCCTCGCACACCCCCGTCTTCCAGTCCTGCCCCCGCGGCACCCGGGGCCAGCCGGCGATCCCCACGGACGCCGGCTTCACCGCCTCCCAGATGTCGATGTACGGGTGGCCGACCACCAGCGCGTGCTCACTCGTCACCGCCTGGGCGATCCGCCACTCCTTGGTGCCGGGCACCAGATGGTCCACCAGCACCCCCAGCCGCGCGTCCGGCCCGGGCGCGAACGACTCGACGATCGACGGGAGGTCGTCCACGCCCTCCAGGTACTCCACGACCACCCCCTCGATCCGCAGGTCGTCGCCCCACACCTTCTCGACCAGCTCGGCGTCGTGCCGGCCCTCGACGTAGATGCGCCCCGCGCGGGCCACGCGCGCCCGTGCGCCGGGGACGGCGACCGAGCCGGACGCCGTGCGGGTGGGGCGGGCCGGGCCGGAGGAGGGGCGGACCAGTGTGACCACGCGGCCCTCCAGCAGGAACCCGCGCGGCTCCAGCGGGAACACCCGGTGCTTGCCGAAGCGGTCCTCCAGGGTCACCGTGCCGGCCTCGCAGCGGATCACGGCGCCGCAGAACCCGGTGCCGGGTTCCTCCACCACGAGGCCCGGCTCGGCCGGCACCTCGGGGACGGACTGCGGCTTCTTCCACGGAGGGGTCAGATCGGCGGAGTACTGGCGCATTCTGCCGACGATACGAGGAACGTCCGGGCGGTGATCACTCCGACACGCCGAACCGTGCCGCCAGCGCGTCCCGTTGGGCCCGTACGAACGCCGCGTCGACCACCGCGCCGTGACCGGGGACGTACACCGCGTCCTCGCCGCCCAGCCGCAGCAGCCGGTCCAGCGCGGCCGGCCAGCGGGACGGCACGGCGTCCGGGCCCGCCTGCGGCTCGTCCGACTCCTCGACCAGGTCGCCGCAGAACACCACGTCAGGGTCGCCGGGCACCAGCACCGCAAGGTCGTACGCCGTATGACCGGGACCCACGTTCGCCAGCAGCGCCCGGCGGCCTCCGCCCAGGTCCAGCGTCCACTCGCCGGACACCGCGTGCCGGGGCGCGGCCAGCGCCGCCACCGCCTCGTCGGCCGCCGCCGGCCCGAGACCCCAGCGCACCGCGTCCGCCCGCAGCTCCTCCCGCCCCCGCCCGGCGAGCGCCACGCCCAGGCCGACCGCGCCGTACACCTCCGCGTCCGCGAACGCCGGCGCCCCGAGCACGTGGTCGAAGTGGGGATGGGTGAGCGCGAGATGTGTCACACGGCGGCCGGCCAGCTCCCGCGCCTCGGTCCGCAACCGCGCGCCCTCGGCGAGGGACGAGCCCGCGTCCACGGCCAGGACGCCGTCCGCGCCCAGCACGAGCCCCGCGGTGCAGTCCCACCCCGGAAGCCTGCGCCGCCCGACCCCCGGCGCCAGTTGCTCCCATCCCGACTCTTCCCAAGTCACGGTCATGACCGGGACGCTAGCGGGGACGACGTCACCCGGCACCACCGCGCGGACCGGCCTTGCCGTCGTCGTACCCCCCGGCCGTACACTGGGCCGGGGAAGTCTGGCACTCGCGTGCGAAGAGTGCCAGGGCCGTTACCGGGCGGAAGCCAGCTGGAGGTGTGCGCGATGCTCAGTGAACGCAGGCTCCAGGTGTTGCGCGCGATCGTCCAGGACTACGTGGGCACCGAGGAGCCCGTCGGGTCGAAGGCCCTCACCGAGCGGCACAACCTCGGCGTCTCCCCGGCCACCGTGCGCAACGACATGGCGGCCCTGGAGGACGAGGGCTTCATCGCCCAGCCGCACACCAGCGCCGGGCGCATTCCCACCGACAAGGGCTACCGGCTGTTCGTCGACAAGCTGGCCGGCGTCAAGCCGATGAGCCCGCCCGAGCGGCGGGCCATCCAGAACTTCCTCGAGGGCGCCGTCGACCTCGACGACGTCGTGGCCCGCACGGTGCGGCTGCTCGCGCAGCTCACCCGGCAGGTCGCCGTGGTGCAGTACCCCTCGCTGACCCGGTCGACGGTGCGGCACGTGGAGCTGCTGGCCCTCGCCCCGGCGCGGCTGATGCTGGTGCTGATCACCGACACCGGCCGGGTCGAGCAGCGCATGGTCGACTGCCCGGCGCCGTTCGGGGAGGCGTCCCTGGCCGACCTGCGGGCGCGGCTCAACAGCCGGGTCGCGGGCCGCCGGTTCACCGATGTGCCCGGTCTGGTGGAGGACCTCCCGGAGGCGTTCGAGGCCGACGACCGCGGTACGGTCTCCACGGTGCTCTCCACTCTCCTGGAGACGCTCGTCGAGGAGAACGAGGAGCGGCTGATGATCGGCGGTACCGCCAACCTCACCCGCTTCGGCCACGACTTCCCCCTCACGATCCGGCCCGTCCTGGAGGCGCTCGAGGAGCAGGTCGTGCTCCTCAAGCTGCTCGGCGAGGCGCAGGATCCGGGTGTGACCGTACGGATCGGTCACGAGAACGCCCACGAAGGACTCAACTCCACGTCCGTCGTGTCGGTCGGCTACGGTTCGGGCGGCGAGGCTGTCGCCAAGCTCGGCGTGGTCGGACCGACCCGCATGGACTACCCCGGAACGATGGGAGCGGTACGCGCAGTGGCACGGTACGTCGGACAGATCCTGGCGGAGTCATAGGTGGCCACGGACTACTACGCCGTACTCGGCGTACGCCGCGACGCGTCGCAGGAAGAGATCAAGAAGGCCTTCCGGCGGCTCGCTCGCGAGCTGCATCCGGACGTCAATCCGGATCCGAAGACCCAGGAGCGGTTCAAGGAGATCAACGCCGCCTACGAGGTGCTGTCGGACCCGCAGAAGAAGCAGGTCTACGACCTCGGCGGCGACCCTCTGTCGCAGGCCGGCGGCGCCGGTGGCGCGGGCGGCTTCGGGGCCGGGGGCTTCGGCAACTTCTCCGACATCATGGACGCGTTCTTCGGCACGGCGTCGCAGCGCGGACCGCGCTCGCGCACCCGCCGCGGCCAGGACGCGATGATCCGGATCGAGGTGGAGCTGGACGAGGCCGCCTTCGGCACGACCAAGGACATCCAGGTCGACACGGCCGTCGTCTGCACCACGTGCAGCGGTGAGGGCGCCGCGCCGGGCACCACCGCGCAGACCTGCGACATGTGCCGCGGCCGCGGTGAGGTCTCGCAGGTCACCCGGTCCTTCCTCGGCCAGGTCATGACCTCGCGCCCCTGCCCGCAGTGCCAGGGCTTCGGCACGGTCGTGCCCACGCCCTGCCCGGAGTGCGCGGGCGACGGCCGGGTCCGCTCCCGCCGCACGCTCACGGTCAAGATCCCGGCCGGTGTCGACAACGGCACCCGGATCCAGCTGGCGGGCGAGGGCGAGGTCGGCCCCGGCGGCGGTCCCGCCGGCGACCTGTACGTGGAGATCCACGAGCTGCCGCACTCGCAGTTCCAGCGGCGCGGCGACGACCTGCACTGCACGGTCACGCTGCCGATGACAGCGGCGTCGCTCGGCACCAAGGTGCCGCTGGAGACGCTGGACGGCCTGGAGGAGGTCGACATCCGGCCCGGCACCCAGTCCGGCCAGTCGATCCCGCTGCACGGCCGGGGCGTCACGCACCTGCGCGGCGGCGGTCGCGGTGACCTCATCGTGCACGTCGAGGTGCAGACCCCGACCAAGCTGGACCCGGAGCAGGAGCGCCTGCTCCGCGAGCTGGCCAAGCTGCGCGGCGAGGAACGGCCCACGGGGCAGTTCCAGCCCGGACAGCAGGGGTTGTTCTCGCGGTTGAAGGACGCTTTCAACGGGCGCTGAGCGCTGTACGCCGAGGGCCCTGCCGCCGGGGTCCGGGCGGGCGTCGGGCCCGCCCCTCGACCTGGGCGGCCGGCGTGGTCGGCGGCCCGGCGAAAAGTGGCTTATGCCAGGGGGAAGGGCCGTTTCGGAGTTGGTCGGGGGACGTGACAACATGCGGTCATGTCCTCCGTACTGACCGATCTCTTCCCGCACCCGATCGTGCAGGCGCCCATGGCGGGCGGCGTATCGGTACCGCAGCTCGCCGCCGCCGTGTCCGACGCGGGCGGGCTCGGTTTCCTGGCCGCCGGGTACAAGACCGCGGACGGGATGTACCAGGAGATCAAGCAGCTGCGGGGACTCACCTCCCGCCCCTTCGGCGTCAACCTCTTCCTGCCCCAGCCCGAGACCCCCGGTGCGAGCACCGGCTCTGCCGGAGCGGCCGACGCCTCGCCCTCCAACGCCGCCGTCGACGTCTACGCCCACCAGCTGGCGGGCGAGGCCGCCTGGTACGAGACCGAGCTGGGCGAACCCGAGAGCTGCGGCGACGACGGCTACGACGCCAAGCTCGCCGTGCTGCTCCAAGACCCCGTCCCGGTCGTGTCGTTCCACTTCGGCGTACCGGCCCGCGAGGTGATCGACTCGCTGCACCGCGTGGGCACCCTCGCCCTCGTCACCGCGACGACCGCCGAGGAGGCGCGCGCCGTGGAACGGGCCGGCGCGGACGTGGTGATCGCCCAGGGCGTCGAGGCCGGCGGCCACCAGGGCACCCACCGGGACGTCCCCGAGACGGACGGCAGCGGCATCGGACTGCTGTCCCTCGTCGCCCAGGTCCGTGAGTCCGTGGGCATCCCCGTCGTCGCCGCCGGAGGCATCATGCGCGGCGGCCAGATCGCCGCCGTGTGCGCCGCCGGGGCGAGCGCGGCCCAGCTGGGCACCGCCTTCGTCCCCGCCCACGAGTCCGGCGCGCACGCCCTGCACAAGCAGGCCCTCACGAACCCCCTCTTCGCCCGCACCGAGCTGACCCGCGCGTTCACCGGCCGCCCGGCGCGCGCCCTGGTCAACCGCTTCCTGCGCGAGCACGGGCCGTACGCGCCCGCCGCCTACCCGGAGGTCCACCACCTCACTGCGCCGCTGCGCAAGGCCGCCGCCAAGGCCGGGGACGCACAAGGGCTCGCGCTGTGGGCGGGGCAGGGCCACCGGATGGCCCGCGAACTGCCCGCCGGACAGCTCGTGGAGGTCCTGGTCGCCGAACTGGCCGCCGCCCGGACAGCGTTGTCGGCCGGAGGTGCCCGATGACCGCCCCCGTCTTCGTCGTCGACGACTTCGACACGCACGGCTCCGGCCGTTACGTCCTCGACGGGCCCGAGGGCCGGCACGCCGTCGCCGTGAAGCGGCTGCGGACCGGCGAGGAGGTCGTCCTCACGGACGGCGCGGGCCGCTGGGCCTCCGGCGAGGTGGAGGGCGCCGAGGGCAAGGACCGGCTGATCGTCCGGCTCGGCGAGCTCGTCGAGGAGCCGGTGGAGACGCCCCGGCTGACCGTCGTGCAGGCGCTGCCCAAGGGCGACCGGGGCGAACTGGCCGTGGAGACCATGACCGAGGTCGGCGTCGACGCGATCGTGCCGTGGTCCGCCTCGCGCTGCATCACGCAGTGGAAGGGCGAGCGGGGCGCCAAGGCCCTCGCGAAGTGGCGGGCCACGGCTCGGGAGGCGGGCAAACAGTCGCGCCGGGTGCGGTTCCCGGAGGTCGCGGACGCGGCGACGAGCAAGGGGGTTGCCTCACTTCTCGCCGAAGCGCGGTTCGCGGCGGTGCTGCACGAATCCGGGACGGAGCCGCTGGCTTCGGCTCCGTTGCCGGACACGGGGGACATCGTGCTGGTCGTCGGACCTGAGGGCGGGGTGTCCGCCGAGGAACTGGCGCTGTTCGAGAGCGTGGGGGCGCGGGCGTACCGCCTCGGGAGGAGCGTGCTCCGTACGTCCACGGCGGGAACCGCTGCTGCGGCGCTGCTGCTCGGCCGCACCGGCCGCTGGTCCTGAGGCCACGGGCCTCCGCCCCGGACCCCCGCTCCGGACCCGCTCTGTCTGCGAACGCCGGAAGGGCTGGAATGTTCCTGCCCCCCCGCTCCTCGAGAGCGCCGGGAGAGCCATGCCCGGCCCGTCCGGCGTGCGAGGGCGAGGCCCGCCAGGGCCGTCGAGGGGGATCCGGGGGCGCAGTCCCCAGGACGGCCGCCGCACGTGGCCCGATGCGCCCTACCGCCGCGCGGGCGGCAGTGGCACGCTGCCGTGCATGGGGGCGACGACAAGGTTCCCGCGGGGAACACGAGGGCGGCGGTTCGCGCTTGCCGCCGGTTTCGCCGTGGCCGCGGTCACCGGCGTGACGGCCTGCGAAGGCGGCGGCCTCAGCTCCGCCGCCGTGGCGCTCACCACCGACGGGACCGTGACCAAGGAGCTCAACCGCCAGAAGGACAAGGTCCGCTGGCTGACCTGCACCGCGTCCCTGGGGGACCGGGACAGGTCCGCGTCGCCGGCCTCGGAGGAGACCGCCGCCTCGGTCGACTGCGAGGGCGAGACCGAGGGCGGCAAGGAGATCACCGTCACCGGACGGGTCACCCACGCCGTCAACAACGCCTGTGTCCGCGGGGACATCACCGCGAAGGTGGACGGCCGGCAGGTGTTCCGAGTCGAGGGCCTCGGCGACTGCGACTCCAAGAGCCCGCCCCGCGTGGGCGAGCCGACCGAGCAGGGGCCACGGCCCACCGTCACCGTGACCGTCACCACGACGGTGTGGTGCGACCAGTACCCGTCCTGTCGCCCCGTCGAGGGCAAGTGATCGGAACCTCTGGCCGGACCGCACGCGCGCCCATAGGGTGATCGGGTGACACAGCCTGCATCGGTCGCATCCAGCGCATACCTCCGTTTCCCGCACCTGCACGGCGAGTTGGTCGCCTTCACCGCCGAGGACGACGTGTGGCTCGCACCGCTCGACGGCGGCCGCGCCTGGCGGGTCAGCGCGGACAACGTGCCGGTGAACCATCCACGGATCTCCCCGGACGGCGCCACCGTCGCGTGGACCTCCACCCGCGACGGCGCCCCCGAGGTGCACGTCGCCCCCGTCGACGGCGGCCGCGCCAGGCGGCTCACCCACTGGGGCAGCATGAGGACCCAGGTCCGCGGCTGGACCGCGGACGGCCGGGTCCTCGCCCTGAGCACGTACGGCCAGGCCAGCCTGCGCCGCACCTGGGCACGCGCCGTGCCGCTCGACGGCGGACCCGCCGAGACCCTGCCGTACGGACCGGTCGGCGACATCGCCGCGGGCCCGCACACCGTGCTGCTGTCCGCCACCATGGGCCGCGAGGCGGCCAGTTGGAAGCGGTACCGGGGCGGCACCGCGGGCAAGCTGTGGATCGACCGGCAGGGCGACGGCGAGTTCGTCCGGCTGCACGAGGAACTCGACGGGAACATCGAGTACCCGCTGTGGGTGGGGGAGAGAGTCGCGTTCCTCTCCGACCACGAGGGCACGGGCGCGCTGTACTCGTCCCTCGCCGACGGCTCCGACCTGCGCCGCCACACCCCGCTCGGGGGCACGTCCCGCTCATGGGGGTCCCCCCGCTCGAGCGAAGTCGAGAGTGGGGGAGAAGCCGAGAGCGGGGGAGGCTTCTACGCCCGCCACGCCGCCACCGACGGCAGCAGGGTCGTGTACTCCAGCGCCGGCGAGCTGTGGATCCTCGACGACCTCGACACCGCCGAGCCGCGCCGGCTCGACGTCCGGCTCGGCGGGCAGCGCGTCGACCTCCAGCCGTTCCCGGTGAACGCGGCCCGCTGGTTCGGCTCCGCGTCCCCCGACCACACCGCGCGCGGCAGCGCCGTCTGCGTACGCGGCACCGTCCACTGGGTCACCCACCGCTCCGGCCCCGCCCGCGCCCTCGCCGCCACCCCCGGCGTCCGCGCCCGGCGCCCGCGCACCTTCCGCGCGGACGGCGAGGAATGGGTGGTGTGGGTGACGGACGCCGAGGGCGACGACGCCCTGGAGTTCGCCCCCGCCACCGGACCCGTCCCCGGCGCCACCCCGCGCCGGCTCGCCGCCGGACAGCTCGGCCGGGTCGTGGACCTGGCGATGGCGCCCGACGGCAGCCGCGCCGCGATCGCCTCGCACGACGGCCGCCTCCTGCTCGTCGAGCGGGAGACCGGCGAAGTCCGCGAGGTCGACCGCAGCGAGGACGGCGACGTCTCCGGGCTGGTCTTCTCCCCCGACTCCACCTGGCTCGCGTGGTCCCACCCCGGACCGCGCCCGCTCAGCCAGATCAAGCTCGCCAACACCACCGACCTGTCGGTCACCGAGGCGACCCCGCTGCGCTTCCAGGACTACGCGCCCGCCTTCACCCTCGACGGCAAGCACCTCGCGTTCCTGTCCACCCGCTCCTTCGACCCGGTCTACGACGAGCACGTCTTCGACCTGGCCTTCGTCGAGGGCGCACGGCCGTACCTGATCACGCTCGCGGCGGCCACACCGTCGCCGTTCGGACCGCAGCGGCACGGGCGGCCCTTCGAGACCCCGGACCGGGACGAGACCCCCGACAGCGAGGGCACCCCCACCACCCGTATCGACCTCGACGGGCTCGCCGACCGCATCGTGCCGTTCCCGGTCGAGGCCGCCCGCTACAGCAACCTGCGCGCCGCCAAGGACGGCGTGCTGTGGCTGCGCCACCCGGTGCGCGGCGTGCTCGGGGCGTCCCGGGCCACGCCCGACGATCCGGACCCCAAGACCGACCTGGAGCGCTACGACCTCGCCCAGCAGCGCCTCGAGCACCTCGCCGTGGACGCCGACCACTTCGAGGTCAGCGGCGACGGCAAGCGGGTGCTGCTGTGGACCGACGGGCGGCTCAAGGTCGTGCCGAGCGACCGGCGCGCCTCCTCCGACGACGACAGCGACAGCAACATCACCGTCGACCTGGCGCGGGTCCGGCAGTTCGTCGACCCGTCCGCCGAGTGGCGGCAGATGTTCGACGAGAACGGCCGGATCATGCGGGACAACTTCTGGCGTCCCGACATGAGCGGCGTCGACTGGGACGGGGTGCTGGACCGCTACCGTCCCGTCCTGGACCGGCTGGCCACCCACGACGACCTGGTGGACCTGCTGTGGGAGGTGCACGGCGAACTCGGAACCTCGCACGCCTACGTCACCCCGCGCGGCGGCTACGGCGGCGGAGCCCGGCAGGGACTCCTCGGCGCGGACATCTCCCGGCACGAGGACGGCAGCTGGCGGGTGGACCGCATCCTGCCCGCCGAGACCTCCGACCCGGAGGCCCGCTCCCCGCTCGCCGCGCCCGGCGTGGCGATCCGGCCGGGGGACGCGATCGTCGCCGTCGCGGGACAGCCGGTCGACCCGGTGACCGGGCCGGCGCCGCTGCTGATCGGCACGGCAGGCAAGCCCGTCGAGCTGACCGTGTCACCGGCCGGCGGGGGAGAGCCCCGGCACGCGGTCGTCGTACCGCTCGCCGACGAGGAGCCGCTGCGCTACCACGCCTGGGTCGCCGACCGGCGGGCCTACGTGCTGGAGAAGTCCGGCGGCCGGCTCGGCTACATCCACGTTCCCGACATGCAGGCGCCCGGCTGGGCGCAGATCCACCGCGACCTGCGGGTGGAGGTGCTGCGCGAGGGCCTGGTCGTGGACGTGCGGGAGAACCGCGGCGGCCACACCTCGCAGCTCGTGGTGGAGAAGCTGGCCCGGCGGATCGTCGGCTGGGACCTGCCGCGCGGGATGCGCGCCGAGAGCTACCCGCGCGACGCGCCCAGGGGACCCGTCGTCGCCGTCGCCAACGAGTTCTCCGGGTCCGACGGCGACATCGTCAACGCGGCGATCAAGGCGCTCGGCATCGGCCCCGTCGTCGGGACCCGCACCTGGGGCGGCGTCATCGGCATCGACAGCCGCTACCGGCTCGTCGACGGCACGCTCGTCACCCAGCCCAAGTACGCCTTCTGGCTGGAGGGGTACGGCTGGGACGTCGAGAACCACGGCGTCGACCCGGACGTCGAGGTCGTCCAGCGCCCGCAGGACCACGCGGCCGGGCGGGACGTCCAGCTCGACGAAGCAGTGCGGCTGGCGATGGAGGCACTGGAGACGACCCCGGCGAAGGTGCCGCCGGAGCTGTCGTGACCGGCCGCGGGCCGTCGTGCCGCCGCGGCACGACGGCCCGCGAGCGGGTCGGTAGCATGCCTGGGTAGGGAAGATCGCCGGGCCGAGGAGGGCGTATGGCAGGGGAACCTCAGGACGACTGTCTGTTCTGCAAGATCGTCGCGGGCACCATCCCGGCGACGATCGTGCGGGAGACGGACACGACCGTCGCGTTCCGTGACATCAACCCCCAGGCGCCCACCCACGTCCTGGTGATCCCGAAGGCGCACCACAGGGACGCCGCGGCGCTCGCCGCCGCGGCCCCCGAGCTCGCCGCGGACGTGCTGCGCGAGACGGAGGCCGTCGCGGACCAGGAGAAGCTGGAGAGCTACCGCACCGTGTTCAACACGGGCAGCGGCGCCGGCCAGACCGTGTGGCACGCGCACGCCCACGTCCTGGGCGGGCGCGGTCTCGAGTGGCCTCCCGGCTAGGCCGCGTTGTCCGTCCGTGAACTGGTGGTGCTCGGCACCGCCAGCCAGGTCCCGACCCGGCACCGCAACCACAACGGCTACCTGCTGCGCTGGGACGGCGAGGGCATCCTGTTCGACCCGGGCGAGGGCACGCAGCGGCAGATGCTGCGCGCCGGGGTCGCGGCGCACGACATCAACCGGATCTGCGTCACGCACTTCCACGGCGACCACTCGCTGGGACTCGCCGGGGTGATCCAGCGGATCAACCTCGACAAGGTGCCGCACCCGGTGAGCGCGCACTACCCGCGATCCGGGCAACGGTTCTTCGACCGGCTCCGGTACGCGACCGCCTACCGGGAGACCGTCGCCCTGCTCGAGGCCCCCGTCGACACCGACGGTCCGCTCGTCCGCACCTCCGGCTACACGCTGGAGGCACGCCGCCTCTCCCACCCGGTCGAGGCGTACGGCTACCGGCTCGTCGAACCCGACGGCCGCCGCATGCTGCCCGACCGGCTCGCCGCGCACGGCGTCGAGGGACCTGACGTCGGCCGCCTCCAGCGCGAGGGCTCGTGGAACGGCGTGGCCCTGGAGGACGTCAGCGAGGTCCGGCACGGACAGCGGCTCGCGTTCGTCATGGACACCCGGCTGTGCGACGGGGTGTACGCGCTCGCCGAGGGCTGCGACATGCTGGTGATCGAGTCGACGTTCCTCGACGAGGACGAGTCCCTGGCGGTCGAGTTCGGCCACCTGACGGCGGGCCAGGCGGCGAGGGTCGCCCGCGAAGCGGGGGTCCGTCACTTGGTGCTGACCCACTTCAGTCAGCGGTATTCGGACCCCTCGGCCTTCGAACGCGAGGCGCGGGCGGCGGGCTACGAGGGGGATCTGACGGTGGCGAGGGACCTTCAGAGGGTGCCCCTCCCCAAACGCCGGGAGTAGCTGCGGGTAGCCGCCGGCTGGTCGCAGTTCCCCGAGCCCCTGGGGGGGCCTTCGCCGCAGCGCCAGTGCGGGCAGTCCGTGGATGGTCGCGCAGTTCCCCGCGCCCCTGGAGGGTGCTTCCGCATCGGCCGCTGAAGAGGGCCGCCCCAGTTGCGGGCATTCGTGCCGCTGGGGCGGCACGGGTGGGCGCAGCGGCACCCCTTCGGCGGGCAGTGGCTGTCCCACCCCCGGGCGCCGGAACCCAGGCCCGCTGTCCAGGTCGCCCCGTCACACCCCACCCGGCGCCCTCGTAGCCGCCGCCGTGTCGTACGCGGCCCGCGCGGGCACCGCCGCCCCGTCGAGGGCGATCTCGACGACCGGCTGCTCCGGCGCGCCGACCTCCGGCACCACCCCCGACGGAGTCCCCGTCGTCGCGGCGACGACAGCCGCGGGATGCCCGCCCCGCCTCCGCACAGCCCCCGGCAGCAACGCCCGCCCGCCCGCGTGCAGGGCGACCCCCGTCATCGGCACGGCGACCAGCAGCAACCCCACCGCCAGGACCGCCCCCATCACAGGAAAGCCGGCCTGCGCCGACAGCACGCTCCCGGTGAGCGGCCCGGCCGCCGTCCCCAGCGAGGACGCGGACCCGACCAGCACCGCCCACCGCCCCCGCGCGTCCAGCGAGGCCGCCAGCCCGATCAGGTACGACAGCACCACCGGATAGAAGGTGTTCCACGCGATCTCGCCGAAGGCGAAGCTCCCAAGCCCTGTCGCGGAAGCGCTCAGCGCGATGCAGCAGGCGATGACGACGGTCCCGCCACCGATGGGCAGCGCCCGCCCCAGCCGCGAGCCGAGCGCCCCCGCGCCCAGCACGCCCAGCAGTCCCGCGCCCAGGGCGACCGCGAAGACGACGCCCACGGTCGGCTCGGACAGATGGGCCTGACCGACGCCGATGCGCCCGCTGACTCCCCACAGCGCGTTCTGCGCGAGCGACCACAGCAGCATGGCCCCGGCCAGCACCATGCCCGATCGCCGGTACGGCAGACGCCCGGCGCCCGAGCCGTCGGCCTCCGCCGACCCGACCGCGGCCGGCCCCGCGGTACCCGCAGTACCCGCCGTACCCCCGGGCAGCCCCGCCGTCAGCGGCCACACCGCGAGCGCGGTGAGGGCGATGGCAGCGAGGGTGAGCCCGTGCCCGGGCAGGTGCGGCACCGTCAGATAGACCGCGCCGGCCAGCGCGGACACGCTGAGCAGGCCCAGGGTGGACGCCCGGTGGGGGTCCTTCTCCGCCGCGATCCGGGTCGCCGCGACCGTGGTCGCCGTGCCCGACCCGAACCCGCCGACGACGGCGCCGGCGACGACGGCCGGGACCGAGGCGGTGAGGGCGGCCCCGCCGTAGCCGACGGCGGCGAGGACGAGACCGAACCGGGCCAGGGTGCGCGCGCCGGTCCGTTCGACGCGGGAGGCGAGCAGGAACCCGGCCGTGGCCGAACTGAGCAGCAGCAGACTGCCGACGCCCCCCGCCTGGGTGGGCGTCAGATCCAGACCGCGTTCCAGCCGTCCGACGGTGGTCGGCAGCAGATACGGGGCGAGGTACCCGGCCGTGAAAAGGGCGACGAGGGGCCAGGGGGTGGTGCGAGGGGCGTACACGGGCGTTCCCAGGGCGTGCGAAAGGGACGGTGCGAAAAGAGGTGATGGGGGGCGACGACCGTCGACGGACGAGAACGCGCGGGCAATTTGTATCAAGCGGGGGCAGCGCAACGGGAGTGAGGGAGCTGTGATCTAAGTCACTCATGCGTTTGGAGGTTTGGAGGGTTGGGTAGCAGCACGCTTTTGCCTGCCCGGACTGCGGTGCGGTCCCGCTCGTCCGCCCCATTGACGCCCCTCGTCCACCCCTCTAGCCTTCGTTCTCATACATGGATGCCGTCTACATAGGGAGATGGGCGAGGGTGAGTCCCGGTACCGAGGGAGACGGCAGCGCCGCCGTGGCGAGACGCCTCAAGGACGGCATGACACACGGTGTCCTCTCCTTCCCCCTCACGTCGTTCCACGACGACGGCACGCTCGACCCCGACGGCTACCGCGCCTACGTGGCGGAACGGATCGCCACCGGACCCGGCGCCGTCTTCCCCGCCTGCGGCACCGGCGAGTTCTTCTCTTTGGACGAGGAGGAGTACCGCCAGGTCGTCGCGATCACCGTCGAGGAGAGCGCCGGACGGGTCCCCGTCGTCGCCGGCGTCGGCTACGGCTGGGCCCAGGCCGCCCGGTTCGCGCGCATCGCACAGGACGCCGGCGCCGACGCCCTGCTCGTCCTGCCGCACTACCTGGTCACCGCCCCGCAGGACGGCCTCGTCGCCCAACTGGAGGCGCTCGCCGCCCGCACCCCGCTGCCGCTCGTCACCTACCAGCGCGGCCAGGTCGCCTACACCGCCGACTCGCTGCGCCGCATCGCCGCCCTGCCGAACGTCATCGGCCTCAAGGACGGGCACAGCGACCTCGACCGCCTCCAGCGCCTCACCCTCGCCGCCCCCGACGACTTCCTGTTCTTCAACGGCGCCGCCACCGCCGAGATCCAGGCCCGCGCCTACGCCACCGTCGGCGTCCCCGCCTACTCCTCCGCGGTGCACGCCTTCGCGCCCGAGATCGCCGGCGCCTTCTTCACCGCCCTCCGTGACGGCGACGCGGACACCCTCGACCGGCTGCTGCGCGGCTTCTACGTGCCGTTCGTCGAACTGCGCGACCGCACCCCCGGATACGCGGTGTCGCTGGTGAAGGCGGCCGCACGGCTTCGCGGCCGTCCCGTCGGCCCCGTGCGCGCCCCGCTCACGGACCCGTCCGCCCGGGACCTCACCGACCTCAGGACCCTGCTCGACGCCGGACTCGACCTCGTAGGAGCCGCCCTGTGACCGCATCCACCTCCCGCGACCTGACCGTCACCGAGGTCCGCCTCACCCCGGTCCTGGTCGCCGACCCGCCGCTGCTCAACACGCAGGGCGTGCACCAGCCGTACACCCCCCGGCTGATCGTGGAGGTGGTGACCGCCGGCGGGATCACCGGGCTCGGCGAGACGTACGGCGACACCAAGTACCTGGAGCTGGCCCGCCCGCTCGCCGACCGGCTCGTCGGGCACCGGGTCGACGACCTGAACCGGCTGTTCGCCGAGGCCGACGAGGTCGGCGTCGACGCCGCCCGCGTCTCCGGACAGGTCGACGTCGGCGGACTGCGCGGCGTGCAGACCGCCGACAAGCTGCGGCTGTCCGTGCTCTCCGCCCTGGAGGTCGCCTGCCTCGACGCCCTCGGCAAGAGCCTCGGCCTGCCCGTGCACGCCCTGCTCGGCGGCAAGGTGCGCGACGCCGTCGAGTACAGCGCCTACCTGTTCTACAAGTGGGCCGAGCACCCCGAGGGCGTGACGGCGGAGAAGGACGACTGGGGCGCGGCCCTCGACCCGGCCGGAGTGGTGGAGCAGGCCCGCCGCTTCACCGAGCGGTACGGCTTCACGTCGTTCAAGCTCAAGGGCGGCGTCTTCCCGCCCGAGGAGGAGATCGCCGCCGTCCGCGCCCTCGCCGCCGCCTTCCCCGGACACCCGCTGCGCCTCGACCCCAACGGCGCCTGGTCCGTGGAGACCTCGCTCAAGGTGGCGAAGGAGCTCGGGGACGTCCTGGAGTACCTGGAGGACCCGGCCCTCGGCACTCCGGCCATGGCGGAGGTGGCGGCCGGCACCTCCGTGCCGCTCGCCACCAACATGTGCGTGACGACGTTCGCCGAGATCAAGGAGGCGTTCACCCGGGACGCCGTGCACGTCGTGCTCTCCGACCACCACTACTGGGGCGGACTGCGCAACACCCAGCACCTCGCGGCGATCTGCCGCACCTTCGGCGTCGGCGTCTCCATGCACTCCAACACCCACCTCGGCATCAGCCTCGCCGCGATGACGCACGTCGCGTCCACCGTGCCCGACCTGCACCACGCCTGCGACTCCCACTACCCCTGGCAGTCCGAGGACGTCCTCACCGAGCGGCCGGCGTTCGAGGACGGCACGGTCCGTGTGTCCGACGCGCCGGGCCTCGGCGTGGAACTCGACCGCGACCGGCTGGCGTTCCTGCACCGGCGGTGGCTGGACGACGACGGCGCGCTGCGAGACCGCGACGACGCGGCCGCCATGCGGGTCGCCGACCCGGACTGGGTCCGACCCGCCGTGCCCCGCTGGTGACCGGTCCGGGACACGGCACGGCCTGACGGCCGCCTCCCTGTCGGCGGAGTGGTGCACACTGGCTGAAACCGCACCACGTCAGGGAGCGCACCGAGATGGCGTCCACCGGGAAGAGGAACGGCAGGAGAGCCGGTGAGGGACCCGTCGAGGGACCGCCCTGCCCGGCCCAGATCGACCCGCTCGCCGCCCTGCGCGGCCCGGACGACCCGCCCTGGGACGTCTACCTGACCGGCACCGTCTTCCTCGACATCGTCTTCACCGGGCTCGACTGCGCCCCCGTGCGCGGCACCGAGACCTGGGCGCGCGGCATGGGGTCGAGCCCGGGCGGCGTGGCCAACATGGCCACCGCCCTGGCCCGCCTCGGCCTGCGCACGTCCCTCGCGGCGGCCTTCGGCGACGACCACTACGGCGAGTACTGCTGGGACGCGCTGGAGCAGGGCGAGGGCATCGACCTCTCCCCGTCCCGCACGGTCCCCGGCTGGCACTCCCCGGTCACCGTCTCCATGGCGTACGAGGGCGAGCGCACGATGGTCTCCCACGGCCACGAGCCGCCTCCCGAGGAGCCGGCCCCCGACTGTCCGCCCCGCGCCCGCGCCGCCGTCGCCTCGCTCACCCCCGGACGCAGCGCCCCCTGGATCGCCCAGGCCGCCCGCACGGGCACCCGGATCTTCGGCGACGTCGGCTGGGACGACACCGGGGCGTGGGACCTGGCGGGCCTGCCCGACCTGCGGCACTGCGAGGCGTTCCTGCCGAACGCGGCGGAGGCCATGCGCTACACCGGCACGGACACCCCGCGCGCAGCCGCCCACGCCCTCACCGAGCACGTCCCGGTCGCCGTGGTCACGCTCGGCGCGGAGGGCGCGTACGCGGTGGACCGGCGGACGGGGGAGACCGCGTCGGTGCCGGCCATCGAGGTGGAGGCGCTGGACCCGACCGGGGCGGGCGACGTGTTCGTCGCAGGCTTCGTCACCGGCTCGCTGGCGGGCTGGCCGCTGGCCGACCGGCTCGCCTTCGCCGGGCTCACGGCCGCGCTGTCCGTCCAGGAGTTCGGCGGCTCGCTGTCCGCGCCGGGCTGGGCGGAGATCGCCGGATGGTGGCGCAGGGTGCAGTCGGTCGAGAGCCAGGAGCTGTCCGCGCTGCGCCGTTACGGCTTCCTGACCGGGCTGGTCCCGGAGGAGGCGGTGCGGCCCTGGCCGCTGCGGCGGGCCGTCCCGACGATCGGGTTCCGCAGGTCGGCGTGACGCCCGGCGCCGCCCTTGACCGTACGAGGGGGCGTGCCACGGCGCGGACGGTGACCGTACGAGGGGGCGTGCCACGGCGCAGGCGGGGAAGAAAGCGAACGGGGCCACGCACCCGGTCGGATAAAAGGCCTACGGGCTTGTCACCCCGCCGTCGTACCCTGGGAGTCGCGAGGCCGCCCACAGCTGCGCGGCCGTGACGAGGAGGAACCGCAGGCCTCAGAGCCGGCCCATGACTCAGACACCCACAGCTCACACCCCCGCGCAGGGGCAGGCGAGAGTGCAGTTCACCGTCCCCGCCCAGCAC
Organism: Streptomyces sp. NPDC014764; assembly: GCF_043082785.1. NCBI lineage: Bacteria > Bacillati > Actinomycetota > Actinomycetes > Kitasatosporales > Streptomycetaceae > Streptomyces > Streptomyces sp. NPDC014764. The sequence continues at coordinate 619,828 of NZ_JBIBXY010000001.1, read as the reverse complement.
CCCATGGTGACCGTGCTGGGATCCGGCGACTCCCTCCTGCGTGTGATCGAGAAGGCCTTCCCGGGGGCCGACATCCACGTCCGGGGCAACGAGATCAGCGCGGTCGGCGACGCCACGGAGGTCGCCCTCGTTTCGCGCGTGTTCGACGAGATGATGCTGGTGCTCCGCACCGGTCAGCCGATGACGGAGGACGCAGTGGAACGCTCGATCGCCATGCTCAAGGCGAGCGAAAGCGGGGAGAGCGACGGCCAGGAGACCCCGGCCGAGGTGCTCACGCAGAACATCCTGTCCTCGCGCGGCCGCACGATCCGCCCCAAGACGCTCAACCAGAAGCGCTACGTGGACGCGATCGACAAGCACACCATCGTCTTCGGCATCGGCCCCGCGGGCACCGGCAAGACCTACCTGGCCATGGCCAAGGCGGTGCAGGCCCTGCAGTCCAAGCAGGTCAACCGCATCATCCTGACCCGGCCGGCGGTCGAGGCGGGCGAGCGTCTCGGCTTCCTGCCGGGCACGCTCTACGAGAAGATCGACCCGTACCTGCGCCCGCTGTACGACGCGCTGCACGACATGCTCGACCCCGACTCGATCCCCCGGCTGATGGCCGCGGGCACGATCGAGGTCGCGCCGCTGGCGTACATGCGCGGCCGCACGCTCAACGACGCGTTCATCATCCTGGACGAGGCCCAGAACACGAGCCCCGAGCAGATGAAGATGTTCCTCACCCGTCTCGGCTTCGACTCGAAGATCGTGATCACGGGTGACGTGACGCAGGTGGACCTGCCCGACGGCACCAAGTCCGGTCTGCGCCAGGTCCAGGACATCCTGGAGGGCGTGGACGACGTCCACTTCTCCCGGCTGTCGTCCCACGACGTCGTCCGGCACAAGCTGGTGGGCCGTATCGTCGACGCGTACGAGAAGTACGACAGCCAGCACGGCACCGAGAACGGCACCCACAAGGGCGGCCGCGGCCGGTCCGGGCACAAGGGGAAGTAGACCGAGCACCAGATGTCGATCGACGTCAACAACGAGTCCGGCACCGAGGTCGACGAGCAGGCGATCCTCGACATCGCCCGTTACGCACTGGCCCGGATGCGCATCCACCCGCTCTCCGAGCTCTCGGTGATCGTGGTGGACGCGGGCGCCATGGAGCAGCTGCACATCCAGTGGATGGACCTGCCCGGGCCCACGGACGTCATGTCGTTCCCCATGGACGAGCTGCGGCCCCCGTCCAAGGACGAGGACGAGCCCCCGCAGGGACTCCTCGGCGACATCGTGCTCTGCCCCGAGGTCGCCGCCAAGCAGGGCGAGGAAGCGCCGACGCGGCACACCATGGACGAAGAACTCCAGCTGCTCACCGTCCACGGTGTGCTGCACCTGCTCGGCTACGACCACGAGGAGCCGGACGAGAAGGCCGAGATGTTCGGCCTCCAGGCGGCCATCGTGGACGGCTGGCGCGCGGAGAAGGGCCTCACCGGCCCCTCTCCGGCCCCGACCGTCTCATGAGCGCCCCACTCGTCCTCGGGGCGCTCGCGCTCGTCGTCGTCGCCTGGCTCGCCGCCTGCGCGGAGGCCGGCATCGCCCGCGTCTCCAGCTTCCGCGCCGAGGAGGCCGTACGGTCGGGCCGCCGGGGCAGCGCCAAGCTCTCCCGGATCGCCGCCGACCCCACCCGCTACCTCAACGTGGCGCTGCTGGTCCGCATCACCTGCGAGATGTCCGCCGCATCCCTCATCACCTACGGCAGCGTCCGCGAGTTCGACGGCACGGCCGAGGCGCTGCTGATCGCCATCGCCATCATGGTCCTCGTGTCGTACGTCGCCGTCGGCGTCTCCCCGCGCACCATCGGCCGGCAGCACCCGCTGAACACGGCCACGGTCGCCGCCTACGTGCTGGTGCCGCTCGCGCGGATCATGGGCCCGATCCCCTCGCTGCTGATCCTCATCGGCAACGCCCTCACGCCCGGCAAGGGCTTCCGGCACGGCCCGTTCGCCTCCGAGGCGGAGCTGCGCGCGCTGGTGGACCTCGCGGAGGCGGAGTCGCTGATCGAGGACGAGGAGCGCCGCATGGTGCACTCCGTCTTCGAGCTGGGCGACACCCTGGTGCGGGAGGTCATGGTGCCGCGCACCGACCTCGTGGTCATCGAGCGGTACAAGACCATCCGGCAGGCCCTCACGCTCGCCCTGCGCTCCGGGTTCTCCCGCATCCCGGTGACCGGCGAGAGCGAGGACGACATCGTCGGGATCGTCTATCTGAAGGACCTGGCCCGCAAGACGCACATCAGCAGGGACGCGGAGAACGACCTGGTGTCGACGGCGATGCGGCCCGTGTTCTTCGTGCCCGACACCAAGAACGCCGGCGACCTGCTGCGCGAGATGCAGAAGGAGCGCAACCACGTCGCCGTCGCGGTCGACGAGTACGGCGGCACCGCGGGCATCGTCACGATCGAGGACATCCTCGAGGAGATCGTCGGCGAGATCACCGACGAGTACGACCGCGAGCTGCCCCCGGTCGAGGACCTCGGCGAGGGCCGCCACCGGGTCACCGCCCGCCTCGACATCACGGACCTCGGTGAGCTGTACGGGCTCGAGGAGTTCGACGACGAGGACGTGGAGACCGTCGGCGGACTGCTCGCCAAGCGGCTGGGCCGGGTGCCGATCGCGGGCGCGTCCTCGGTCGTCGAACTGCCCGACGGCCGCGAGCTGCGGCTGACGGCGGAGGCGGCGGCCGGACGCCGGAACAAGATCGTGACGGTGCTGGTGGAGCCCGTGGGCCCGGCGAAGCCGCCGGCCGGCGAGGAGGAGCCGGAGGAATGACCCCGGAGCGGCTGCGCGCCCTGTGCCTGTCCTTCAACGCGGCGGTGGAGGAGTTCCCCTTCAACCCGGAGACCTCGGTCTTCAAAGTGCTGGGCAAGATGTTCGCCCTGACGGACCTGGGCGCGCGCCCGCTGAAGGTCAACCTCAAGTGCGACCCGGACGACGCGATCCGCCTCCGCGCCGACCACCCGGACCTGATCGCCCCGGGCTGGCACATGAACAAGCGGCACTGGAACCCGGTGACCGTGGCGGGCGGGCCGGGCGAACTCCCGGACCGCCTGGTCACGGAGCTGGTGGAGGACTCCTACGACCTGGTCGTGGCGGGCCTTCCCCGCACGGACCGCCTGCGCCTCGACCGCCCGTAGCGCCCCCTTATGCTCGGATCATGACCGAGACTCCCGACCTCGACCCCGAGGACCGCAAGATCGTCACTCTGGCCCGCTCCGTCCGGGCCCGCAACGGCGTGCCCGAGGGCGCGGCCGTACGCGACGAGACCGGCCGTACGTACGCCGCCGGCACCGTCGCCCTGGACTCGCTGAAGCTCAGCGCGCTGCGCACGGCGGTGGCGATGGCGGTGGCGTCCGGCGCGACCTCGCTGGAGGCGGCGGCGGTCGTGACGTCCGCGGAGTCGGCCTCGGCGGAGGACCGCGCGGCCGTGCGGGACCTGGGCGGCGCGGAGACGCCGGTGCTGGTGGCCGGGCCGGACGGCACGGTGCGGGAGACGATCACGGCGGGCTGAACCGGCCCGGCCGTACCCCACCGCTGTTACCTCCGGTAGTTAGGCCAGATCTCCACCTTGCCGCTCGGCCCCTCCCGCGCATCAATGGACACGCAGCGGGTCCGGACCCCCAACTGCCCCCCACACGAAAGGGACCGGAATCCAATGAGAGGCAAGCGACTCGGAACAGGTCTGTCCCTGGCCGCGGGCGCACTGGCCGTCTGCGGCCTGGCGTTCGCCCCCACCGCCGCCGCCGTCGACCCCGGCACGGCGACCGTCAACGCCGACTGCGGCAGCTACGGCGGCGGTGACGCCACCCTCACGGCCACGCAGGACGGCACGTCCGCGACGATCACGCTGAACACCTCGTCGGTCACCGCGCCGGTCTCCCTCGGCCAGGACTCCCTGGTCTCGGAACTGACGCTGGTCAATCCGGACGGCGGCACGGTCGTCTTCAAGGGCACGAAGAACCCGGCGATGTCCACGGGCGACGCCCTCGAGGTGGGCCCCCTCCCCGGCACGGTCGCCTCCGGCGACACCCTGGAGGCCTACGGCGGCACCCTCAAGGTGACGGCCTTCGGCTTCATCACGATCACCTGCACGGCGACGGGGCCGCAGGCACCGGGGCCGTTCGTGTTCGACTGACGCAATCGGTGCTCATTTGGTCGGCTTCTGTGGAGGTCCGCACGGCCGTACGGCGGCGCCGAGCACCGAGGTTGGTGGCGGGGCCGGACGGCACGATGCGGGAGGTGCTCACGGCGGGCCGGCAGTGAAGTGGCCGTGAGGCATCTGTGCGGTGCCTCACGGCCACTCCGAGTAGTTATTCCCAGTTGCCTGCCGCGGCGAACGCCTTCACTGCAGAGGTCACCGCGCGTGCAAAGTCCTCGGCAGTCGCTGGATCGCGTCGATCGTGCGGTCGATGGCCTTCAAACGCCGGGGATCTTGCCCGCCTTGAACCACGGGATCGCGCGCAGGACCATCCCGGCGCACGACCACATGTCACCGCCGAAACAGGCCCCGCTGGTTGCCGACGCCCCGGTGATGTCTGGTCGGCGGCAAGGGCGTTGACGCCTAGGGGAGTCGGTGCGGATGATCCGGGCCATGGCGACGACGAACCCGATCCCCCGTTTCCCGGCCGGCTTCCTGTGGGGTGTGTCGACCTCGGCGTACCAGATCGAGGGCGCGGTCGACACGCGCGAGGCGTCCGTGTGGGACGTGTTCACGGCCGAGCCGGGCCGGGTGCGGGACGGGTCCACGGCGGCCGTGGCCTGCGACCACGTGCGCCGCCACCGCGAGGACGTGGCGCTGCTCGCGGACCTGGGCGTGGACGCGTACCGCTTCTCGGTGTCCTGGCCGAGGGTGCAGGCCGAGGGCGGCCTCGACTTCTACGACCGGCTGGTCGACGACCTGCTGGCGGCGGGGGTGCGGCCGGTGCCGACGCTGTTCCACTGGGACCTGCCGGCGGACCTGGACTGGCTGGAGCGGGACACGGCGGAGCGGTTCGCGGAGCATGTGGCGCGGGTCGTCGCGCGCCTCGGGGACCGGGTGACGAAGTGGATCACGCTGAACGAGCCTGCCGAGCACACGCTGCTGGGCCACGCCCTGGGCGTGCACGCGCCGGGCCGGAGGCTGCTGTTCGACGCGCTGCCGGTGGCGCACCACCAGTTGCTGGCGCACGGCCTGGCGGTACGGGCGCTGCGCGCGGGGGGAGCCTCGGACATCGGCATCGCGAACTCCCACGGCCCGACGTGGCCGGCCTCCGAAGACGAGGCGGACGTGGCGGCGGCTGACTTCTACGACACGCTGCTGAACCGGCTGTTCGCCGATCCGCTGCTGCTCGGCCGCTACCCGGAGGGCGTCGGGGAGCTGATGCCGGGGGACGTCGAGGCGGACCTGAAGATCATCGCGGAGCCGCTCGACTGGTACGGGATCAACTACTACGCGCCGACGCGGGTGAGTGCGCCGCAGGGAGCGGAGATCGAGTTCGGCGGGGTCCGGATGCCTGCCGAACTGCCCTTCTCCGTACGGGAGATCGAGGGATACCCGGTGACGGACTTCGGCTGGCCGGTGGTCCCGGAGGCGCTGACCGAACTGCTCACGCTGTTCCATGGCCGCTACGGCGACCGTCTCCCCCCGGTGGTCGTCACGGAGAACGGCTGCGCGTACGAGGGCCTGGACGACACCGACCGCATCGCCTACCTCGACGGCCATGTCCGCGCCCTGCACCGGGCGATGGAGGCGGGCGTGGACGTCCGCGGCTACTTCGTGTGGTCGCTGCTGGACAACTTCGAGTGGGCGGAGGGGTACGGCCGCCGCTTCGGCCTGGTCCACGTGGACTTCGACACGCAGCGGCGGACGCCGAAGGCGTCGTACGACTGGTACCGCGCGCTGCTGCGGGAGCAGCACGGGTGCCGGCGGGGCGCTTAGAAGCCGAGCCGGCGCAGCTGCTTCGGGTCCCGCTGCCAGTCCTTGGCGACCTTGACGTGCAGGTCGAGGAAGACAGGGGTGCCGAGGAGCGCCTCGATCTGCTTGCGGGACTTGATGCCGACGTCCTTCAGGCGCTTGCCCTTGGGGCCGATGACGATGCCCTTCTGGCTGGAGCGCTCGATGTACAGGTTGGCGTGGATGTCGAGCAGCGGCTTGTCGGCGGGGCGGTCCTCGCGCGGCAGCATCTCCTCGACGACGACGGCGATGGAGTGCGGCAGCTCGTCACGCACGCCCTCCAGGGCGGCCTCGCGGATCAGCTCGGCGACCATGACCTGCTCGGGCTCGTCGGTGAGGTCGCCCTCGGGGTAGAGGGCGGGGCCCTCCGGCATGAGCGGGATCAGCAGATCGGCGAGGAGGTCGACCTGCCGGCCGGCGGTGGCCGACACGGGGACGATCTCCTGCCAGGTGATGCCCAGCTCCTTGCCGAGCTGGTCGACGGCGATGAGCTGCTCGGCGAGCGCCTTGCTGTCGACGAGGTCGGTCTTGGTGACGATGGCGATCTTGGGTGTCTTCTTGATCCCCGCGAGCTCCTTGGCGATGAAACGGTCGCCGGGGCCGATCTTCTGGTCGGCGGGCAGACAGAACCCGATCACGTCGACCTCGGCCCAAGTGGTCCGCACGACGTCGTTCAGCCGCTCCCCCAGCAGGGTGCGCGGCTTGTGCAGCCCGGGGGTGTCGACCAGCACGAGCTGCGCGTCCGGCCGGTGCACGATGCCGCGCACGGTGTGCCGGGTGGTCTGCGGCCGGTTGGAGGTGATCGCCACCTTCTGCCCGACCAGAGCGTTCGTGAGGGTGGACTTGCCCGCGTTGGGCCGGCCCACGAAGCAGGCGAAACCGGCCCGGTGAACGGCGTCGGCCGGCTGCTCGGATGACTGGGTACGAACACTCATGCCGCCCATTCTCCCTGATCGCCGGGGCGGCTCGGACCAAGGCGGGCCCGGGTCGCCCGCGAGGGGAGACCCGGGCCCGCCGGAAACGTCGCCGTGGCCGTCAGCCGAAGGCCTTGACCTGGTTCCAGTCCACGCTCAGGACCACCTTCACCGGGGATCCGGTGTTGGTCCGGGACGGGTTGTAGATCCGGGTCGCACCGTCGGTCCGCAGGCGCGCCCAGATGTCCGGGATGCCATCACCGCTGACGTCGGGGATGCCGAGGGCGGTCGGGACATTGGTGTCGGTCCAGCTGGTGCCGTAGGCCACATCACCGTTGAGCGCGTTGGCGGCCAGCTTCAGCGAGTCGACGTCGACGTTGCCGCTGACGGGCCCGGGCCGTCCGTGCCGGACGTACATGTTTCCGTTGTCCAGATTGCGCCACAGCAGGTCGGGCGTCTTGTCGCCGTTGATGTCGGCGACGTTGACGATCTCGCGCCGGGCCCAGGCGTCGGAGTTCATCAGCGTGGCCTCCCGGAAGGTGCCTCCGGTGTAGCCGGACAGCGTCCAGAACTCCGCGCCGGCCCGCAGCACCAGGTCGGGGTGACCGTCGCCGGTGATGTCGCCGACCGCCTTGATCTGCGTCCAGGTCGAGGGGGCGGGGGCGTTCGAGGGCAGCCGGATCGCGATCCGCTCGCCGACGTCGAAGCTGCCGTAGCCGTCACCGGGGTACAGCCACGCCCTCCCGTCCGGGGTGACCGCGAACAGGTCGGTGGTGCCGTCGCCCGGGAAGGCGTCGGCGAAGTGGGTGATCAGTGCCGCCTTGCCGGTGGACGGGTCGAACCAGTGGCCAAGACCGGCGAACTGTTCGGTCGAGCAGCGCCTCGACGGTCCCGAGGGCAAGCTGCTCGTGACCTTCGGCCACGACGCGTCACCGGGCGGCACGGGCATGCTCGCCACCGCCACCCGCTACACCGACGGCGCCGCCTACACGCAGACCGTCGACGGCTACACCAAGAACTACCAGCCGACCTCCACCACGCTGGCTCTTCCGCAGTCCCTGGCCGACACCTGGGGCTTCAAGACCTCCTACAAGTACGCCTACGCGTACGACGACACCGGCGCCCTCGAGGAAGCGTCGCTCCCGGTGGTCGGTCCTTCAGTGTGGACGAGGACGGCATGGTCTTCGTTGTCGCGCCCTCCGGCGTGCCGGACAACGTGCGACTCGCCGTCGAGACGGTTGTAGTCCTCTTCGGCGACTCGGCTGCCGCTGTCGGTGAGTACCTGCGCGAGTGGCGGAACGCGGCAGACGAGTTCGGCGACCACTACTCCTTGGCCACCACCAGTGCCCGAGTCCGACGCGTAGGTCCGGACGAGGTCGAATTCGGAGACCAGTACGGACAGTTCGAGGACTGCGGCATGAGCGCTCGCGAGTTCGAACGGCTGCTCGAGCAATTGATCGACTTCCTGGGACCGCTTCAGGGAGGACACACGTAACCCGTTCGCCTGGAGCCAGTCGGGGACTGACCTTCACGCCCCCTCCTTCAGCACCCTCCTGATCAGCGCGCGCTGTTCCTCCGTCAGCCGGGGGTCCGCGCAGTACACCGTTCTGCCGTCCACCGTGATCCGGTAGCTGAACCCGTCCGGGACGCCGGCCGGCGGGATCGTCCCGCCGGCCGCCACGGCCCGTTCCGCCAGCGCGTGCCACTCCGACGCGTCGGCCCGTCCCGAGGTGTCCACCTCGGCCTGCCGCTCGATCCCCGCGAAGCCGCCCGTGCGCCGCACCTGAATTCGCATGGTCCGTGTCTAGTACGGAACTACAGCGTGCGCACCCCCACCCGCTCCCACGCCTTCGTCACCGCCACCAGCTCCTCGCCCTCCCCGTACCGGGCGCGTGCCGCCTTCACGGTGAGCGTCGCGAAGTCCGTGAACTGCGCGTTCTGGTCCAGCTCCCCGCCGGTCAGCACGTCGTACCAGACCTGCCCGGCGCGCTCCCAGGCGTTGCCGCCGAGGGTGGTGGCCGCGAGGTAGAACGCGTGGTTGGGGATGCCGGAGTTGATGTGCACGCCGCCGTTGTCCCGGCCGGTGCGGACGTAGTCGTCCATCGTCGCCGGCTGCGGGTCCTTGCCGAGCACGTCGTCGTCGTACGCCGTGCCGGGCTCCTTCATCGAGCGCAGCGCCACACCGGTGACGCGCGGGGCGAGCAGCCCGGCGCCGATCAGCCAGTCGGCCTCCTCGGCGGTCTGGCCCAGCGTGTACTGCTTGATGAGCGCGCCGAAGACGTCCGACACCGACTCGTTGAGCGCGCCCGACTGGCCGAAGTAGTCGAGGTTCGCGGTGTACTGCGTGACGCCGTGGGCGAGTTCGTGGCCGATGACGTCGACGGCGATCGTGAAGTCGAGGAAGATCTCCCCGTCCCCGTCGCCGAAGACCATCTGCTCGCCGTTCCAGAACGCGTTGTTGTAGTCGCGGTCGTAGTGGACGGTCGCGTCCAGCGGCAGACCGTGGCCGTCGATCGAGTCCCGGCCGAACTCCTTGAGGAACAGCTCGAAGGTGGCGCCCAGGCCGGCGTAGGCGCGGTTCACGGTGGCGTCCTGGCCCGGTTCCTCACCCTCACCGCGCGCCTTCACGCCGGGCAGCTCGGTGCCGTGCCCGGCGTCGTACACGGTGCGCTGCGGGGTGCCGGGCTCGGCCCCGGCGAGCGTGGCGACGGCCGGTGCGCCGACGACCGTGGTCAGCCGGCGCTGGGTGCGCTCGTAGGCGTCGCGGCGCAGGGTGCGGCGCGCGGGGCCGTGGACCAGGGGGTCCTCGGCCTGGGACAGCCGGTCGAGGACGTGCGGCGGGACGATGGTGCAGAAGACGGGCTCGTGGCCCCCGTTCGTCGTCATGCCGGAACCATTGCACTGAGTGACGTAACTGTCACTACCTGCGACCATGACGGATGAATTCCCTCGCGATTACCGCCCGGCGCCTGCTGCGGAAGTGGTATACGGCACTTTTTGTCCCCTTCGTCCCGACGGTCCCGCATACTGATACGCAACCCCGCACGGTGGACGACTCGGTTAAGCTGCGGAGCACCATGTACTTCGGGCTGCTTCTCCTTAGCTGCCGCGGTGAGGGTCTGCGCTAGAGGCCGACCCCCTCCCCGCGGAGTTTGGCGCTGCGCCGTCGGCCGTCCCCAGGACATTCCGCGGACCATCGAGGAGCCCCCGCATCATGGCGAACCGCCAGCAGACCAGCCCCATGCCGATCCACAAGTACGGCCGGTACGAGCAGGTCGACATCCCCGACCGCACCTGGCCCGAGAAGCGGATCACCACCGCGCCCCGCTGGCTCTCCACCGACCTGCGTGACGGCAACCAGGCCCTGATCGACCCCATGTCGCCCGCACGCAAGCGCGCCATGTTCGACCTGCTGGTACGGATGGGCTACAAGGAGATCGAGGTCGGCTTCCCCGCCTCCGGCCAGACCGACTACGACTTCGTCCGCTCCATCATCGAGGACCCGGACGCCATCCCGGACGACGTCACCATCTCCGTGCTGACCCAGGCCCGCGAGGACCTGATCGAGCGCACGGTGGAGTCCCTGCAGGGCGCCAGGCGCGCCACCGTTCACCTGTACAACGCCACCGCGCCGGTGTTCCGCCGCGTGGTCTTCCGCGGTTCCAAGGACGACATCAAGCAGATCGCCGTCGACGGCACCCGTCTGGTGATGGAGTACGCGGAGAAGCTGCTGGGTCCCGAGTCCGACGGTACGGCGTTCGGCTACCAGTACAGCCCGGAGATCTTCACCGACACCGAGCTGGACTTCGCGCTGGAGGTCTGCGAGGCGGTGATGGACGTCTACCAGCCCGGTCCGGGCCGCGAGATCATCCTCAACCTGCCCGCCACCGTGGAGCGTTCGACGCCGTCCACGCACGCCGACCGCTTCGAGTGGATGCACCGCAACCTCTCCCGGCGCGAACACGTCTGCCTGTCCGTCCACCCGCACAACGACCGCGGCACCGCCGTCGCCGCCGCCGAGCTGGCGCTGATGGCGGGCGCCGACCGCGTCGAGGGCTGCCTGTTCGGCCAGGGCGAGCGCACCGGCAACGTCGACCTCGTCACCCTGGGAATGAACATGTTCTCGCAGGGCGTCGACCCGCAGATCGACTTCTCCGACATCGACGAGATCCGTCGTACGTGGGAGTACTGCAACCAGATGGAGGTCCACCCGCGCCACCCGTACGTGGGCGACCTGGTCTACACGTCCTTCTCCGGCTCCCACCAGGACGCCATCAAGAAGGGCTTCGACGCCATGGAGGCCGACGCCAAGGCCAAGGGCGTCACCGTCGACGACCTCGAGTGGGCGGTCCCGTACCTGCCGATCGACCCCAAGGACGTCGGCCGCTCCTACGAGGCGGTCATCCGGGTCAACTCGCAGTCCGGCAAGGGCGGTGTGGCGTACGTCCTGAAGAACGACCACAAGCTGGAACTGCCGCGCCGGATGCAGATCGAGTTCTCGAAGATCATCCAGGCCAAGACGGACGCCGAGGGCGGCGAGATCACCCCGGCCGACATCTGGTCGGTCTTCCAGGACGAGTACCTGCCCAACCCGGACAACCCGTGGGGCCGCATCCAGGTCGCCGGCGGCCAGAGCACCACCGACCACGACGGCGTGGACACCCTCACCGTCCAGGCCACGGTCGACGGCCAGGAGACCACCCTGGTCGGCACCGGCAACGGCCCGATCTCGGCCTTCTTCGACGCCCTGCAGAGCATCGGCATCGACGTACGCCTGCTGGACTACCAGGAGCACACCATGAGCGAGGGCGCCTCCGCGCAGGCCGCCTCGTACATCGAGTGCGCCATCGGCGACAAGGTGCTGTGGGGCATCGGGATCGACGCGAACACGACCCGCGCCTCGCTGAAGGCGGTCGTCTCCGCGGTCAACCGCGCGGCCCGCTGATCAGCCGGTCAGGGGTCGATCCGGGCCCCGTCCGCCGTCACCGGCGGGCGGGGCCCGGCCGTCGGTTACCGGCCAATAGCTGTGATGGTCACGGAAAGGTCTCGTCCCGGGTACTGACTCCGCCTCCCGGATGTGGCTAACATCACGCAAGCGCGGCGACGGAGCTGTGTGGCGTTGATGGAGGTGCGACGTGCTGTCAGAACGGGGACCCGACGGCCGTACCGCTGCCGCCCGGAGCGCGCGCCGCCTGGTCGGCACCCGCACCGCGTGGACCGCCGTCGGCGACGGGGAGTTCTTCTGCCCGCACTGCGGCGGCGACCGCAACTACCAACGGCTCACCGGACGCCGCCGGTTCACCGTGCTGGGCGTGCCCGTGCTGCCGCGCGGGGTGTGTGCGCCGACCGTGGAGTGCGCGGCCTGCCGCGGCCACTTCGGCACCGACGTGCTGGACCACCCCACCACCACCCGCTTCTCCGCGATGCTGCGGGACGCCGTCCACACCGTCGCCCTCGCCGTGCTCGCCGCGGGGGGCACCTGCTCCCGCGCCGCCCTGGAGACCGCCGCCGCCGGGGTGCGCGCGGCCGGCTTCGAGGACTGCACGGAGGAGCAGCTGGCCGCGCTGGTCGAGGCGCTGGAGGAGGACACCGGCCGGTTCACCGGCGAGCCCTGCGTGGCGGGGCTGTCCATCGAACTGCACGAGGCGCTGGACCCGCTGGCCCCGCACCTGGCCGCACCCGGCCGTGAGTCGATCCTGCTCCAGGGCGCACGGATCGCCCTGGCCGACGGCCCGTACACCCCCGCGGAGCGGGACGCCCTCGCCACGGTGGGCGCGGCCCTCACCATCTGCACCGACGACGTCGGCCGCCTCTTGGCGGCGGCGCGGACCCCGTCCTGAACAGGCCTTTTCCGGCCGACGCCGTCCAGGCCCTGTCCGGTCCGGCTGATGCCGTCACGGCCGATTCGTCTCCGATGGGCGGCGCCCCGGCCGGTCCGTCCTGGGTGGGCGCCGTTCCGGCCGGTCCGTCCTGGGTGGGCGGCGCCCCGGCGGGTCCGTCTTGGGCGGGCGCCGTTCCGGTCGATTCGTCTCCGGCGGGCGGCGCCGTCCCGGACCGGTTCGTGTCGGCCGATGTCATCGCGCCCCTGCCCATGTCCGGGCGGCGGGTCCTGACCCGGCCCGGCCGCGCCGGCCGCCCCGGTGACCGTCCGAGCCCGTCGGGTGTCGTCCTGGCCTGGCGCGACCCGGTCGAAGGCCGTTCCCGGGGCGCCCCGGACGGCGGCACCGTCCTGACCGCAGCGTGCTAGCACAGCTCCAGTCGCATGATCCGCCGGTCTTCGCCCGGTCCGAAGTAGTCCCTGCGCAGACCGCCGTCCGGTTCTTCCGGGGTGAAGCCGAGGGAGTGGTAGAGCAGGATCGCCGCCCGGTTGGCGGGTTCGACCGTCAGCCGCACCGTCTCGACGCCGTCCCGGCGGAGCCGCTGAAGGATCTCCGTCATCAGTTCCCGGCCCAGCCCGTGCCGGCGGTCCCCCTCGGTCACGCACAGGCCGAGGATCCAGCTGTCCCGGCCGAACGCGGTGGTCGCGGCCAGGACGTAGCCGCGCAGCCCGCCCGCGCCGTCGTCCAGCACCAGGAAGTGCTCGGCGTACACGTCGTACAGCTGGCGGAGCAGGAAGGCGGGATAGGCGACCTCCTGGAACACCTCCTCGTCGAGCCGGCGCAGCTCGGGCAGATCGGACTCGAGGGCCCCCCTCAGGACCAGGCGTCCGGGCCCCGGGAACCCCTCGGGTCCCGCGAGTCGCCCGTGCCGGTCCAGGGTGCGCTCCAGCGGTTCGGCGGTCATGCCACCCCCCAGTCGGGACATGCGGATGCGTCAACGCCAAGACACCGGCGTTCACCCGGAAGGGATTGCTGCTTCCGGTGGCGGCCGGTGGCGTCTCTGGTTAGAGTGAGCCGTCAACTCACCGCGTGCAAGGGCGAGTTCATGGGTGCACGGACAACTGGTGTGCGCCTTCCGTGCGCCCGTCGACAGGGAACGGCGTGTTCCTGGCTGTCTCCGCGTGCCACTTCGGCCTACCGTGCGAGAACCGGAGATGCTGCTTCACCTGCTGACGTTCAGCGGAACGGCGCAGACAGGGCACACGGTCTTGTCCGACACTGAATGGAACGCGGCAGGGTGATCATGGACCGTAATGCCGACGCCCCGTGGTCGAAGTTCGATCCCGAGGCCTACGTCGACGCCAACTACCGCAGCCCTCTCGAGGTCGATCTGCTGATCGTGCGGCTGATGCGCGACTACTTCGGCAAGTGCTTCGAGGCCGGCGCCCCGCGCACGGGCCGCGGCGTCGACGTCGGCGCCGGCGCCAATCTCTACCCGGCGCTGTCCATGCTGCCCTGGTGCGAGAAGGTCCTGCTCCTGGAGTACGCGCAGCCGAACGTGGAGTATTTGGAGAAGCAGGCGTCCCCCGCCGGGTTCGACACCGTCTGGGACCCCTTCTGGGACCAGCTGCGCGAACACCCCGGCTACGCCGCCGTCGAACCCCGCGGCCGGTTCGGCGAGATCGTCCGCGTCGAGCGCGCCAACCTCCTCGACCTCGACGGCCAGCGCCGCTGGGACATCGGCACCATGTTCTTCGTCGCCGACTCCATGTCCGAGTGCCCCGAAGAGTTCCGCCGCGGCGTCACCTGCTTCATGGGCGCGCTGACCGAGGGCGCGCCGTTCGCCACCGCCTTCATGAAGGAATCCGTCGGCTACCAGGTGGGCGACCATCGGTATCCGGCCTACCGGGTCAACGAGGAGCGGGTCCGTGAGAGCCTGTGCGACTGGGCCGACGACCTGGAGATCCACGATCTGCACCACATGGTGCGCGAAGGGCACGAGGGCATCATTCTCGCCCTGGGACGGCGGAATTCGGCGATTGCGGACACGTAGGAACGGGGACCATGTCTGCACACGTTCTGTGCGAGGGGTAGGGGGATGCAGATCAAGCCACGCCAGCATCTGCTGGACATCTGGCGGGCCGCGGCCCGCCACTCGTTCGACGACGGCAAGCTCGTGTGGGGGGACACCGACGGGCTCAGCAGTGTCGCGGACGCCGAGCGGCTGCTCTGCCTGCTGTACCCGGCCACCGAGATCCCCGCGTTCCGCCTGGACCAGCCCGACACCACCGAACGGGACGTGCTCCAGGCCCTGGAACGCGTCGGCAGCCGGCTGGAGATCCCGCCCAACCTGATCACCGGGCTGACCCAGTTCATGCGCACCCACACCGGCCCCGACGACGCCCCCACCTTCGCCGGCGGACCGTACTTCAAGACCGTCGACCCGAAAGTCGAACTGACTTACGAGCAGGGCAAGTTAGGCGTCGTCGACTCCTACTCGATGTCCGTCACGCTCTGCCTGGCGACCCTCGGCTTCCTCAAGGTCTACGAGAACAGCACCACCCGCCCCGAAGTGCGCCGGGCGCTCGCCGAACTCCGCGAGGCCACCAATCTGCGGCTCACCGCCGCCATGGTCAGCCTGCTGCGCTCCTTCGCGGTCAACGTCTTCGACGCCGAGTCCGAGCAGGGCCGCCGGCTCATCCAGGTCATCGGCCAGAACCGGCACTCCGACCGGGCCGTCCTCCAGCAGTTCGCACGCCGCTTCCGGCCGCTGCGCGCCACCATCATCGAGAGCCTCAGCCGCGGCATCGAGGTCGACGAGTCCATCCGCGACGAGAGCCAGCTCTTCGAGTGCGGCTGGGCCTGGGGCGTCGTGAAGGACGCCCCCAAGGTCACCGACCTCGACGCCCCGGTGCCCGGCCAGCCCGACGGCATCGCCGACCGGCTGCCCTACGTGTACTTCACCGTCGTCGCCCTCGACGGCATCCAGGACCTCTTCTCCGAGCGCACCCTCACCCTCGGACTGCTCGACGCCGACCAGCAGAAACTCGCCGAGGCGCTGCGGCTGCGCTGGGAGCTGAGCCAGCAGTACTGGTCGGCCGTCGCCCGCTTCGGCACCGAGCGCTGGCCCCTGGAGGACCTGCCCTGGCAGACCACCGGCCTGCGGCTCGAGTCCGAATACTTCTCCCTCACCGTCGCGGCCATCCTCGTCCACGACCTGGTGCGCCGCAGGGCCACCGACGACGACCTCACCCGCACCGTCTCCATCATGGAGCGGCTCGCCGACCGCGGCCGCGTCACCAGCCGCATGACCAGGAACGACCCGGTCGTCCTGCTGCACGACCCGGGCGTGCTGATGCCGCTCGCCGGATCCGAGCGCTCCGGGTCACGGCTCCAGTGGCGAATGACCGACTTCTCCGCCCAGCTGCTCAAGCGGACCGTGCAGCTCGCCGAGCTGTCCCGGAACATCGAGGCGCAGGACCGGCTGCTGCGCCTCGCCGAGCAGACCTTCGAGCACCTGTGGAGCCGCAGGATCGAGGACGGCCACGGCGCCGGCCTCTGGGACGACGTACGCGCCGTCTTCCCGGACGCCGAGGCCGTCAACCGCCGCCTGTCCTGGAGCGTCACCGAACGCGTCACCGAGTGCCTGGTCGCCGCCCGCAACCTCTACGAGCAGGAGCCCATCCGCAGCCCCGACCTGGCCGACCTGGCCCGGGACCTGCTCAGCGAGGCCACGCACCTGTTCGGCAGGGAGCAGCTGGAGGCCTCCATCGGCGACGACGGAAGCCGCGCCCGGGCGATGCGGAGCATGGAGAACCGGCTGGACCACGCCCGCAGTCTGGTCGACGAGCGGCCCGCCACCGCCTTCGCGCTCGCCCTGCCCGTCCTGCGGGAACTCGACACCCTGGCCCAGGCCCGGGACGCCGCCGCGCAGGAGGGCTGAGCCGTGCTCGTCTTCGCGGCCTCCGACAAGGGAGGCACGGGCCGCTCGGTCACCAGCGCCAACCTGGCCTACCAGCGCGCCCTCGTCGGCGACCACGTCGCCTACGTCGACTTCGACTTCGGCTCGCCCACCGCCGCCGCCGTCTTCGACGTGCCCAGCGCCCTGCGCGGCACCGAGGAGAGCGGCCTGCACTCCTACCTGGAGGGCGAGGTCACCGAACCGGCCAGCATCGACATCTGGCGGCACACCGAGCACCCGGTGCTGCGCGCCCGGCAGAACCAGTCCGGGCGGCTCGTCCTCTACCCGGGCGACGCGGGCGGCGGCGAGTTCGCCACCGGCGAGGAGGCGCTGGAGCGCTGCATCGACCTGCTGCTGCGGCTCAACAGCGAGTTCGACCTGGTCATGGTCGACCTCAGCGCCGGCCGCAGCTACGCCGTCGACCTCGTCCTCGCGGCCACCGCGCACCCCCAGCTGCGCCATGTCGCCTATCGCTGGCTGGTGTTCCACCGCTGGACCCGGCAGCACGTCATCGCCGCCGCGGGCCTGGTGCACAAGGAGAACGGCATCCTCCGCAGCGGCGTCGACCGCGGCCACGACGAGGAGACCCTCCAGGGCAGCATCCGCTTCGTGCGGGCCGCCGTGCCCGACCCGGAGTCGGCCATGTGGGCGCAGGGCTCACCCGCCCAGGCCGCCTGGATGCAGTCCTGCAACCGGGCGCTGCGCCGGCTCGCCTCCGACCAGCACATCGGCGACAGCGTGGTGCTCGGCACCGTGCCGCTGGAGCCGATCCTGCAGTGGCGGGAGCAGCTGATCACCGAGGAGGACGTCCTCGCCACCCAGATCGCCAACAAGGAGACGCTGGAGGCGCTCGAGGAGATCGCCCGGCGGCTCACCGACGACGCGTACTGGGGGCTGCCATGACCGAAGCGGTGTTCCGTGAGACCACCGCCGAACCCCGCACCCAGGCGGTGCCCCTGTCCCACCTCTCCCTGGAGCTGGGACACCTGTACATGGAGGACTTCGAGGCGGGCCCGGAGCATCTGCGCCGGCACTTCGCGCGGATCCGTCCCTGGGCGGAGGCAGCCCGGGCCTTCGCCGCCGACCGGGCAGGCGGGCGGCGCGCCCGGATCAGCACCTGCTTCCTGATCGACGACTACTTCACCCGGTTCGCGAGCCCCGCCGAGGTCGTCCCCATGCTCCTGGCGGAGGCCGATCGCGCCGGGCTCACCGTCGACTACCTCGCCCGCGAGTCCGCCTGCGCCGTCAGCGGGAAAATCCCCGTCGCGGAGGCGGTGGCCGCGCGGATCGTCGAGGAACCCCCGCCCGGCAGTCACGGCAACCGGCCGCCCGCCGCGCAGACCGGCTGGCTCGCCAACGGCATGCGCAGCCCCACCGCCCGCGCCCCGCAGGCGATGCGGAAGGCCGCCGCCTGGGAGCCGCCCCGCGAGACCGCGGCCCGCCGCCACTCCGTGTTCCTCGACGTCGAGCTGTGGAACGAGACACCCGACGGCGAACGTCAGTGGTCCTGCCCCTTCCTGGCCGCCGTGTGGCAGCTCGCCCGCCTCGGGCTGCTGCGCCACCAGGGCGAGCCCGTGCTCGACCCGCAGCCGCACACCGGCGCGTTCCCCGACGACTGGGACGACCTGCCGCCGCTGGTCCGGCTCGACGCGCGGGCGGCCCCGTTCGCCGCCTACCGCACCTGCTCGGTGCTGCCCAGCCGCTTCCTGCCCGTCGAGCACGCCGTACGGGTCGTCCTCGACCAGACGGACGTGGACCGGGACGCCCTGCGCCAGGTCGCCGAGCGGTCCGCCGGCGAAGGCGTGCCCGTCCCCGGCCCGGTCGCCGACCGCGTCTCCTACGTCTTCTGCGAGGAGACCTGAGATGCCGGCCGCGACCAGGGCGGCTTCCGGCGCACCGCCCGACACCGGTGCGCCGCGCACCGTGCTGGCCTGCGGCGAGGTCCGCACCTGCCTGCTGCCCGCCGGGCAGGCCCTCGACAGCCGTGCCGCCGTTCAGCTGCTGAGGCTGCGCGCCGACGAGCGGGTCCTGGTCTCCGAGCGCCCCAACCTCTACGGCCGCTCCCCTGACACCCTCACCGGCGTCGACTGCCCGCTGCCCAGCGCCAACGGCGCCCGGGTCCGCGCCGTCGGCACGGTCGCCGCGCGGGCCGCGCTCACCGAGGGACGCGTCCTGCAGACCTCCGCGTACTTCACGCTGCCCGCCTCCGGGCCCGACCACCGCCGCCCCTGGGGCGACTACCTGGTGCGGCCCGGAGTGGTCGAGCCGCTGGGGAAGCTGCCCGGCGACGCGGTCGCCGCCGGACTGCTCGACGGCGGACGCCACGGCGACCTCGACGTGGGGCTGATCGCCGGAGGGCTGCTCACCCGGCTGCTGCGGCACCCGCTGCTCGACCAACGTCCGCCCCTGAGGTCCCGGCAGACCCGGCTGCGCTGGGTCGCGCTGACCGCACCGCCCGGAGAGGCGCCCGCCCTGGAGCGGTTCACCCTCGCCGAGGACGAGCTGCGCACCGTACGCCTGCGCGTCCCGGAGGACATCCCCGCCGCCGACCTGGCCGGTCTCTGCGACGACCTGGCCCTGCACGACTGGCTGTTGACCACCCTGGTCCGCGTCCTCGACGGTATCCGCCTCGGCCCGGCCGCGCCCGGAGCCTGGCACCGTTCGGCACCGGACGGCGGACTCCCGCCGGTGGTACGGGCGTTGAGGCCGGCCGTGGACCATCTGCTGCACCTGTGGATGCCGCGGGCCCGAGTGTCCGGGGAACTGGCCCCGCTGTGGGAGGCGCTGGAAGGGCGGCCCGGGTTCACCCGCCAGTGGCTCGCCCTCGTGCAGCGCGTCCGCGACCAGCTCACCCTGCACGCGATCCCGCCCGTGCACCGGGAGGTGGAGCCCGCGCCCTGACGCGTCCCGACCCCTGCCCGCGAGACGCCCACCAGCCGTGAGCGGCCTCGTCCGGACCCCCACGCACATTGCGCATCCCGAACCGACGTGTTTCCCAACGGGGGGAGAAGCGAGATGAGCACGGCACAGACACCGCAGCCCGACGACACGGCCGGCCCGCCGGGCGCGGTGGGCACACCCGAACACCCCGCGGAGCGGACGGCCGGCCCGCCGGGCGCCCCGGACGCCACCCGGTCCGCCGGTCCGGCCGAGCATCCCGGCCCCGTCCCGTGGCGGCGCAGGCTGCTGGTGGGCCTGGTCGCCGGACTGCTCGCCTGGGGCCTCGCCGCGCTGCTCAGCCCGGAGGACGGCGCGGCGCGGCACCTCGGCGCCGCCGTCCTGGTCGCCGTCGCCGCCGTCGCAGTCCAGCACCTCGTGCTGGTCCCGGACCGGGCCGCCGAGGAGCGGGCCCGGCGCGCGGAGAGCCTGCTGGCGGAGACCGCCGCCACCGTGCGCGGCGGCTTACGGCGCTACGACGAACTCCGGCACGGACTGACCCGGCACACCGAGGACATGAAGCAGCTCGTCGAGACGCGCCTGGTGCCTCCGCCCCGACCGGCCGAGCCCGAACCGCCGGGGCCGTCCCTGGTGCGGATCGGGTCCGTGTCCGACCTGGCCGCCAACTTCGCCGAGGTCCTCTCGCCCGGCCTGCCGATCCTCTCCACCTTCGTCCGGCTGGAGATGCAGCGGGTGATCGGGCACCTCAGCGACCTCACCACGCTCACCGCGGAGTGCCCGGGCGAGAATCACGACTGGATGCTCACCCTCACCCGGGCCGCGGAGAAGTCGATCTGCGCCACCAGCACCTCCGTCGACCGGACGTTCTGGAACAGCGAGCCCGCCAGCCGCTATCTGCACGCACAGGCCGAGGCGATCGAGCAGGGCGTCCCGGTGCGCCGGCTGTTCCTGCTGGAGAGCGCGCGCGAACTGGACGACCGGCTGCTGCGGCTGTGCGAGGAGCAGCAGGTGCTGCACATCGAGGTGCGCGTGGCCGTCCTGCCCGAGCTGCCGCCGCATCTGCTGCGCGGCACCACCAACGACTTCATCGTGTACGACGAGGCCGTGTCCTTCGAGATCGACCAGGACCTGCGCGACGTCAACATCCGGACCCGGCTGATCGCCCGTCAGGACCATGTGCACGACCGGATGAAGCGCTTCCGTGAGCTGTGGGAGGCCGGCATGAGCCTGCGCGAGCTGGAGGTCCGGGTGGACGACGAGGAGGACGGAACCTGGATGGTCGACCGGGGCTGACCTCCCGCGGAACGCCGCCGTTACTCCCGGGGGAGTAACGGCCGGCCCCGGCCGCCCGCCGCAGTACCCGCCGTTTCGGCCTCAGGCCGGACGTCCCGGCTCCCCGCCGCCGGAAGGCTGGACAGCGTATCCAGACCACCGGACCGGAGGGGAGCCGAGGCCATGGGGCCAGTCAGGACGGGCACACGGGGGCGGCGGGCCGTGCCCTGGGCGGTGGCGGGGCTGTGGGTGGCGGCGCTGGTGATGCTCCTGCCGCTCGCCGGCAAGTTCGCCGACGTGCAGCAGAACCGGGCGGTCGACTACCTGCCCGACGGCGCCGACTCGACGCAGGTGGCGCGTGTCCAGGACGAACTGCCCGGCGGCGAGTCCACCGACCTGGTGGTGGTCTACCACCGCGACGGCGGGCTGACCGCTGCCGACCGGGAGGCGGCCGCCGCGCAGATCGCCGACGTGGAGCGGGAGTTCGAGCTGTCGGACGTGCCGCGGGGCGTTCCCTCCGCGGACGGCAGCACGCTGATGTACCCGGTCTCCAGCACGCGGCCCGGGCAGGACGAGGAGGCGCAGCTCGCCTTCGTCGACGGGGTGCGGGAGACCGTCGCGGGGACGGGCGGACTGAGCGCGGAGGTCGGCGGGCCAGGGGCGGTCGGCGCCGACATGGACGAGGTGTTCGAGACCATCGACGGCACGCTGCTGACCGCCACGCTCGGCGTGGTCACCGTGCTGCTGGTGCTGATCTACCGCAGCCCGTTCCTGTGGCTGGTGCCGCTCGCCGTGGCGGGCGCCGCGACCGTCCTGGCGATGGCCGCCGCGTACGGCGCGCACGAGCTGTTCGGCATCACGATCACCGGACAGAGCGGCGGCATCATGACGGTCCTCGTGCTCGGCGCCGGGACCGACTACGCGCTGCTGCTGGTCTCCCGCTACCGCGAGGAACTCCGCCGCCACGAGCTGCCGTACGACGCCATGCGGGCCGCCCTGCGCGGCTGCGGTCCCGCCGTGCTCGCCTCCTCGGGCACGGTCGCCGCCGGACTGCTGTGCCTGCTCGCCGCCGACCTCAACAGCAGCAGCGGCATGGGCCCCGTCGGCACGGTCGGGGTGCTCGCCGCGCTGGTCGCGATGACGACGCTGCTGCCCGCCGTCCTGGTGCTGCTGGGGCGGCGCGTGTTCTGGCCGCTGATCCCGGCCCACGGCAGCAGTCCCAAGGCGCGGCGGTCGCTGTTCGCCGCCATGGGCACGTCCGCCACCCGGCGGCCCGCGGCCGTGCTGACCGGGGGCGCGGTGCTCCTCGGGGCGCTCGCCCTGGGCACGCTCAACCTGGGCGGCGACCTCCGGCAGGAGGACGCCTTCACCGAACGGCCCGACTCCGTCGGCGCGATGCGCACGCTGGCGGAGGAGTACCCGGAGCGCGGCGCCCAGCCGATCACCGTGATCGCGCCCGTCGAGGACGCCGACGAGGTCGTGGAGCGGGTCCGGGGGACGGAAGGCGTCGCCGAGGCCGCAGCTGGACGGGCGGGCGACACCTGGGCCGAGATCACCGTGTTCGCCACCGCGCCGCCGGAGTCGGCGGGGGAGACCCGCACCATCGAGGCCCTGCGCGACACCCTCGACGGCACCGGCGCCCATGTCGGCGGGCCCAGCGCGGAGCATCTCGACCTCGCCCGCAGCGAGGCGCGGGACCGCGCGGTGATCGTGCCGCTGGTGCTGGCCGCCGTGTTCCTGATCCTGGTCGTCCTGCTGCGCAGCCTCGTCGCCCCGCTGCTGCTGCTCGGCGCGGTGGTCGCCGTCTGGGGCGCGGCGCTCGGCATCGGCGGGCTGGTCTTCGGGCCGCTGCTCGGCTTCGCCGGCACCGACCCCGGGATCGGGCTGCTGTCCTTCGTGTTCCTGGTGGCCCTCGGCGTCGACTACGGCATCTTCCTCATGCACCGCATGCGGGAGGAGTCCCTGAACGGCGCCGAACCCGAGGCGGCCGCCCTCACCGCGCTGCGCACCACGGGCGGTGTCATCGCCTCCGCGGGCGTCGTGCTCGCCGCGACGTTCGCCGTGCTCACCACGCTCCCCCTGGTCGCGATGGTCGAGCTCGGCCTCGTCATCGGCGTCGGCGTCCTCCTCGACACCTTCCTGGTCCGCACCTACCTGGTCACCACGGCCAGTGTGCTGCTGGGCCGCCGGATGTGGTGGCCGGGCGCGCTGTCCCGCACGCCCGAGCCGGAACACCGGGAGCGCCAGCCGGAGCCGGTGTGATCCGCCCCTACGACCGTGACAGGGCGCCCCTCCCTCCCGGAGGGGCGCCCTCCTCCCCGAGGATGGACCCCGTGCACCCGACGACAGCACAGGCAGCCGAGCCCGCCCGGACCGCGAACTCCCGCGCCCCGGGCTCCCGAAACCCGGACACCGGGCGTACGGACCCGGATTCCTCGGACCTCCGGACGTCACGCACCGCGGACTCCCGCACCAGGGACGGCTTCATCACCGCCCTCAGCCGTGACCCCCTGACCCGCCCGCACGCCGTCCGCAACGACGCGGTGCTCGCCGCGTGCGTCCTCGTCCTGGGCGTCACGCTGGCGCTGCTGACCGGCGACGGCCGCCGGCCCGACGCGCTCGGCTGGACCCTGCTGCTCGCGGCCCATCTGCCCCTGGCCTGGCGGCGGAAGCGGCCGCTGCCGGTGCTGCTGGCGGTGCTGGCCCCGATCGTGCCGTACCACGCCCTGGACAACCACCACGGGGCGCCCGTGGGAGCGACCGTGGTGGTGCTCTACACGGTCGCCGCCACGGGCACCCCGCGCCGGACGCTGCTGATCGGCACCGTCGTCATCGGGACGACCCTCACCGTGAACGCCCTCACCAACCCCGACGGGCTCACGGAACTCGTCCGCATCACCGGCTGGGTCGTCGCCGTCCTCTTCCTGGGCCTCGACGTCCGCTACTACCGGCAGTACGTCGCCGCGATCGTCGAGCGCGCCGAACGGGCGGAGCGCACCCGGGAGGAGGAGGCGCGCCGCCGGGTCGCCGAGGAGCGGCTGCACATGGCGCGTGACCTTCACGATCTGCTCGCCCACAGCATCACCCTCATCGGGGTGCAGACGTCCGTCGCCGCGCACGTCCTGGCTGCCGACCCCGGCCGTCTGGACCGGGCGGCCGTCGCGAAGGCCCTGGACGACATCGCCGGCACCTGCCGCACCGCGCGCGGTGAACTGCGCGCCACGCTCGAGGTGCTGAGGGACAACGGCGCTCCCGAGGACGCGCGGGGTCCGCTCGCAGGTCTCGACGGACTGCCCGACCTGGTCGGGGCCGCGCGGCTGGCCGGGGCCCGCGTGGAGCACCACGTGCGGGTCGCCGGGCCGGTGCCGCCCGCGGTCGGGGCCGCCGCGTACCGCGTGGTGCAGGAGGCGCTGACCAACGTGGTCCGGCACGCCGGTCCCGATCCCGCCGTACGCGTCGACCTGAGCGACCGGGACGGGGTGCTGCACATCGGCGTCACCGACGACGGCACCGGCCCCGGCCCCGGTGGCACCCCCGGGTTCGGGCTCGTCGGCATGCGGGAGCGTGCCCGCAGCGTGGGCGGCACGCTGGACGCCGGTCCCCGCGAGGGCGGGGGCTTCCGGGTGACCGCCGCCCTGCCGCTGACCGACGCCACCCGGGAGGGACGGGTCCGATGACCGTGCGTGTGCTGCTCGCCGACGACCAGACCCTGGTGCGGGAGGCGTTCGCGATGCTCGTCGAGTCGGCGCCCGACATGGAGGTCGTCGGCCAGGCCGCCACCGGCCGGCAGGCCGTCGAACTCGCCCGCAGCGAGCGGGCCGACCTCGTCGTCATGGACATCCGCATGCCGGACCTCGACGGCATCGAGGCGACGCGTCTGATCGCAGCCGACGACGATCTGGCGGGGGTGAAGGTGCTCGTCCTCACCACCTACGACACGGACGAGAACATCGTGGACGCGCTGCGCGCCGGGGCGTCCGGGTTCCTGGTGAAGGACACCCGGCCCGCCGAACTCCTCGACGCCATCCGCACGGTGGCCGCCGGCGAGGCGCTGCTGTCGCCCGGACCCACGGCCCGGCTGATCGCGCGCTTCCTGCACAGCCCCGCGGCGGTGCCCGTCACCGCGGGGCCCGACTGTCTCTCCGACCGGGAGCGGGAGGTGCTGACGCTGGTCGCGCGCGGCCTCAACAACACGGAGATCGCCGGGACGCTGGGGCTGAGCCCGCTCACCGCCAAGACCCACGTGAGCCGCACCATGGGCAAGCTCGGCGCCCGCGACCGGGCCCAACTGGTCGTCGTGGCCTACGAGTCGGGCCTCGTCGCACCGGGCGCCGGCTGACCCTCTACAGGGTGTGCCGGAGCCAGCGCTGGATGGTGCTGTTGATCCCGGCCGACAGGGCGCTGAGGTGCTCGATGGCCTCGCGGTCCTCGGGACGCGGCGGGATCCCGGCGGCGGTCAGGGCGGCGTGCAGGTCGAGGCGGCGGCGGTCGCGGGGGTCGATGCCGGCGCCGAGGCGGTCGGCCGGGCGCGGGGGAGGGAGCAGGTAGTCGCCTTCGCGCGTGAACGCGGTCGCGGTCATGTCGGTCTCCTCACCAGAGGTGTCGCTACTGCAGGACAGGAGGCCGGCCGCGGGCGCCCCGGTTGCGCACGGGGCGAAACGTCACGCCGACGGCGTCATCGACAGCTCATCGCCTTAGCTGCCGAACTCACCTCGGCGGCAGTACACGTCCCGGGCGGGGCGCACGCCGGTGGCGAGGAAGCGGGAGACCGTGCGGTCGCCGCACGCGTTGCCGTTGGCGAGGTAGGCGTCGTGTCCGGTGGAGTTCACGGTGACCATGACCGCCCGTCCGCCGAACGCCTTCCGCAGCTTCAGCGCGCCGCCCAGCGGGGTCGCGACATCCCGTTCGTTCTGCACGAGGAGGACGTTGGACGGCCCCCGCCCGGTGATCCGCACCGGTGCCTCGCGCGGCGGATACGGCCAGGCCGCGCACGGCATCGCGTTGCGGGGCATGCCGGCGGTGAGCGGGAACTTCGCCCGGCTCCCGGCGACCTCCTTCCGGTACAGGGCGGGCGACGTGGGCCAGGCCACGTCGTTGCAGAGCGTCCCCGCGCCGACGGCGGTCACGTTCTGCAGGACCGCCTCCGGCGGGGCAGCCGGCGCGGGCGGCACGGTGCCCTGCCGCGCGGCCCGCATCAGCTGGGCGAGAGCCGGGTAACGGCTGGGCCGGTAGAGCCCGTCCAGCATGGCCTGGCGCAGGACGTTGCCGTTCAGCTCCTCGGGGTTGGCGCCGGGCCAGGGGATCGGTGCGCGGTCGAGGCGGGCGGCGAGCCGCAGGAACAACGGACGCACCTCGGCGGCCGTGGCCGCGACCCGGTCCGGGTTGCCGGGCGCCGACGCCCACGCCGCGAAGTGCGGAAAGGTGTCCTCCACCCCCTGTTCGTGGCCGGCGAGCCAGGCACGGGCCACCCGGGCGGGGTCGGGGTCGTCGTTGCTGTCCAGCACGACACGGTCCGTGCGGTGCGGGAACATCTCGCTGTAGACGGCTCCGACGTACGTCCCGTACGAGACGCCCCACGCGGAGATCTTCCGCTCGCCGAGCGCGGCGCGCAGGCGGTCGAGGTCGCGGGCGTTGTCGCGGGTGCAGATGTGGCGGATCAGCTCACCGCCGTTCCGTGCGCAGGCGGTCGAGAGGCGCTCGGCGGTGGCGAGGTTGTCGCCGATCGAGCCGTCGGGGGCGGGCCAGGGGCGCAGCCTGGAGGTGGCGAGGTCGGCGTGGTCGACCCCGCAGTCGACCGGGGTGGACGGGGCGAGCCCGCGCGGCGCGAAACCGATCAGGTCGTACCGGTCCCGGACGTCCTGGGGCAGCCGCTGCCCCTTGCCGGAGGGGTCGCCGAGACTGGAGCCGCCCGGTCCGCCGGGGATGAGGAAGAGCACGCCGCGCCGTGAGGCGGGGTCCTCGGCGGGGATGCGGGAGACGGCCACCTCGATGCGGGGGCCGCCGGGACGGGCGTGGTCCATCGGCACGTCGAGGGTGGCGCACTCCTGCCGGGGGTCGAGGCCCGCGCCCTCGCAGACCGACCAGGTGAGGGACCCCGGCGGGCTCTCACCCGTCGCGGAGGCGGTCACCGGTGCGGTGACGCCGAGGAGGGTGGCGGACACGCCGACGGCGGCGGCGGTGCGGATGCGGCTGGTGCGTTCGCGCTGTGTCATGGGACGAGCCTCGCGGAGTGCCGGCGTCCGGCCCATCCGGCCAACAGCCGGAAAAGCACGGGGGTTTACCCCAGACGCACGGCTGCCGCACCCCGTGTGCGGACGCGTGCTCGTGGAACACACACGCCTCGAGAGTATAGGTACGCACCGTCATCGCCGACATACGAAGAGTGAAAGAGGAAAGGGCGGGGAAGCACGGTGACGGCACGGCATACGGCGCTCCGCGCCGACGGAACGGAAGGTGTGGTGACGGAATTGCGGGCGGCACTCGCGACAGCCGGAACGTCCCTGCGTCACGGGGGATCCACGCGGCACGGAGGCCGGGCCCGGTGAAGCCGCCCGTGGGTGCGCACGTCGTGGACACCAGGACCGAGCGGATCGGCATCGTCATGGGGCACGAAGGTCCCTACGTGCAGCTGAGACCGTACGGCGGCGGCCGGGAGTGGGACGCCGACCCCGGCGCCGTGCGGTGTGCGACCCCGGCCGAGCGCCTGCGCGCGACCACCGCCTACGTCAACGCCCGCAGCCGTGGGGAACTCACCTGACGGCGGTCCCGGGCGCCGGGTGACGGGGCGGTGCCCGCGTACGGGAGAATGGGCCCATGAGTCTGTTCCGCGACGACGGCATCGTGCTGCGCACCCAGAAACTGGGTGAGGCGGACCGGATCATCACTTTGCTCACCCGCGGTCACGGACGGGTCCGCGCCGTGGCGAGGGGCGTGCGCCGGACCAAGTCGAAGTTCGGCGCGCGCCTGGAGCCCTTCTCGCACGTGGACGTGCAGTTCTTCGCCAGGGGCAGCGAGCTGGTCGGACGCGGTCTGCCGCTGTGCACGCAGAGCGAGACGATCGCGCCGTACGGCGGCGGCATCGTCACCGACTACGCGCGCTACACCGCCGGCACGGCCATGCTGGAGACCGCCGAGCGGTTCACCGACCACGAGGGCGAGCCGGCCGTCCAGCAGTACCTGCTGCTCGTCGGCGGACTGCGCACCCTCGCCCGGGGCGAGCACGCCCCGCACCTGGTGCTCGACGCCTTCCTGCTGCGTTCCCTCGCGGTCAACGGCTACGCGCCGAGCTTCACGGACTGCGCGAGGTGCGGCATGCCGGGGCCGAACCGGTTCTTCTCGGTCGCGTCGGGCGGAACCGTATGCGCCGACTGCCGCGTCCCCGGGAGCGTCGTACCCTCGCCGCAGGCCCTCGAACTCCTGGGCGCACTGCTCACGGGAGACTGGGGCACCGCGGACGCGTGCGAGGCACGGTACGTCCGGGAGGGGAGCGGGCTCGTGTCCGCCTACCTCCACTGGCATCTGGAGCGCGGGCTGCGCTCGCTCCGGTACGTCGAGAAGCAGTAAGAACCCCGTCAGCACGAGGAGACGAGAGACACATGGCCGTACGCGGATTCCTGGGGCGGCAGCGCCGGGAGTACAGGACCCCGGAACCGCACCCCTCCGGCGCGCGGCCCCCGAAGCTCCCCGGGGAACTCGTCCCCAACCATGTGGCGATCGTCATGGACGGCAACGGGCGCTGGGCGAAGGAGCGGGGCCTGCCCCGCACCGAGGGGCACAAGGTCGGCGCCGAGCGGGTGCTGGACGTGCTCCAGGGCGGCCTGGAGATGGGTGTCGGCGCCATCTCGCTGTACGCCTTCTCCACCGAGAACTGGAAGCGGTCGCCGGAAGAGGTGCGCTTCCTCATGAACTTCAACCGGGACTTCATCCGCAAGACCCGGGACCAGCTCGACGAACTCGGCATCCGGGTCCGCTGGGTGGGCCGTATGCCCAAGCTGTGGAAGTCCGTCGCCAAGGAGCTCCAGATCGCCCAGGAGCAGACCAAGGACAACGACCGGCTCACCCTGTACTTCTGCATGAACTACGGCGGCCGCGCGGAGATCGCCGACGCCGCGCAGGCGCTCGCCGAGGACGTGAAGGCGGGCCGCCTCGACCCGTCGAAGGTCGACGAGAAGACGCTGCGGAAGTACCTCTACTACCCGGACATGCCGGACGTGGACCTGTTCCTGCGGCCGAGCGGTGAGCAGCGCACGTCCAACTACCTGCTGTGGCAGAGCGCCTACGCCGAGCTGGTCTTCCAGGACGTGCTGTGGCCGGACTTCGACCGGCGCGACCTGTGGCGGGCGTGCCTGGAGTTCGCCTCCCGCGACCGCCGGTTCGGCGGGGCCATCCCCAACGAGGAGCTGCTGGCCATGGAGGGCCGCCAGTCCTGACCCGGCCCGTGCGGGGCCGCTGCCGCCCTGCGCCGGGCGTGGTCTTCGGCCGCGTGTCGCACTGCTGCTGCCGGGCGGGCGCGGCCGACCTGGCCATCCTGGCCGTATGTCCGACCTGCCCCCGTCCGAGGTGCGGCGCGCCGCTGCCATGACCGTCCTCACGGTGATCTCGGGCGCCGTGGACGCGGTGAGCTTCCTGACCCTGGGCAAGGTGTTCTGCGCGCTGGTGACGGGCAACGTGCTGTTCCTGTCGTTCGCCCTGGCGGGCGAGGGGGACGTCCCGGTGGCGCGGGCCGCCGCGGCCGTGGCCGCGTTCGCGGTGGGAGCCGCGCTCGGCGCGCTGCTCCTTGCCGGGCTCGCCTCGCGGGGCCGCCCCTGGTTCGTGGCGGGGCTGGCCGGGGAGGGACTGCTGCTCGTCGCCTCGGGAGCGGTGGCGCTCGGCCGCCACGGCCTCGCCGAGGCCGTCGACCACACCGACTACGTGGTGATCGGCGGGGTGGCCCTCGCCATGGGTGTGCGGGCGTCCACCGCGCTGCGCATGCACGTGCCCGGCATGCCGACGCTGCTGAGCCAGACGGCGCTCGCGCAGCTCGTCAACGACCTGCTGAACCGGCCTCTCACGGCGGACGGCAGGGCACCGCGGCACCGGCTGCTGTCACGGTCCCGGTGGGCGGCGACCGTGCTGGGCATCTTCGTCGGCGGCGTCCTGGGCACCTGGCTGCTGGTGCCCTTGGGCCCGGGACGGGCACTGATCGTGATCGGCGCGGTGGTGCTGACGTTCGCCGCGGCATGCCATGTCGCCCTGCTCCGGCGGGAGGACATGGGGGCGAGGGCGTGAGGAGGCCTCCGCCGCGACCGGGGCCTGGGCGTCCACGGAGCGCCGGGCGACCGCCGTCGGCACCCACGGGAGCCGGCCGCCACCGGTGCGGATCCTCCCGCCGGGGTGCGCCGGTCACCCGCCCGCGGCGGGGAAGCCGACCGCTTCCGGTACGCACCCCGCGCCCCCGGCACGGGACCCCGCGGGGGCTACGCGGCGGCGCAGTCCGCGCAGGTGCCGAAGATCTCCACCGTGTGGGCCACGTTGACGTAGCCGTGTTCGGCGGCGATGGCCTCGGCCCACTTCTCCACGGCCGGGCCCTCGACCTCTACGGCCTTGCCGCAGCTGCGGCACACCAGATGGTGGTGATGGTCGCCGGTGGAGCAGCGGCGGTACACGGACTCGCCGTCGGCGGTGCGCAGGACGTCGACCTCGCCGGCGTCGGCGAGGGACTGCAGCGTGCGGTAGACCGTGGTGAGCCCGACCGAGTCGCCCTTGTGCTTGAGCATGTCGTGCAGTTCTTGCGCGCTGCGGAACTCGTCGACCTCCTGAAGGCAAGCCGCCACGGCGGCACGCTGCCGGGTGGCGCGGCCCTTCACGGGCGGTCCTGCGGTCGTCACCGGAATGCCTCCTCACGTCTGGCTGCTGCCCGGGCCATTGTGCCAGTCCGGGCAGCGGCGAGTCAGGCGCCGACCTTGCCGTCCGCCGGACGACTGGCCGGAATCGAGCACTCCGCAGGGTCGGGCCCGGGCCGTGCGGCTGCCAGCGCCCGGGCGCGGCGCCGGGCCAGCGGGGCGGCCAGCGCGGTCAGCAGGATGAAGGCGCCGATGGTCAGCAGCACGATCGTCGCGCCGGGCGGCACGTCCTGGTAGTACGAGGTGACCGTGCCGCCGACGGCCACGCTGACGCCGATCGCGACGGCGACGGCGAACGTGGCGGCGAAGCTCCGGGTGAGCTGCTGGGCCGCCGCGACCGGCACCACCATCAGCGCGCTCACCAGGAGCAGGCCCACGACCCGCATCGCCACGGACACCGTGACCGCGGCCGTGACCGCCGTGAGCAGGTTCAGGAACCGCACCGGCAGTCCCGTGACCCGCGCGAACTCCTCGTCCTGGCTCACCGCGAACAGCTGCCGCCGCAGCCCCACGGTGACCAGCACCACGAACGCCGCCAGCACGCAGATCGCGGTCACGTCGGACGGCGAGACCGTGGACAGCGAGCCGAACAGGAACGACGACAGGTTCGAGGTGGAGCCGCCGGGCGCGAGGTTGATGAACATGACGCCGCCGGCCATGCCGCCGTAGAAGAGCATCGCGAGGGCGATGTCGCCGCGGGTCCGGGCGTACCAGCGGACCAGTTCCATGAAGACGGCGCCGAGGACGGAGACGACGGCGGCCATCCACACCGGGGACCAGGACAGCAGGAAGCCGAGGCCCACACCGGTCATGGCGACGTGGCCGATGCCGTCGCCCATGAGCGCCTGGCGGCGCTGGACGAGGTACACGCCGACGGCGGGGGCGGTGACGCCGACCAGGACGGCGGCGAGCAGCGCCCGCTGCATGAAGGCGTAGTCGAGGATCTCCATCAGCTCAGCAGTCCCGTGCGGATCCGTCCGGCGTCCGCCGGTGCGTGCGGGTGTACGTGGTCGTGGCCGGGCAGGGCGTGCTGGCCGACCGCCTCGGGCGGCGGGCCGTCGTGCAGCACGCAGCCGTCGCGGAGCACCACCGCCCGGTCGATCAGCGGCTCCAGCGGCCCCAGTTCGTGCAGGACGAGGAGGACCGTGGTACCCCGGTCGACCTGCGTGCGCAGGGTCTCGGCGAGGACCTCCTGACTGGCCAGGTCCACTCCCGCCATCGGCTCGTCCATGATCAGCAGGTCCGGTTCGGAGGCGAGCGCGCGGGCGATCAGCACCCGCTGGTGCTGGCCGCCGGACAGGGCGTCCACGGAGTCCTTGGCGCGGTCCGCCATGCCGACCAGCTCCAGCGACCGGCGGACGGCCTCCCGGTCGCCCTTGCGGAACAGGCCGAAGCGGGTACGGGCGAGCCGTCCCGAGGAGACGACCTCGGTGACGGTGGCGGGCACCCCGCCGGCCGCCGTGGTGCGCTGCGGGACGTAGCCCACCCGCGCCCAGTCGCGGAACCGGCGCCGCGGGGTGCCGAACAGCTCGACCTCGCCGGCGGTGACCGGCACCTGGCCGATCACGGTGCGCACGGCGGTGGACTTGCCGGAGCCGTTGGCGCCGAGCAGGGCGACGACCTCGCCGCGGCGCACGGTGAGGTCGATGCCGCGCAGCACGGGGCGCGCGCCCAGCTCGGCGCGCACCCCCCGCAGGGTGATGACGGGCTCGCCGGTCATGCCGTCCTCCGGTGTCGCGTGGTCGGGGGTCACCGGGCGCCCAGCGCGGTGCGCAGGGCCGTGAGGTTGGCCTCCATGACCTGGAAGTAGTCCTCGCCGCGGGAGTGGTCGGTGATGCCCTCGACCGGGTCGAGGACGTCGGTCCTCAGACCGGTGTCGCCGGCGAGGGTCTTGGCGGTCCTGTCGCTGACGAGGGTCTCGTAGAAGACGGTGGTGACGCCGTCCTCCTCGGCGATCTTCTGGAGCTCCTTCACGCGCGCCCCGCTGGGCTCGGTGTCCGGGTCCAGGCCGCTGATGGCCTCCTCGGTCAGCCCGTAGCGCTCGGCGAGGTAGCCGAAGGCGGCGTGGGTGGTGACGAAGACGTCCGTCTCGCGGTTCGCGAGGCCGGTGCGGAACTTGTCGTCGAGCGCCTTCAGATCCTTGACCAGGGTCGCGGTGTTCTTCCGGTAGTCGGCGGCGTGGTCCGGGTCGGCCTTCTGGAAGGCCTTGCCGACGCCCTCGGCGACCTCGGCGTACTTCACCGGGTCGAGCCAGATGTGGGGGTCGCCGCCCTCGTGGTCGTGGTCGTGTCCGTGGTCGTCCTCGTGGGCGTGCTCGTCCGCGTGTCCGTCCCCGTGCTCCTCGCCGTGCCCGGCCTCGGTGCCGTGCTCCTCCAGCGCGGTCAGCTCGGCCGCGTCGATCTTCGTGGCGATGGGGGACTGGTTGACGGCCTCGTCGACGGAGGGCTGGAGACCCTTGAGGAAGAGGGCCGCGTCCGACTCCTCGAGCTGCGCGGTCTGCCGGGCGCTGATCTCCAGGTCGTGCGGCTCCTGGCCGGGCTGGGTGAGACTGGTGACGTGGACGTGCTCGCCGCCGATCCGCTCGGCGAGGAAGGCCATCGGATAGAACGACGCGACGACGTCGAACTTGCCGGTGTCGCCCGCGGCGGCGTCGGAGGAGCAGGCGGTGAGAGTGCCCGCCCCGAGGGCGGCGACCGCGGTGAGCGCGAGCGCGGATATGTGGCGTCGTCGTACGTTCATGACAGTCATTTTCAACGAAGATGGAAACCGTTGTCAACAAGCCCTCCGGTGGCCCTTCCGGAGGCCCTTCCGGCGGCCCCTCGGCGGTCCTCGGCGGTGCTTGCGGGCCCGGCGGAGGTCCGCTTGGGGGGACCGATTTGGTCGAGGGGCCGTCCCCGCCGGTAACCTGAGGCATTCGCTGGAAGCATCTCCGCTTCGTCGCCCGTCGTCGTAATGAAGAGAGCACCGTGGCCGCCGACAAGATCGACACCATCGTCAGCCTGAGCAAGCGCCGTGGCTTCGTATTCCCCAGTAGTGAGATCTACGGCGGCACGAAGGCCGCCTGGGACTACGGACCGCTGGGTGTCGAGCTCAAGGAGAACCTGAAGCGCCAGTGGTGGCGCTACATGGTGACGTCGCGCGAGGACGTGGTCGGTATCGACTCGTCCGTCATCCTGGCCCCCGAGGTGTGGGTCGCCTCCGGTCACGTCGCGACGTTCACCGACCCGCTCACCGAGTGCACCTCCTGCCACAAGCGGTTCCGCGCGGACCACCTGGAGGAGGCGTACGAGGAGAAGAAGGGCCGCGCCCCGGAGAACGGCCTCGCCGACCTGAGCTGCCCCAACTGCGGCAACAAGGGCACCTTCACCGAGCCCAAGCAGTTCTCGGGCCTGCTCTCCACCCACCTCGGCCCGACGCAGGACTCCGGCTCCGTCGCCTACCTGCGCCCCGAGACCGCCCAGGGCATCTTCACCAACTTCGCCCAGGTGCAGACCACTTCGCGCCGCAAGCCGCCGTTCGGCATCGCCCAGATGGGCAAGTCCTTCCGCAACGAGATCACGCCCGGCAACTTCATCTTCCGCACCCGCGAGTTCGAGCAGATGGAGATGGAGTTCTTCGTCAAGCCGGGCGAGGACGAGCAGTGGCAGGAGTACTGGATGGAGCAGCGCTGGAACTGGTACACCGGTCTCGGCCTGCGCGAGGAGAACATGCGGTGGTACGAGCACCCGAAGGAGAAGCTCTCCCACTACTCCAAGCGCACCGCTGACATCGAGTACCGCTTCCAGTTCGGCGGCAGCGAGTGGGGCGAGCTCGAGGGCGTCGCCAACCGCACCGACTACGACCTCTCCGCGCACTCCAAGGCCTCCGGCCAGGACCTCTCCTACTTCGACCAGGAGGCCGGCGAGCGCTGGACGCCGTTCGTCATCGAGCCGGCGGCCGGTGTCGGCCGGGCGATGCTCGCCTTCCTGCTCGACGCGTACGTCGAGGACGAGGCGCCCAACGCCAAGGGCAAGATGGAGAAGCGCACCGTGCTGCGGCTCGACCACCGCCTCGCGCCGGTGAAGGTCGCGGTGCTCCCGCTGTCCCGCAACCCGGAGCTGTCCCCGAAGGCCAAGGGTCTCGCCCAGGCGCTGCGGCAGAACTGGAACATCGAGTTCGACGACGCCGGCGCCATCGGCCGCCGCTACCGCCGCCAGGACGAGATCGGCACGCCGTTCTGCGTGACCGTCGACTTCGACACCCTCGACGACAACGCGGTGACCGTGCGCGAGCGCGACACCATGAAGCAGGAGCGGATCTCCCTCGACCAGATCGAGGGCTACCTGGCCGCCCGCCTGGTCGGCTGCTGACCCGTCTCTTCCGACCCGTCTCTTCTGACCGGCACGAACGCCGGGCCCCGGACACCGGGGCCCGGCGTTTCGCGTTCCTGGGTGCCCGGGTCACCGGCGCCCGGGTGGCTGACAACTGACGACTGACAGATATTGATTTCTGTCAGTCGTCATGTCATGGTGGACGCATGACGATGCACACCCGACCTCTCGGAACCAACGGCCCCCGCGTCTCAGCCCTGGGCCTCGGCTGCATGGGCATGTCCGCGCTGTACGGCGAAGCGGACCGGAACGAGGCGATCGCCACGATCCACGCGGCCCTGGACGCCGGCGTCACCCTGCTCGACACGGGCGACTTCTACGGCATGGGACACAACGAACTGCTGATCGGCGAGGCGCTGCGCACCGCCCCGGCCGCCCTGCGCGAACAGGCCCTGACCAGCGTCAAGTTCGGCTCGATGCGCGACCCGGACAACGGTTGGGGTCCGACCGACGGCCGCCCGGCCGCGGTGCGGAACTTCGCCGCGTACTCCCTGCAGCGCCTGGGCGTCGACCACATCGACGTCTACCGCATCTCCCGCGCCGACCCCGACGTGCCGATCGAGGAGACCGTCGGCGCCATCGCGGAACTCGTCGAGAAGGGCCACGTCCGGCACATCGGCCTCAGCGAGGTCGGCGCCGACGCGATCCGCCGGGCCGCCGCCACCGCGCCGATCACGGACCTCCAGATCGAGTACTCGCTGATCTCCCGCGCCGTCGAGGACCAGATCCTCCCCACCACCCGTGAACTGGGCATCTCCGTCACGGCGTACGGGGTGCTCTCCCGCGGCCTGATCTCCGGCCACTTCACCGCCGACCGACAGCTCTCCCCGGGCGACTTCCGGGCCCACTCGCCCCGCTTCCAGGGCGACAACCTCCGGCACAACCTGACCCTCGTCGACGCGCTGCGCGAGATCGCCTCCCGCAAGGGAGTCACCGTCGCGCAGATCGCCATCGCCTGGGTGCTGTCGCGCGGCGAGGACATCGTGCCGCTGGTCGGCTCCCGCACCCGGGAGCGGCTGGCGGAGGCGCTGGGCGCGCTGGACGTCACGCTGGACGAGGCCGACCTCGCGGCGATCGAGCGGGCGGTGCCGCCCGGCGCGGCTGCGGGCTCCCGCTACCCGGAGCCGCTGATGGCAACCCTTGGCACCCAGGAGTGACAACCGTGCCGGGTACGGTCTAGGCATGGCAACGACCGAGACCCTGACCGCCGAGCGCATCCTGGAGGCGACCGAGGAGGTGCTCCGGCGGCACGGCCCGGCAAAGGCCACCGTGGTGGACGTGGCCCGCGCCCTCGGGGTCAGCCACGGCAGTGTCTACCGGCATTTCCGCACCAAGGCGGCGCTGCGCGAGGCGGTCACCAAACGCTGGCTGGACCGTACGTCCGAGGCGCTGGGCGGGATAGCCGAGGACGCGTCCCGCGATCCGGAGTCCCGGCTGCGGGACTGGCTCGCCGCGCTCTTCGCCGCCAAGCGGCGCAAGGCGGGCGACGATCCGGAGCTGTTCGCCACCTACAGCGTGCTGGCCGGCGAGCAGGTCCAGGCGGTGGGCGAGCACATCACCGACCTGACCGGCCAGTTGACCCGGATCGTCGCCGACGGGGTGGCCGCCGGGGTCTTCCACAGCGAGGACCCCGCGGTCAGCGCGCGTGCGGTGTTCCAGGCGACCGGCCGCTTCCACGACCCGGGCTACGTGGCGGAGTGGAGCGCCCCGGAGGCGGACACCGACTTCGAAGCGGCCGTCAGCCTGCTGGTGCGGGGGCTGCGGGGCTGAGCGTGCGGGTCAGGCGGCGGTCGGGTCCACCGTCGCCTGATGCGCCTGCTCCAGGTGCTCCTGCGCCTTCAGCCACGGCAGGAACTGAGCGGACCGGCGCCAGCCGCACGTGTCACATCTGATCGTCCGCTGGACTCCGGTGCGGTGGACGTGCACGGTGTGCTCACGCCCGTGCAGGTCCCAGCGGCTTACCTTGCTCGAGTCGATCTGGGGCATGGTGCCTCCGGCGGTCGGCCAATCGGTGTCGCCGTGCTCGTGCCCCCGTTCGGGGACGACAAGGAGTGTGCAGCAAAACCAACATCAACAGGTGGGGCTCCGCAGATGGTGCGCGGGCGGTGTCGCGTACTGACCCTGCGGGACGATCGGACGCGGGCGGAGGCGTCCCTTCAGCGGTGCGGGGAACTGCGCGACGAGCCACGTCCTACCCGCACCCGGCGCAGCGGCCGGGGCGCTGCCCGTGCGGCGGCCGCCCGGGGGCGTCCTCAGGCGTCCACCTCCGTGCGGCGAGGCCCCTGTTCCTCCCTCTTCAGGCGTCCTGCCGTCCGTTCCGCCGTCGCCCGGGCCCACGGCCCGGTCGTGACGACGCCCAGCGTCAGAACCACCGCGCCGCACGCCGCCAGGATCCACCACCCGGGCCGGGACGCCCCCACGAACGTGTCGGCGTACGAAGACGCCCCCACCCCCGCCGCGAGCACCGCGCCCAGGACCGCCACGCCCAGCGTCTGCCCCAGCTGCCGGCTGGTGGAGGCGACCGCCGAGGCGACCCCGGCCTGCGTGAGGGGCATGCCCGAGACCGCCGTGTTGGTGATCGGCGCGTTCACGAAGCCGAAGCCGACGCCGAAGAGGACGTAGCCCGTCAGCAGCGTCGCGTTCGACGTCTCCGCCTCGAAGAGGGCGAACAGGAGCCCGCTCACCGTCATCGCGCCGCCCGCGATCAGCAGCGGCAGCCTCGGACCCCGGCTGCCGACGAGGCGGCCGGACAGCGGGGCGCACAGGAACGTCGGGACGGCCATCGGGAGCATCCACAGCCCCGCCTCCAGCGCGCTCAGCCCTCGCACGTTCTGCAGGTACAGGGTCGACAGGAACAGGAACCCGCCCAGCGCCACGAACGCGCTCACCGCGATCACCGTCGCCCCGCTGAACGGCACCGAGCGGAAGAAGCGCAGGTCGATCAGCGGCTCCGGGCGGCGTGGCTCGTAGCGGAGGAGCGCCAGGAGGGCGATCACCGCGAGGGCCGCGAAGGGGGCCGTGGACAGCCAGGAACCGTGCGGGGCCTCGATGATCGCGTAGGTGAGGGAGCCGAACAGGGCGATGACCAGGACCTGGCCGACCGGGTCCGGGCGGCGGGCCCGAGGCGCGCGCGACTCCGGCACGAAGCGCCAGGTCAGCAGCAGGGCGGCGAGACCCACCGGGAGGTTGACCCAGAAGATGGAGCGCCAGCCGACCGAGTCCACCAGCAGCCCGCCCACCAGCGGCCCCGCGGCCATCGACAGGCCGACCACCGCGCCCCACGCCCCGATCGCGCGGGCCCGCTCGCGCGGGTCGGTGAAGGTGTTGGTGATGATCGACATGGCGACCGGGTTGAGCATGGAGCCGCCCACCGCCTGCACCATGCGGAAGACCACGAGCCAGTTCAGGTCCGGGGCGAGCGAGCACAGCAGCGAGCCCAGGGTGAAGACGACCAGGCCGGACATGAAGACCCGCCGGCGGCCGATCCGGTCGGCGGTCGAGCCGGCCAGCATCAGCAGCGAGGCCAGCACCAGCGTGTAGGCGTCGATGGTCCACTGCAGTCCCGAGGTGCTCGCGTCCAGCTCCCGCTGGAGGGACGGCAGGGCGACGTTCAGGACCGTGTTGTCCAGGCTCACGATCAGCAGGCTCATGCAGCAGATCGCGAGCACCAGCATGCGGCGGCCATGGCTCAGCTCGGGCATGCGCGCCATCGTACGCGCATATCTATAGTGCGGCTAACTAATGACCTTTACACGATCTTTGTGCGGAGCGCCCCGCCGCATGCGAGAGAATGGGGGAATGCCCACTGCCTCGCCGACCGTGAACACGACCCTGTCCATCGGCCCGCACGCCGTGCAACCGCCCGTCGTGCTCGCCCCCATGGCCGGGATCACCAACGCGCCCTTCCGCACCCTGTGCCGGGAGTTCAGCGGCGGCAAGGGCCTGTTCGTCAGCGAGATGATCACCACCCGGGCGCTGGTCGAGCGCAACGAGAAGACCATGCAGCTCATCAGGTTCGACGCCTCCGAGCAGCCGCGCTCCATCCAGCTCTACGGCGTCGACCCGGCGACCGTCGGCAAGGCCGTCCGCATGATCGCGGAGGAGGACCTCGCCGACCACATCGACCTCAACTTCGGCTGCCCGGTGCCCAAGGTGACCCGCAAGGGCGGCGGCTCCGCGCTGCC
Source organism: Streptomyces sp. NPDC014764 (assembly GCF_043082785.1). Classification (NCBI taxonomy): domain Bacteria; kingdom Bacillati; phylum Actinomycetota; class Actinomycetes; order Kitasatosporales; family Streptomycetaceae; genus Streptomyces; species Streptomyces sp. NPDC014764. The sequence continues at coordinate 580,556 of NZ_JBIBXY010000001.1, read as the reverse complement.
CTTCAAGCGGAACCTGCTGCGCGCCATCCTCCGCGAGGCCGTCGCCGGCGCCGGCGACCTGCCGGTCACGATGAAGATGCGCAAGGGCATCGACGACGACCACATCACCTACCTCGACGCCGGCCGCATCGCCGTCGAGGAGGGCGTCACCGCGATCGCGCTGCACGGCCGCACCGCCGCCCAGCACTACGGCGGCACCGCCGACTGGGAGGCGATCGCCCGCCTCAAGGAGCACGTCCCCGAGATCCCGGTCCTCGGCAACGGCGACATCTGGTCCGCCGACGACGCCCTGCGCATGGTCCGCGAGACCGGCTGCGACGGTGTGGTCGTCGGCCGCGGCTGCCTCGGCCGGCCGTGGCTCTTCGCCGATCTGGTCGCCGCCTTCGAGGGCCGCCCCGACGGCTACGTCCGGCCCACCCTGCGCGAGGTGGCCGACGCGATGGTGCGGCACGCCACCCTGCTCGGGGAGTGGATCGGCGACGAGTCGCGCGGGGTGATCGACTTCCGCAAGCACGTCGCCTGGTACCTGAAGGGCTTCGCGGTCGGCTCAGAGATGCGCCGCCGCCTCGCGGTCACCTCCACCCTTGAGGAGCTGCGGACCGGGCTCGACGAGCTGGACCTGGACCAGCCCTGGCCGTCCGGCGCCGACGGTCCCCGCGGCCGTACGTCCGGCAACAACCGCGTGGTGCTGCCGGACGGCTGGCTGAAGGACCCCTACGACTGCGCGGGCGTCGGCGAGGACGCCGAGCTGGACACCTCCGGCGGCTGATCAGCGCTTCGTCGGCCGCGGCACGGACCCGTACGCGGTCAGGAAGCGGTCGCGGAAGGTGTCCATCTTCCACACGGGCGCGTCGTCGGCGGGCCGGAGGCCAGGCGTCCAACGCCAGCCGTCGATCTTCTTCAGCACCTCCGGGTCCTTGGCGACGACCGTCACCGGCACGTCCCGGTTCCTGGTGTGCCCGGTGACCCGGGCGATCGGCTGGTGGTCGCCGAGGAAGACCAGCACGGTGTCGTCGGTGCCGTAGCGCTCCAGCCACTCGGTGAGGGCGGTCACCGAGTACGAGACGGACCTGCCGTACTCCTTGCGGGACTCGGTGGAGTCGGCCATCACCTCGGACGCGTCCCGGCCCTTCTCCTCGATCGCTTCGAAGACCGAGCCGTCGCCCAGGTCCTCCCAGTCGATCATCTCCGGGACCGGCGCCCACGGCTGGTGGCTGGAGGTGAGGATGACCTCCGACATCAGCGGCCGGCTCCGCTTCCTCCCGTGCTCCAGACGCTGGAACGCCTCCAGGGCGTACTGGTCCGGCATCGTGGACCAGCTGAACTTCGGCCCCTGGTAGCCCATCTCGAAGGCGTCGTAGACCTTGTCCAGGCCGTACCACTCCGCCTCCGGCCAGGTCTTCTGCACGCCCGGCATGATGCCGACGGTGTCCCAGGCGCCGGACTTCCGGAAGGCGGCGGTGAGGGTCAGCCGGTCGCTGTGGGTGGCGGTGCGGTACCGCTGCTGGTTGTCGATCCACAGCCCGGACAGCGTCGTGGAGTGCCCGAGCCAGCTGCTCCCGCCGTACGTCGACGAGGTCAGCCAGCCGCTGCGCGCCTGGTAGCCGGCCGCGGCGAGCGCGGCGCCCCGGGTGTCGAGGGTGCGGGTGACGCCGGGCTCGATCAGCGGGTCCTCCATCGCCACCCGGCCGTAGCTCTCGATGAAGGCGATGACGACGTCCTTGCCGCGCAGGTCCGGCAGCAGCAGTCCCGGCGGGGTGGCGCCGAACGTGTCGGTCCGGGCCTCCTTGGCGAACGCCGCCTCGTCGCGCAGGGTGTCCATCACCCGCTGGGTCTGCCCGCGCAGGGTGTCCGCCGCGCGGTCGGAGGCGACCGGCAGCCCCGAGATCTGCAGGCCCAGCGAGCTGCAGGTGATCCACACGGTGCCCGCGATCATGGCGCCCTGGCCGGCGCGGGTGCGGTGCCGGGCGATCACGTTTCCGAGCCGTACCGTGGCCAGCGCCATGAGGATCACCACGAGCAGGGCGAGCAGCACCGCTCCGACGGCCGCTGTGTTGGCGACGAAGCCGCCCATGGAGTCCCGCACGTAGGACAGGGCGTCGTCGAGCAGGCCCCAGTCGAGGACCAGGTTGAAGCCGCGGCCCAGGTACTCGCTGAAGCCGATGTCCAGCAGGTTGAGCACGGTGAGCACGCCGAGGCCCGTGCCGTAGAGCGCGGCGAGGACGACGCGCGGCCGGCGCGGCAGGGCCAGCAGCAGCACCGCGCCCACGATCGCCTCGGCGGGGATCCGGGTGAAGCGGTCGGGGCGCAGGCCCGGCGCGGTGTTCGGCATCAGCAGGGCGCTGAGCACCAGCACGGCGGCGAGGACGTGCCCCGTGATCCGCAGCGCACGGTCGGCGGAGGGGTGTGCGTCGCGGGCGTGGCGCAGGCGCGCGAGGACACGTGCGTCCCGTGGGCGCAGGGGAACACGAAGGGCGCGCAGGCGCGAGAGGACGCGAGTGAAGACGGGCAACCCGGAGGTTCCTTCCGTACCGAAACCGGTGAGGCGGGAGGCGGATCCGGCGTGGGGGTCCGGATCCGCCTCCACTCCGTACGGGCGGCCGGGCCGGAGCGTTCATCCCGCCGGTCCGCATGGTGGAACCGGGCGTCGTGTGGCAGCGTGATTCTCGCCACCCCTGATAAGGGTTGCGCTCAGATGAGCGGATCTTGCGAGGCTGCACTTCTCAAAGATTGGCACTCAGTGCCACTCGATGATCGTTCATCGGGCGAAATCAAACGTGGGTCAAGATGCTCACATGAGCGTCCCAATCGGTTCTTGGAGACGCTTCGCGTTCAAGAAGTGAAAACACCGAGCTTCAACGGCTTGCCAAGCTTTGACTTTCGATCCGCTGGCGCTCGGCCGGTCACAGGCGCACGACGCACAAGTGGACGTACCCAGACGCCTTTGATCTGGGTACATTCCTCGCCGTCAGGGCAGCCACCGCGTCCTCGAGGAGTCGAGACCCGTGTCGGAAAACAAAGATCCCCATGCAGCTCGGTCGGGCACGAGCGTTGAGAGCGTGAAGTTCGTCTACGACTTCACCGAGGGCAACAAGGACCTCAAGGACCTCCTCGGCGGCAAGGGCGCCAACCTCGCCGAGATGACCAACCTCGGTCTCCCGGTGCCACCCGGCTTCACCATCACCACGGAGGCCTGCAAGGTCTACCTGGACAGCGGCGAGGAGCCGGCGGCACTGCGTGACGAGGTGAGTGCGCACCTCGAGGCGCTCGAGCAGCGGATGGGCAAGAAGCTCGGCCAGGCCGACGACCCCCTCCTCGTCTCGGTCCGCTCCGGCGCCAAGTTCTCCATGCCCGGCATGATGGACACCGTCCTCAACATCGGCCTGTCCGACAAGTCCGTGCAGGGCCTGGCCAAGCAGGCCGGCGACGACCGGTTCGCGTGGGACTCCTACCGGCGCCTCATCCAGATGTTCGGCAAGACCGTCCTCGGCGTGGACGGCGAGCTGTTCGAGGACGCGCTCGAGGCGGCCAAGGCGGCCAAGAAGGTCACCGTCGACACCGAGCTGGAGGCCGCCGACCTCAAGAAGCTCGTCACCAAGTTCAAGAAGATCGTCAAGATCGAGTGCGGCCGGGACTTCCCGCAGGACCCGCGCGAGCAGATGGACCTCGCCATCAAGGCGGTCTTCGACTCGTGGAACGGCGACCGGGCCAAGCTCTACCGCCGTCAGGAGCGCATCCCGCACGACCTGGGCACCGCCGTCAACGTCTGCTCCATGGTCTTCGGCAACCTCGGCCCCGACTCCGGCACCGGCGTCGCCTTCACCCGCGACCCCGCCTCCGGACACCAGGGCGTCTACGGCGACTACCTGCAGAACGCGCAGGGCGAGGACGTCGTGGCGGGCATCCGCAACACGGTCCCGCTCGCCGAGCTGGAGTCGATCGACAAGAAGTCGTACGACCAGCTCATGCAGATCATGGAGACCCTGGAGAACCACTACAAGGACCTCTGCGACATCGAGTTCACCATCGAGCGCGGCCGGCTGTGGATGCTCCAGACCCGCGTCGGCAAGCGCACCGCGGGCGCGGCCTTCCGCATCGCCACGCAACTCGTCGACCAGGGCCTGATCGACGAGGCCGAGGCGCTCACCCGCGTCAACGGCGCCCAGCTGGCCCAGCTGATGTTCCCCCGCTTCGACGAGGAGTACGCCCGCAGCGGGGAAGGGGTCGAGCAGGTCGGACGCGGCATCGCCGCCTCCCCGGGCGCCGCGGTCGGCAAGGCGGTCTTCGACTCCTACACCGCCGTGAAGTGGTCCCGCTCCGGCGAGAAGGTCATCCTGATCCGCCGCGAGACCAACCCCGACGACCTGGACGGCATGATCGCCGCCGAGGGCATCCTCACCTCGCGCGGCGGCAAGACCTCCCACGCGGCCGTCGTCGCCCGCGGCATGGGCAAGACCTGTGTCTGCGGCGCAGAGGAGCTGGAGGTCGACACCAAGCGCCGCCGGATGACCGTGCCCGGCGGGCACGTCGTGGAGGAGGGCGACCTCATCTCCATCGACGGCTCGAGCGGCAAGGTCTACCTGGGCGAGGTGCCGGTCGTGCCGTCGCCGGTCGTGGAGTACTTCGAGGGCCGGATGCACCCGGGCGCCGACGACGCCGACGAGCTGGTCGAGGCCGTGCACCGGATGATGGCGTTCGCCGACCGCAAGCGCCGGCTGCGGGTGCGGGCCAACGCCGACAACGCCGAGGACGCGCTGCGCGCCCGCCGCTTCGGCGCCCAGGGCATCGGCCTGTGCCGCACCGAGCACATGTTCCTCGGCGACCGGCGCGAGCTGGTGGAGCGGCTGATCCTGGCGGACACGGAGGAGGAGCGCGAGGAGTCGCTGAAGGCGCTGCTGCCGCTGCAGAAGAAGGACTTCGTCGAGCTGTTCGAGGCGATGGACGGCCTGCCCGTCACCATCCGCCTGCTCGACCCGCCGCTGCACGAGTTCCTGCCCGACATCACCGAGCTGTCGGTCCGCGTGGCCCTCGCCGAGTCCCGGCAGGAGCCGCACGAGAACGAGCTGCGGCTGCTCCAGGCCGTGCACCGGCTGCACGAGCAGAACCCGATGCTGGGGCTGCGCGGCGTCCGCCTCGGCCTCGTCATCCCGGGCCTGTTCACGATGCAGGTGCGGGCCATCGCGGAGGCCGCGGCCGAGCGCCGGAACGCCAAGGCCGACCCGCGCGCGGAGATCATGATCCCGCTGGTCGGCACGGTGCAGGAACTGGAGATCGTCCGCGAGGAGGCCGACAAGGTCATCGCGGAGGTCGAGGAGACCACCGGCACCCGGCTCAACCTCGCCATCGGCACGATGATCGAGCTTCCGCGCGCCGCGCTGACCGCCGGTCAGATCGCGGAGGCCGCCGAGTTCTTCTCCTTCGGCACCAACGACCTCACCCAGACGGTGTGGGGCTTCTCCCGGGACGACGTGGAGGCCAGCTTCTTCACGGCCTACCTGGAGAAGGGCATCTTCGGGGTGTCGCCGTTCGAGACGATCGACAAGGACGGCGTGGGCTCCCTGGTGAAGCTCGCCGCGAAGGCCGGCCGGGAGACCCGCCCGGACCTGAAGCTCGGCGTCTGCGGCGAGCACGGCGGTGACCCGGAGTCGGTCCACTTCTTCCACGAGGTCGGCCTGGACTACGTCTCCTGCTCCCCGTTCCGCATCCCGGTGGCCCGTCTTGAGGCCGGCCGCGCGGCCGTCACCTCGGCCGGAAGCGACCACCGCTAGGGTCTCTCGTCCGGATCAGGCCGGTCGTGAGGCGCGGTGCGTCTTCGGCCGGCCCGAGCGGGGTCCGTGCGTGCCGGACCCCGCGACGCCGGGGTGATCCGAACGCAAGACCCCGGGCCCTCCGGGGCGTTCAGGACCCCGGGGCCGTCGTCTGTCACCCGACCACCCTCACCGATCGGCGACGGCTCCGGATCACGAAGGAGGGGCGGCACCCGTGCGGGGGTGCCGCCCCTTCCGTCGTACGCGCCCGCGTGACGCGCCCTGCCGGGTCGGTCAGTTGCCGCGGCGCAAGCGGGAGACGATGAGCACGGTGCCACCGGCGAGGACCACGGCGGCCACTCCGACGGTCACGTAGGTGGTGAGGTCGTCGTCCGACCCGGCGTCGACCTTCGTGGCGGCCTGGGTGGCGCCGGCCGCGGGGGTCGTGCCCCCGTCGACCGCGGTGTCGTCGCGCGGGATGAACCCGGTGGGCGGCTCGTCGCAGGCGATGCCGTCGCCGTCGGGGTCCAGGTCCGGACCGTAGTGGTCGTCACCGCTGGAGATCTTCGCGTAGCCGTTCTCGTACGCCTCGGAGCAGGTCGTGAACGGGTGGTTCCCGTCGTGGGCCGACGCGGTGGCGGGGAGGGCGGCCAGCGTGAGGGCGGCGACGGCGGTGAGGGTGTGACGTATCAGGTGCATGGCAATGCCCCCATGTCTCGGTGCGGGTGCCGGTGACCGGGCTGTGGCGTGTTGAAGTTACTGGCGTGTCGGGGGTGTTGCAGAGGGTTGCGAGCGACCTGTGATGTGAACGTGATGTGACGGAACTGTGGCGCAACGCCACGAACGGAGGGGGGACTTCCCTCTGGTGGCGCCGAAGGGGCCGGGGGGCGGAGGTCCGCACGGTGACCGATAGGGTCCGAAGCCGGACGCGCGGGATCCCGCGGTGGGGGAGTGAAAGGTGGCGGCGGTGTCAGAGGCGATACGCGGGTCGGGGGCCGTGCGTGCGGGCGGGAGCGGTGTCTCCGCATGGCGTTCGGTGAGACGCACGGTGTGGGTGACGCTGTACGGATGGGCCGCCGCGCTGGTCGTCGCCGGGGTGTCGTACCTGGCGCTGCGCTGGGTGGCCGTGCCCATCGCCGTGGGCGTCCTGCTCTTCCTGGTGTTCGCCGGGCTGCTGGCGTGGCTGCACCGCGCGGGCTGGATCGCCCTGCTGTCCCTGGCGCCGGGCCTCTTCGTCCTCGTCGGGGCCGTCCAGTACGCGCCCGAACTGGCCTTGGAGGTACGGGGGGTGCAGGAGAGCGTGGTCGTCGTCGCGGACAGTGCGGCGGAGACGGGCGGCAAGAACCACCGGTACACGCTGCGCGCCGAGGACGGCCGGGTGCTGGACGAGCGGCTGTCCTACAACGGCTCGGGAGGGCCGCGCGTGGGGGACGCGTTCGACGTGGTCCTCGACCCGGAGGGCGTGGCGCCGATGGAGCGGGCGGACCAGGTCGACCCCGCGGGGCGGCTGGGCGGGGCGGTCGCCGGACTCGTGGTCTGGACGCTCATGACGCCCGTGGCGGGCTGGCGCGGGCATGTGCGCCGCCGGCAGGGCAAAGAGAGTTCCTTGCTGCTGTCGCTGTGACCTCGGGGGCGCCGGGCGGGCCGACGCCCCCGAAGGCCGTTGATCAGCGGTTCTCGCGGCGCCGGCGGGCGGCGATCATCAGACCGCCGCCGAGCAGCACGACGGCCCCGCCGCCCGCCGCGATGTACGGCGTGGTGTCGCTGCCGCCGGTCTCGGCGAGATCGGTCCCGCCGCCGTTGCCCTCCTTGGCGCCGCCGGCCCCCGCACCCGCCTCCGCGCCCGCGTCGTCGCTCTCGTCGCGCGGAACGAAGTCGGAGGGCGGCTGGTCGCAGCCGACGCCGTCCTTGTCCCGGTCGAGGTGTCCGCCGTAGTGGCGGTCGCCCTCGGGGATGTTGCTGTACCCGTTGTCGTACGCCTCGGTGCAGTTCTTGAACGGGTGGCTGCCGCTGTGTGCCACGGCGGTGGCCGGTACGGCGGCCAGGGCGACGGCGGTGAGCAGCGCGGCGGCTGAGGTACGGAACGGGATCATGGTGAGGAGCCCCCCAGGTCGGTCGAAAAGCGTGTGCTCGGGACGAGGCTGACGAAGCTACTGGGGTGCGCGGGATGTGTCGGGGATATGGAGGTCCCGTGATGCGAACGTGACGTGACTGGAGGGTAGCTCTCCGCTACGGCCGCCGCGTCCGCCCGTTGCGTTACAGCGGCACGGCCACCGCGTTGAACGTCGTCTCGGGCGTCTGCGGGCTCGTGAAGCGGGCGTTGACCAAGTAGAGACGGTTGCCGAAGCGGGCCGCCGTGGCGGGGACGTCGAAGCGCGGGTCCATGACGGTCCGGCGCAGGACGGCCCGCGTGGCCCGGGCGTCCAGGTCGAACACCGCGACGACGTTCAGCCGGTTCTGCACGACGTACAGGGTGCGCCCGACGCGCACCAGGCCGTCGCCCGCCGCCACGTCCGCCGCGCCGGACAGGGCGATGCGGGTGGCGTGCCCGGTCCTCAGGCTCACCCGGTACAGCACGCCCGGGGTGCTCCGCACCACGATGACGTCCCGTCCGTCGGGCGTGCTCACGATGCCGTTGGCGTTGATGACGTCCGGCGTCTGCTCCCAGTCGCCGCCGAGCCGCAGCGTCCGCACCCGCCCGCCCCGGCCCCGCGGCACGCCGTACAGGACCGCGTCGAAGGAGTCGGTGAACCAGGCGCGGTCGCGCAGGAGCACCACGTCGTTGACGAAGTGACCGGTGCTGTCGGTCAGCCGGTACGTCTTCCGCAGCGTGCCGGTGCGGGCGTCCACGAGCCGGGCGGTGCCGCCCGCGCCGCCGGAGACGTACAGCAGGCCGTCGTCGCCCAGTTCGAGGCCGATCGCGGCGAGACCGGGCGCGCCCTCGTGCAGCACCCGCCCCTCGCCCGTGCGCAGATCGGTGCGGTACACCGCGCCGTCGGCTCGGGAGCCCATGTAGGCGTACGGGGCGCGGCCGATGGCGATGCCCTCGGGCAGCCAGCCGTCCGGGAGCGGGAACTCGGTGGGCCAGGAGGGGCGGCGGCCGCCGGCGTGGGCCGGATCGGCGGCGGCCCACGCCGAGCACGCGGCGACGGCGGCGCCGCCGAGCAGCGCGCGCCGGGAGGGGCGGAGGAAGGGGGACGGCCGAGTGGGCTTCCGGGTCATGGTTCGGGCCTCCGGGACGGACGGATGGAACCGGGAACACGGGCGGAACCGATGTAACCCCATCCGTCCGCCCCGCTGAACGAGGCGGACCCGACCCGACAGGAAGCCGACAGCCGTGAGGCGGACCGGACCCGACAGGAGGCCGACAGCCGTCCGGGCGTCAGGCCGCCTTCACCTCGTACGTCGTCACCCGGACCGTGTCGTCGTCCAGGCAGCGGCCCGTCTCCAGGTCGAAGCGCTGCTTCAGGAGCGGCGAGGCGACGAACGGGCGGCCGCGATGGGTACCGGTGAGGCCGCGGGACAGGACCGCCGCACCGGTGAACGGGTCGCGGTTGTCGAGGGCGTACAGGCGGCCCGCGCGGTCGGTGAACACCGCCGCCTGCCGGCCGTCGGGCAGCAGGGCGGCCACGCCCCTCCCGGGGACCAGCCGGTCGAGGCCGCAGACCTCGAACCAGCCGTCCGCCAGCCGGAGTCGTACGGTCAGGCCGGTGGTCGTCTCGAGTGCCAGGGTCATCGTTGTGCGCTTCCTTCCAGGACGTCGTCGGCGGGACGCAGGCCGATGCTCAGCAGGGGCAGGTCGGGCTTCATCTGGTCGCGCTCCGGGACGAAGGCGACCACCGGGTCGGGGGTGTCCGGGGCGTTGACGAAGGACACGAACCGGGCGAGCTTCTCCGGGTCGTTGATCGTCTCGGCCCATTCGTCGCGGTAGTGCGCCACGTGCGCGGCCATCAGCGACTCCAGTTCGTCGCAGATGCCCAGCGAGTCGTGCACCACCACGTCCCGTACGTGGTCCAGGCCGCCGGGGATCCGGTCCAGCCAGACGCTGGTGCGCTCCAGCCGGTCGGCGGTGCGGATGTAGAACATGAGGAACCGGTCGATGAGGCGTACCAGTTCGGCGTCGGAGAGGTCCTGCGCGAGCAGGTCGGCGTGGCGCGGGGTGGCACCGCCGTTGCCGCCGACGTACAGGTTCCAGCCGTTGGCGGTGGCGATGACGCCGAAGTCCTTCGACTGGGCCTCCGCGCACTCGCGCTGGCAGCCGGACACCGCCGACTTCAGCTTGTGCGGGGACCTGAGCCCCCGGTAGCGCAGCTCCAGGTCGATCGCCATCCGCATCGAGTCCTGCACGCCGTACCGGCACCAGGTCTGCCCCACGCAGGACTTCACCGTGCGCAGCGACTTGCCGTAGGCGTGGCCGGACTCGAAGCCGGCGTCGACCAGCCGGGCCCAGATCAGCGGCAACTGCTCAACCCGGGCGCCGAACATGTCGATCCGCTGGCCGCCCGTGATCTTCGTGTAGAGGCCGAAGTCGCGGGCGATCTCGCCGATCACGATCAGCTTCTCGGGCGCGATCTCCCCGCCGGGGATGCGCGGCACCACCGAGTACGAGCCGTTCCTCTGGAGGTTGGCGAGGAAGTGGTCGTTGGTGTCCTGGAGAGCCGCCTGCTCGCCGTCCAGCACGTACGTGCTCGCGCCGATCGCGGGAGCCAGGGAGGCGATGACCGAGCCGACCGTCGGCTTGCACACCTCGCAGCCGTCACCGCCGCGCGCCTCCTCGCGTCCGTACCGGTCCAGCAGTTCGCGGTGGGAGGCGATGCGCAGGGCGAGGACGATCTCGTACAGCTCCTCGCGGGTCTGGGAGAAGCAGCCGCACAGGCCCTTGTCGACCTCGACGCCGCTCGCCTCCAGCTCGGCGTCCAGGAGCTGGCCCAGCACCTTCACGCAACTGCCGCAGCCCGTGCCGGCCTTGGTGCACTTCTTCACCTCGGGGACGGTGGTGCAGCTGTGGTCGGTGACCGCGCCGCGGATCGTGCCCTTGGTGACGTTGTGGCAGGAGCAGATGACCGCCTCGTCCGGCAGCGCGGACGGGCCGAGGGCGGCCGGCGCCCCGGCGCCTGCGGGCAGCACCAGCGACTCCGGCGCGACCGGCGGCACCGATCCGGTGAACGCCCGCAGCGTGCCGTACGCCTCCGCGTCGCCGACCAGGATGCCGCCCAGCAGCGTGCCGTCCCGGCCGATCACCAGCTTCTTGTACAGGCCGGCGCGGGAGTCGGAGTAGACGACGTCCAGGCAGTCCCCGGCGGTGCCGTGCGCGTCGCCGAAGGACGCCACGTCCACGCCGAGCAGCTTCAGCTTGGTGGACAGGTCGGCGCCGGTGAAGGCGGCCTCGTCCTCGGCGATGGCCGCGGCGGCCGTCTCCGCCTGCTCGTAGCCGGGGGCGACCAGACCGTACACTCGGCCGTCGGCGGCCAGGGCGCACTCGCCGATCGCGAACACGTGCGGGTCGGAGACCGTACGGCACTGCTCGTCCACGGTGATCCCGCCGCGCTCGCCGACCGCCAGTCCGCAGTCGCGGGCCAGCTGGTCGCGGGGGCGGACTCCGGCGGAGAACACCACCATGTCGGTGGCGAGTTCGGAACCGTCGGACAGCTTCATGCCGGTGACGGCGCCCGCCTCGTCGACCACGATCTCCTGGGTGCCCACGCCCGTGTGGACGGACAGGCCCATGCCCTCGATGGTGCGCAGCAGTGCCGCGCCGCCGCCCTCGTCGACCTGCACCGGCATCAGGCGCGGCGCGAACTCCACGATGTGCGAGGTGAGTCCCAGGCCCTTGAGCGCGCCGGCCGCCTCCAGGCCGAGCAGGCCCCCGCCGACCACCGCGCCGGTCTTCGCCCTGCTCCTCGCGTACTCCTCGATGGCGAGCAGGTCCTCGATGGTGCGGTAGACGAAACAGCCCTCGGCGTCCTTGTGCGGCACCGGCGGCACGAACGGGTACGAGCCGGTCGCCAGCACCAGCAGGTCGTAGCCGACGACCAGACCCGAGCGGGCGGTCACCGTGCGCGCGTCCCGGTCGACGCGCTCGGCCGGGGCGCCGACGTGCAGCTCGATCCCGTGGTCCTCGATGAACCTCAGGTCCGTCAGCGACAGGTCCTCCGGGGTGCGGCCCGAGAAGTACGAGGTGAGCTGCACGCGGTCGTAGGCAGGACGCGGCTCCTCGCACAGCACGACCACGCGGTGCGTGGCGGTCAGGCCGCGCTCCGCGAGCGCCTCCAGGAAGCGCTGGCCGACCATGCCGTGGCCGACGAGCACGATGGTCGAGGTGTCCGTGGGCATCAGGAGCCTCCGTCGTTGGTGAGCAGGTGGAGCAGGGGCCCGCCGTCGGACGGGAGCGGCTCTGCTCCCTCCCAGGCGCGCGCGAGGGCGCCGACGGTGCCGAGTTCGCCGACCAGCACCCCGCCGACCAGGCGGTCGTCGCGGACCACGACCTTCCGGTAGGTGCCGCGGGTGGCGTCGGCGAGCTGCACCACGTCGTCGCCCGGAAGCACCTCGGTCTCGCCGAACGCGGCCAGGTCGAAGGGGCTGTCCAGGCCGGTCAGGGTGAGCCGGGTGAGCGAGCGGGTGCCGGTGTAGCGGGCGACGGCGTCCCCGGCGAGCAGCCCGGCGAGCGCGTCGGCCTGTTCCAGGGCCGGCGTGGCCAGCCCGTAGACGGTGCCGGCGTGCTGGGCGCAGTCGCCGACCGCGTGGACGTACGGGTCGGAGGTGCGCAGCTCGTCGTCGACGACGACGCCCTTGGCCACGTCGAGGCCGGCGGCCTGGGCGAGGGACACCCTCGGGTGCACCCCGCAGGCCAGCACCACCAGGTCGGCGTCCAGGGCGTAGCCGTCGGCCATCTCCACCGAGCGGACCGCGCCGCCGACGCAGCGCACGTCGCGGACGCGGCACTCGGTGTGCACCTCCACGCCGAGCCCGGTCAGATGGCGCCGGACCAGCGCGGAGGCGGCCGGGTCGAGCTGCCGCTCCATGAGCCGCTCGGACTGCTGGGCGAGCACCACCTGGGCGCCGCGGACGGCCAGCGCGCGGGCCGCGGACACCCCGAGCAGCCCGCCGCCGATCACCACCGCCCGCGCGCCCGGCCGCACCTCGGCGGACAGGCCCAGGCAGTCGTCCAGCGTGCGGAACGCGTGCACGCCCCGCGGCAGCTCGTGGTCCTCGGTGAACAGGCCGCGCAGCGGCGGCAGAACGGGGTTGGAGCCGGTGGCCAGCACCAGCCGCCCGTAGGCGATCTCCGTGCCGTCCGCACAGGCGACGGTCCGCCGGTCCCGGTCGATGCCGGTGACCCGGGCCCGGACCAGCTCCGCGGGGGTGGGCAGGGCGATCACCTCGGGCCGGTAGCGTCCGGCGAGCACCTCGGCGAGCAGCACCCGGTTGTACGGCGGGTGCTCCTCCTCGCCGATCAGCGTCACGGGCGTGCCCAGCTCGCCGAGCCGCCGGGCGAGACGTACGCCCGCGAGGCCGGAGCCGATCACCACCACACGCTCGTTCGAGGTCATGTCCTGAGCGTGCGGGGCGGGTGTTACCCGGTGGCATCCCTTCTGTTTCCCGCGCGGAACGCTGCCCTCAGCGGTCGCGGGCGGAGGATGTGAGGCCTCTGGAGACGGTCGCGGGGCGGGTGTGAGGTGGCCAACCTCAACAAAAGCTCATCTTGATGGACGCAACATCTATCGCCTTCATAGGCTCATCGCCATGCCCGACATATCGCTGACCACGGTCGTCCTGCTCTGCGTGGCCGCACTCGCCGCCGGCTGGATCGACGCCGTGGTGGGCGGCGGCGGACTGCTGCTCCTGCCCGCCCTGCTGCTCGGGCTCCCCGCCGGCACCCCGGCCGCGCACGCGCTGGGCACCAACAAGGCTGTCGCGATCGTAGGCACCACGGGTGCGGCCGTGACGTACGCCCGCAAGGCGCCGGTGGACGTGCGGACGGCGGTGCGGATCGGGCTCGCCGCCCTCGCCGGGTCGTCGGGCGGGGCGTTCCTCGCGGCCGGGATGAGCACGGAGGTGCTCAAGCCGGTCATCATGGTGGTGCTGCTCGCGGTGGCCGCCTTCGTGATCCTGCGGCCCGCCTTCGGCACCGCGCCCGCGACGGGTCCGGCGACCCGTCGGCAGATCCTCGCCGCGATCGGCCTGGCCGGCCTCGGCATCGGCTTCTACGACGGTCTGATCGGCCCCGGCACCGGCACGTTCCTCGTCCTGGCGCTCACCGCCCTGCTCCACCTCGACCTGGTCACCGCCTCGGCCACCGCGAAGATCGTCAACTGCTGCACCAACGCGGGCGCGCTGGTCACCTTCGCCTGGCAGGGCGCGGTGCTGTGGCAACTGGCGGCCCTGATGGCGGTCTTCAACCTCGCCGGAGGCATGCTGGGCGCCCGCACCGCCCTCAAGCACGGCAGCGGTTTCGTCCGCGTGGTCCTGCTGACGGTGGTGTTCGCGCTGGTGGCGAACATGGCGTACGAACAGTGGCTGGCGTAGGCCTGGGCACGGGGGCGTCCGGTGAGGATGATGAGCCGGACATGATCACTTCAAGAGAGGCGCGGCCATCACCAGACCCACGGTCACCGCACCGCTGAGAGCCGTTCTCGCCGCAATAGCCGTCTGCGCGGCTGCCGCCGCCTGCGGAACGCACCCCGAGCCCGACGCGAGGGCCGGTGTTTCCGCGTCCCCGTCGGACACCGCCGCCCGTCCCGTCACCGCCGTGATGCCCGACGTCACCGGCGGCAACGCGCTCCGGGCGCAGGAGCAGATGGACGGCACGGAGGTCCGCTTCGAGGACGTCACGGGGAAGAACCGCGAGGTGGTGGACCCACAGGCGTGGCGCGTCTGCGGCAGCAGGCCCGCGGCGAACCAGCAGATCACGTCGTACCCGGTGACCCTCCTCGTGGCCCCGACGGCCGAGTCCTGCCCGGAGGGGGCGTCGGGCTGAGACGCGGGGACGGGGCTCCGGGCCACCGGCGCGCCCGAGGTGTCGGAGGGATGGGCTCCGGACCGGCGGGCGTCGGGGGTCGCCTGAGCGGTCAGGGCGCACGTTCTCAGGGCGCACGGTGCCCAGGGCGACCTGGGCACCGTGCGGCCGGGGCACGCGGCCGGTCGGGCACGCCCCCCGAGAGGGGTCATCCCGTCCCCGTCAGGTGCGCGTACACCACCACGTTGCCCCGGTAGCCCGTCGTGGGGGAGTAGCCCGCGCCGCAGGTGATGACGCGGAGTTCCGGGCGGGGGGCCGCGCCGTAGACCTTCTCGTCGGGGAAGTCCTGCGCGTCGTACGCCTCGACCGCGTCCACCGTGAACACGGCCACCGTGCCGTCGCGCCGGGCGATCTCGATCGTGCTGCCCTTGCGCAGGGCGCCGAGGGAGTAGAAGACCGCCGGGCCTTCCTTGTTGTCGACGTGGCCCGCGACGATCGCGGTGCCCCGCTCGCCGGGGGTGGTGCCGGCCTCGTACCAGCCGGCCAGGTCCGGGCGGTCCGCGGGCGGCACGTCAAGGGAGCCGGCCGGGGTCAGCCCCAGGCCGGTCAGCGGCGCGTCCACGCCGATCGCCGGGATGCGCACCCGGCCGGGCGGCGACGGCGGCAGCGCGGGCGCCGCCGACCGAGCCGGGCCGTGCGCGTCGAGTTCCGAGTGCGCCTGCGCGGCGGACGGCTGCGGCGGGGCGTCGCCCCTGCCGTCCCTCAGCAGCAGCGCCCCCGCGCACAGGGCGCACACGGTGACGGCGGCTATCGCCGCGTTGCCCGGACTCCCGGTCCTGCGGAACCTGCGGCGCATGGGATGACCTCACCTCGAACGGGCCCCGTGCCCCCCTCCGGGCCGCGAGGGGCGTCGGACCCGGAGGGGGAGGGGATTGCGGTACCAGCGGGACGGGCAGCGGAGGATGCCCGTCAGATCCCGTCGCCTCTCGCCCGGCGATGCAGGAGCCAGGTACCGCCCGCGGCGGCGACGGCGAGGGCCGTCACGCCTGCCGCGGTCTGCACGGGGTCGGGGCCCAGCGCGCCACCGACCCCCGTCTTCACGCTTCCTCGGGGTACCACCTGTTCCGCGTCGGGCGTCAGCGTCACCACGAGGTCCCCGGTCACCCGGCGCCCGCTCCCGGTGCACGCGACGACGATCTCGTACGTCCCGGGCTGCGCGCTCGGCGGCACCTGGAACTGCCCGATCGCCTCTCCCTCGTGCGTGCTCGGCGCCAGCGTGAAGCGGCCCGCGCCGACGGCGGAGGCGTCACCCGCCGCCGTGCCCTCCTCGTCGCACGCCGCGGTGTTCGCCGAGACCTGTGCGCCCGGGGCGACGGACGACGGGTACATCCGCAGACCGGCGGTCGACGGGCCGGGGGCCTCCCCGGCGTACGCGGGGGAGGCGAGAAGCCCCGCGGTGGCCACGGCGAGTGCGGCGCCGGTCGTGCCGGACAGCAGCCGGGCGGTACGTCGCATCGATGCTCCCTCGAGCTCACGGAGGTGACCCGGCCCGCGGCACCCCCATGTGCCGCCGTCGACCGCGTCCCTGCCCCTCCGAGGTAAGACCCCCGGGGCCGCCACCGCTCCCTGAGGGGGCGTCAGGGCGGCGGCTGAACGGGTGTCAGGCGGCGCGCGGCCATCCGGCCCGTCGTGTGTTTCAGCAGGTCAACGCCGTGACGGCGAGGGGCCGGGCGGTGTGCGGGCGGATTGGGCCGGGCGGGGCGGCGAAGGGCTGACCGGGCGAGGGCGCACGCCCCGGCGTGTTGCAGGGGGCGTACGCGCGCCTCACCGCCCGCCTCGCCAGTCCCCGCCCTCCACCCGCGTCCCCCGCGCCCTCAGCCGGGCCGCGACCGCCGGGGCGGCGACGTACACCCACGCACGGACCGCCGTGCCGTCCGCGTCCCGCACCACCGGCCGCTCCACCCGGTCGTACAGGTTGCGCGGGTCGCCCGGGACGTACTCCTCCAGGCGGTCCAGCCGTGCCAGCAGCTCCTCGTACGCCTCCGGCCGGGCGGTGACGAGATCGCCCCGCACCAGGCCCTCCGGGGCCTCGACGGCGTACGGGTAGCCGGGCCCCTCGTACAGCACCGCGCCCCGCAGCAGGCCGGGTTGCTCGTGTGCCGTGCGGCCGCGCAGGAAGCGGTCGTGGTTGACCCCGCCGGGGCGGAGGGTGCCGTAGACGAAGAAGGGAAGGTTCACTCGCTTCACCTGCGCGGACGGTCGGCGGAGCCCCTCTGCACGGAAGTGCCACCGGAGCCTTGCGGGAACGATTCTCTCCCCTCACACACCCCCACATTCGCGCTATGGACATGACACTCGGGCCGCCACTTGAATCGCGGGCACCACCCGCGCCGCCCCGCCCCCCACCCGCGTCGGGGCGCCCGTTCCAGGAGACCGCTTGAGCCCGATACGGCATGCCCGCCGTTCCCGTCTCGCCGCCGCGGGAGCCGCCGTCACCGGCGCCGCCCTGCTGGCCGCCGCCCTCACCCCCACCACCGCCGGCGCGGCCGACCGCCCCACCCGCGCCGCCGCGATCGACGCCGCCGCCTCCGTCCTGGCCGAGCGCGCCGACGCCCTCGGCCTCACCGCCGCCCAGAGGACGAAGGTGCGGGACGTCGTCGTCGACGCCGACGGCAGCCGCCACGTCCGCTACGACCGCGTCTACCGCGGACTCCCCGTGCTGGGCGGCGACTTCGTGCTGCACCTCGCCCCCGACGGGTCCTACCGCGACGTCACCCGCGCCACCCGTGCCACGATCGACCTCCCCACCGTCTCCCCGCGTCTCGCCGCGCCCCGCGCCGCCGACCTCGCCGCGAACCTGCTGCGCGCCGCGCACCTCGGCGAGACCCTGAACCGGCTCACCGCCCGCCCGCAGCTGGTGGTCGACGCCCTGCACGGAGCACCCCGTCTCGCCTGGCGCACCGACGCCGCCGCCCAGGACTCCGCCGGCAACCCGGTCGCCCGTACCGTCCTCACCGACGCGCACACCGGCGCCCGCATCGACGCCTGGGACCGCCTGGAGAGCGTCACCGGCGACGGCAAGTCCCTGTACGGGGGCACGGTCCCGCTGGAGACCACGCGGACCGCGTCCGGCTACGAGCTGAAGGACCCCACCCGCGGCGACACCTACACCGGCGACGCGGGCAACCGCACCGACCTGTGCGTCCTCGTCGTCTGTGTGATCCGCGCCGCCGCCCCCGTCGTCACCGACGCCGACAACCACTGGGGCACCGGCGCCGCCGCCGACCGCGCCACGGTCGCCGTGGACGCCCAGTACGGCACGAACGTCACCTGGGACTACTACGAGGACACGCACGGCCGCCGGGGCATAGCCGGCGACGGCGAGGGCTCGTACAACCGCGTCCACTACGGCAACGCCTACAACAACGCCTTCTGGGACGACCGCTGCTTCTGCATGACCTACGGCGACGGCGACGGCACCCGGATGGGCCCGCTGGTCTCCCTGGACGTCGCCGGACACGAGATGACCCACGGCGTGACCTCGAAGACGGCCGGGCTGACCTACTCCGGCGAGTCCGGCGGCCTGAACGAGGCCACCTCGGACATCTTCGGCACGCTGGTGGAGTTCCACGCGGCCAACCCGCAGGACCCGGGCGACTGGCTGATCGGCGAGGAGGTCGTCCGCGACGGCTTCGGGAAGGACGCCCTGCGCTTCATGGACCGCCCCTCCAAGGACGGTTCCTCGGCGGACTGCTGGGACGAGACGGTCGAGGACCTCGACGTCCACCATTCCTCCGGCGTCGCCAACCACTTCGCCTACCTGCTCGCCGAGGGCAGCGGCGCGAAGACCGTGGGCGGCACCGCCCACAACTCCCCGACCTGCGACGGCTCGACGGTCACCGGCATCGGCCGGGCCAAGCTCGGCAAGATCTGGTACCGGGCTCTCACGGTCCACATGACCTCGTCGACCGACTACGCCGGCGCCCGCACCGCCACCCTGAAGGCGGCGGCGGACCTCTACGGCGAGGGCGGCACCGAGTACGACGCGGTCGCGGCGGCCTGGAGCGCGGTGGGCGTGGGCTGACCGCGCCACCCCGGCTCCGGAGGCGGTGCGCTCACGGGCGTACCGCCTCCAGCCGTACCGCGCACGCCTTGAACTCCGGCATCTTCGACGTCGGGTCGAGGGCGGGGTTGGTGAGGGTGTTGGCGCGGCCCTCACCGGCCCAGTGGAACGGCATGAACACCGTGTCCGGACGGATCGCGGTGGTGATCCGGGCCGGCGCCACCGCCCGCCCGCGCCGTGACACCACGGCCACCGGGTCGCCCTCGGCCGCGCCGATCCGCCGCGCGAGGCGGGGGTGCAGCTCCACGAACGGGCCGGGCGCGGCGGTGTTCAGCTCGTCCACGCGCCGCGTCTGGGCGCCGGACTGGTACTGCGCCACGACCCGCCCGGTGGTGAGCAGCACCGGGTACTCCTCGTCGGGCTCCTCCGCGACGGCCCGGTGCGACACCGGCACGAACCGGGCCCGACCGTCCTCGGTGGCGAACCGGTCGAGGAAGAGGCGCGGGGTGCCGGGGTGGACGGCCGCCCCGGCCGCCGCGCCGGGGGAGGGGCAGGGCCAGAAAACGCCGTTCTCCTCGGCGAGCCGCCGGTAGGTGATGCCCGAGTAGTCCGCCGGGCCGCCCTCGCTCGCCCGCCGCAGCTCCTCGAAGACCTCCTCGGGGTCGGTGGGGAAGCGCTTCTCCGGGCTGCCCTCGCCGCCCAGCCGCGCCGCGAGCTCGTGCAGCACGTCCAGGTCGCTGCGCACGCCCGCCGGCGGGGTGATCGCGCGGCGGCGCAGCAGCACCCTGCCCTCCAGGTTGGTGGTGGTGCCCGTCTCCTCGGCCCACTGCGTCACCGGCAGCACGACGTCGGCGAGTTCGGCCGTCTCCGACAGCACCACGTCGCACACCACGAGGAAGTCCAGCGAGCGGAGGCGCTCCTCGACGTGCGCGGCGCGCGGCGCCGACACCACCGGGTTGGAACCCATCAGCAGCAGGGCGCGGATGTCCGTGCCCAGCGCGTCCAGCAGCTCGTAGGCGCTGCGGCCGGGCCCGGGCAGGCTGGCCGGGTCGACGCCCCACACCTCCGCCACGTGTGCCCGCGCTGCCGGGTCGGTCAGCTTGCGGTAGCCGGGCAACTGGTCGGCCTTCTGGCCGTGTTCGCGTCCGCCCTGCCCGTTACCCTGCCCGGTGAGGCAGCCGTACCCGGACAGCGGGCGGCCGGGCCGGCCGGTCGCCAGGGCCAGGTTGATCCAGGCGCTCACCGTGTCGGTGCCCTTGGCCTGCTGTTCCGGACCCCGCGCGGTGAGCACCATCGCGTGCTCCGGCTCGCAGAACATCCGTACCGCCTCGCGGAGTTGCGGCACGGGCACGCCGGTGATGCGCTCCACGTACTCCGGCCAGTGCGCCATCGCCGCGGCCCGGGTGTCCTCCCAGCCGGCCGTGCGCTCCCGGATGTACTCCTCGTCGGTGCGGCCCTCGGCGACGACCAGGTGCAGCAGGCCCAGGGCCAGCGCGAGATCGGTGCCGGGGCGCGGCGCCAGGTGCAGGTCGGCGTGCTCGGCGGTCCGCGTGCGGCGCGGGTCGACGACGATCAGGGTGCCGCCGTTCTCCTTCAGCTCGGTGAAGTACCGCAGGGCCGGGGGCATCGTCTCGGCCGGGTTGGAGCCGACGAGGATCACACATCCCGTCCTCGGGATGTCCTCCAGCGGGAATGGCAGGCCCCGGTCCAGCCCGAACGCCCTGCCTCCCGCGGCGGCCGCCGACGACATGCAGAACCGGCCGTTGTAGTCGATCTGCGAGGTGCCCAGCACCACCCGGGCGAACTTCCCCAGCGAGTACGCCTTCTCGTTGGTGAGCCCGCCCCCGCCGAACACCCCGACCGCGTCCGCGCCGTGCGCCGCGCGAGCGCCCCCGACGCCCTCGGCGACCCGGTCCAGCGCCTCCTCCCAGGACGCCGGCTCCAGCGTGCCCGCCGCCGACCTGACCAGCGGCGAGGTCAGCCGCACGGCCGACGACAGCACGGCCGGAGCGGTCCGCCCCTTCCCGCAGAGAGCCCCCCGGTTCACCGGGAAGTCCGCGCGCTCGCTCACCTCGACGGTCCGCCCGTCGGCGGCCGGCGTGAGGTTCATGCCGCACTGCAGCGCGCAGTAGGGGCAGTGCGTGGACGTCACGGTTTCTCGCATACGCCCCAGGCTGCGGTCCCGGTGTTACGCACCACTCCGGCCGCTGTTACACCCCGGACACGGTGCCCTCTCCTCCGGGCGGGCGGCGTGGTGAGGGGCCGGCGCGCTCCGCTCACACGCCGACGAGCCGGACGCGGTCGCCACACAGTCGCGCCATGTCATCGATGTCGCACGTCAGCATGACCACCGGGCCCGGCCGGCGCAGAGCCATCTCCGCCACTGTGGCGTTCGACCGCGTACTCGTGCCCGTGCAGCCCGGTCGCCTCGAGGAGCTCCGCAGCCGCTCTCGCCGCCTGCTCGGTCACGGGCTCGACCCTGACGCGGGCCAGCGCCCACGGCATCCGGGCGGTGTTCACCCGTGCGCGACTCACCTCGACGATGGTGTTGGCTCCTACGACGAAGCCGGCTCCCGCCGAGTGGAACACCTGGAACATCGCGGTATGCGCGTTGGAGGTGTCAGCCCGGCGTGCCGGGACCCCCGGTCTCCGCCAGCGCCCTCCGTACCCCCGGTTCCTCCGGCCCCAGGAAGTGGGGGTCCGGGTGGAACGCCGCGTCCAGGGCCGCCTTGCCCGCCGCGAGGACCTCGCGGGCGCCGCCGTAGTACCAGGTGACGTCGTGGCGCTCGTCCACGCCGACGCCGTACGACGTGACGCCGGCCGCCTCGCACAGGGCGACCGCGCGGCGGATGTGGAAGCCCTGGCTGATCAGCACCGCCCGGTCCACCCCGAAGATCTTCCGTGCGCGGACGCAGGAGTCCCACGTGTCGAAGCCCGCGTAGTCGCTGACGATCCGCGTGTCCGGCACCCCGTGGCGGGTCAGATAGGCGCGCATCGCGTCCGGCTCGTCGTAGTCCTTCCGGCTGTTGTCGCCGGTGACCAGCACCACCCTGATCCGCCCCGCGCGGTACAGCTCCGCCGCCGCGTCCAGCCGGTGCGCGAGGTACGGCGACGGCTCCCCGTCCCACAGTCCCGCGCCGAACACCACGGCCACCCCGGTGCGCGGCACGTCGGCGACGGTGCGCAGCCGGTCGCCCGTGCTCAGCCGCAGCCAGGTCGCCGGCAGCAGCGCCAGCACGCACACCGCCACGACGGCCCGCACCAGCCGCCGCTGTCCCGCGCGGGTGCGCGGCAGCCGCGGACGGCGGACGGTGATACGGCGCACGAGACGGCCTCCCCCGGGTCGGTCCATGACTCGGTAGACGCCCGTCAGGGGCCTGCGGTTCGCGTTCTGTGACCGGCCTCACCGGGGGCCGCCGCCTCACACCGGCCCCCGCCCGCGCGTGAACACCACGCAAACACCCGTGACCCCGGCGCAACGGCAGGGCAACCTCGTCCGGTCACGCTCGCTGCATGACGGCGTACCCGATGCACCCCGGCGCCCGGCCCCGCCCCGCCGCCCCGCCCCCCGCCCTCGTCGTGGTGGCCCACGGCAGCCGCGACCCGCGCGCCCCGGCCACCGCGCTGCGGCTGCTGGAGCGGGTCCGTGCGCTGCGCCCCGGCCTGCCGGTGCGCCTGGGCCACATCGAGCTGAACGCCCCGCTGCTCCCCGGCACCCTCGACGAGCTGGCCGCGTCCGGCGCCGGGTCCGCCGTGCTCGTGCCGCTGCTGTTCGGCCGCGGCCACCACGTCACCCGGGACATCCCCGACGCCGCCGCCGCGGCGCCCCTGCCCACCCGCGTAGCCGCCCCGCTCGGCGCGCACCCCCTCCTCGTCGACGCCCTGCACGCCCGGCTCACCGAGGCGGGCTGGCAGGCCCCCGCGGACGCGGGGGAGCGAAGCAGGAGCGCCGTGGTGCTGGCCGCCGCCGGGTCCCGCGCGCCCGCCTCCCGCGCCGACACCGAGCGCATCGCCGCGCTGCTCGCCGCCCGGCTCGGCGTGCCCGTCGCCCCCGCCTACGCCTCCGCCGCCGCGCCCACCGTGCCCGAGGCGGTGCGCGCCCTCGCCGCGCGCGGCCGTACCCGGGTCGCCGTCGCCTCCTGCTTCACCGCGCCCGGCCGGTTCGCCGCCGAGTGCGCGGACGCGGCGCCCGGCACGGTCTCCGACCCGCTGGGCACCCACCCCGCGATGGCCCGTCTGCTCCTCCACCGCTACGACCAGGCACTGCGGACCGCGGCCCCGGTCGCCGGGCCGGCCGCCCTGGCTACGGCCTGACACGACCACCGGTGTCCGTGATGTCGCCGGCCGGGGCTACTGTCGGGTCATGGAAGGCATCACGTCCGGCACGACCGACCCGTCCGCCCAGCACCTCCCGGCCGCCGGGTACGACCCGTCGGCCGTCGAGCGGTGGGCCGCCGAGCCCGACAAGCGGCCCGGCCGCACCGCCTTCCAGCGCGACCGGGCCCGTGTGCTGCACTCCGCCGCGCTGCGCCGCCTCGCCGGCAAGACGCAGGTCGTCACCCCCGGTGAGCAGAGCCAGGTGTGGGACGCCAGCCCCCGCACCCGCCTCACCCACTCCCTGGAATGCGCCCAGGTCGGCCGCGAGCTGGGCGCCGCCCTCGGCTGCGACCCCGACCTGGTGGAGGCCGCCTGCCTCTCCCACGACCTCGGCCACCCGCCCTTCGGGCACAACGGCGAACAGGCGCTGAACGAGTTCGCCGAGGACTGCGGCGGCTTCGAGGGCAACGCCCAGTCGCTGCGGCTGCTCACCCGCATCGAGCCCAAGCGGTTCACCCCCGACGGCTCCGTCGGACTCAACCTCACCCGGGCCACCCTCGACGCGGCCACCAAATACCCCTGGCCGCGCGGCGCCCACCCCACCGACCCGGCCTCCGTGAAGTTCGGCGTGTACGACGACGACCGCCCGGTCTTCGAATGGCTCCGCAAGGACGCCCCCGGCACCCGCACCTGCTTCGAGGCGCAGGTGATGGACTGGGCCGACGACGTGGCGTACTCGGTCCACGACGTGGAGGACGGCCTGCACGCGGGCCACATCGACCCCAACTGCCTGCACGCCGACCCCGAGCGGGACGCCGTCTTCGCGGTCGCCGTCGGCCGGTACGTCCCGGCGGACACCGACCCCGCCGAGCTCGCCGAGGCCCTCGACCGGCTGCTCGCCCAGGAGTGGTGGCCGCACGGCTACGACGGCACCGCCGTCTCCCAGGCCCGCCTCAAGGACGCCACCAGCCAGCTCATCGGCCGCTTCTGCCTCGCCGCGGAGGGCGCCACCCGGCGGGCCTGGGGCGCCGGCCGCCTCACCCGGTACGGGGCCGAGCTGGTCGTCCCGCGCTCCACCCGTATGGAGTGCGCGGTCCTCAAGGCCGTCGCCGACCGGTACGTCATGCAGCGCGCCGAGCAGGAGCGGCTCCGCGCCGACCAGCGCGTCGTCGTGCTGGAGCTGGCGGAGGCGCTGACCGCCCGCGCGCCCGAGGGGCTGGACCCGCAGTTCCGCACGCTGTTCGACCGGGCGCCGGACGACCGCGCCCGCAAGCGGGTCGTCGTGGACCAGATCGCTTCCCTGACGGACGCCTCGGCCCGCTCGCTGCACGCCCGGCTCACCGCCCGGACGTGAGACGGACGTGGGACGGGTGGCCTGATCGGGTCACTCCCCCTTCCCGCAGCCTTCCGCTTGCGGGAGGCTCGCTGATGGCAACGCTCGAAGGAGGCATCACGTGGTCGACGCGGATCAGACTTTCGTCATCGTGGGAGGCGGCCTGGCCGGCGCCAAGGCGGCCGAGACGCTGAGAGCGGAGGGCTTCACCGGCCGCGTGATACTGATCTGCGACGAACGCGACCACCCCTACGAGCGCCCGCCGCTCTCCAAGGGCTACCTCCTCGGCTCGGCGGAGCGCGACAGCGTCTTCGTGCACGAGCCCGCCTGGTACGCGCAGCACGACGTCGAACTCCATCTGGGGGCGACCGTCGCCGCGATCGACCGCGCCGCGAAGACCGTCCGCTTCGGCGAGGACGGCACCACCGTCCGCTACGACAAGCTGCTGCTCGCCACCGGCGCCGAGCCCCGCAGGCTCGACATCCCGGGCACCGACCTCGTCGGCGTCCACCACCTGCGGCGCCTCGCCCACTCCGAGCGCCTCAAAGGCGTCCTCACCTCCCTAGGCCGGGACAACGGCCACCTGGTGATCGCCGGCGCGGGCTGGATCGGCCTGGAGATCGCGGCGGCCGCCCGGCACTACGGCGCGGAGGTCACCGTCGTCCACCGGGGGCAGGCCCCGCTGCACTCGGTGCTCGGCCCCGAACTGGGCGCGCTCTTCGCCGAGCTGCACCGCGAGCACGGCGTGCGGTTCCACTTCGGCGCCTCGCTCACCGAGATCACCGGCCAGGACGGCATGGTCCTCGCCGCCCGCACCGACGACGGCGAGGAGCACCCGGCGCACGCCGTGCTCGCCGCGATCGGCGCGGCCCCGCGGACCGCCCTCGCGGAGGCGGCGGGCCTGGAGCTGGCGGACTCGGCGTCCGGCGGGGGCGTCCTCGTCGACGAGCGGCTGCGCACGTCCGACCCGGACATCTACGCGGCCGGAGACGTCGCGTCCTTCCCGCACGGGCTGTTCGACACCCGGCTGCGGGTGGAGCACTGGGCCAACGCGCTGAACGGCGGTCCGGCCGCGGCCCGCGCCATGCTCGGCCGGGACGACGTCTACGACCGCGTCCCGTACTTCTTCACCGACCAGTACGACCTGGGCATGGAGTACTCGGGGTGGGCGCCGCCCGGGTCCTACGACCAGGTGGTCATCCGGGGCGACGCGGGGAAGCGGGAGTTCATCGCGTTCTGGGTGCGGGAGGGGCGGGTGCTGGCCGGGATGAATGTGAACGTGTGGGACGTCACGGACCCGATCCAGCGGCTGGTGCGGTCGCGCGAGGTGGTGGACACGGAGGCGCTGGCGGATCCGCACGTGCCGTTGGAGAGCTTGGTCCCCTAGGGAGTGCCGGGGTCCGTGCACGTGCGGGTGCGGCTTCGCCGTGGCTCGTCGCGCCCACGCGGCGGAGCCGCACCCGTCACAGCCCCGCGCCCCTTCGGGGACGTCGCCCCGGCCGGGGTTGTCACATCGGCCCCGTAGAATTCACGCGTGGCCGGGAGGATCAACGACGAGGACGTGAAGGCGGTTCGGGACGCGGTCCCGATCGACGCCGTGGTGTCCGAGTACCTCCAGCTGCGGAACGCGGGCGGCGGCAACCTCAAGGGCCTCTGTCCGTTCCACGACGAGAAGTCGCCGTCCTTCCAGGTCAGCCCGGGGAAGGGACTCTTCCACTGCTTCGGCTGCCAGGAGGGCGGCGACACCATCACGTTCGTGATGAAGATCGACCACCTCACCTTCTCGGAGGCGGTCGAGCGGCTGGCCGGACAGGCCGGCATCACCCTGCGCTACGAGGAGGGCGGGTACAACCCGTCCCACCAGCGCGGGGAGCGCATCCGCCTGGTCGAGGCGCACAAGCTGGCCGCCGACTGGTACGCGGAACAGCTCGCGACCAGCCCCGAGGCGGAGACCGGCCGGGTCTTCCTCGCCGAACGCGGCTTCGACCAGGCCGCCGCGGTGCACTTCGGCGTCGGCTACAGCCCCCAGGGCTGGGACCACCTCACCCGTTTCCTGCGCGGCAAGGGCTTCAGCGACAAGGAGCTGGTGCTCTCCGGGCTCGCCCAGGAGGGCCGCCGCGGCCCGATCGACCGGTTCCGCGGCCGGCTGATGTGGCCCATCCGCGACATCGGCGGGGACGTCGTCGGCTTCGGCGCCCGCAAGCTGTACGAGGCGGACAACGGCCCGAAGTACCTCAACACGCCCGACACGGGGATCTACCGGAAGTCGCAGGTCCTCTACGGCATCGACCTGGCGAAGAAGGACATCGCGAAGTCCTCCCGCGCGGTCGTCGTCGAGGGCTACACCGACGTCATGGCCTGCCACCTCGCAGGCGTGACGACGGCCATCGCCACCTGCGGCACCGCCTTCGGCACGGACCACATCAAGATCCTGCGCCGCCTGCTGATGGACAACGGCTCCGCGCGCGTGATCTTCACCTTCGACGGCGACGCCGCCGGGCAGAAGGCCGCGCTGCGCGCCTTCGAGGACGACCAGAAGTTCGCCGCCGAGACGTACATCGCCATCGCGCCCGACGGCATGGACCCCTGCGACCTGCGGCTCGCCAAGGGCGACGAGGCGGTCGCCGACCTGGTCGAGCCGCGCACCCCGCTGTTCGAGTTCGCGCTCCGCCAGATCGTCGGCCGCTACGACCTGGACACCCCGGCCGGCCGCGCCGCCGCCCTCGACGAGGCCGCGCCGGTCGTCGCCCGGATCAAGAACAGCGGCGCCCAGCACGAGGTCGCCGTCCAGCTCGCCGGGATGCTCGGCATCCTCGACACGCAGTTCGTGGTCAAGCGGGTCGCCCAGCTCGCCCGCTGGGCCCGCGACCGCGGCGGCAAGGGCCCGGCCCCGGAGCGCGGCCGTCCCGCCGACGGCGGCCCCCAGCAGTACGCCTCGGCCCCGGCCGCCCCGCGCGGCCCCGCCCTGAACCTCCGCAACCCGGTCTTCGCCACCGAGCGCGAGCTGCTCAAGCTGGCCCTCCAGCGCCCGGAGCTGGTCTCGCCGGCCTTCGACGCGTACGGCGTCGACGAGTTCACCGCCCCGGCCTACGCGGCCGTGCGCCAGGCGATCCTCGACGCGGGCGGCGCCGAGTACGGCGTCCAGGACCCGCAGGAGTACCTGATCCGCGTCCGCGACGCGGCCCCCGACGACACCGTCCGCGCCATGGTCACGGAGCTGGCGGTCGAGGCGATCATGCGCCGGGCGGTCGACGAGGTGTACGCGGGCGAGGTGCTGGTCCGGGTGCGGCGCCGTGCCGTCGAGCGCCGAGTCCGCGAGGTCAACGGCAAGCTCGCCCGCCTGTCGAACCACGCCGACCAGGCCGAACTGTCCGCCGTCCAGAACGAGCTCTGGGTCCTCCAGCAATACGACCAGGCCCTCCGCGAACACGGCGCGGCGGCGCTGTAGTGCCGGGCGGGTGTCACCCCTCGGGGAACGCCTCCGACACCGCCCGCACCAGCCGCCTCCCGAAGTCGTCCCCGGCCCCCGCGAACCGGGGGTACTCGACGGCGAAGTGCCCCCACTCCACGTACCCGACGGCCTCCACCACGTCCTCCAGCAGAATGCGCTTCCGCCCGTACGGCCACTCGCCGCCCAGCCGGAACACCTCGTGCAGCACCTCACGGCGCAGCGGCCACCGCTCGGCAAGCAGGACCGCGTCGTACAGGTCCTTGCCCTGCCCGTGCGCGTCGGTGATCAGCCACATCAGCTTCCACGCGAGCGACAGCCCCGGGGTCGCCGCCCACACGATCGCGCCGCCCGGCAGCTCCACCGGCTCGGGCGGCTCGGGGAGCGGCTCGCCGAACACGAAGTCCAGCTGGACGTGCCCGCCGGGCAGTCCGGGCGCCGCCCACGGCAGCACCATGCGCCGTCCCGGCACCCGGTCGTAGGTCCAGATGTCCTCGACGACCGCGCCGCGCGCCGAGATGCCGACGCCCTCGCCGTACGCCTCCGCCCGTGCCTGCGCGGCCCGGGCGACCCCGTCGAGCATCCGCCCGGTCCGTCCGTCGTCGATCCGCCAGGTCTCGGGGACGACGAAGTCCAGGTCACCGGGCTCGCGGGCGGCGTCGCCGAACCACGCGGCCATCAGCACGCTGCCGCGCAGGACCAGCGCGTCCGCGTACGCGGAGTCGGCGACCGCCGCGAGCACCAGATCCAGGGCGCGCCGCCGGGCCGCCCGCCAGTCATCGCCGCGCGCGGGGTCGCCGAACCGGGGGTCGGTCGCCCGGTAGGCGTTGTCGTACTGCTTCATCGACGGGTCGAAGACGAGCCGCTGCTCGACCTCGTCGGCCGCCATCGTCCGCAGGGTCCGGGGGAATTGTCGCCTCTGTCGGGTCCGCTCGTCGAGCTCGCCCGGCGGGACGGGCATGCCCGACTCGATCATCCGTGACCAGTCGCTCATGTCCGTGCCCCCTCCGGCTCCCCGAGCCAGCCGTCGTCCACCGTCGCATCGCTGTCGTACAGCACGAACTCCCGCTCCACGTCCAGCACATGGTGCCCGTCCAGCGCCGTCAGCAACTCCTCCAGCGCCCGGCCCGCGGCCGACACGTCCACGCCGTGGCAGCGCTGGGTGACGAACCGCTCGTGCCGCGCCCCGGCCCGCACCCGCCGGGCGTTCCACGACAGGTGCGCCCCGTGCGGCACCGTCCGGGCGGCGAGTGCGGCCAGGTCCGTCGCCGCGTCGAGCAGCAGCTTCACGTGGTGCTCGAAGTACCGTCCGTCGCCGCACGGCCCCTCCGGCACCTCCGGCGCCCACGGCGTCGACTCCGTCTTCACCCGCACCGGTTCAAAGCCGTCCGCCCGCAGCCGCGCCACCGCGTCACGCGCCCGCGCCGACTCCTCGGCCAGGGAGCGGGCCCCGGCCAGGGTGAGCATCGGCTGGTCGCGCATCCGGCCCCGGGCCAGTTCGATGCGCGTCAGCTTCAGGCCGGCCACGGCGGACCAGCGGCGCAGGCGCTCGAACTCCCCGGAACCGGAACAGCGGACCGTCACATGGGTCTCGTACAGGGCGGTGGACACCCGCGGATCGTGCCAGATCACCCGCGTGTCCGGCATCCGGGTTTGTGCGGCGGGTGATCGGGCGGTGACGGAGCGGACGCAAAAAGTCGACGCACGCCCCTCGTGGGGACGATGTGTCGTACCCCACACTGGGGGGCGGTGCCTGAGTCCTCGGAGCGCGGCCGGCCCGTCGGTGACGGGTCGCACACCCCCGCGGTTCCGCACATCGCGTACGGGACGGACAGCGGCGAGGCCGTCGACTCCGCCCCTGAAGTACCGCTGCCCCACCCCCAGGCAGCGATCATCCTGGAGGTCGCCCCCGTGCAGACCCAGACCCTCACCCAGACCGACAGCGACGTCGCCGGCGCAGCGCCGGACGCGGATCTGCTGGTGGCGATGCCCGCGCAGCCCCGCGCCGGGCAGCGTCCCGGGACCGGTCCCGAGCCGCCCGTGCAGGCGGAGGACCCCGTCGAGGCCGGACCCCCGGACGTCGTGGAGCCGGCCGAGCCCGCCGAGCCCGTCGACCCGCGGGTGCGGCCGGAGAGCGGCGGCCCCTCCGCCGACCTGTTCCGCCAGTACCTGCGGGAGATCGGCCGCATCCCGCTGCTCACCGCCGCCGAGGAGGTGGACCTCGCCCGCCGGGTCGAGGCCGGCCTGTTCGCCGAGGAGAAGCTGCGCCTCACCCCCGACCTGGACAGCCGCCTCGCGCACGACCTGGACCGGCTCGTCGTCATGGGCCGCATGGCCAAGCGCCGGCTGATCGAGGCGAACCTGCGGCTCGTGGTGTCCGTGGCCAAGCGGTACGTGGGGCGCGGGCTGACCATGCTCGACCTGGTCCAGGAGGGCAACCTCGGCCTGATCCGCGCCGTCGAGAAGTTCGACTACGCGCGCGGCTTCAAGTTCTCCACGTACGCGACCTGGTGGATCCGTCAGGCCATGTCCCGTGCGCTCGCCGACCAGGCCCGCACCATCCGCGTGCCGGTGCACGTGGTGGAGCTGATCAACCGCGTGGTGCGGGTGCAGCGGCGGATGCTCCAGGAACGCGGCTACGAGCCGACGCCGCAGGAGGTCGCCGCCCAGCTGGACCTGCCGCCCGAGCGGGTGGGCGAGGTGCTGCGGCTGGCCCAGGAACCGGTGTCGCTGCACGCGCCCGTGGGCGAGGAGGACGACGTCGCGCTCGGCGACCTCATCGAGGACGGGGACGCCGCCAGCCCCGTGGAGTCGGCGGCGTTCCTGCTGCTGCGGCAGCACCTGGAGGCGGTGCTGTCCACCCTGGGGGAGCGCGAGCGCAAGGTGGTGCAGCTGCGTTACGGCCTGGTCGACGGCCGGCCCCGCACCCTGGAGGAGATCGGCCGCATCTTCGGGGTGACCCGCGAGCGGATACGTCAGATCGAGTCCAAGACCCTCAACAAGCTCCGCGACCACGCCCACGCCGACCAGCTGCGCGGCTATCTGGACTAGTCGGCGGGTGCCGGAGGGACCGTGTCCCCTTCCTCCGGCACCCCCGGCCTCAGTCGACCTCCGCGACCGCCTGCGCGAACTGCGCCTTGTACAGGCGGGCGTACGCCCCGTCCGCCGCCAGCAGCTTCTCGTGCGCGCCCTGTTCGACGATCGACCCGTTCTCCATGACCAGGATGGTGTCCGCGTCGCGGATCGTGGAGAGGCGGTGCGCGATGACGAACGACGTGCGGCCGTGCGCCAGCCGGGCCATCGCCTTCTGGATCAGCACCTCCGTACGGGTGTCCACGGAGCTGGTCGCCTCGTCCAGCACCAGGATCACCGGGTCCGACAGGAACGCCCGCGCGATGGTGATGAGCTGCTTCTCGCCCGCGCTGACCCCGCTGCCCTCGTCGTCGATGACGGTGTCGTACCCGTCCGGGAGGGTGCGGACGAACCGGTCGGCGTGCGCCGCGCGGGCCGCCTCCTCGATCTCTTCCCGGGTCACGTCACGGGACGCGCCGTACGCGATGTTCTCCGCGATGGTGCCGCCGAACAGCCAGGTGTCCTGGAGCACCATGCCGATCCCGGCGCGCAGTTCGTCCCGCGTCATCCGCGCGATGTCCACGCCGTCCAGGGTGATCCGCCCGCCGGACACCTCGTAGAACCGCATCAGCAGGTTGACCAGCGTGGTCTTGCCGGCGCCGGTCGGGCCGACGATGGCGACCGTGCGGCCCGGTTCGACCGTCAGCGACAGGTCCTCGATCAGCGGCTTCTCCGGGTCGTACCGGAACGACACGTGCTCCAGCTCCACCCGCCCGCGCAGCTCCTCGGGACGCTCGGCGGGCGACGGGTCGGCCTCCTGCTCCTCCGCGTCGAGCACCTCGAAGACCCGCTCGGCGGAGGCCACGCCCGACTGCACCAGGTTCGCCATCGACGCGACCTGCGTCAGCGGCATCGAGAACTGCCGCGAGTACTGGATGAACGCCTGCACGTCCCCGATCGACAGCGACCCGGACGCCACCCGCAGACCGCCGACGACGGCGACCAGCACGTAGTTGAGGTTCGACACGCACATCATCAGCGGCTGCATGACACCGCTGTTGAACTGCGCCTTGAACCCGGCCTCGTACAGCGCCTCGTTCTCCTCGGCGAACTTCCGCGCCGACTCCTCCTGCCGTCCGAACACCTTCACCAGGGCGTGCCCGGTGTACATCTCCTCGACGTGCGCGTTGAGCGTGCCGGTGGAGCGCCACTGCTGCACGAAGTGCGGCTGCGACCGCTTCCCGACCCGCGTGGCGACCACGAACGACAGCGGCACCGTCACCAGCGCGACCAGCGCCAGGATCCAGGAGACGTAGAACATCATCGCCAGCACGCCGACGATGGTGAGCAGCGAGTTGATCAGCTGGCCCATCGACTGCTGGAGCGTCTGCCCGATGTTGTCGATGTCGTTGGTCGCCCGGCTCAGCACCTCACCGCGCTGCCGCTTGTCGAAGTACGACAGCGGCAGCCGCGACAGCTTCGTCTGCACGTCCTCGCGCATCCGGAACATGGTGCGGTTCACGGCCCGGTTCACCAGCCGCGTCGCGACCGCCATCAGCAGCCCCGCCGCACCGAACACGGCCAGCGCGAGCAGCAGGACGTGCCCCACCGCGGTGAAGTCGATGCCCTGACCCGGGGTGAAGTCCGTGGAGCGGAGCATGTCGGCGACCTGGTCGTCGCCGCGTTCCCGCATGGACTCCAGCACCTGCTCCTTGGTGGCGCCCGCCGGCATGTCCCGGCCGACGATGCCCGCGAACACCAGGTCGGTGGCCCGCCCCAGGATCTTCGGCCCGACCACGCTGAGCCCCACGCTCACCACCAGGCAGGCCAGCAGCCCGTACATGGTGAGGCGTTCCGGTCCGAAGCGGCCGAGCAGCCGCTTGCCGGACCCCGTGAAGTCGATCGACCGCTGACCGGGTGCGCCCCCGGCCATCATCCGGCCCCCTGGCCCCGCCATCAGGCCGCCTCCGCTTCCGTCAGCTGGGAGAGCACGATCTCCCGGTAGGTCTCGTTGTCCGCCATCAGCTCGTGGTGCCGGCCGGCGCCGACCACCCGGCCCTCGTCCAGCACCACGATCCGGTCGGCGTCCCGGATGGTCGCCACCCGCTGGGCGACGATCACCACCGTCGCCTCGGCCGTCTCCCGCCCGAGCGCCGCGCGCAGGGCCGCGTCCGTGGCGTAGTCGAGAGCGGAGAAGGAGTCGTCGAAGAGGTAGATCTCCGGGCGCTGCACCAGCGTCCGGGCGATGGCCAGGCGTTGGCGCTGACCGCCGGAGACGTTCGTCCCGCCCTGCGCGATCGGCGCGTCGAGCCCGCCCTCAAGACGCTCCACGAACTCCTTGCCCTGTGCGACCTCCAGCGCGTGCCACAGCTCCTCGTCCGTGGCGTCCGGATTGCCGTAGCGCAGATTGGTCGCCACCGTGCCCGCGAAGAGGTACGGCTTCTGCGGCACCAGGCCGACGGTCCGGGCGAGCAGCGCCGGGTCGACGTCCGCGACCGGCACCCCGTCGACCAGCACCTCGCCCTCGGTCGCGTCGAACAGCCGCGGCACCAGCCCCAGCAGTGTGGACTTGCCGCTGCCGGTGGAGCCGATGACGGCGGTGACCTCGCCGGGCCGCGCCACCAGGTCGACCGCCCGCAGCACCGGCTCCTCGGCGCCCGGGTAGCGGAAGCCCGCGCCCCGGATCTCCAGGTGTCCGTGCCGGCGCAGCTCCGTGACGGGCGCGGAGGGCGGCACCACGCTCGAGGAGGTGTCCAGCACCTCCTGGACGCGCTCGGCGCAGACCTCGGCGCGCGGCACCATCATGAACATGAACGTGGCCATCATCACGGACATGACGATCTGCATCAGATAGGCGAGGAACGCCGTCAGATCGCCGATCTGCATCCCGCCGCTGTCGATGCGGTGCGCGCCGAACCACACCACCGCGATCGACGACAGGTTCACCACCGTCATGACCACCGGGAACATCAGCGCGAGCAGATTGCCCGCGCGCAGCGACACATCGGTCAGCTCGGTGTTGGACCCGTGGAACCGCCGCTGCTCGTACGTGTCCCGCACGAACGCGCGGATGACCCGGTTGCCGGTGATCTGCTCGCGCAGCACCCGGTTCACGGTGTCCAGCCGCTCCTGCATGGTGCGGAACAGCGGCCGCAGCCTGCGCACGATCAGCGTCACGCAGACGCCCAGCACGGGCACCACCGCGACCAGCACCCCGGACAGCGGCACGTCCAGACCGAGCGCCAGCACCACGCCGCCCACGCACATGATCGGCGCCGAGACCATGAGGGTGAACGTCATCAGGGTGAGCATCTGGATCTGCTGGACGTCGTTCGTCGTCCGCGTGATCAGCGACGGCGCCCCGAAGTGACCGACCTCACGGGCGGAGAAGGACTGCACCCGGTCGAACACCGCGGCGCGCAGGTCCCGGCCCAGGGCCGCCGCGGTCCGGGCCCCGTAGTACACGGCGCCGACGTTGCAGACGACCTGCGCCAGCGAGATGCCGATCATCAGACCGCCGTGGCCCACGATGTAACCGGTGTCACCCTGCACGACA
The DNA here is from genome assembly GCF_043082785.1 of Streptomyces sp. NPDC014764. Taxonomy (NCBI): domain Bacteria; kingdom Bacillati; phylum Actinomycetota; class Actinomycetes; order Kitasatosporales; family Streptomycetaceae; genus Streptomyces; species Streptomyces sp. NPDC014764. The sequence continues at coordinate 546,064 of NZ_JBIBXY010000001.1, read as the reverse complement.
CCGTTGTCGATGATGTCCGCGTTCAGCGTGGGCAGGTAGAGCGTGGCGCAGGTCTGCAGGAACTGCAGAACGACCAGGAGGGCGAGGGGTCTCTTGTAGGGCCGTAGACGGTCACGTAGTAGTCGTATGAGCACGCTGCATCTCTCGGAGTGGACGGCGGGGCCAGTGGTTGCCCGTGGCCCCTATCGTCGAACACTCCACCGGCGTTACCTCAACCCATTTACGGGCCCCGGCGCGCCGTCCCGTGCGCCCCCCTCCTACTGCTGGAACGCCCCCGGATGCGTCTGCTCGCGCACTGCCACGTACTGCTGGCGCACGGCCTGGCCCACCGAGAGTTCCTCGCCCGGGTCCAGCACCTGCGCCACCGGACCCGGCCACACGGGCGGGGTCCGCGGATCGAGTGCGCCCTGCGAGACGCCGAGCGCCCAGGCCGCCTGCCGGGCCGCGCCCGTCGCCGCGTAGTCCGCGGGCTGCGGCACGACCACCTGCGCCCCGAACAGCGCGGGCGCCGACGCCTGCACGGCGGGCAGTTCGGCCGCGGGCCCGAGCAGGAACACCCGCCGCACCTCCACGCCCCGCCCGCGCAACACGTCCAGCGCGTCCGCGAGTCCGCACAGCATCCCCTCGAACGCCGCCCGCGCCAGGTGCTCCGGCTTCATCGACTCCCGTCGCAGCCCCGCGAGGGTCCCGGCGGTGTGCGGCAGGTTCGGGGTGCGCTCGCCCTCCAGGTACGGCAGCAGCACCAGACCGTGCGCACCCGGTGTCGACTTCATCGCCAGGTCGGACAGGCTCTCCAGGTCCGGCAGCCCCAGCAGTTCCGCGGTGCCGCGCAGCGCCCGCACCGCGTTCAGCGTGGTGACGACGGGCAGATGCATACCGGTCGCGTCGGCCAGCGACGTGATCGAGCCGCCCCGGTCGACGAGCGGCTCGGGGTGCACGGCCATCACCGAGCCAGACGCGCCCAGCGACACGACCGCGTCGCCCAGCCCGATGCCGAGCCCGAACGCCGCCGCCATGGTGTCCGCCGTGCCGGCGGAGATCATCAGCCCTTCGGGGGTGGTGCCGGCCGCGTCCGCCGGGCCGATCACCTCGGGGAGCATCGCCTGGTGCCCGAGCGCCAGCTCCACCAGGTCGGGCCGGTAACCCCCGGTCGCCGCGGCCCAGTAGCCGGTGCCGGAGGCGCCGCCCCGGTCGGTGGTCCGGCGCACCGGCCGGCCCAGCAGCTGCCACACCAGCCAGTCGTGCGCCTGGAGCAGCACCGCGGTGCGGGCCGCGTTCTCCGGTTCGGTACGGGCCATCCAGCGCAGCTTCGTCACCGGCTGCGCGGCGCCCGGCACACAGCCCACGGCCTGCGCCCACGCCTCGCGCCCGCCGAGCGCGTCGACCAGATCGGCCGCCGCCACCTGCGCGCGCTTGTCGCCCCCCGTCATCGCCGGACGGACCGTGCCGCCCTGCGCGTCCAGCGGGACCAGCGCGCCCGCCTGCGCGGACACCCCGATCGCCTGCACGCCCTCCAGCAGTCCGCCGCTCGCGGCCTCGCCCAGGGACAGCAGCCAGGCCTGCGGGTCGACGTCCGGGGAACGGCCCGTGTCGGGACCCTGCACCGGGTGCGGGGCGTACCCCTGCCTGACCACGGCCCCGGTGTCCGTGTCACAGACGACGATGCGAGTGAAATCGGGCGCACTGTCCAGCCCGGCGACTATCCCCATACGGCGATTTTGCCGCATGGGGAGGGGTGCGTCGTCCGTCAGGTGTTGCTCGTGCCCCAGTCGTCCTCGGCCGGGCCGTGGGCGCTGCGCTCCCGCAGGGCGTGGACCCGCTGCGCGACCGTGTCGGGCACCCGGTCGCCGACCTTGTCGCTCATCACGTGGTACGCCTTGTCGGCGAACTCACGGCTCTGCTGTGCCGCGGACTCCGCGGTGTTGCGCACCGCGGGGTTCTGCGCCAGCTGGAGCGCGGACCTCTTCATCTGCTCGTAGCGCTCCCGCCCGGCTTTCGTGCCCAGCACGTAACCCAGGACGGCTCCGGCGACGAACGTGAGCCGGTATCGCATGGCGGCCACCCTTCCCGTTGTTCCAGTCTGTGTGGGTCTCCGGCGCGGCGACGGGCCGGGGAGTACCGATTGGCGGAGCACCCCCCTGCTTGCGCTAATGTATGTGTCGCAGCGAGCGCGCGCCCCCTGGCGAATACCCAGGCGGGTGCGTTCGATGCAGAACGAGGCATTCCTCCGTAGCTCAATTGGCAGAGCAGCCGGCTGTTAACCGGCAGGTTACTGGTTCGAGTCCAGTCGGGGGAGCTCGGTCCTCCGTAGCTCAATTGGCAGAGCAGCCGGCTGTTAACCGGCAGGTTACTGGTTCGAGTCCAGTCGGGGGAGCATGCTGAACGAGGGCCCCGCAGGGGTCCTTTTTCATGTCCGGTGGAACCGCGCGCGGCGCGGCGCTGTCTTCATGGTCAACAGGGCCGTACGCAGCCGACCATCCGAAGCAGGAGATCGTATGAGCGGCTATGCTGCGGCAGACGGCGCGCACACATGTACGCGACACGCCGCTATGGGGCGGTAGCTCAGCCGGTTAGAGCAGCGGACTCATAATCCGTCGGCCGTGGGTTCGAGTCCCACCCGCCCCACCACGTCACGGTTCACCGGAACCGTCGCCCCGGAGCCGGGTCAGCCGCCCCCGTGCGTCCCCCGTACGGCGTTGTCGTCGGACGCCGACGGCGCGTCCGACGGGTCACGTTCCCCTTCCGCCTGCGACGGCGTGGTGTGCACCACGTCGGGGGTGGTCCATTCGCTGTCGTCCCGGTCGCCCTCGGCCTGGGACGGAGTGTGCTCGCTCATCGTGCCGCCTCCCTGTCGCGGGACCCGTCGTTACGGCGACTACGAGTACCCCCCCGCGCGGCGATGTCACCGCGCGGCGCGGCGCGCGAGGGCGCGGGCCAGCGCCGTGCGCACCTCCGGCGGCGGGGGAGTGCCCTCCGCCTCGGCGCAGGCCGTCAGCGACTCCGCCACGGTGCGCAGCTTGGTGTTGGACAGCTGCGATGCCTCCCGCAGGATGTGCCACGCCTCGTCCGAGGTGCAGCCGTACGTCGCCATCAGGATGCCGCGCGCCTGGTCGATGACCGGACGGGAGGCGATGGCCTGCCGCAGCTGCTCCACCTCCTCCTGGAGCAGATGCAGCCGCTCCTGGCGCTCCAGCGCCACCGCCGACCCGGCGGGAGAGGGGCGCGGCGCGGGGGTGCGCAGCGGGTCCGTGGTGTCCAGCCCGGCCAGCTCCAGGATGCGGCGCGGCTGGCCGCTCCAGCGGGACGTGGTGACCGGCATGGACCGCCGGCGGGCGTGGTCGCGCAGGACCTCCAGGAACTCCAGACCCGCGGTGTCCATGAAGTGCACACCGCTCATGTCCAGGTCGACCCGCGCGGTCCCGGCCGGCAGCTCCGCCAGTCTCGCGGCCAGCATCTGGGCACAGCCGCGGACCAGCTCCCCGCGCGGGGTGAGCAGCGCCCGGTCCGCGTCCATGCGACCGCCGATGACCAAGGTGTCCTGCCGTCCCGGGGGGAACGAAGCCGCGGAAGTCATGTCACCGCCCTGTCGGTGCTCGTGGGTGGCCGGCCGGGCCGTCCCGGCGGCCCCGGCCGCCACCGGCACCCGCGCGAGAGGCTGCGCACCGTACTGCTGCGCTGCGGATGCGCCTGCCCACCCTGAGCGGCGGTACACACCGCGCCGAGTGAAACGGCCGGTAACGCACGACGGCCCGCCCGCACGGATGCGGGCGGACCGGGAGGAGGGACGGGCGCCGGGCCGAGGGGTGTCTCAGGCGCCCAGCGGGTCCAGGACCATGGGGGCGATACGGCCCTCCAGCATGGCGCCGAGCCCTTCCACGGCGCACAGCTCCGGCTGCTCCGCGATGTGCACCGGCATCCCGGTCGCCTGACGCAGCATCTGGTCCAGACCCGGCAGCAGGGCACTGCCGCCGACCATCATGATGCCGCGGTCGGCCAGGTCGGCGACCAGATCGGGCGGGCAGTCCCGCAGCACCTTGCCGATGCCGTCGAGGACCGCGGTGAGCGGAGTCTGGATGGCCCGCCGCACCGCCGCCGTGTCCACCTTCACCGACCGGGCGAGACCGGTGGCGACGTCCCGGCCGTGGATCTCCGTGACCTCCGGCCCCTCCGGCGTCAGCCCGTTCCCCTCCAGCGCCAGCTGGAGAGGCCGTACGGACTGGCTCGGCAGCATCAGCTCGTGCTGGTGACGCAGGTGCTGCACGATCGCCGCGTCCACCGCCTCGCCGCCCACCGGGATGCGCTCGGCCCGCACGATCGAGCCGAGCGACAGCACGGCGACCTGGGTGGCCGCCGCGCCGCACACCATGATCATGGTGGCCTCGGGCCGCTCCACCGGCAGCCCGCAACCGACGGCCGCCGCGATCAGCGTGTCCACCAGCTCCACCCGGCGGGCGCCGAGACCGACCAGCGTCTCGATCGCGGCGCGCTGGGCCAGCGGGTCGGCGTCGTGCGGGGTGCAGGCGGCCGCCCGCAGCCGAGGCCTGCGGCGCAGGGCGCGGCGGGTGCGGTCGCCGATCAGCTGACGCAGCATCCGCTGCGCCATCTCGATGTCGACGACGGTGCCGCCGGTCACCGGCCGGACCACGCGGATGTAGTCGGGGGTGCGCCCGGTCATCTTCTCCGCGAACTCGCCGACGGCGATCAGCGCTCCGGTACGGGTGTTCACGGCGGCGACGGACGGCTGGTCGACGACGAGGCCGGCGCCCTTGACGTACACCCGGGTGCGGGCCGCGCCCAGGTCGACGGCGAAATGGCAGCGGCGCAGCTGCTCCAGACTGGCGGTCACGGCAGTTCCTCCCGAGTGCGCGGCCTGGGCCCGCCGGGCGGCGGGCCTCTTCGCATCGTGCGCGCCGGGCGGGGGCGGCGCCTTTTCTGGGGGGCCGGGAGAGGGGCCGCCGAACGGGGGTCCCGTTCGCGGGCGGGAGCGCAGGCAGCGGTCGACCGACTCCGGGTCGGGTCCGGGGAGACCTCCGGGCAGAGGTCGGGGCGTGGGTGCCGAACGGCGGATCCGTGCCGGTTGTTCTCCTGATAATGCTTCAGAACCCCACGTCCCGAAGAGGCGATCCTGTGAGTCATGAGAAGCCCCGCACCGGTCGGCGGGACGACGAGCACGGGCTGACGTCCCGGGAAACCCCTCCCCGGTGAGACCGAGTCCGCGGCGGAGCTGGCCGCCTAGGCCTCCTCAGGCCGAACGATCCCCCGCACCACCCCCAGCTCCACCAGGTCCTGCGGCCGGATGCGCAGGGCGTCCGCCGTGGGTTCCACCTCGGACGGCGGGCGTTTCAGGATCGCCGCCGCCAGTTCCGGGGCGATCACCGAGAAGTAACTGTCCGGGGTGGCCCAGGTGTTGCCAGGCGCGGCCAGTGCGAGCGCGCCGCCCGAGCCGCCCTCGCCGACGACCAGGGTGGTCAGGGGCGTGCGCGCGGCGGCGGCGGCGGCGAACAGGTCCGCGATGGCCGCACCCGCGCCCTGCCGTTCCGCCTCCGCGTCGTTGGCCGCGCCCGGGGTGTCCACCAGGGTCAGGACGGGGATTCCGAGGCGGTCGGCGAGGCGGACCAGACGGGCGGCCGTGCGGTAGCCGGCGGGGCGGGTGGCCGTGCCGGTCTGGGCCGCGTAGGCGACCGTACGGCCGCCGTGATCGCCGAAGCCGCAGAGCATGCCGTCGTCGGCGCCGCCGCTGCGGTCGCCGGAGAGCCGGACGCGGGACGTGAAGTACGCGTCCAGGTAGGCGGTGGCGCGCGGGCGGTGCGGTGCGCGGGCGCGGCGGACCGCGTCCCAGCCGGTGGCCGGCAGGCCCGGGACGCCGAGCGCGTGCGGCGGCGGGGCCGGTTCGGCCGAAGGGCGGGTCAGCAGGCGCAGCCAGCGGCCGAGAGCCGCGCGCAGCTCCTCCGGCGGGACCAGCGCGTCCGCCGCGCCCGCCGCGACCTGCGCCTCGGCCGTGTACGCCGCCGGGTCCGCGTCCGGCGGGCGGACCCGGGAGCCGGCGAAGCCGACCTGCGCCCCGGGCAGGGCGAGCACCACGTCCGCGCCCGCGCCCAGCGTGGCCCAGCCGCCGCCGGTCGTCGGGTCCCGCAGGACGGCTATCTGAGGGAGCCGCGCCTCGCGGGCCCGCGCCGAGGCGCGCGCCACCCGCTGGAGCTGGGTCAGGGCGAGCATGCCCTCCTGCATGCGGCTGCCGCCGGTGGCGACCAGGGACACCAGCGGCAGCCGGTGCGCGACGGCGTGCGCGTACGCCGCCTCCAGGCGGTCGCCGGTGCCCTGGCCGAGGGAGCCGCCGAGGAAACCGAACTCGAACGCGAGCAGCACGGCACGCGTGCCGTCGACGTCCGCGACCCCGCAGACCACGGACTCGGTCTCGCCGGTGCGTGCGGCGGCGCGGGCGCGGGCCTCGTCGTAGCCGGACCAGCCGAGCGGGCCGTCCGTCGCCGACCGCCGAGCGGGGTACGGCAGTTCGGTGAACGAGTCCGTGACCAGGGTGAGGGCCTCGCGGGCCGAAGGACGGTCAGTCATGCGCCAGCGCCCGCTTCATGATCTTGCCCATGTCGTTGCGGGGCAGGACGTCGAGGTGGCGGACCACCCGGGGCCGCTTGTGGGGGGCGAGGCGCGCCGCCACATGCTCCGCCAGCTCGTCCAGGCCCGGTGGGGACTGCGGGTCGGCCGGCACCACCCACGCCACGATCCGCTCGCCCAGATCGGCGTCGGGCTCCCCGGTGACGGCGGCCTCCCGCACGCCCGGGTGCTCCAGCAGAGCGTTCTCGATCTCGCCCGCGCCGATCTTGTACCCGCCGCTCTTGATGAGGTCGGTGGCCTTGCGGCCCACGATGCGGACGTCGCCGCCGGGGTCGCGGACCGCCATGTCGCCGGTTCGGAACCAGCCGTCGGCGGTGAACGCCTCGGCGGTGGCGTCGGGACGGTTGAGGTACTCGGTGAACAGGTTCGGACCGCGCACCTGGATCTCGCCCACGGTCTCCCCGTCGTACGACGCCACCGGGGTGCCGTCCTCCTCGACCAGCCGCAGCTCGACGCCGGGCAGCGGCACGCCGACCGAGCCGGGGCGGGACTCGCCGTCGACGGAGACGCTGGTGTTCATCAGCGTCTCCGTCATGCCGTACCGCTCGACGACCCGGGCTCCGGTCGCCGCCGTGATGCGCTCGTGGTCGTGCACGGGCAGCGCGGCCGAGCCCGACACCAGCAGCCGCGCCCCGGACAGCGCCCGCACCAGGTCCGGTTCGGCGGGCAGCGCCTCCGCGACGCGGTGGTACATCGTCGGCACGCCGAACAGCATGGTCGCCCCGGAGTTCAGCTCACGGGCCACGCCCTCGGTGGTGAACCGGCCCAGATGGCGCACCGACCCGCCGCGCCGCAGCGGGCCCAGCGTGCCGAGGACCAGGCCGTGCACGTGGAACAGCGGCAGGCCGTGCACCAGCACGTCCGCGTCGGTCCACCGCCAGGCGTCGGCGAGGGCGTCCAGCGTCGAGGCGATCGAACGGCGGGGGATCACGGCGCCCTTGGGCGGGCCGGTGGTGCCGGAGGTGTAGACGATCAGGGCCGGGTCCTCCGGGCTGCGCTGCCGGTCGTCGGGCACGGAGCCCGGGTCGGCGCCGCGGGCCGGGTCCACGGCCACGCGGGGCAGGGCGGCCGGCGCGTCGGGCAGCGCGGTGCCGGGCGCGGCGAGGAGTACGTCGGGGGCGCTGTCACCGAGGATGTGGCCCAGCTCCCGCTCGCCCGACTTCGGGTTGAGCGGGACCACGACCACCCCGGCGAGCAGCGCGGCGGTGACGGCGACGGCGGTCTCCAGGGTCGGAGCGGCCCACACGGCGGCCGTGCGCACCCCCTTGAGGTCCCCGGCCACCGCGCCGGCCGCGGCGGCGAGTTCCCCGTACGTCAGTGAGCGCCCGCCGAAGCGCAGGGCGGGACGGCCGGCGAAGCCGCCGGCCGGGCCGTCGGTGAGGGCCGGGAAGAGAGAGGGCACGCGTCGTACTCCTTGGGTCGCTGTCGCCGCTGTCGTCGCTGTGGTCGTCGTCGTGGCTGTGTCCGGTGTCCTACCCCCGGCCGGGTGCCACCATCACCAGCCACCACCGCCGGGACCGCCGCGACGACGATCCCGCCGCAGGCCACGAGCTGCCGGAAGCGGCGTCCGCGGTCCACGTCCGGTGCGGCGGTGAGGACCGGGGCGCCGTTGGCGGGGCCGCCGCTCCGCTCCGCGCCATCGGTAGGGTGGAGGGGGTGAGTTGACGGTCCGGTCGGTCGGTCCGGCCTGGAGGGGAGAGGGACGCCGTGGTGCGTGTCGCGCTGGTGACCTGTGCGGACGGGCCCGACGTGGCCGAGGACCGGGATCTGCCGGTGCTGGTGCGGGCGTTGAACGCGGCAGGCGCGGAGGCCTCCGCCGAGGTGTGGGACGACGGCCGCGTCGACTGGGCCGGCTTCGACCTCGCCGTGATCCGCTCCACCTGGGACTACAGCTGGCGGGCGGCCGAGTTCACCGCGTGGGCCGAGCGGTGCGGGGCGCTGACCCGGCTGGCCAATCCGGCGGACGTGGTGCGCTGGAACACCGACAAGCGCTACCTCGCGGACCTCGCGGCAGCTGGGGTGCCCGTGGTGGAGACGCGGTACCTGGCGCCCGGGGAGTTCGTGGAGCTTCCGGACGGCATCGAGTTCGTGGTGAAGCCGGCCTCCGGCGCGGGCGCCCGGTTCGCCGCCCGCTACACCCCCGACGAGCACGACACCGCCGTACGGCACGTCCGGCGCTTGCACGACGACGGGTTCACGGCGATGGTGCAGCCGTACGTGCGGGCCATCGACAGCGGCGGGGAGCGGGCGCTGCAGTTCTTCGGCGGGAAGCCGCTGCACGCCAGCAGGAAGGGGCCGGTACTCGCTCCCGGCACCCCCTACGACCGGCGGAAGACCGCCCACCCCGGGCTGACCGACTGGACTCCCACGGCGGACGAACTCTCCGTCGCCGAGGCCGCGTTGTCCGCCGTGCCCGGCGCGCCCGAGCTGCTGTACGCGCGGGTGGACCTGGTGGACGGCGACGACGGGCGTCCCCGGGTGATGGAGCTGGAGCTGGTCGAGCCGAACCTGTTCCTGTGGCTGCACCCCGAATCGCTGCCCGTGGTCGCGGAGCGGATCATCGAGGCGGCGGGCCGCTGACGCCCGTCCGCTGGAGCAGCCCCCAGGTGAACTCCGCGGCCACCTCGTGAGGACGGCCCTCCGCGTCCGGGGCGGTGAACGCCAGCCCCCACCGGGTGGGCGCCGACCCCTCGAGCGGGCGGGCCGGGGCGAAGGCGCGGGCCACCTCGTCCACCGTGCACGACCAGGGCGTGAGATCGTCCAGCGTGCGCAGCGCGGGCGCGGGCGCGCCGGGCGCGCGGACCAGCCACTCGTTCCACACCGCGCCCCCGCCCGCCGGGGTCAGCACCTCGAAGCGCAGGTCCGGCCAGAGCGGCAGCGGCCACCGCCACGCCTCGCAGTCCAGGTCGCCGACCCGGCGCGGGGTGCGGGACTCCGGCTCGCCCAGGACCGACCGGTACCGGGACAGGGCGGGGCGGGGACGCGGCGAGCGCACCATCGCCTGCCAGCGCCGGTTGGCCTCCCGCATGTCGGCGAGGGAGGCGCCCAGTGCGCGACGGGCGTCCTCCACCAGGCCGGGGTTGTGGTCGGCCATGCGGCGCAGCAGCACCAGCTGGAAGTGGAACGGGGTGAACGGTTCAGGCGGGCGTCGTCCGGTGGGCACGGGACCCATCGTCGCCCACCGAGGGCTCTGCCGGCGGGCGGCTGTTCGGGAGGAGCAGCACCGAGGGTGGTCGCGCGGTTTCCCGCGCCCCTTCCGGGGCGTTGCCCCTGACGTGGGGGATGGCTAGCCTGTGTTCGTCATGCCGATCGTTTGTTGGTATATCGAACACTAGGAGGGGGCCGGTCGTGGGACGACTTGTGCCAGCCGTGACCCGGGCTCTCGACATCCTCGAGCTCTTCCTGGACGGGGACGGCACGCTCTCCGCCCCCGACATCGTGCGCAGGCTGCAACTGCCGCGCACCACCGTCCACGAGCTGGTCTCCACGCTCGCCGCCCGTAAGTACATCGTCCCGGTCGCCGGTCAGCCCGGCCGCTACCGGCTGGGCGTCCGGCCGTACCAGCTGGGCGCCCGCTACGCCGAGCACCTGGACCTGGCCGCCGAGGGGCAGCAGGTCGCCCGGTCCGTCGCCGAGACCTGCGACGAGACCGTGCACGTGGCGATCCTGGAGGACACCGACGTCATCTACATCGCCAAGGTGGACTCCACCCACGCGGTGCGGATGGTGTCGGCGGCCGGCCGCCGGCTCCCCGCGCACTGCACCTCCGTCGGCAAGATGCTGCTGGCCTCCCTCCCCGAGCAGGAAATGGCCGCGCGCTTCCCCGACGGCGCGGAGCTGACCGCGATGACCCCGAACAGCATCACCGACCCGGCCGTCCTGCGGGAGACCCTCGCCGAGATCCGCACGCGCGGCGTCGCGGTGGAGAGCCGCGAGTCCAACCCGGACGTGTCCTGCGTCGCCGCCCCGGTGCGCGACCGCACCGGACAGGTCGTCGCCGCGCTGTCCATTTCCGTACCGATGATCCGCTGGAGCGACGACCGCCTGGGCGAGCTGGAGCAGCTCGCCGTCAAGGGCGCCGCCGAACTCTCCGAGCGCCTGGGCCACAGGAGCATGACATGACACTCGCGTTCGACGTCGCGGTCCGCGCGGAGGCGGAACTGGGCGAGGGGGCCACCTGGGACCCGGCCACCGGGCGGCTGCTGTGGATCGACATCCTGAACTCCCGGGTGCACACCTACGACCCCGCCACCGGCCGCCGCACCGTGCGCCGCACCGAGCAGCACGTGGGCGCGGTCAAGCCGCGCACGGGCGGCGGACTGGTGCTGAACCTGCGCGACGGCGTCGGACTGCTCGACCCCGACGACACCTTCCGCTGGCTGCACCGCGAGCCGGTCGCCGGCCGCCGCGGCAACGACGCCGCCGTCGCCCCCGACGGCAGCCTCCTCGCGGGCACCATGCGCTACGACGAGACGCCCGGCGGCGGCACCCTGTCCCGGGTGACCGGCGACGGCACGGCCACCGTGCTCCTGGACGACGTGACGGTGAGCAACGGCACCGGCTGGAGCCCCGACGGCCGGCTGATGTACTACATCGACACGCCCACCCGCCGCGTCGACGTGTTCGACTTCGGCGCGGACGGCACGATCACCGGCCGCCGTCCGCTCGCGGAGATCGAGGAGGGCGCCGGCTTCCCCGACGGTCTCACCGTCGACGCCGACGGCTGTGTGTGGGTGGCCCTGTGGGACGGAGGAGCGGTGCGCCGCTACACCCCGTCCGGCACGCTGGACCGGGTGGTCGAGCTGCCCGTCCCGCGCGTCACGTGCTGCGCCTTCGGCGGCCCGGCGCTGACCGACCTGTACATCACCACGGCCCGCGTGGGCCTCGCCGCCCCGCACCCGCTCGCCGGGTCCCTGCTGGTGGTCCCCGGCGCGGGCAAGGGCGTCGCCCAGCCCGCGTTCGCCGGCTGAGGAGCCTCAGGTCAGGCCGGCCGCCTTGCGTTCGTCGGCGGTCAGGGGCGGGTCCGTCAGGGCGGGCTTCAGCGGACCCGCCAGCGCGGCCACGAGGACCCGCGGGGACAGCAGCACTCCCGGACCCCGCTCCAGCGACGTCACGTCGGTGACCCGGCGTGCGACGCGCCCGTTCCCGGTGGCCGTGTGCATCAGCCGGCCGACGTACGCGGCCGTCCACCGGTCGCGTGCGGACGGGCCGTCGTGCGTCGGGCCCGGGTAGAACACGTCCTGGCCCAGGGCGAGGTCCCAGGCCGGGCCCGCCGGCCGGGCCACCGCGCGCTGCGCCCGGCGGGCGAGACCCGGCGTCCCCCAGCCGTGCCGCCGTACCGTCGCGCGCAGCGCCGCCGCACCCTGCGCCGCCACCGACATGCCGTGGCCGTAGACGGGGTTGAGGGCGGTCAGCGCGTCCCCGACCACCACCAGGTTCTCCGGCCACGCCTTCATGCGCTCGTAGAAGAAGCGGCGGTTGCCGGTGGCCCGGGTGAGCGACACCCCCGTCTCGGGGACCGCGGCGCCGAGCAGGTCGGCTATCAGCGGATGGCGCAGCTCCTCGCGGGCGTACCGTTCGAAGCCGGCCGCTTCGGAGGTGGGTTCGCCGCCCGTGGTGCCGAACAGGGTGACCAGCCAGCGCCCGTCCTCCACGGGCAGCAGCACCCCGCCGCGGCCCGGCCCGCCGGTGCGCGGGTCCTGCTGCACGTTGACGACCGGGAAGCCGTCCCGGGCCCCCTCCGGGGCGCGGTAGAGACGGCTCGCGTACACCAGCCCGGTGTCCACCTCCCGGCGCTCGGGGGCGGGCAGCCCGGCGTCGGCCAGCCAGCGGGCGGTGCGGGAGGCGCGGCCCGTGGCGTCCACCACGAGACCGGCCCGCAGCGTGCGCTCGGCACCGTCACGGGTGCGGACCCGGACGCCGTCGACGGCGGTGCGGGTGCCGTCGAGCGAGAGGATTTCGGTCCGGTCGAGCATCTCGATCCGCCCGTCGGCGAGCACCTGCGCCCGCAGGGTCGCCTCCAGCAGGTCCCGGGTGCACAGCAGCATGAAGTGGGACTCGTCCCAGCGCCGGTACCAGCCGTACGGGGAGAGCACCACCATGTTCGTGGTGACCGGCTGGCGGTGGGCCCCCGCGGCGCGCAGCCGGTCGACGGTGCCCGGCACGAGGTCCTCGAGGGCGTGCGCGCCGCCCGACCACAGCTGGTGCGCGTGCCGGGCCTGCGGGACGCCGCGTCGCGGTCCGGGTCCGGCGGGCAGCGCGTCGCGCTCCACCACGGTGACCCGGGCGAACGGGGCGAGGGCCCGGGCGGCGAGCAGTCCGGCGACGGATCCGCCGAGCACGACGGCGGTGGCGGGACGTCCGTCCGCGGACGGGGGTCTTCTCTCTGGGGCGGCGGGCACGCTCTTCGTTCTCCTGACCTGTCGTCGGTTCTCAGTCGGCGGACGCGCCGCGGGGCACGGCCGTCCGGGGGTCCGCCGCGAGGGCGGCGGCCCGTGCGCGGACCGCCTCCACGACGTGGGGGTGGCGCAGTTCCCGGGAGACGGCGCCGATCTCCCGCAGCAGGTCGGTGGTGTCGGGGTCCTGGGTGCCCTCGCCGTCCGGCGCGCGGCGCCGGCACTCGACGGCCTCCAGGATCGACACGGCGTTCGCCAGGGCCACGGCCCGCTCCGGCGGGAACCCGAGGCCGAGGGCCGCCTCGCGCGTCCGGTCACGCCGTTCCTCGTCGATGTGCCGGGCCAGGGTGAGCAGTTCGTCCCGGATGAAGGTCTCCCGGCGGATCAGGCGCAGTTCCGTGGTGGCGCGCAGCAGGAACGGCACGCCCCTGCCGTTGGCCGAGCGCATCAGCAGGTAGAGCGGGCGGAGCCGGTGGTGGGCGAGCCGGACGCGCCAGCGTTCGTGCAGGAACTGGCCGGCGTGCGGGAGGATGAAGCCCACCGCGATCAGGATGGCCGACAGGCAGGCGACGGGCGGCGCGAGGTCGGTGCTGAGCCAGTCCAGGTCGTTGCCGGTCCAGCGGGCGGCGACGGCGGTGAGCTTGGCGGCGTCGAAGACCAGGTTGAGCGCGTAGCCGACGCCGAGGAGTTTCAGGCCCCACCGCAGCCAGGCGTCCAGCCCTGCGGTCTGCACCCAGTTCCACAGCAGCCGGCAGGTGATGAGGACGGCGACGGTGTGCGCGAGCAGGTACAGCAGGATCTGCTCGCGCATGAACGGCGTGGTCGCGTAGTAGGTGTCCAGGTCGCGCAGCCGTTCCTCGGAGGCGTCCGCGAGGAAGAACAGCACCCACAGGGCGACGATCACCCCGGAGTAGAGGGAGACCACCCAGCGCATCGCCCGCCGGGTGGCGGCGGAGCGGTCCGAGAGCCCGTTGCGCCAGGCGATGATCAGCAGCAGGCAGGAGGCGCAGAACGCGGTGAGGAGCGAGTAGCACCACGGCGCCGATATGTTCGGCACCCCCGTGAGGCGGTTGACCCGGGCGATGGTCGTGGGCGCCACGAAGACGAAGACGGCGCACGCGAGCAGGAGCAGTCCGCCCACCGCGCGCAGCAGCGGGTCCCGCCACAGCCGCACGATGGTGGGCAGCTTGATGATCAGGGCCGCGGTGAGGACGCCCGTGGGGATCCAGAAGGATATGTAGAGGTCGCCGAGGACGTCCGACGGTGTGAGGGCGAGCGGTGCGGTCACCGGTGCGTTCCCCGCCGTCCGCGGTAGCCCAGGGCCCGTTGGAGGGGACCGGCGTCGGCGTCCCGGTCGTCCAGGAGGGTGCGCACGGCGGCGGCCATCCGGTGCCCGAACTCGTCGGCCTCGGCCTCCTCGGCCTCGCGGGAGCCGTCGCGCGCGGCCATGGCGAGCGCGGCGTCCCAGTCAGGCGGGCCGGCCGCGAGAACCTGCTCGGCCGCCGTCGGGGCGTGGTGCCGGTGACCGGCGTGCATGTGCCACAACTCGTGGCCGAGGATGACCAGTTGCTGCATGGCCTCCGCTCGCTCCTCCACGATGACCAGGTCGAAGTCCTGGAACTCCACCCACAGGCCGGTCACTTCGATCTCGTCCGGGAAGCGTTCGAAGCGCAGGACGACGGGCCGTCCCCCGCGCCGCGCGCTCATCTCCTCGCACAGTACCCGGCACGCCGCCCGGACGTCCGTGAGGGGGCCGGAGCGTACACGGAGCGCGGTGGCGAGATCGCCGGCCAGGCGGCGCAGGACGGCGCGGGCCCGGGAGCGCCGCAGCGCGGAGGCGAGCCGTACGGCCCGCGTCCGTGCGCCCGCGCCATCCATCGAATCCCCTCGCCCGTGCGACCGCCGCACCCCAGGCTGTTCGAGCGTACGCGGCCGGATGTGTCCGCGTCACGTGATCCCGTGACCGCCGGGGGACGGGACGGTGCGCGCGGCGGGCGAGTTCTGTCCGGGGCATTGACGCGTCACCCCCCGGCACTTACGGTCCCGTTCGAAGTTACGGGCGTCTTTCGAAATATCGAACATGCAGGGCTTGTGCACGCGATGAGCAGAGGGGCGGGGAATGGGACGACCTGGCCTGGACCGCAGGCAACTCCTCGCCGGGTACGGCGGGCTGCCGGCCGCCCGGAGCCGCTGCTTCACGTTCCCCCGTACGGGAGCATCTTCGCGAGCACGTGCCGCTGTCCCCGCCCTCCCCCGCCGCGGTCGGCATCTTCACCTTCCTCAGCCCCTGGAACACTTTCCTGTGCTGATCGTCGTCTTCGTCTTCTTCCAGCGCCAGATCGTGGCGGGCGCCGCCCGCACCGGACCCGCCGGCCGGTGACGCCCCCTCAGCAGGACCCGACCCGTCGAAAGGACACGATGCGCACCGCCCGCTTCACCCTGGACCCCGCCTTCACCGTCGGCACGGTGGACCCCCGGCTGTTCGGCTCCTTCGTCGAGCACCTCGGCCGGTGCGTCTACACCGGCGTCTTCGAGCCGGGCCACCCCACCGCCGACGCCGACGGCATCCGCGGCGACGTCCTGGACCTGGTCCGTGAACTCGGTGTCACCGCCGTCCGCTACCCCGGCGGCAACTTCGTCTCCGGCTACCGCTGGGAGGACTCCGTCGGCCCCGCCGAGGAACGCCCGCGCCGCCTCGACCTGGCCTGGCGGTCCACCGAGACCAACCGCTTCGGCCTGTCCGAGTACATCTCCTTCCTGCGGAAGATCGGGCCGCAGGCCGAGCCGATGATGGCCCTCAACCTCGGCACCCGGGGCGTCGCCGAGGCCCTCCAGCTCCAGGAGTACGCCAACCACCCCGGCGGCACCGCCCTGTCGGACCTGCGCGTGGAGCACGGCGACAAGGACCCGTTCGGCATCCGGTTGTGGTGCCTGGGCAACGAGATGGACGGTCCCTGGCAGACGGGGCACAAGACCGCCGCCGAGTACGGCAGGATCGCCGCCGAGACCGCCCGCGCCATGCGCCAGATCGACCCCGGCGTGCAGCTCGTCGCCTGCGGCTCCTCGGGCCGCTCCATGCCGACCTTCGCCGAGTGGGAGGCCACCGTCCTGCAGGAGACGTACGACCTGGTCGACCACATCTCGCTGCACGCCTACTACGAGCCGCTCGACGGCGACGTGGACTCCTTCCTCGCCTCCGCCGTCGACATGGAGACCTTCATCGAGGACGTCGTCGCCACCTGCGACCACGTCGGGGCCCGTCTGAAGTCCCGGAAGAAGATCAACCTCTCGTTCGACGAGTGGAACGTCTGGTACATGTCCCGCACCCAGGAGCAGGTGAGCGCCCTCGACTGGCCCGAGGCGCCGCGTCTGCTGGAGGACAACTACAGCGTCATGGACGCGGTCGTCCTCGGCTCGCTGCTGATCGCGCTGCTCCGGCACGCGGACCGGGTCACCGTCGCCTGCCTGGCCCAGCTGGTCAACGTCATCGCGCCGATCATGACCGAGCCGGGCGGCCCGGCCTGGCGGCAGACGACCTTCTTCCCGTTCGCCCAGGCCTCGAGGTACGGCCGCGGCGAGGTCCTCGACGTGCGCGTGGACTCCCCGACGTACGACACGGAGAAGTACGGGGAGGCGGACCTGCTGCACGCGACCGCGGTGCGGGGCGAGGACGGCACGGTCACCGTGTTCGCCGTCAACCGCTCCCGCACCGAGCCGCTGCCGCTGGACGTCGCACTGAACGGGCTCGGCCTGACGTCCGTCGTCGAGCACAGCGTGCTCGCGGACGCCGACCCCGACGCCCGCAACACCCTCGCCGAGCCCGGCCGCGTGATCCCGCACGCGGCCGAGGGCACCACCCTGGACGGCGGCCGCCTCACGGCCGGGCTGGAGCCGCTGTCCTGGAACGTGATCCGGCTGGCGTGAGACGCGCCGGGCGTCCCCGGGCCGGCGGGCTCACCTCCCTGGTGGGTCCACCGGCTCGACCGGGACGCCGCCGCGCGCCGCGCCCAGCAGCGTGAGCGTGACCTTCCCCGGTCCGGCCGGGGTGGTCCCGTCGGCCAGCACCGCCAGCGCCAGGGTGTTGGCGCCGCGGGTGCGCAGGATGCCGTTCGGCAGGGCGAAGGTGTGCTGCGGGCCCACGTCGTTGACGTACTGGCCCAGGTTCCAGCCGTTGAGGAAGACCTGCACCCGGTAGGCGCGTTCAGGGTCGTCCTCCAGGGTGAGCCCGACCGACGCGTCCAGTTCGGGTCCGAACCCGAGCCGGAAGCGGGTGCGGTACCAGGTGACGCCCTGCCGCCGTTCCTCGCGCGGGAACTCCACCACCCGCCAGCGGCGGTCGTCGTGGTCCGGCAGATGCCAGCCGCGCCGCTCCCCGTACAGGCCGCCGTTGTTGAACGGGCCGGTCACCCGCTCCGGGGCGGTGGCGCCCCGCACCCGCCACTCCACGCTGCGGTCGCCGCCCGCGAACTCCACGGCGACCAGCCCGCGCGCGGCCTTGTGGGCGTCCTTCCCGGGCTCCGTACCGGCGTGCTGCATGGGCCGCACCAGCACCGACAGCACATGCTCGCCCGGGGTGCGCACCGCGCCGGGGACGTCGAACCGGGCCGTGGCAGTCCAGGTGCCGCGCGCGACGGTGTCCTCGTCGGGCGCCGGCATGCGGTGGGTCCCGAGCGGCCGGCCGTCCAGCCAGGCCATCAGCAGCCCCTGGGTGCCGGTGCTGTAGGACAGCGCCACCGACCGGAGGCCGGCCAGGTCCTTCAGCCGTCCCCGGTACCAGACGTCGCCGTGGTGGAAGCCGTGGTCGTCCGCGAACAGCACGGGCCCGCCCTCGGGCACGGGCGTGGTGCTGTGGGAGGTGGTGCGGCCGGCGACCGTCCAGGCCGAGTCGTCGAAGTCCGGGTCGGCCTCCGGGTTCTCCGTGCGGCACCGCCAGCCGTCGAGGGCGGGCAGCGCCACCGCGCGCACGGCGGGCATCAGCCCCTCCATCACGCGGCTGCGGGCGCGGCCGACGTAGGTGGGCACCGGCTCGCCGTTCCAGGTGACCTCGGCGATGCCGCGCGGCCCCCACACCTCCACACCGGTCTCGACGGTGACGTCGCCGGTCAGGTGGAGCGTGGAGTCGCGCAGTTCCGCCGAGCGCAGCATCGCGGGGCCGTACACCACGAGCGGCCCGGCCGGAGTCTCGTACGTCCACAGCCGCAGCGCGGTCTCGTCGTCGGCGAACAGCAGCACGAGGGGTGTCTCGGAGTCGCCGTCCTTGACCAGCACCCGGCTCAGGCCGCCCACGCCGAGCGGGGAGACGACGTTCAGCCGGCCCCGGTCGTAGGCCCAGGCGGGTTCGGTGTCCGCGCGGTCGGCGCCCGGCTGCTTCTCACAGTCCAGCGCCACGTGGGCGGTCTCCCCGTGGCGGCCGACGAACACCGCCACGTCCTGCCGCCCGGTGGAGACGCAGAGCATCGGCTGGGCGGTGGTGTACGCCAGCTTGCGGTGGCCCAGGCGCAGACCGGAGGCGACCAGCTTGGCGTCGCCGGCGGCCACGGTGACCGGCACCTCGACGCCGGTGCCGGGCAGCAGGGCGCGCACCTCCTCCTCGGTGTCGTTGCGCACCACGAGGAACCGCGCGCCGGTGTCGGGGTTGACCAGCCGGCGCACCGTCAGCCGGCCGTCCGCGGCGCGCTCCTCGCCGTCCCCGTCCGGTTCCAGCCGGGCCAGGTCGGGCACGGTGCGCACCAGATGGCCGAGCTGCTGGACGGCTGCCATGTTCGGCGCGGGCTGGCGCCCCTCGTCGAGCACCGCCCCGTAGTCGTACGAGGTGTAGACGCCCGGTCCGGGCAGCCAGCCCCACGACGTCCCGCCGAATCCCATCCCGGTGTGGTGCACCGTGACCCGGTCGGCGAGCGCGGTGAGATGGCGTCGCCGCTCGTGCGCTGCGTCGTGGGTCTCGCGCACCCGCGCGTAGCCCTCACCGGCGGACAGCGGTCCGCCCCAGGCGTCGGCGGCCCCGCCCGCCACGGCGGTGAGACCGGCCGTGGGCGGCCCGCCCCCGTCGGTGAATCCCTCCCCGTCCAGCACGGGCACGTCGATGCGGTCGGCGCGTACCTTCGCGTACAGCCGGGCCCGGTGGGCACGCGCCGCCGGGTCCCCGGCCGGCACCGGACGCCCGTCCTCCAGCCGGTACAGCAGCACCGTCCCGCCGCCCGCCGTGTACAGGTGCCGTACGGCGACGGCGTCGACGGCGGCGAGCCACGCCTCGGCGTGCCGCAGGTACTCGGGGTCGTCGGTGCGGGCGGAGCCCGGGGCGGCCGTCAGCCAGCCGGGGAGGCCGCCGGCGTCCAGGTCCGCGCCCAGGTAGGGGCCGGGCCGCAGCACCACGTACAGCCGCTCCTCTGCGGCGACCGAGAGGAAGCGGTCCAGGTCCCGCACCCCGGTGAAGTCGTGCACGCCGGGCGCGGGGGAGTGGACGTTCCACGGCACGGGCACGTCGACCGCGGTGAAGCCGTGGCCGCGCAGCTTCTGCAGCACGTCCCGCCACAGCGACGGGCTGGGCAGCCGGAACGGGTGGACCTCGGCGGACCACAGCACCAGACGCCTGCCGTCGACCAGCAGGGAGTGCCGGTCGTACGTGACGCTATGGCGCCGGCCGTCGGCCTCCGGCGGCGGGGGCGGCGGTCCGGTCGGCACGACGCGTGGCCCCTGCGGGCCGGTCGCCGCCCCGCCGCTGCCGGCCAGCGCGAGGCCGAGCGCGGCCGTGCCGGCCAGGGCGGTGAAGGTGCGCCTGCTGAGCTCCAAGGGAGCGCCTCCTGGTCTGTGCCACAAGCGGTGCTGGTGGGTCATTGTCCCCGAACCGGAACGGTCCTCGTTCACGGTCCCGCCGCGCCCGTGGCGTCCGCCGGCGGTGTCACGCGGCGTTCACCGGCGGTATACGGACCGGGAGTGAATGGCCGGAGTTCACCCTGTCCGGCCGTCGCGGTGCTCCATACGATGCGAGCGCTCCCGGCCTTCACCGCTCCTTCATGTCTCCTTCACGAAGCCGGGGCTGCATGCGCCCGCATGCTTGGCATGTACATGACTCTTCAACCATCGCACCGCCAACCCCCCACCCCAAGGATGGAGAACCATGGCTGGAGGCCTGCTCCTCGGCGTCGCGGCGGCCACGCTGCTCGCCGCCGCGCTGCCCGCGCACAACCCGGGGTCCTCGTTCGAGGACCCGCCGCCCGACAAGATCGTCATCAAGGTCGCCACGGTGAACGGGTCGGGATGTCCCGCCGGCACCGCGGCCGTCGCCGTCTCGGCCGACAACACCGCGTTCACCGTGACCTACAGCGACTACCTCGCCCAGGCCGGCGGCGGTTCCGCCCCCACGGCCGCCCGCAAGAACTGCCAGCTCAGCCTGCTCGTCCACGTCCCGGCCGGCTTCACCTACGCCATCGCCAGCGCGGACTACCGCGGCTTCGCCGCGCTCGAGCGCGGCGCGCGGGGCACCCAGCGGGCCTCGTACTACTTCCAGGGGTCGCCCAACACCGAGTACCGCACGCACAACTTCGCGGGCCCGTACGACGACAACTGGCAGGCCACCGACGAGACCGACTGGGCGCAGCTCGTCTACGCGCCCTGCGGCGTGCAGCGCAACTTCAACATCAACACGGAGCTCAGAGTCTCCGCCGGGAACGACCCGTCCAAGGTCAGCTTCATGACGATGGACTCCACGGACGGCGACATCAGCACGGTGTACCACCTGGCCTGGAAGGAGTGCCCGGAGAAGTGACGTGACGGCGGGGGCGGGCGTCCGCCCGCCCCCGAGCCGTCCGCCTCCCCGGTGTGCCCCGTCCCCGGCCGGGCCGGCGTCCGCACCGGGCAGCCGGGCGGCCGGCCCGACCAGGGCGTCGTGCGCTTCTCGAACTCCTCCGGAGCGTCACCCGCCCCTGTCACGGCCCGCAACGGCGTGGCGATGACGCGCAACGGCGGCACGCCCGTGCCGGAGCCGCACGGCAGCGTCGCCGGCCCCGGCGGCCGGTCGGTCATGGAGGACGTCGGCGACGGGGACCCGATCGCCGGCCGGTGCTACGACGGCGACGACGACGGCCCTCCCGGGCCGGGCGTCGACGTGCCGGACCGGAGCGGCGGGCGGCCGGTCGCCTACTGACCGGGGCGGGGCAGGTCCCCCTCGCCCCGCGCACCGTCCCGGCCCCGCAGATGGCGCGAGCGCAGGGCCACTTCCAGGGCGAACCGGCGGTCGGGGTCGGCGAGCCGGTCGCCCAGATGGGCGTCCAGCGTCCGCAGCCGGTAGCGGACGGTCTGGGCGTGCACCCCCAGCATCTCGCCGACCTGCTCGGCGGGGGCGCGGGTCGAGACGTGCACCCGCAGCGTCTCGATGAGCCGGTCGCGCCGCTTGGCGGTCAGCCCGTCGAGCGGCGCCAGCTCGCGGGCGGCGAGATGGTCGACCAGGGCGGGGTCGGACAGCAGCCACAGCGTCGTCAGATGGTCCTCGCAGCGGACCAGCGGGGCGTCCGGCACGACGCCGTCGTCGACGAGCTGCAGTACGCGGCGCGCCCAGCGGAGGGAGTCCGCGGCCTGGGCCACCGGCACGGTCAGGCCCACCGCGGCACGGCTGCCGGACAGGGTCGTGCGGAGCATCTCGAGCCGCTCGGCGGTGAGTTCGCCGGGGACGAGCAGATGCGGCTGCGGGATGTCGAAGTCGGCGAGGACGTCGCTGTCGAGCCCCGCCTGGATGTGTTCGGGGACGGGAGGGCGCAGGGCGACGAGGAGACACGTCCGCGGCAGTTCCCAGGCGGCGGACGCGCACAGCTCGGACACCGTGGTCCTCGGGAGCGGGGAGGAGGCCAGGAGGAGGTGTAACAGTTGTCTTCGTAACGCGGACACCTCGGACGCGGCCCTCTCCCGCACCTCCGTGTACCCCTCCCGGGTGACGGCCTCCAGCTCCTCGACGTACGCGAACAGGGCGTCGGCGAAGGCGAGTACCAGGGCGGGCGAGAGGCTGTGCTGCCGTCCCAGCGTCTTGGCCCGGCGCAGCGCGATGCGCGCGCCCAGCCGGTAGGCGCCCTGGAGCACCTCGAGGTCACGGCCCTCGTAGGCCTCGACGCGGCCGAACCGGCGCAGCAGGTCGTCCCGCAGCTCCGAGCTGGTGCCGGGGTCGGCCACCCGGTCCACGAACGCGGTGAGCGCCTGCTCGACACCCTGGCGGATGGCGTGCCCGTCGGGCCCGTTCAGCAGCCGGCCGTACACCGGGTAGGCGCGGGTGACCTCGGTCCGTATCTCGTTCAGCAGTCCCGGCAGCATGGGCCGCATGAAGGCGGCGAACTGCCGTGGCAGGGGGTCGAGCGGCTCGCCGAGCACCGAAGGACGTGTGATTGAGGGCATGACTGATCCCTTGCTCTCCGGCCTGTCCGGCAAGGCGGCCCGGCCGGGTCATGTCCCGAGGGACGACGCCCGGCCGGGCCGCCACGTGCACCGGTCTGAAAAGCTGACGGTAAGTCAACTTAGATGTCTTGTACACCTCTTGAGCAGGAACGCTTCACAGAAGCCTCACCTGGTGGCGGAGTGCCAGTGCTGCGCCAGGACCTCGCCGGCCCGCGGAGCGGCGGTGCCGGGCGCGTTGAGGCCGGTGAGGTACGTCTGCGTGTTGTCGAGGGTGACGCTGTTCTTCCCGGAGGCGGAGGGCAGTCCGGTCTTGGCGTTCACCGCCAGGTTGATCAGACCGACGTTCAGCCCGCAGCCGGTGGCGCCGGGAACCGCGAAGGTGCTGTCGTTCTGGGTGGAGCCGGTGAGGTTGATCCGGCTCATCTCGCCGGCCGGGTCGACGGTGCCGTTCCCCTGGAAGAAGGACATGTCGAACGCCGGGTAGTCGCGGTTCTCCGGGCGCAGCACGATCGGGTTCGCGGCGGTGCCGATGTAGCACTTGCTGCCGAGGAGCGGGTTCTCCAGGTGGATACGGACCGGCAGGGCGACGATCGGCATGTCCGTCAGGATGCCCGCGGTCTGGTTGAAGTCGTAGGGCGCGCCGACCGACTCCATGGTCGCGGTGATCTTGTTGAGGCTGGAGTTCTCCAGCGACTCGCAGATGCCCGTGATGACGGGTATGGCGCTCGGGCACATCAGACCGAACAGTCCGCCGGGCACGGTGGCGGGTTCGGCGATCAGCGCGCCGCCGGGCGGGGCCACCACGCTGCTGGTGCCGTCCGCGTTCTGCACGATGCCGATCTGCAGGTTCGTCCTGCCCGTGACCACGGTCGTGTTGCCCAGCTTGATGGTGCCGCTGGTGGAGGTGGAGACCACGCACTGCGGGGTCCGTGCGAGGCCGTCCGCGGCCAGCATCGCCGGCGCGTCCACCGGGCAGCGGGTGAAGGGAGCCCACTCGCCGTTCAGCGCGGGCTCGGCGGCGGTCGCGGTGCCCAGGGAGGCGAACGCCCCGAGCGCGGTCAGCGCGGAGACGGTGGCGAGGCGGGTGCGGGAGGACAGGGGTGACATGGGGATGGCCTTCCGTGGTGAGGGGAGGGAAACGGGAGAGAGGGCGGCTCAGCGCTCGGCGACGGGGATCACGTAGGGCTGGAGGTCCTCCGTGCACTGGGCGGCGGAGTTCTCGTCGCCGAACACCGGAGCGCTCGGCGTGCACGTCTGGCCCTGTATCTGCTTGATGTGATTGCCGGGTCCGGAGACGGAGGCGGTGAGGAGCCGGTCGAGGTTCTCGCGGCCGCTGCCGCAGCCGGTGAAGGCGGGTATGGTCGCCTCACCGGTCAGCGGGCCGCCCGTGAGGAGCATGTAGCCGGTGGCGTCCTCGCCGTACTTCTGTTCGCCCTTTCCGTACATGACCAGATGGTCGCCGGGGTGGTTCGCGGGGTCCGGGTCGGTGGAGCGCAGCGGTCGCTCCGTCCGGCAGCCCGAACCGACGTCCAGGGGAACGCCGTTGACCTCGAGGCCGGTCACCCGCAGCCGCAGCGGGACCCGGATGAAGGTCTCCGCCATGATGTCCACCCCCACATAGGTGGTGGCGAAGTCGACGGTCATCGGGCCGGTCTGTTCCAGCACCATGGTGGCCGTGGTCGGGACGAAACCGAAGGTGAGGAAGGTGCTCCGGAAGGGCGGCGACTGCTTGCGCCCCTCGTGGTGCAGCTCGCCCTCGGCCTTGATCGTCACGACGAAATTGCCGTTCTCGTCCGGTTCGGCGAGCATCTCCTTCGTCTCGAGCAGCACGCAGGACACCGGCAGGAGCGAAGCGCCCTTCTGCTTCTTCACGTTGTTGTAGCCGGTGATGTACGCGTTCATCGACAGCGGCCCGAACGGGTTCTCCTCGGTGTACGCGCAGGGCGGCGCGTTCCGGCCCGCCGCGGAGCCGGCCGGGTTCTCCGCCGTCGCCGGCGCCCGGTCACCCTGCCGGTCCCGCGGTGTTCCGGGGGCCGGCTCCGGCGCCCCGGGGGAGGTGCCGGGCGGGGACGGCGAGCCGCTCGGCTCCGCGGCGTCCGCGCCGACCGGCACGGTGGCCAGCAGTCCGCCCTCCGGCGTCTGCGCGGCGGGCGAGCACGAGACGGTCAGCGACCGGGCGCCGACTTCGGTCCCGTCCGCCGCCCCGGGCGTGAGGTCGACGGCGAGGTCCCCGGCGGAGAACCGCAGTGCGCCGTCACCCCGTCCGGTCACCGTCGGGACCTCACCCGTCGCGGTCAGCGTCAGGGGCCCGGACGCGGGAAGGGCGACCGGCTGCGCGGTGCCGTGCCAGACCGCCTCGGCCGTGGCCTCCTCCTGGGCGACGCCCACGGTGAGACGGGTCGCGGCCCGCACGGTGGCAGCCTGGGGCGCGGTGAGGTCCGCGACCGCCTCGGCAGGCAGCTCCAGGGTGGTGGTGACGCCGGTGGGTGCGATCGCCTCACCCCGTTCGGCCCGGTCCGGGAACTCGGCCGAGATCCGCACCGTCGACGCCCGCTCTCCCGAGGGGAAGGCGCAGACGTAGGGCAGTTCGGCGTCGATCTTCTGCGGGCCCGCGGCGGAGGCCGCGGCAGGGACCATGGCGGCCAGGACGACGAACGCCGCGATCGCCGCGCTTCTGGCGCGGACACGGGAGGGCCGCGACGCGGCGCTACGGTTGCCTGTCAAAGCTGCTCCGCTCAGGTTGTCCGGGGGGTGTCCGGCTGCGACGTGCAAGGGCCGGCGCCGGCGGGGCGGCCCGCGAACGCCCGGCCGCGTGTGCCGGCCGGGCGTTCGCGGGCGGGTGTCCTACGGGTTGGTGCCGATGATGGTCGGGATGGCGCCGTTCGACGCCTTGATGGCGTAGTTGCCCTTGAAGAGCGGCTTGGTGGCAGTGGTGATCACCGTGCCGCAGTTGACCGGGTTGGTGACGCTCAGTTCCCCGGCGACGCTGTTGACGGCCAGGACACCGGTGGAGTTGGTGTAGGTGGCCGAGGCCTTGCCCGTCACCGTGAACTTGCAGACGCCGGCGGTCACGTTGGCCGTGACGTTGCCGATGTAGCCCTTGGTGACGCCGGCGGTGTAGTCCTGCGCGACGACGGTCCAGGGGGTGACCGCCACGGTGGTGACGGTGCCCAGGACGCTGGTGCACGGGGTGGAGGCGGTGCCGAAGTTGATGGCGTTGATGGCGGCGACCTGGGCGGGGTTGCCGGTGGTGCTCGCCATGGTGCCCGAGGCGCCCGAGGTGGTGCACGTCATCGGGATGGTGGCGGTCAGCACGATGTTGCCGGCGTTCGTCGCCGTGTAGCTGCCGCTCGGGGTGACGGTCCACGTCGTGGACGGCGCCGCCGAGGCGGGGGAGAGGGTGAGGCCGAAGGCGGCAGCAGCCGCACCCGCCACGACAGCGGTCTTTCTGAAGGTCTTCTGCATGGCTCGGGAATCTCCTTGAGGGTTGACCGGCGGAGACGGGCCGTGGCCGACGTGGGATGACGGAGCGCGTGTACGGCCCGCGGCCGGACGTGGCCTGTCCGTGAGCCATGACGTTACTGGCGGTAAACTTAGCTGAACAATGCGGCGGTCCATGATTCTTTTAAAAGTGGAACAAGCTGTTTCCGTGGTGAGTGGTCCGCGGTGCACCTTACTCAGGTGATGTCAATGAAGGAAGGCGTGCGCGGCGGCTGCCCGTCATTACCCGGAGATCTTCTGTGTCGCGTTCCATGCTCACCGGATGACAATTTTCCGTTGGTTTGTTGTGCTCGCGCTGACATATTTCGGATGGCCGGAGCGGGTATCCCGGGAAAGTCGGATCACGGTGTTGCCTGCCGAGGTTACTCGGCCGTAACGTGCCGGTGCGGTGCTCGGCTCCAGGTCGGCGGCCCCTGCCGGCCGGAGCCGCGACGGACGTTTCCGGCCCCTCCCCCCCAGGTTCGGGCGTCTGTCGGCAGGGTCTCGCGCGCCTCCACACCCCCCGGAGCGGTGAGGCCCTGACTGTCTCCCCGGAGACAGATGCCGGGCCGCGGTGTTGTCAGTGGTGTGACAAGTTCCCGGGAGTCGATGCGCATCGGGTGTCCCGCCTGTTGTCGACGGGCTCCGCACCGACTTAACGTGCGCCCGCAGCGCATATTCGACGGACGTCCGCTGGAGGTGATATGGGAATCGAAGTAGTCGTCGAAGGGCTGACCAAGTCCTTCGGCGGACAGAACATCTGGCGGGACGTGTCGCTCACCCTTCCGGCCGGAGAAGTCAGCGTGATGCTGGGGCCTTCCGGCACCGGGAAAACCGTTTTCCTGAAGTCGCTCATCGGGCTCCTCAAACCCGAGAAGGGCCGTGTCCTCATCAATGGGGTGGACATGGTGAACAGTCCCGAGAAAGACATCTACGAGACCCGTAAAATGTTCGGTCTCATGTTCCAGGACGGAGCCCTTTTCGGGTCCCTGTCCCTTTTCGACAACATCGCCTTCCCGCTGCGGGAGCACACCCGCAAGAAGGAGTCCGAGATCCGCCGCATCGTCATGGAGCGGATCGAGGTCGTCGGACTGCTGGGCGCCGAGGGCAAGCTCCCGGGAGAGATCAGCGGAGGCATGCGCAAGCGTGCCGGGCTGGCCCGCGCGCTCGTCCTCGACCCGCAGATCATCCTGTGCGACGAGCCGGACTCCGGGCTCGACCCGGTCCGCACCGCCTACCTCTCGCAGCTGCTGATCGACCTGAACGCGCAGATCGACGCGACGATGCTGATCGTCACCCACAACCTCGACATCGCCGCCACCGTGCCCGACAACATGGGGATGCTCTTCCGGCGCGAGCTGGTCACCTTCGGCCCGCGCGAGGTGCTGCTCACCAGCGACGAGCCGGTCGTCTCCCAGTTCCTCGGCGGCCGGCGCGAGGGCCCCATCGGGATGTCCGAGGAGAAGGACGCGGCCACCCTCGCCGCCGAGGCGGACCGGGCGACGCCCGCCGCGCCCCGGGTGATCGTGCCGCAGCTCGAGCCGTCGCCCGGCCTTCCGCCGCGCCGTGCCGTCGCACGCCGCCGCGCGCGTGTCATGGGCATGATCGACACCTTGCCGCCGGCCGCGCGCTCCGCCATCCGGGAGACCTACGAGCGGGACGCGGCGACGGCCACCGTGACGGCGCCCGTCGCCGGGAGCGGCGCATGATCACCGGCGCGCTGCGCGAGACCGGACGGCTCTTCGCGCTCGCCGCCGAGGTCGCCCGCGCCGTCTTCCGAAGACCCTTCCAGTTCCGCGAGTTCACCGAGCAGTTCTGGTTCGTCGCCAGCGTGACGATCCTGCCCGCCGCCCTCGTCTCGATCCCCTTCGGCGCCGTCATCGCCCTCCAGGTCGGCTCCCTCACCCAGCAGCTGGGCGCCCAGTCCTTCACCGGAGGCGCCAGCGTCCTCGCCGTCGTCCAGCAGGCCAGCCCGCTCATCGTCGCCCTCCTCATCGCCGGCGCCGGCGGCTCGGCCATCTGCGCCGACCTCGGCTCCCGCACCATCCGCGAGGAACTCGACGCCATGGAGGTCATGGGCGTCTCCCCGGTGCAGCGGCTGGTCGTACCCCGGGTCCTGGCCGCCATGGGCGTCGCGGTCCTGCTCAACGGCCTGGTCTCCGTCGTCGGCATCCTCGGCGGCTACTTCTTCAACGTCGTCATGCAGGGCGGCACCCCCGGCGCCTACCTCTCCAGCTTCTCCGCCCTCGCCCAGCTCCCCGACCTGTACGTCAGCGAACTCAAGGCGCTGGTCTTCGGGTTCATCGCCGGCATCGTCGCCGCCTACCGGGGCCTCAACCCGCGCGGCGGCCCCAAGGGCGTCGGCGACGCCGTCAACCAGTCCGTCGTCATCACGTTCCTCCTGCTCTTCTTCGTCAACATGGTGATGACGGCCGTCTACCTCCAGATCGTCCCGCCGAAGGGAGGCTGAGGTCCGATGGCCTCCCCGCTCGCCCTGCTCGACCGCTCAGGCGATCACCTGCTGTTCTATCTGCGGGCCCTGCTGTGGATCCCGCGGACGCTGCGCCGCTACCTCAAGGAGGTGCAGCGCCTGCTGGCCGAGGTGGCCTTCGGCTCCGGCGGCCTCGGCGTCGTCGGCGGCACCGTCGGCGTGATGATCGCCATGACGCTCTTCACCGGCACCGTCGTCGGACTCCAGGGGCACGCGGCCCTCGACCAGATCGGCACGGCCGCCTTCACCGGCTTCGTCTCCGCCTACTTCAACACCCGGGAGATCGCCCCCCTGGTGGCCGGCCTCGCCCTCTCCGCGACCGTCGGCGCGGGCTTCACCGCCCAGCTCGGCGCCATGCGCATCAACGAGGAGGTCGACGCCCTGGAGGGCATGGGCATCCGCTCCATGCCGTACCTCGTCACCACCCGCATCATCGCCGGCGTCGTCGCCATCGTCCCGCTCTACGCGATCGGGCTGCTCTCCTCCTACGTCGCCTCCCGCTACGTGACCGTCCTGTTCAACGGACAGTCCCGGGGGACGTACGACCACTACTTCAACCTCTTCCTCTCCCCGACGGACGTGCTGCTCTCCGTGCTGAAAGTGCTGATCTTCAGCGTGATGGTGATCCTCGCCCACTGCTACTACGGCTTCCGCGCCTCGGGCGGCCCCGCCGGTGTCGGCGTCGCCGTCGGACGGTCCGTGCGCAACGCCATCGTCCTGATCAGCGTCACCGACTTCTTCCTGTCGCTCGCCCTGTGGGGCGCGACCACGACCGTGAAGGTGGCGGGGTGAGATGAGCGGATCCCGGGAAGTCCGAGGACACACGCTGCGCCGCCGGCTCGCCGGAGTGGTGTTCGTACTGGTGCCCGCCCTCCTGATCTGGCTGGCCGTCGCCGTCTACGACAAGAAGTTCACCTCGTCCGACCCGGTGGTCGTCGAGACCGGCAGCGTCGGCAACCAGATGCACCCGGGCGCCGAGGTGAAGCTGCGCGGCGTCGTCGTCGGCGAGGTCCGCGCCGTCGACGCCACCGGCGACGGCGCCCGCCTCACGCTCGCCATGAAGCCCGGCACGCTGGACGCCGTCCCCTCCGACGTCCGCGCCCAGATGCTGCCGACCACGCTGTTCGGCGAGCGGTTCGTGGCCCTGGTGCCGCCCGAGAACCCCTCGCCCGAGCCGCTGGCCGCCGGAGCCGTCATCCCCCAGGACCGCTCCGCCAACGCCGTCGAACTCCAGCAGGTGCTCGACAACGTCCTGCCGATGCTCACCGCCGTGCAGCCGCAGAAGCTCGCCGCGACCCTCTCCGCCGTCTCCCAGGCCCTGGAAGGACGCGGCGACCAGCTCGGCCGGACGCTCGGCCGGCTCGAACGGCACCTGGCCGAGTTCAACCCGCACCTGCCCGCCCTCAACCGCGACCTCAGGGAACTCGTGAAGGTCAGTCATGTCTACGCGGACGCCGCGCCCGACATCCTCACGGCGCTCACCGACTTCACCACCACCAGCGGCACCCTCGCCGAGAAGGAGGCCGAACTCGCCTCCGCCCTCGGCGCCACGACCCGGACGGCCGAGGACGTGACGGCCTTCCTGCGCGAGAACCGGCGCA
Source organism: Streptomyces sp. NPDC014764 (assembly GCF_043082785.1). NCBI lineage: Bacteria > Bacillati > Actinomycetota > Actinomycetes > Kitasatosporales > Streptomycetaceae > Streptomyces > Streptomyces sp. NPDC014764. Next base: position 516,089 of record NZ_JBIBXY010000001.1, on the reverse strand, counting down.
ACCTCATCCGCCTCTCCGCCGCCGGCCGGCCCACCCTCGAACTGCTCGCGGAGTACTCCTCCTCCTTCCCGTGCACCCTGCGCACCCTCGCCGAGTTCGTCCCGGCCATGGACCGGGCGCTCGGCAAGGGCACCGGCCGGCCCGGCGTCCACGTCGACGTCACCTCCGTCGCCGCGCGCGGCGCCTACCGCCCCGGCCGCGACACCCCCGTGTACGAGGCGGGCGGCGGCCCGCGTTGCCCCTCCGTGCCCTACGTCGGGGCGCTGCCCCGGCCCACGGCGCGGGCCGCGACCGCCGCGACCGCCGAGGACCTCGGGCCCGTCAACTCCCCGGCGGAGAACGACCTCGTGAACGAACTGCTCGCGCCCGCAGCCGGCGCGGCCCCCGGCGACCTGCCCGACTGGAGCACCCTCCTCGCCGGCCCCGTCTACCGCGGCACGGAGGTGACACTCGGATGACCAGCGCCGACCTCGGGCACACCCGGCGCCGCTCGCTGACCGGCCCCCTGCTGAAGTCCCTCGTCTTCGTGGTGGTCACCGCCGTCGCCACCACCGTGCTCGGGCTCGGCGTCGCCGGCTCCGGCGCGGGCGGCGGCGGCCGGGTCTACCAGGCCCTCTTCACCGACGTCACCGGGCTCAGGGAAGGGGACAGCGTGCGCGTCTCCGGCGTCACGGTCGGTGAGGTGACCGACGTGCGCGTCGTCCAACGGCGCCTCGCGCAGGTCACGTTCACCGTCCGCGAGGACCGCCGGCTGCCCCGCTCCACCACCGCGGCGGTGAAGTACCTCAACATGGTCGGCCAGCGCTACGTGTCCCTCGGACGCGGCAGCGGCGACCTCGGCGGCACCCTGGAGGAGGGCGCCACGGTGCCGCTGGACCGCACCACCCCCGCGCTCGACCTGACCCTCCTCTTCAACGGCTTCAAGCCGCTGTTCGAAGGGCTCTCCCCGAAGGACGTCAACGAACTCGCCGGATCGATCGTGCAGGTCCTCCAGGGCGAGGGCGCCACCGTCGACAGCCTGATCCGGCGCATCGGCTCGCTCAGCACCACCGTCGCCGCCAAGGACGAGGTGATCGGCGCTGTCGTGGAGAACCTCACCACCGTCCTGGACACCCTCAACGACCGCGAGGACAGCTTCGACGACCTCGTCGTCACCCTGCGCGCACTCGTCTCCGGCTTCGACGAGGACCGCAAGCCCCTCGGCCGGGCCGTCGCGGCCATGGGCGACCTGACCACCGTGACCGCCGACCTCCTCGACGACGGGCGCGCGCCCCTGAAGCGGGACATCCGCGAACTGGGCCGCCTCTCGCGCAACCTCGGCGACCACACCCCGCAGATCGAGAACTTCCTCGAGCGCACCCCTGCCAAGATGACCGCCCTGGCCCGGCTGTCCTCCTACGGATCGTGGTTCAACCTCTACCTCTGCGAGGCACGGGTGAGCGGAGTGACCACCTCCGACGGTTCCGAACCCCCGACCGGCATCGCCGTCACCGAATCGAGGTGCCGCGGATGAGACGCCCGCGCATGAAACCGGTCAAGGACCGCAATCCCGTCGCCGTCGGCATCGCCGGCCTGCTCGCCCTCACCCTGCTCGGCGGCCTCGCCTACGGCGCGGACCGGCTCCCGTTCACCGGCGGCACCGGCTACAGCGCCGACTTCAGCGAGGCGGCGGGCCTCGACGAGGGCGACGAGGTGCGCATCGCCGGCGTGAAGGTCGGCCGGGTCACCGGCGTCGCGCTCGACGGGGCCAAGGTGAAGGTGTCCTTCGAGGTGGAGGACGCCTGGATCGGCGACCGCAGCACCGCCGCCATCGCCGTCAAGACCGTCCTCGGGGACAAGTACCTGGCCGTCGACCCGCTCGGCTCCCGGCCGCAGGACCCGGGCAGCCGCATCCCGTCCACCCGCACCACGTCCCCCTACGACGTCACCCAGGCCTTCCAGGACCTCAGCGGCACCGTCGACGCCATCGACACCCGCCGGCTCGCGGAGAGCTTCGAGGCCATCTCCGACACCTTCAAGGACTCACCTCCCCACGTCAGCAAGGCCGCCACCGGCCTGTCCGACCTGTCCCGCTCCGTCTCCAGGCGGGACGCGGAACTCTCCAGGCTCCTCCAGGGCAGCGCCCGCTTCAGCAAGACGCTGGAGAACAAGAAGTCCAGCTTCGAGACCCTCATCGAGGACGGCGGCTCCCTGCTCGGCGAACTCAGGAAACGGCGGGCCGCCATCAGCGCCCTGCTCAAGGGCAGCCGCGACCTCGGCTCCGAACTGCGCGGCCTGGTCAAGGACAACGAGAAACAGCTCGGCCCCACCCTCAAGGCCCTCGGCCGGGTGACCGGCGTCCTGGAGAAGAACAACGACCAGCTCGGCAGGACACTCGCCCTGGTCGGCCCCTACTACCGGCTGGTCGGCAACACCCTGGGCAACGGGCGCTGGTTCGACAGCTACCTGTGCGGCGTCGTGCCCCGCGACTACCTGCCGGAGACGTCCCGGCCCGAGAGCGGATGCCTGCCGCCGAAACAGCCGGCCGAGGCCCGGGGGAGCGGTGCGCGATGAGCCGACGCGGAAAGATCCTCGGCGGACTGCTCGCCCTGGTCGTGCTGGCCGCCGGCGGCCTCACCGCCGCCTCGGCCCTCGCCCCCGACGGCCTGAGCATCACCGCCTACTTCGACCGCGTCGTCGGCGTCCACGCCGGATCCGACCTGCGCATCCTCGGCGTGCGGGTCGGCGAGGTGGAGTCGGTGCGGCCGCAGGGCACCACCGTCCGCGTGGACCTGCGCCTCGACGACGGGATCAAGGTCCCCGAGAACGCCCGGGCCGTCGTCGTCGCCCCCAGCGTCGTCGCCGACCGCTACGTGCAGCTCACCCCCGCCCACAGCACCGGTCCCGCCCTCGCCGACGGCGCCGTGCTGCCCGCCTCCCGCAACCGCGTACCCGTCGAGATCGACCAGATCTACGACTCGATCACCGGTCTTGCCGACGCGCTCGGCCCGGACGGCGCCAACGCCGAGGGCGCCCTGTCCGGGCTGCTGCGGACCGGCGCCGCCAACCTCGACGGCAACGGCAAGGCCATCGGCGACAGCGTCGAGGAGTTCGGCAAGGCGGCCAAGACCCTGGACGGCAGCAGCGGCGACCTGTTCCGCACGCTCCGCAGCCTCCAGACGTTCACCACCATGCTCAAGGAGAAGGACACCGACGTGCGCACCGCGCAGGAACGCCTCGACGAGGTCGTCGGCTTCTTCGCCGACAACAAGGACGACCTCACCGGCGCGCTCGAGGAACTCGGCAAGGCGCTCGGCCAGGTCAAGACCTTCATCGAGGACAACCGGGGCGAGCTGAAGAAGAACGTCGACCGGCTCGTCCCCATCACCCGCACCCTCGTCGAGCAACGGGCCTCGCTGGCCGAGGCGCTGGACGTGGCGCCGCTCGTCGCCGGCAACGTCGTGAACGCCTACAACCCCGACACCCGCACCCTCGACGGCCGCGCGAACCTCAACGAGATCAGCATGGGCGGCCCCCTGCTGCCGCTGCCCGCCACCGGCGCGGCCGTCAGCGGCGACGCCCCCGCGACCGAGCGGAAGGGGGAGAGATGAGACGCGGCACACCCACCCGCGAACGGGCCGCCTCGGCGCTCGGACGCGGCGCGCTCACCACCGGCCGGGTGGCGGGCCTGACCGTGGGCGGGCTGATCGCCCTCGGTCTCGGCTTCACCCTCGCGGTCGGCGGCGTCACCGTCCTGCCCCAAGGCTTCCACGGCGTGGAGGACCTGCCGCTGCCCGGCGGCGCCGACCTCGGCGACCGCCCCTACACCGTCACCGCCGAACTCGACGACGTCCTCAGCCTCGTCCCGCACTCCGCGGTACGCGTCAACGACGTCGCCGTCGGCCGGATCAGCCGCATCGAACTCGGCGACGACTGGACGGCCCGCGTCACCATGCAGATCAACGGCGACGTGCGGCTGCCCGCCGACGCCACCGCGCGCCTGGGGCAGTCCAGCCTCCTGGGCGAGAAGTACGTGCAGCTCGCCGCCCCGCCCGGCGGCGGCACCGGCCGGCTCTCCGACGGGAACGTCATCCCGCTGTCCCGCACCAGCCGCAGCACCGAGGTGGAGGAGGTGTTCGGCGCGCTGTCCCTGCTGCTCAACGGCGGCGGCGTCAACCAGCTCCGCACCATCACCCGGGAACTCAACGCGGCGCTCGGCGGCCGGGAACCCGAGGTCCGCTCCATGCTCCGGCGCGTCAACACCCTGGTCACCGACCTCGACGACCACCGCAAGGACATCACCGACGCGCTCGACGCCGTCAACCGGCTCTCCTCCACCCTCGCCCACCGCAAGGACGACGTCGGAACCGTCCTCACCGGCCTCTCACCCGGACTGAAGACGCTGGAGCGACAGCGCGGCTCCCTGCTCACCATGCTGCGCTCCCTCGACACGCTCTCCGGCGTCGCCGTGTCCACCGTCGACGCGAGCAAGGACGACATGATCGCCGACCTCAGGGCCCTGGCGCCCACGCTGAAGGAGCTCGCCGACGCCGGCGCGGACCTGCCCGACGCGCTCCAGGTGCTGGTGACCTACCCGTTCACCGACGAGGTGCTGAACGGTGTGAAGGGCGACTACCTCAACGCCTACCTGAGCGTCGTCGCCCTCCCCGGTACCCAGGTGATCCCCCCGATCGACGACCCGCTCCCGCTGCCCTCCGCGACCGCGACCACCGCACCGGCGTCCCCGGAGGCGGGTGACGGCTCGTGATCACCCTCGCCGTACGGCTGAAGAACCTCGCCTTCCTCCTCGTCGCCGTGCTCGCCCTGTCCTACCTCGGCATCCGCTACGCCGACCTCGGGCGGTACGTCGGCGTCGCCGACCACTACACCGTGGACGTGCAACTTCCCCGCACGGGAGGCCTGTTCACCCACGCCGACGTCACCTACCGAGGCGTCTCGGTGGGCCGTGTCGGCCCCCTCCGCCTCACCGACGACGGGGTCGTCGCCGAGCTGCGGATCAAGAAGTCGGCGCCCCGCATCCCCGCCGACACCAAGGCCGTGGTCGCCGCGCTCTCCGCCGTGGGCGAGCAGTACATCGACCTGCGGCCCGAGAGCGAGGGATCCCCCTACCTGACGGACGGCGCCCGCATCGACCAGCGGGACACCCAGGTGCCCGCCCCCGTCACCGACGTCCTCGCCAGTGTGGACGACCTGGTGCGGTCGGTGCCGCAGGACGATCTGCGCACGGTCGTCGACGAGTTGGGGGAGGCCTTCGAAGGACACGGCGACGACCTCCAGGTGCTGCTCGACAGCGGCAGCGACTTCGTCGAGGCCGCCGACCGCGCCCTGCCGTCCACCGTCCTGCTCATCAACGACGGCGAGACCGTGCTGCGCACCCAGGCCCAGGAGGGCGCGGCGATCCGCGGATTCGCCCGGGGCGCGGAGGAACTGGCCCGCGCCCTCAAGGGGTCCGACGCCGACCTGCGCCGTCTCCTCGCGGTCACCCCCGAGGCCGCCGGCCAGATCAGCGGCGTGCTGCGGGACCTCGACCCGAGCCTCGGCGTCGTGCTCGCCAACCTGCTCACCACCGCCGAGGTGGCCGTCACCCGGCAGCGGGGCATCGAGGAACTGCTCGTGACCTACCCGGCGGCCGTCTCCGCCGGCTCCACCGCCGTCGACGGAGGGAAGCTGAACCTCGGCATGGCCGTCACCTTCTTCGACCCCCTGCCCTGCACCGCCGGGTACGGCGCCACCCGCTACCGCAACGGCCTCGACCTCGGCACCGCCCCGCCCCTGAACACCGGCGCGGGCTGCACCGCCCCGCCGTCCACGGGCAAGAACGTGCGTGGCGCGGCCAACGCCCCCAAGGGCGGCGCGGTGCCCGAACCGGCCCGCCCCGGCTCCCTGCCCTCCGGCAGCGGCGGCGGCGACCGCACGGCGCGGCAGCCCGACAGCGCGGCGCCGCCCGGCGCGCTCGCCCTGCCCGGACAGAACGGCGAGGCGCCGCGCGACCTGGCGCACGTCCTCGCGCCCGCACCGGGAGGCACCCGATGAGGCGGGCCAGGATCCTCGCCGGGACGGGACTCGTCCTGGCCCTCGGCTTCTGCGGCACGAGCGCCTGGACGTACGCCCAGGCACGCGCCGACGACGATCTCGCGTACGGGAGGGAACGGGACGCGGCACTCGCCGACGGGCGCCGGGCCCTCGCCGTGCTCACCACGATCGACGCCACCACCCGGCAGCGTGCGGAGGGCAGCGTCCGGGACTGGCGCGGCGTCTCCACCGGGCCGCTGCGCGAGGAGCTCGGCGCCACCGCGGCCGGGGCCGGCGCCTCGGCGCGCGGCACCGTCACCGAGGCCGCCGTCACGGCGCTCGACACCCGCTCCGGCACGGCGAAGCTCATCGCCACCGTCCGCGTCGAGACCACCCCCGCCGGGGCGGGGAAGCCGGCCGTCGACCGCAAGCGCGTGGAGGCGGTCCTGGCCCGCACCGGCGAGGACGTCTGGAAGGTGAAGGCGCTCAGCGCCGTCCCGGTCCAGGGGGAGAGGGAGGAGGGGGACCGATGACACGGATGTGGCTGTCCCGCAGGCGGGAGCCAGGTACGCACGAGCCCGGCACGGGACGGGACACCGCCGCCGAGGACATGGGGACGAGGGGGCCGGTACGGCGCCGTGGCGACGTGCCGGGGCACGGGACCTCGCAGGCCACTTCCGCTGAGCCGCCCTCCGGGGGCGCCCCTGACAGCGGGTCCGGCGGGGAGGCGTCCGGGGACGCTCCCGAGGGCGATCCCGGCCACCGCACGGGTGACTCCCCTCCCCAGGACGCCCGGTCGCGGGGCTCGCGGCCGCGGCGGGCCGTCGCGGCGGGGGCCGCCGCGGTCCTGGTCCTCGGCGGCTGCGGCTTCCTCCACGAGGCCCACGAGCTGCGGTCGGACGAGTCCGCCCGCAACCGGGCGCTCACCGACACCGAGGCCACCAGCCGGGTCGCCGGGGACGTCGGCAGCGCCCTCGCCCGGATCTTCTCCTACACGCCCGACGGCACCGCCGCCGCCGAGCGCTCCGCACACACCGCCCTCGACGGGAAGGCCGCCCGTCAGTACACCGCCCTCTTCGACCGCGTCCGCCAGGACCTCACCGCGCAGCGCGTCACCCTGAGCACCCGCGCCGTCCGCACCGGCGTGGTGGAACTCGACGGCGACCGGGCCCGCCTGCTGGTCTTCCTCGACCAGACCTCCCGCCGCGGCGAGGACGCGGCGACCACCGCGGCGGCGCAGCTCACGGTCACGGCACGGCTCGAGGACGACCGGTGGCGGATCGTCGACATGAAGGCCCGCTGACATGCGCGGGAGACAGGAGCACCTCATGGAACGACCGGCCCGGCGCCGCGTGCCGCACCGCCTCCGGACGCCGTACGCGCCGGCCCTCGTGCTCGCCCTCGTCGCCGGCGGTTTCGCCGCGTGGGCGGGCCAGGACTGGTACGACGCGGCCCACGACGACCGGGCCGCCTACGCCGTGCAGCGGGACCGGGCGCTCGCGGCGGGGGAGCAGGCCGTGCAGAACCTCAACACCCTCGACCACCGCGACCTGGACCGGGGGCTCGATCTCTGGGAGGCCTCGACGACGGGCGAGCTCCACGAGCAACTCGCCTCCGGACGCGATGACTTCGCCGATCAGGTGAAGGAGGCGGAGACGGTCAGCACGGCCCGGGTGCTGTCGGGAGCGGTCACCGAACTCGACGACCGGGCCGGGCGCGCCCGCGTGCTGGTCGCCCTGCGCGTCACCGTCCGGGCGGCCGACGGGACCAGGACCGACAAGGACAGCCGCATGCTCGGCGAACTCACCCGGACCGACGGCCGCTGGAAGCTGAGCGCTCTCGGCCAGGCGCCCGTCGGCGGCGCACCGGCCGGCTGACCGGCCCGTACCGCACCGGCCGGCCGCAGCGAGGAGGACATCCCACCATGTCGACGACCCGTCACCACATCAACCGCCAAAGACTCCGCCAGGCCCGCGCCGCCCGTCCGCAGGTCGTGGAGGTCCGGCCCGGCCCGCGCCGTGCGGCGGGGCCGCCCCGTAGGCCCGAAGCGGCCGCGGAGGGCGCGAGCGGTCCCGCCCGGTCCCGCCCGCGCCGCCCCTGGGGCCTGGCGGCGCTCTGCGTGCTGACCGTGCTCCTCGGCGGCTTCGCGGGCTGGGCCCACGCGGAGGCCGAGTCGCTGCGCGCCGAACCCGCCCTGAGCAACACCGCGTTGACCGACGTAGCCCGTACCAGCGAGGTCAAGGGGCAGGTGGCCGAGGCCGTCGACCGGCTGTTCTCGTACGACCACGCCGATCCCGCGGCCTTCGACCGGGCCGCGAAGGATCTCCTGACCGGGAAGGCCGTCGCCCAGCACCGGGACCTGTTCGCCGACGTCCGTGAGCGGGCCGACGCGCGGAAGGCGGTGATCACCACGGCGGTCACCGAGACCGCGGTCGAACGGATCGACGGCGACCGGGCGCGGGTCCTCGTCTACGCCGACCAGAGCAGCGTGGCCACCGCCGGAGGGAAGGCGGACGCGAAACAGGACGAGGGCGTGTACGCGGCGGCGATGCTCGCGGTGGACACGGTCCACCGCGACGGCCGCTGGCTCATCACGGCCCTGGACACCTTCGACCGCACCTAGCCGGGGGGGTGACGCGGGCGGGTCCGGCGGACGCCGGCACCCGGCCGCGCCGCACCCCGGACGCTTCACCGGCACCGGACCGCTCCCCGCCGGCCACCCGCCCCGACCGCCCCACCGGACCCCGCCCCACCCGCACCCCGCACGCCCGCGCCGCAAGGGCACCGCATCGCCGACGCCCGCGTCGCCCGATCTGCCGCACCGTCAGGGCCTCGCCCCCGTAGGTGCGGCACCCGCCCCGACCGCACCACGGCCCGCCGCGTACCGCAGGCACCCGCACCACCCGGTACAACCCGCACCACCCGGCACCCGATGGAACCCGTACCGGCCGCACCCGGGCCCTCACACCACCCGGCACCACCGGCACCCCGCCCGCGCCCGCAGGTGCACCGCACGACCCGGCCCCGCCCGACCGCGCCCGCGCCCGCAGGTGCACCGCACGACCCGGCCCCGCCCGAACGACCCGCGGAGACACCGCACCGCATCCGGATCCGACAGGAGTGACGCCCATGTCCGTACGACGACCCCGTCGCCGGTACTCCGGCCGGGCCCGCAGGGGACTGCGTGCGAGTGCGCTCGCCGTGGCGGCCATGGCGGCCCTGACCGCTTCGCAGGGGCCCGCCCTCGTCCGGGACGGCATGAAGGCCAGGGCCGAACCGGCGGGCGACGGCGGCAGGCCGGCGCCCGTGGGCGACCCGTACGCGGAGCTCGCCCCGCCGGGTGACGGCTCGTACCACACCGAGCTTCCGCCCCTGCGCACCGCGAAGCCCGCGCCCGCCTCACCCGTGCTGCACCGGCAGGTCCGCGCCGAGTCGGGCATTCCGGCCACCGTACTGCGCGCCTACCGTGCCGCCGAGTCCTCGGTCGCCAGGACGGACCCCGGCTGCCGGCTGCCGTGGGAGCTGCTGGCCGCCATCGGCAAGGTCGAGTCCGGGCAGGCACGCGGCGGCGCGGTCGACGCGAACGGCACGACGCTCGGCCGCATCACCGGACCGCCCCTCGACGGACGGGGTTTCGCGCTGATCCGGGACACGGACGGGGGCGCCCACGACGGCGACACCGTCTACGACCGTGCGGTGGGCCCGATGCAGTTCCTGCCGTCCACCTGGGCCCGCTGGGGCACGGACGGCAACGGCGACGGCCGCGCCGACCCGAACAACATCTTCGACGCGGCGCTGGCGGCCGGCCACTACCTGTGCTTCGGCGACCGGGACCTGCGCCGCCCGGCGGACCTGGACCGGGCGGTCCTGAGCTACAACCACTCCCGCTCCTACCTGAGCCTGGTCCGGTACTGGCTGGCGTTCTACAGCCGCGGGGTGCACGCCGTGCCCGACGGGAAGGGCGTCGTCCCCCGCAGCCCCGGCGCGGGCGGCGACACCCCGGCGACCGAACCGGTCGACGGCGGCAGCGGGGGCGGCGGTGGCGGAGGCGTGGTCGTCGGGCCCCAGCCCAGCCCCTCCGGCGGCACGGGGCCGTCCCCGCGTCCTTCCCCGTCCGTCCCGGGCAGCCCGGACCCCACGTCGCCGTCCCCCGGGCCCAGCACGTCCCCGACCCCCTCGCCGACGGGCCCCCCGACGAGCCAGGAGCCCACGGAACCGCCCGACGAGTCCCCGACCGGGAGCGCCGAGCCCTCACCGGACCCGACCACCTCGGCCCCCTGTTCCCCGGAGCCGACCGCTCCCGACCCGGGGCCCACGGCCTCACCGTCCGGCACCGGTGACCCCTGCCCGACCCCGACGGAGACCTCGGCAGGGCAGTGAGGGAAGCCGACGCGGGTGCCCGGCCGGGTGTCTCAGCCCGCCGCCTGTCCCATCCCCGCCGCGTCGGGCCAGCTCTGCGCCCCCGGCCAGCCCGTCGCCGGGGCCATGGACAGCCCGTCCGTGCCCCGCACCTGGGCGGCCGTCAGCCCGCCGCGCGCCGGGACGCCGGGCGGGGTCGGCCCGGTGGCGGGCGGGACCTGCATCGCCGCGGGCACGGGCGTCGGTGCGGGTGCGGGCGTCGGTGCGGGTGCGGGCGCTGGCGCGGGTGCCGCGAAGGCGGCCGCCGGGGCGAGGAGCGGCGCGGCCGGGGCGGGCTGCGGGGCCGGCTCCGGGTACGCCGCCGGCTGCGGGAGCTGCTGCGGCTGTGGCTGGGGCACCGGGACCGGCTGGGGCACCGGGACCGGCTGGGGTACGGGAACCGGCTGCGGCACGGACTGAGGGGCGGGCTGAGGCACGGGCTGCGGCCGGGGCGCCTCCTGCGGCACGGGCTGGGGCTCCGGCTGCGGCAGCCCCGCCGCGGCCGGCACCGGCATCCCGCCGCCCGGGCCCACCGCGGGGGCGGACGCGGCGGCGGGGAGCGGCATGCCGGCGCCGGCGGCCTGTGCGAGGCCGCGCGTCCCGGCCCCGTTGGTCTGGCTCACCAGGCGGTCCACCGCCGCCGTGCCCGAGCTGTAGGCGGTCCCTGTGGCCTGCTCGGACACGGCGGCTCCCCTCCTGGACGTCCCGTAGAGCACCTGTTCCAGGCCGGTCACCAGGCGACGGACGTCGACCTGGGGGCGCACCACGAGACGCAGGAAGCGGCTGGACGAGCCGATCTTGTTGCCGCACTCACGCACCAGGATCCGGTGCTCGGTGAGCAGCCGGTCCCGTACCACGGTCCCCTCGGCGCCGACGGGCAGGCGCACGAAGAGGAAGTTGCCCTGTGAGGGGTAGACCGTGAGGCCGGGCAGCGAGGAGAGCTGGCCGGACATGTCCATCCGGTCGCGGCGCACCTGGTGCAGGCTCTGCGCGTACTCGGCCCCGTGCTCCTTCAGCATGAACACCACGTGTTCGGCGAAGGAGTTGAGGTTCCACTTGGGCAGCATGGCGCGCACCCGCCCGGCGAGCGCCGGGTTGGCGACCAGATAGCCGAAGCGGATGCCGTGCAGGCCGAAGTTCTTGCCGAGGCTGCGCAGCACGATGACGTTGGGGCGCAGCATCGCCTCCTGCACCACGCTCGGCTCGTTCTCGGCGTCGGCGAACTCCAGGAACGACTCGTCGATCACCACGAGGTCCAGGTCGGCCATGGCGTCCATGAACTGCACGACCGCGTGCTTGTGCAGGAAGCCGCCGTCGGGGTTGTTCGGGTTGCAGATGACGGCGACCCTGGTGCCGCGGGCGCGGATGAACTCGGCGTACTGCGCGAGGTCCAGGGCGAAGCCGCTGGACTCCTGGAGGGGGAACATGTCGACCCGCTTGCCGGTCTCCATCGGCTGGTCGGTCCAGCGGCCGAACGTCGGCACGGGCACGGCGAGCGACTCGCGCACCAGCAGATGGTCGATCCAGGTGATGAGTTCCGTCGAGCCGTTGCCCATCGCCACGCACTGCGGCGGCAGCCGCAGGAGGCTGCACAGCTCGGCGGTGATGGTGTCCGCGCTGCTCGGGTAGTACGTGATGATGTCGCGCAGCCGGGCCGCCATCTCCTCGAACATGGCGGGGGTGGGGAAGTACGGGTTGCAGGGAATGCAGAAGTCCACCGGTCCGGCCCCGTCGCTCTCCCTCGTCAGCGCCGCCATCGACGGGCTGTGCGCCGCGGTGCTGCGGAACAACGAGGTGACGTTGTCGGGCAAGGGAACCTCCGTGTGCGGCGGGCCCGCCGGGGACGTGACGGGCCCGTCATGCCTGGGTGGCCCGCGCGGGGGAGCACGGGCCACCCAGGAGTACGGAGCGATGCGGGGCGCCGTTCAGCACGTGTGAGGAAAATGTGAGGACGCCCTGTGAGTGCGCTCACACCGGAACCCCTCACACCGTGAGACCCGCACCGCAGCCCTCACACCCGCAGCCCTCACACCGCAGCGCTCACACCGGCGCGCGGCTCACGTCCCGAAGGTGTGCACGGTCGTCGTCCGGTACGTCTCGCCCGGCCGCAGCACGGTCGAGGGGAACGCCGGCTGGTTCGGGGAGTCCGGGAAGTGCTGGGTCTCCAGGCACAGCCCGTCCCCCTGCCGGTACACCCGGCCGCCGCTGCCGACGAGCGTGCCGTCGAGGAAGTTGCCGGAGTAGAACTGCAGGCCCGGCTCGTTCGTCGCGATGCGCAGGGTGCGCCCCGAGGCCGGGTCACGCAGGGTCGCCGCGTGCTCCGGGCGGGAGGTGATGCCCTTGTCCAGCACCCAGTTGTGGTCGAAGCCCTGCCCGTACAGCAGTTGCTGGTGGGCGGTGCGGATGTCCCGGCCGACCGGCTTGGCGCGCCGGAAGTCGAACGGGGTGCCCGCGACCTTCGCCAGCTCACCGGTGGGGATCAGGCCCGCGTCGACCGGCGTGTAACGGGAGGCGGCGATCGACAGCTCGTGGTCCGTGATGCCGCCGCTGCCCTCACCGGCCAGGTTCCAGTAGACGTGGCTGGTGAGGTTGACGACCGTGGGCCGGTCGGTGACGGCCTCGTAGTCGACGCGCCAGTCGCCGTGCCGGGTGAGGGTGTACGTCACCTTGGCGCGCAGGGTGCCCGGGTAGCCCATCTCCCCGTCGGCGGACGTGTAGTACAGGTGCAGGCCCACGTCGGAACCGCGGGTGAACGGCTCGACGTCCCAGACCCGCTTGTCGAAGCCCTGCTCGCCGCCGTGCAGGCTGTTGTCGCCGTCGTTGACGGAGAGCTGGTACCGGGTGCCGTCGAGGGTGAAGGTCCCCTCGCCGATGCGGTTGCCGTACCGGCCGATCAGCGCCCCGAAGTACGGGCTGGAGGCGACGTACTCCTCCAGGGTGCGCAGGCCGAGGGAGATGTTGGCGTACCGGCCGCGCCGGTCGGGGACCTCCAGCGAGTGGACGATGCCGCCGTAGGAGAGGACCCCCATCCGGGTGCCGCCGTTCTCCAGCGTCCAGCGGTCCACCCGGGTGCCGTCGGCGAGCCTGCCGAACGGCTTCCGGACCGGCCTGCCCCCGCCCTTGGACGAGGCGTGCGCCGTCCCGCCCCAGGCCGTGGTGGCCACTCCGGCCGCGGCGGCTCCCGCGATGACCGTGCGTCTGTTCAGTTCCATCAGTGCGGCTCCCTAGAGGGAAAGGGCCCCGCCGCGCGGCGGGGCCCGGGCTGACTTACGAACCGACCTTGCGCTTGTTCCACACGTCGAAGCCGACCGCGGCCAGCAGGGCGAGGCCCTTGATGACCTGCTGCCAGTCGGTGCCGACGCTGAGGAGGTTCATGCCGTTGTTCAGCACGCCGAGGACGAGACCGCCGATGATGGCGCCCAGCACGGTGCCGACACCGCCGCTCATGGAGGCCCCGCCGATGAACGCCGAGGCGATCGCCTCGAGTTCGAAGTTGAGGCCCGCCTTCGGCGAGGCCGCGTTCAGCCGGGCGGCGACCACCAGACCGGCCAGGGCCGCGAGCATGCCCATGTTGAGGAAGACGGCGAAGGTGACCTTCTTGTCCTTCACGCCGGACAGCTTGGCCGCCGGCAGGTTGCCGCCGATGGCGTAGATGTGGCGGCCGAAGACGGCGTTGCGCATCACGTAGCTGTAGCCGACCACCAGCACGCCCAGGACCAGCAGCACGATCGGGGTGCCCTTGTAGCTGGCGAGCAGCAGGGTGACCGTGAGGATCGCAGCGGTCACCGCGACCAGCTTCAGCAGGAACAGGTTGCGCGGCAGCACGTCCAGCGAGAACGACTTCTGCCGCCTGCGGTCGCGGACCTCCTGGAGGAGCACGGCCGCGATCAGCACGAAGCCCAGCAGCAGCGTGAGGTTGTGGTAGTTGGTCTCCGGGCCGATCTCCGGGAGGAAGCCGTTGCCGATCTTCTGCTCGCCCTCGGGGAACGGGCCGAGGGTCTGGCCCTCCAGATAGATCTCCGTCAGACCGCGGAAGATCAGCATGCCCGCGAGGGTGACGATGAACGACGGTATGCCGCCGTACGCGATGAAGAACCCTTGCACGGCTCCGGAGACCGCGCCGATGGCCAGGCACAGTGCCACGGCCAGCGGCCAGGGCATGTCGTTCTTGACCATGAGCACGGCGGCCAGGGCGCCGACGAACGCGGTCAGCGATCCCACCGACAGGTCGATGTGGCCGGCGATGATGACCAGCATCATGCCGATCGCGAGGATCAGGATGTGGCTGTTCTGCAGCACCAGGTTGGAGACGTTGCGGGGCAGCAGCAGGTCGCCGTCGGTCCACACCGCGAACAGCGTCACGATCAGGCCGAGGGCGATCAGCATGCCGTACTGCCGCATGTTGCGGCGCATGCCGGCCAGGACCAGCCCCCACAGTCCGCCGTTCCCGGCCCCGCCGCCCTTGCCGGACGGCGCCGGCGCCGGCGTCTTGGCGGTCACATCCGTGCTCATCGGGTTACCTCTTTGTCCTTCGTCATCTGACGCATCAGCGATTCCTGCGAGGCCTCGGACCGCGAGAACTCCCCGGTCAGCTGTCCGGCGGCCATGGTGTAGATGCGGTCGCACATGCCGAGCAGCTCCGGCAGCTCGGAGGAGATGAAGACCACCGCCTTGCCCTCGGCGGCCAGCCGGTCGATGACCGTGTAGATCTCGTACTTGGCGCCCACGTCGATGCCGCGGGTGGGCTCGTCGAGGATCAGCACGTCGGGGCCCGTGAAGATCCACTTGCTGAGGACGACCTTCTGCTGGTTGCCGCCCGACAGCTTGCCCACCGGCTCGAACACGGTCGGCGCCTTGATGTTCATGGAGGTGCGGAACGACTCGGCGACCTTCCGCTCCTCGTGCTCGTTGACCACACCGGCCCGCGCCACCTTGCCCAGCGCGCTCAGCGAGATGTTCCGGTTGATGGTGTCGATGAGGTTGAGCCCGTAGTGCTTGCGGTCCTCGGTGACGTACGCGATGCCGTGCCGCACCGCCTCGGCGACCGACTTCGTACGGATCTCCTTGCCGTCCTTGAGCACCGTGCCGCCCGCGTACCGGCCGTAGGAGCGCCCGAAGACGCTCATCGCGAGCTCCGTGCGGCCGGCGCCCATCAGCCCCGCGATGCCGACGATCTCTCCGCGTCGCACGTGCAGCGACACGTCGTCGACCACCTTGCGGTACTGGTCGATGGGGTGGTGCACGGTCCAGTTGCGGATCTCCAGGGCGGGGGCGGAGCCCTCCTCCGGCTCGTGCGGGGTGCGCTCCGGGAAGCGGTGCTCCAGGTCCCGGCCGACCATGCCGCTGATGATCCGGTCCTCGGTGGTCTCCGGCGCCTTCACGTCGAGCGTCTCGATGGTCCGCCCGTCGCGCAGGATGGTCACCGAGTCGGCGACCCGCCGGATCTCGTTGAGCTTGTGCGAGATGATGATCGAGGTGATGCCCTGCTTCTTCAGCTCCAGGATCAGGTCCAGGAGCTTGCCGCTGTCCTCGTCGTTCAGCGCCGCGGTCGGCTCGTCGAGGATCAGCAGCTTCACCCTCTTCGACAGCGCCTTCGCGATCTCCACCAGCTGCTGCTTGCCGACGCCGATGTCGGCGACCCGGGTCTCCGGGTGGTCGTCGAGCCCCACCCGGCGCAGCACCTCGGTGGCGTGCCGCAGCGTCTCGTTCCAGTTGATGAACCCGCGCGTGGCGTGTTCGTTGCCGAGGAAGATGTTCTCCGCGAGGGAGAGGAACGGCACCAGCGCCAGCTCCTGGTGGATGATGACGATGCCGCGCTGCTCGCTCGCCCGGATGTCCTTGAAGCGGCAGACCTCCCCCTCGAAGAGGATCTCGCCCTCGTAGGTGCCGTGGGGATGGACGCCGGAGAGCACCTTCATCAGGGTCGACTTGCCGGCGCCGTTCTCCCCGCAGACGGCGTGGACCTCGCCCTGCCGGACGGTCAGGTTGACGTCCGACAGCGCTTTGACGCCGGGAAAGGTCTTGACGATCGAGCGCATTTCCAGGACGGGTCCCGCCATGGTCGTGCCTTCCAATCCTTGAGGGGCGGCGGTTAGTTGAGGTCGCTTTCCTTGTAGTAGCCGGAGTCGACGAGGGCCTTCTTGTAGTTGTCCTTGTTCACGGCGACCGGCTCCAGCAGGTAGGCCGGCACCACCTTGGAGCCGTTGTCGTACGTCTTGGTGTCGTTGACCTCGGGCTTCTTGTCGTTGAGCAGGGCGTCCACCATGTCGGAGGCCACCTTCGCGAGCTGGCGGAGGTCCTTGTAGACGGTCATCGACTGCTGGCCCGAGATGATCGACTTCACCGAGGCGACCTCGGCGTCCTGGCCGGTGATGACGGGCAGCGGCTTGTTCGCGGTGCCGTAGCCGTCCGACTTCAGCGCGGACAGGATGCCGATGGAGATGCCGTCGTACGGGGAGAGCACCGCGTCGACCTTGGCGCTCTTGTACGACTTGGTGAGGATGTCGTCCATGCGCCGCTGGGCGGTGGCGCCGTCCCAGCGCAGCGTTGTGACCTGGGTCAGCTCGGTCTGGCCCGAGCGGACGACGAGCTGCTTCTTGTCGATGTAGGGCTGCAGCACGTTCATCGCGCCCTGGAAGAAGTAGCGGGTGTTGTTGTCGTCGTTGGAGCCCGCGAACAGCTCGATGTTGAACGGGCCCTTCTCGCTGCCGTCCGCCAGGCCCAGCTGCTCGGCGATGTAGCTGCCCTGGAGTTCGCCGACCTTCTCGTTGTCGAACGAGGCGTAGTAGTCGACGTTCTCGGTGCCGAGGATGAGGCGGTCGTAGGAGATGACCGGGATGTCGGCGTCGGCGGCCTGCTGGAGCACGTTGCCCAGGGACTTGTTGTCGATGGCCGCCACGATCAGGGCGTCCACGCCCTGCGTGATCATGTTCTCGATCTGCGACACCTGCTGGTCCGGCTCGTCCTCGCCGAACACCAGCTTGGTCTTGTAGCCCTTGTCCTCGAGGTTCTTCACGACGTTGTCGCCGTCGGCGATCCAGCGCTCGGAGGACTTGGTCGGCATCGCGATGCCGATGGTGGCTCCCTCGGAACCGTCCTTGTTCTCCTCGCTGCCGCCCTCGCCGCTCTGGCCGCAGGCGGTCAGGGAGAGGGCGAGGGCGACGGCGGTGGCCGTGGCGGCGAATGCGGCTCTGCGGTTACGCATGATGATCTTCCTTGATCGTCGGGCGGGTCGAGCTGGGCGGTGACTCGGTTCGAGTCGTGGTGCGGTGCGCGAAGCGGTGCCGTGATGTGCGGCTGAGGAGGCGTCACCCCCGGAGCCCGGCAGCGGGTGTGTGGGATTGTGCGCGGCTGTGTCCACTTGTGTGAAGCTGAGTTTCCGGAACGTTATGACGGGATGTCGAACCTGCGCAGGTCGCCCGGCAGCCGCGAACCGAGCGGCGCCATACCGCCGTCGGCGCCGTGCCGCGCCAGCAGGTCCAGCGCCAGCCGGCCGCGCCGCACCCGCTCCTTCGCCGTGGACAGCGCGACCTCCCGCAGGTGGTGGCCGTACGGGTAGATGCCGGGCGCCTTGGCCAGCCCGAACTTCAGGTACACCGGGGCGCCGCGCCGGATCAGCTCGGCGACCTCGTACATCCGCACATAACCGCCCAGGTCGTCGGGCGCCTCGATGTACATGTCCATCGGGGCCGCCGACACCCGCCGGATCTCCGTGAGATGGGCGAGCGTCAGGTCACTGGGCACGTTGACGGAGTCCGCGCCGAGGTGCTCGTGCACCGCGAACGACGCCGGGTTGACCGGCCCGACGAGCGCCGACACCTTCAGCGTGGTGTCCGCCGGGAGGATGCCCGCCGTCCGTGCCCGGTGCAGCGTCCACAGCACGCCCTCGTCGGCCACCAGCAGGCACTTCACGCCCAGTTCGGTGGCGCGCACCGCGTCCTCGACGCAGCCGGCCACCGCGTCGTGGCCACGGGCGCGCAGCCCGGCGCCGTGCGAGTCGGTGCGGGTGGAGCCGCCGATGTCCCAGGTGCCGCGCGGGCCGGTGAACAGGCAGAGTTCGATGTCCCGTTCGGCGGTCGCCTCGACCATCTCGGTGATCTCGGCGTCGGTCAGCATCCACACGCCGCTGCCCTGGCTGATCCGGTGCACCGGCACGTCGAGGCGGGAGGTTTCCTTCAGCACCACCGCCAGCGCCTCGGGCCCCTCGCACGAGGGGACCTCGGTGCGCCAGCGGCCGCCGCCGGGGAAGGAGTGCGGTGAGGCGTCGGCGGGGTCGAGGGCGGGCGCGCCCAGGCCGAGCGCGGTGAGCGCCTGCTCACCGGGCCTGCGGGGCGCCGTGGCGGAAGCGTCGGTCACAGGGTGTCCTTCGGTGTTCGATATGTCGGACGAGGTTCGCGGTCCGCGGCACGGGCCGGCCGGGTCCGGGGTGGAACGTCGGAGCGTGTGTTCGGGTCGGGGACGCGCCGGTACGAGGGCCGTCGGCTCGTCCTCGTACCGGCGCGGGCTCAGGGACGCAGCAGGACCTTGCCCACCTTCGGATCGCCGGAGCCCACCAGCTCGATGGCGTCCGGGAACTCGGCGAGCGGCAGTTCATGGGTGACCAGCGGCAGCGGGTCGAGCAGTCCGGCGCCGAACATCCGCACCGTGTGCGCCCAGGCGTCAGGCGGCGCGCCGAACACGGTGTGCACCTCCAGCTGCCGCACCACCAGGTCGGTCGGGTCCAGCCCGTCCGCGCCCGGCGCCGGGATGCCGGTGAGCACCAGCCGGCCGCCACGCCTCAGCAGCCCGGCCGCGGTACGGGCCGCGTCGGCGGACCCGGCCGTCTCGATCACCACGTCCACGTCGTCCGGCAGCGGCCGGTCCTTGGTGCGGAAGTCGGTGGCCCCGAACCGCCGGGACAGCGCCTCGCGGTCGTCCCGGGTGCCCACCACCAGCAGCTCGGCGGGCGAGGCGGCCGCGAGGAACTGCACCGCGAACATCCCCAGCGTGCCGGTGCCGACCACCGCGACCCGCTCGCCCGGCACCGCGCGTGCCTTCAGCGCGGCGGCGGCGATGCACGCGGCCGGCTCCAGCAGCGCCGCCGCGGTGAGGTCGGCGCCGTCCGGCAGGGGGTGCAGCAGCCGGGCGGGCAGGGTCAGCGTGGTGGCCATGGCGCCGGGCTCCGTGAACCCGGTCTCCTCGTAGCCCGCCGTGCACAGCGTGGTCTCCCCGGCGTGACAGCGGTCGCACACCTGGCAGTTGCGGAAACCCTCGCCGACCACCTTGCGCCCGACCAGGCCCGCGGGCACCCCGGCCCCGACGGCGGCGACGGTTCCGGACCACTCGTGGCCCGGGGTGAGCGGGTAACGGACGTACCCTTCGGGCCTGTTGCCCTGGTACACCTCGCGGTCACTGCCGCAGATGCCGACCGCGTGGACGCGCACCAGCGCCTCTCCGGGGCCGGGCTCGCGGGGCCCGTGCGGGACCAGACGGTGGGTGCCGGGCGCCTCGACGACGACGGCGGTGCTCACTGTCCCGTGCCCTTCGGCTTGCGCTGCTCCCAGCCCTCGGCCCACAGGTCGAACCGGGCCTGCTGCTGCGGGAACTCGGCGGCCGCGTCCACGTCCAGCTCGACGCCGAGACCGGGCGCGTCGGAGAGGTGGAAGCAGCCGTCCTCCGGGTCGACCACGGGAGCGCCCTTGACCACCTTCTTGATCTCCGCGTCCGCGAAGTCGTTGAAGTGCTCCAGGATCTTGAAGTTCGGGGCGGTGAAGCCGACCTGGAGGGACGCGGCGGTGAGCACCGGGCCGCCGACGTTGTGCGGGGCGATCAGCGTGTAGTGGGTCTCCGCGGTCGCCGCGAGCTTGCGGGTCTCCCAGATGCCGCCGATGTGGCCGACGTCGGGCTGGATGATGTCGGCCGCCTGGCTCTCGAACAGCTCGCGGAACTCGATGCGGTCGTGGATGCGTTCACCGGTCGCGACCGGCATGTCCACCTTCGCGGCGACCTTCTCCAGTGCCTTGAGGTTCTCCGGCGGCACCGGCTCCTCCAGCCAAGCGGGCCGGAAGGGCGCCAGCTCGTGCGCGAGACGGACGGCGGTGGCGGGGGAGAAACGGCCGTGCATCTCCAGCATCAGCTCGGCCTCGGGCCCGATCGCGTCCCGCACCGCCTCGATCAGGGAGACGGCGTACAGGGTGTCCTGGTGGTCGAGTTCGAAGTGGCCCGTGCCGAAGGGGTCGATCTTCAGCGCCCGGTACCCGCGCTCCATGACCGCGCGCGCCGCCTTGTGGTACGCCTCCGGGGTGCGCTCGGTGGTGTACCAGCCGTTGGCGTACGCCTTCACCTTGTCGGTGACCTTGCCGCCGAGCAGCTGCCAGACGGGGACGCCGAGCGCCTTGCCCTTGATGTCCCAGCAGGCCATCTCGACGACCGCGATGCCGGACATCACGATCTCCCCCGCGCGGCCGTAGTCGCCGTACTTCATGCGGCGGACCAGGTCCTCGACGGCGAACGGGTCGGAGCCGAGAACGTGGTTGGCCTCGGCCTCCTTCAGATAGCCCAGGAGGGCGTCGGTGTGGCCGAGCATCCTGGTCTCGCCGACCCCGGTGATCCCCTCGTCGGTGTGCACCTGGACGTACGTCAGGTTGCGCCACGGCGTCCCGACCACGTGTGTGCTGATTCCGGTGATGCGCACGGCAGTTGGCCCCTCGCTGCGGTGATGGACTGGCATGGATGCGGCGGATCGACGCGTTCGATATTTCGTCACACGTTCGAAATGCTGGCGAGACAGTAAGGACGGTCCGGCGGGGGTGTCAATGGGTCGCGCACATAAGGGTTTCTCCGGTTTCGAAACCATTGCGCAAGGGTCCGCACCAAACCTTCACAGCAAGCCCTAGGAACCGGACCGGACCGGAACCTAATCTTCCCGCGTCATGGACTTTTGCCACCCCTGCCGACGGCACCTCAACGGCGCCCTGGCCTGCCCCGGTTGCGGCACGCCCGTCGAGACGCTGCGCGCCCAGCAGGCCGCCGCGCCCGGGGGCAACGCGCCCGTGAGGGCCGACGCGGGCGACGGGTACGACGACGGCGGTGACGGCGGCCGGGACGACGAGGACCCCGACCCGCACGAGGGGGCGGCGGCGGACGCCCCGCCCCGCGGCCGGCGCGCGGACCGGCGCCGGGGCAGGCGGCCGGAGGGCGAGGACGAGGGCGCCGGGCAGAGCCGCCGGGACCGCAAGGCGGCCGCCCACCGCCGCCGTCGCAACCGGACCCTGCTGATCGTCGCCGGTTTCGTCCTCGCGGCCGGCGGACTGAGCCTCGCGGAACTGGGCCTGGACGCGCCCGGCTCGGACAATCGTCCCGCCGTGGCGGGCGACGAGTCGGTCGACGGCGGGGCGGACGAGGTCGAGCCCAGCGGGTCGGCGAGCGGAAGCGCCCCGCGTCCGGGGGAGCCCGGGACGTCCCCCAGCCCCGGTGCGTCGGGCTCCGTCTCGGCCTCCGCGTCCTCCCCCGAGGGCGAGGAGTCGGAGGAGGCGGACAAGGAGTCGGCGTCGGCGACGGCCTCCTCGGCCCCCGCCGAGACCTCCACGGCCGAGGACCCGACCCCGGAACAGCCCCCGGAGGGCGAGGACCCCCCGGACACGGACACCCCCGACCCGGACCCCACGACGGACGAGCCCGAGCCGGAACCCGAACCGACCAAGACGTGCAAGAAGTTCCTCTGGTGGTGCACCTGAGCATGGGCCACGAGGGCC
Organism: Streptomyces sp. NPDC014764; assembly: GCF_043082785.1. Taxonomy (NCBI): domain Bacteria; kingdom Bacillati; phylum Actinomycetota; class Actinomycetes; order Kitasatosporales; family Streptomycetaceae; genus Streptomyces; species Streptomyces sp. NPDC014764. The sequence continues at coordinate 493,947 of NZ_JBIBXY010000001.1, read as the reverse complement.
CGGCCGATCCGATCCGGGCCGGCCGGTGACCGGGCGTCGGTGCTCGCTCGGTGACGGCCCGGCGGCCTGGGTGCCTCGGTGGCCGATCCGGCCTCGTGGTGCTGGTGGCAGCCGTTGAAGCCCTGCCCGGAGAGTCTCAGGCGTACGGAGGGCGACCGGCCGACGGCCGTCGCCCACCGGCTTCTCCTCCGGCGCGTGCAGCGGGCGACGGGGGAGTCGGCCCAGGCCGGTGCGGTCCCAGTGGCGGCAGCACCCGAGGCCCGGTCGGCACGGCAGCCGTCCCCGCCACAGCCGTGACCGGGAACGCCCGTGCGCGGCACCGGCGACGCCGCCGGGCGGCGCGCCCCGCCTAGCCGCCCTCGACCTCCAGCATCCGCCGCAGCGCGTCCCGCAGCGCGACCCGCTCCGGGTCGGACAGTCCCGCCAGCGGCGCGCGGGCGAACCGCAGGGACTCCCGGAGGCCGCGCGCCACCCGCCGCCCCTCGTCCGTCGCCGCCGCCAGCTTCACGCGCCGGTCCCCCGGGTCGGGGCGGCGCTCCACCAGACCGCGGGCCTCCAGCCGGTCCACGATGCCCGTGACGTTCGACGGCTCGCACTTCAGCCGCTGCGCCAGCCTCCGCATCGGCAGCGGCTCCAGGCTGAGCAGACTCAGCAGCTTCGCCTGCGCGCCGGTCAGCGCGTGCTCGGCGGCGGCCTCCTCGTACTCCTCGTGGTAGCGCGCCACGACCGCGCCGATCAGCTCGACGACCTCCAGGGTGAGATCGTCGGGGCGGCTGGGTGTGGTGCGGGGTGTGGCCATGCCCACCAGGGTACCCATGTACTTGACAGTCTGAAATGTTCAGCCGCATGGTTGTTTCAGGTACTGAAGTATTCGAGGAAAGGTCCTCTTCATGTCCGTCACCCCCACGCCCCCCGCCACCGCACGCGAATGGCAGCTGGCCAGCCGGCCGGTCGGCTGGCCCAAGCCGGAGGACTTCGCGTTCGTCGAGGCGGAGGTCCGCACCCCGGGCGAGGGTCAGGTGCTGGTGCGCAACGAGTACCTCTCCGTCGACCCGTACATGCGCGGCCGCATGAGCGCCGCCAAGTCCTACGTCGCCCCCTACGAGCTGGGCAAGGCCATGCAGGGCGGCGCCGTCGGCGAGGTCGTCGCGTCGAACGCCGAGGGGATCTCCGTCGGCGACCACGTCCTGCACTTCCTCGGCTGGCGTGAGTACGCCGTCGTGGACGCGAAGACCGCCGTCAAGGTGGACCCCGAGGCCGCGCCCCTGTCGGCGTACCTGGGCGTGCTCGGCATGACCGGCCTCACCGCCTACGCGGGCCTGCTGCGCACCGCCTCGTTCAAGGAGGGCGACTCCGTCTTCGTGTCCGGCGCGGCCGGCGCCGTCGGCAGCCAGGTCGGCCAGATCGCCAAGCTCAAGAGCGCCTCCCGGGTGATCGGCTCCGCCGGCTCCGACGAGAAGGTCAAGCTCCTCACCGAGGAGTACGGCTTCGACGCCGCGTTCAACTACAAGAACGGCCCCGTGAGCGAGCAGCTGCGCGCCGCCGCCCCCGACGGCGTCGACGTGTACTTCGACAACGTGGGCGGCGACCACCTGGAGGCGGCCATCGGCTCCCTGAACCGGGACGGCCGCATCGCCATCTGCGGCGCGATCTCCGTCTACAACAACACCGAGCCCGCGCCCGGCCCGAAGAACCTCGCCCGCCTCATCCAGACCCGCGGCCGTATCGAGGGTTTCCTCGTCGGCGACCACTACGACCTGCAGCCGCAGTTCGTGGAGGAGGTCGGCGCCTGGATCCGCTCCGGCGAGCTGAAGTACCGCGAGACGGTCGTCGAGGGCATCGAGAACAACCTGGACGCCTTCCTCGGCGTCCTGCGCGGCGACAACACCGGGAAGATGATCGTCAAGCTCTGACGCAGGGCTCCCCGGAGCCACGGAACCGCACCCGGCCGCACGATCCGTGCCGCCGGGTGCGGTCGTTCTCGTGCGGGCGCGTACGGGCGGCCCCTACGCGCCCCGCCGCCCGGCGCCCCCGGCGCCCTCGCCCTCCGTGCCGTCCCCGGTGTCCCGCTGGTGACCGCGGCGGGCGTCGCGGTCGAAGATGCCGAGGATCTCGCAGGGGCCGCCCTCCGCCCCGATCGCGTGCGGGGTCATGGTGGGGAACTCGGCCGCCTGGTTGGTCCCGACGCGGTACCGGCGGTGCCCGAGCATCAGGACCGCGGTGCCGGAGAGCACCACCAGCCACTCCCGGCCGGGGTGGGCACGCATCCGGGCGGGGTTGTCGGGCGGGGGAGCGGTCAGCCGCTGACGCACCACGCTCATCCCGGGGTCGCCCTTCACGGGCCAGCGCATCAGGCCGTGGGCGCCGTCGACCATCGGGCTGACGACCACGTCGTCGTCGGCGTTCTCCACCAGCTGGTCCAGGGTGGTGTCCAGGGCCCGGGCGAGGACGACGAGCTGGTCCAGGGCGAGCCGGCGCTGCCCGTTCTCGATCCGGCTCAGCGAGGACTGGCTCAGGTTCGCCCGGGTCGCGAGCTCCTCCAGGGACCACCCCTGCGCGACCCGCAGCGCACGGATCCTCTTGCGTACGAGGCCGTCCAGCCCGCCATCTTCTTGCGTCATGAGCAACATCGTATGCCTCCGCCGCAATACAGGCCTAGCGTCGCGGGGCAGAGCGGGGCGGTGGTCCACGAGGCCGCCGCCCCGCCCGCCCCCTTCGGCGGCCGGGGCTGTCCCGGCGCCGATCCCGCACGCCGTTTTCGGAGGAGACCATGAGCAGTGACCAGCCCACCCCGGCGGCGGAGGCGCCACCGAGCCGCACCGGGACGCCGGACGCGCGACAGCTGCGCGCGGTGCTGACCGCCGTGTCGGTCGCGCTGATGGCCGTCGTCGCCTCGGTGTCCGGCCTGAACGTCGCCCAGACCCACATGGCCGTCGAGTGGGGCGCCTCCCAGACGACCGTGCTGTGGATCGTCAACGTCTACACCCTCGCCCTGGCCGCCCTGCTGCTGCCGCTCGGCGCGGTCGGCGACCGCCTGGGCCGCAAACCCGTGCTGATCGCGGGGCTGGTCCTGTTCGGCACGGCCGGTGTGGTGGCCGCGTTCGCGCCGTCGCCCGCCGTGATGATCGGCGCCCGGGTGGCCGCGGGCACCGGCGCCGCGATGATCATGCCGATCACCCTGGCCGTGATCACCTCCACGTTCCCGGAGAAGGAACGCGGCAGGGCGATCGGCGTGTGGACCGGCGTCGCCGGAGGCGGCGGCATCCTCGGCATGTTCCTCTCCGCGCTCCTCGTGGACGTCGCGGACTGGCGGTGGCTGTTCGCGCTGCCCGTCGCACTGGCGGCCGCGGCGCTGGTGGCGACCGTGAGGTCGGTGCCCGACTCCCGCGAGCGGCCCGCCTCCTCCTTCGACACGGCAGGCGCGCTGCTGTCCACCGTCGCCGTCGTCGGCCTGATCTTCGTCCTCCAGGAAGGACCGGAGCGCGGCTGGACCGCCCCCGCGACGCTCACCGGTCTCGTGGCCGGACTGGCCGCCGCCGTCGCCTTCGTGGCCTGGGAGCTGCGCCGCCGTGACGCGTCGCTGCTGGACGTGCGCCTCTTCCGCGAGCGCGGCCTGGCCGGCGGCTCCCTCACGCTGCTCGTCGTGTTCGGGGTCCAGGCCGGCGTCGCCGTCGTCCTCTTCCCGTTCTTCCAGGCCGTGCTGGGCTGGTCGGGCCTGCTGTCCACGGCGGCGATGATGCCCATGGCCGTCACCATGATGGCGACGTCCGGACTGGCACCGAGAGCGGCAGCAGCGATCGGCGCCCGCGCCACCATGACGGCCGGCATCGCCCTGTCCGCCCTCGGCCTCGCGCTGATGGCCCTGTTCGTCTCCGTCGACGGCGGCTACCTGTCCGTGCTGCCCGGCACGCTCGCCATGGGCGCGGGCATGGGCCTGTCGATGACGCCCTCCACCGAGGCGATCACCGCCTCCCTGCCCCGCGACCGGCAGGGCGTCGCCTCGGCCCTCAACGACATCACCCGGGAGTTCGGCACCGCGCTGGGCGTCGCGCTGCTCGGCGCGCTCGTGGCCGGCGGCTACCGCGCCGCCGTCGACGACCGGCTCGACGGCGTCCCCCCGGAGGCCGCGGACACCGCGCGGGAGGGGATCGCCAACGCCGTCGAGGTGGCCCCGAGCACCGGCGGCCACGCCCACGACCTGGTGCGCGCCGCGCAGGAGTCCTTCGTGGAGGGCTGGCAGCGGGCCATGTGGGCGGGCGTCGCCGTCATGGCCGTCCTGCTGGTCCACATCGCCCTGCGCGGGCCGGAGGGCGCGCACCGGGCCGCCTCGGACGAGGAGGGGGCCGCCGAGGCCGCCGTCGCCCGGTGACGAAGGGGGCCGGGCCGGCCGTGACGCCCGCCCGGCCGGCGTCGTTGCGTACGGCGTGGGCCGCATCCTGGGACGTGGGGTGCGGCCCTCGCCCGTCACCCGTCCGGGCGCCCGCTACAGTCCTCCCATGCGCGATCTCGGGGCAGGATTCCGGTACTTGCTGAAGGGCCAGAAGTGGGTCGGCCGGCACGGCAGGCAGTACGGCTTCGGGCTGCTGCCCGGACTGATCACCCTGGTGCTGTACGCGGCCGCCCTGATCGCCCTCGCCCTGTGGGGCGCGGACCTGGTCGGCTGGGCGACGCCGTTCGCCGACGACTGGGCCGACCCCTGGGCGGGCCTGTTCCGCGGCTTCCTCACCGCCGTGCTGTTCGCGCTCGGCCTGCTGCTGAGCGTGCTCACCTTCACCGCCGTGACCCTGCTCGTCGGGCAGCCGTTCTACGAGAGCCTCTCCGAGAAGGTCGACCGGGACGTCTCGCCCGACGGCACCGCGCCCGAGTCGGACCTGCCGCTCTGGCGCGAGCTGTGGATCTCCGGCCGCGACAGCCTCCGCATCCTCGCGCGCGCGGCCGTGTGGGCGGTGCTGCTGTTCGCGCTCGGGTTCATCCCGGTGGCCGGGCAGACCGTCGTGCCGGTGATCGGCTTCTTCGTCACCGGGTTTTTCCTCACCGAGGAGCTCACCGCCGTCGCGCTCCAGCGCCGCGGCGTGGAGCTGCGTGAGCGCCTCACCCTGCTGCGGTCCCGCAAGACCCTCGTGTGGGGCTTCGGCACCCCGCTCGCGGTGGCGTTCCTCGTGCCGTTCGTCGCGGTGTTCCTGATGCCCGGCGCCGTCGCCGGGGCCACCCTCATGGCCCGGGACCTCCTCGGCGAGGAGACCAAGGGCGACGACAGCGCCGCCGAGCCCGAGGAGGAGGGCGTCGACGCGTGACCGAGGTCCTCGCCGTCGCCCTCATCACCGTCCTCGCGGTGATCGCCCCGGGCGCCGACTTCGCCATGGTGGTCCGGGGCAGTTACCTGTACGGCCGTCGCACCGGGCTGCTCGGCGCCGCCGGGGTGGCCGCCGGGGTCCTGGTGCACGTCACCTACACGATGCTCGGCGTGGGGCTGCTGATCGCCTCCTCGGCCTTCCTCTTCACGGTCGTCAAACTGACCGGCGCGGCCTACCTCGTGTACATCGGCGTACGCACCTTCCGCACCCGCGCCGAGGTCACCGTCGACCTGGAGCACCGCACCGGTCAGACCCCGCTCGCCGCGCTGCGCACCGGCTTCCTGACCAACGTCCTCAACCCCAAGACGACGCTCTTCGTCGTCTCGACGTTCGCGCAGGTCGTCGGCCCCGGCACTCCGCTCCTCCAGCAGGCGGGCTACGGCCTGTTCATGTCGCTGGCCCACCTGCTGTGGTTCGCCGCCGTCGCGCTGTTCTTCTCCCACGACCGGATGCGCGGCCTCATGCTGCGCGGCCAGCGCGTCCTCAACAAGGTGATCGGGACCGCGCTGGCCGGCCTCGGCGTCAGCCTCGCGCTCGCTCCGACGCACTGACCGCGACGGCCACGATCGCGCGCACCTGGGCGACGATGTCCAGCCGGTTCCGCACGAACTGCGGGTCGGTGACCTCGGTGGTGTTGCCGGCGCCGAACTCCAGCACAGGCGTGTGCACATGCCCGCCCGGCAGCGTGTCGTGCAGCCCCAGCCGGTCGCGCAGCAGCGTCGCCCGGTAGGCGATCTCGTTGGACAGGTAGTCACCGCCGCCCCCGGCACGTGCCGTGGAGCCGGGCGTCGGCCCGTCCGGCCGCTCCACGGGCTCCGTCCCGCCCGCCGGGACCTCCGTCACGGCGGTGTTGTCGTACACCGGGAACCGGCCGGTGTCCGCCGCGACGATCGCCGCGTACGGCAGCGTCGTCGACGTCCACTGCGGCTGCGAGGCCGGGTCGGACACCGGGACGATCTCGGGCCGCCCGGTGTTCTCGTTGTCCCCGAAGCCGCCCCGCCAGGCGCCGTTGGTGCGCTCGACGTCGATACGGCCCACCCGGCCCTGGCTCACCGTGGTGAACAGGTCGACCTCCGGCAGGTGCGGCCGCAGCGCCCGCTCCACCGTGCCGTCGGTGAAGTCCCGCCAGCGCACCGGGAACACGGCCGTCTCGACACGCGCCGGGCCGCTCGCCGTCTCGATCACCGTGCCGTCCAGGGCCAGCGCGACCGCCCCCGACGGGTTGGAGATACGGATGTCCCGGTCCAGCGTGAACGGGTCGAAGCCGGTCACCAGCACCCGCTTCAGACCCTTGCCGTGCGGGTACCTGATCGCGGTCTGCCCGCGCGAAGTCTGCTCCAGCGTGTCGATCAGCCGCGCCCGCCGCTCCGCGTCCAGCCCGAACCGGGGCTCCCAGCCGCGCAGTTCACGCGTCATGCCGAGGCGCGCCCAGTACAGCGGCCGGTCGTCGTCCCGGCTCAGGTCGCCGCCCGCCGGGCCCCTGCCCTGCACCCGGTCCACCGCTCTGCGCCACAGCGCGGAGCCCTCCCGCTCCACGACCCGCCGCGCCTCAGCGTACGAGCGGGCCCGGTCCAGGGCACGGGCGAAGGCCGGCGCGACCGTGTCGAAGCCGGAGCGCCGGAGTATCTCCTGCGGCGCGGTCCTGTCGAGGCGCGACTCCTCGACGGTGGGCGGCGCCGCGGAACCGGGGGCCGCCGGTTCCGCGGCGGTGGCGGTGACGGGCGAGGACAGGGCGGTCAGCAGGGCCAGACCGAGCACACCGATGCGCACACGGGGTGAGATCACAGGAGGGGGCCTTCCGTCGTCGTGGGGTACGGGTGGATGCCGGAAGGCCGCAGTATCGCGTGACCGAGGTGGATCACACCACGGTGCGAAGGACACCGTCCGGCCGGCGCGGGAACGCCCGTGGCCGAATGTGAAGGGTTCGTACGGGATTCCTCGCCCAGCCCGGATCCCCGGCCGCCGGAGCGAGTCAGCGGTTAACGTCGGGGTCCTGCGGGGTAGCCCATGTACAGCCCCGGCCCGGGACCCTGACCCCGGACCGGGGCTCATGTGTGTCCGGTCCCGCCCGGCCCGGGCCCGTCCGCTACCGCACGGAGAAGCCGTAGACGGTCTCCGAACGGAACACCTCGCCCGGCCGCAGCACCGTGCTCGGGAACTCCGGACGGTTCGGGGAGTCCGGGAAGTGCTGCGTCTCCAGCGCGATGCCCGCGCCCGGCTCGAACGGCTCCCCGATGTGGTCCGCCGTGTACACCTGCAGGCCCGGCTCCGTGGTGGCGACCGTCAGCACCCGGCCCGACGCGGGGTCGTACAGCTCGGCCACCTCCTCGGCGTCCGCCGTCACCCCCTTGTCCAGGACGAAGTTGTCGTCGTAGCCGCCGCCCGCCTTGCGCGCCTCGCGGAAGTCGTAGCGCGTGCCGGAGACGTCCGCGAGCTCGCCGGCCGGGATCAGATCGGCACCGGACGGCGTGTACCGGGACGCGGCCACCCGCAGCTCGTGACCGCGCGCGGTGCCGGAACCGGCCAGGTTCCAGTACGTGTGGTTCGTCAGGTTCACATGCGTGGGGGCGTCCGTCACCGCCTTGTACGCGATGTGCAGCGCGCCCCGCTCGTCCAGCGTGTAGGTCACCGTGACCCCCAGCCGGCCCGGGAAGCCCTCCTCGCCGTCCCCGGCGACCAGTGACAGCCGCAGCCCGTGCGCGACCTCGGTGACGTCCCAGACGCGCTTGTCGAAGCCCCGCTCACCGCCGTGCAGCGAGTTCGGCCCGTCGTTCGGCGCGAGGACGTGCTCCGTGCCGTCCAGGGTGAAGCGGGCGCCCCCGATCCGGTTGGCGTACCGTCCGATGAGGGCACCCAGGAAGGGGTCCGGGTGCGCGAGATAGCCGTCCAGGCCGTCGAACCCCAGCACCACGTTCCCGGTCCGCCCGTCCCGGTCCGGCACCTCGACGTCCTGCACGATCCCGCCGTACGACAGGATCCGCGCCCGTACGCCCGCCCGCTCCAGGGTCCAGCGGTGCACCGGCGTGCCGTCGGAAAGTGTGCCGATGAGTTCGTTCATGTGCGAAACAATAGGTCACGGGCCCGGAGCCGTGACCGCCCGGTAGGCGATCTCCGCCAGCTCGGCCTGACCGTCGACGCTCGGGTGGAACCAGTCCCAGCGGCTCAGCTGTGCCGTGCCGAACCGGTACGCGTACACCTCGCCGCCGTCGGTGCGGCAGCAGCGGTCCTTCGCGCACACCTCCCGCAGCACCTCGTTGTAGTCCTCCACGCGCTGCTGCACCGTCGCCCGCCGCTCGGTCGCCGCCGCGTCCGTGGCGTCCGCGTCGCCCAGCATCGACGGGCAGATCCCCAGCTTCCAGATCTGCTTGCCCAGCGCGCTGGTCCGCCCCTGCGACCACAGCCGCTTCAGGTCCGGCACGCTCGCCACGTACACCTGCGTCTTCGGCAGCGCCTCGCGCAGGGTGCGCATCGCCTCCTCGAAGTCCGCGCGGAACTCCTCCACCGGGGTCATCGCGGCCACACTCTGCCGGCAGGCGTCGTTCGCCCCCACCATCACCGCCACCAGCTCCGGCTCCCGCTTCACCGCGCGCGCCATCTGCCCCGGCAGGTCCTCCATCCGGGCGCCGGTCACCGCGTGATTCCAGCTCCGCCCGGCCGCCCCGGCCCGCCCCAGCAGCCGTACGGCCAGACTGTCGATCTCCTTGCTGTCACCCGTCGCCCACGACACCTCCGGACAGTCCGTCAGGACCGCGCAGGCGTCGAAGCCACGGGTGATGGAGTCGCCCACCGCGGCCACCGAGTCCGGGCGGGTGTCCCACAGCGGCGTCGGCCGGGCGGACGGCGTCCTCGACGCGGCCGCACCGGGATCGTCCCCGCCGCCCGCGTCGCAGCCCGCCACGCCGAACGCGACGGCCGCCACGGCGGCGAGCACGGCCCGCGCACGGCGTCCCCGCCTCCGCGTCGCCTGCACCATCCGCCGCCTCCCCGAGCGTCCCGCCACGTCCGTGCCGTCCCCCAACCCATAACAACGCACGGGAGTTCCCGCTCCTCCGGAGGGCCCGTCCGGAATGAACCCAGGCGCCCGCACAGACGTCCTGCCGGGTGAAAGGCACGACTTTCCCGCCCCCGGGACGGACGGTACGTCACACTCCTTGCCCCGTCGCACGGTAGCCTCGCCCTCAACGCGGCCCGCCGGGCCGTGGCCGTTCCGCCCGATCGAAGACGACCCGCTCAGCCCGGAGGTTCCGGTGACGACTCGTGGAGTTCTGTACGTGCACTCCGCGCCGCGCGCGCTGTGCCCGCACGTCGAGTGGGCCGTCGCCGGGGTGCTCGGCACGCGCGTCAGCCTGGACTGGATCCGCCAGCCGGCCACCCCCGGCACCTGGCGCTCGGAGTTCTCCTGGCAGGGTCAGGCCGGCACCGCCTCCAAGCTCGCCTCCGCGCTGCGCGGCTGGCAGATGCTGCGCTTCGAGGTCACCTCCGAGCCGTGCCCCACCGCCGAGGGCGAGCGCTACAGCTGCACCCCCGACCTCGGCATCTTCCACGCCGTCACCGGCATCCACGGCGACATCCTCGTCCCGGAGGACCGCCTGCGCGCCGCGCTGGTCCGCTCCCGCACGGAGGACACCGACCTGGAGTCGGAGATCGCCAAGCTCCTCGGCAAGCCCTGGGACGACGAACTCGAGCCGTTCCGCTACGCAGGAGAAGGCGCCCCGGTCCGCTGGCTCCACCAGGTCGTATAGACACCGCTAGGAGTGGCGCCCCGAAGGGGCGCGGGGAACTGCGCGAAGGGCCGACAGCGGAAGGGGCTCACCTCCCAGAGGTGAGCCCCTTCCTGACATCGCCCCTGGGGCGGTCAGACCGTCCGGAACGCCAGCACCACGTTGTGCCCACCGAACCCGAACGAGTCGTTCAGCGCGGCGATCCGCCCGTCGACGGGCAGCTTCCGCGCCTCACCACGCACGACGTCCGCGTTGGCCTCCGCCTCGGGATCGAGGTTCTCCACGTTGATCGTCGGCGGAGCCACCCGGTGGTACAGCGCCAGCACGGTGGCGACGGACTCGACACCACCGGCGCCGCCCAGCAGATGACCGGTCATCGACTTCGTCGCGGACACCGCCATGTGGTCCGCGTCGTCCCCGAACACCTTGCGCAGCGCCTTCAGCTCGGCGATGTCACCGGCAGGCGTCGACGTCGCGTGCGCGTTGACGTGCACGATCTCCGCCGCGTCCAGGTCCGTGCGGTCCATCAGGTTCTGCAAGGCGTGCGTGATGCCCCGCCCCTCCGGCTCCGGCTGCACGATGTCGTGCGAGTCGGCCGAGATGCCCTGCCCGACCGCCTCCGCGTAGACACGGGCGCCGCGCGCGGCCGCGTGCTCGGCGGACTCCAGGACGATCACACCCGCGCCCTCGCCCATGACGAAGCCGTCCCGGGCGACGTCGTAGGGGCGCGAGGCGCCCTGCGGGTCGTCGTTGTTCTTGGACATCGCCATCATGTTGCCGAACGCGGCGATCGGCAGCGGGTGGATCGCCGCCTCCGTGCCGCCCGCGACGACCACGTCGGCGCGGCCGGTGCGGATCATCTCGATGGCGTAGCCGATGGCCTCCGCGCCCGAGGCGCACGCGGACACCGGGGTGTGCACGCCCGCGCGGGCGCCCACGGCCAGACCGACGTTCGCGGACGGGCCGTTCGGCATCAGCATGGGGACGGTGTGCGGGGAGACGCGGCGGACGCCCTTCTCCTTCAGCACGTCGTACTGGTCCAGCAGGGTCGTCACGCCGCCGATGCCGGAGGCGATCACCGCGCCCAGCCGGTCGGGGTCGACGCTGGGGTCCTCGCCGGCCTTGGCCTCGAAACCGGCGTCCGCCCAGGCCTCCTTGGCCGCCACCAGCGCGAACTGCGCCGAGCGGTCCAGGCGGCGGGCCTGCGGCCGGGGGATGACCTCGGTCGGCTCCACGGCCACCGGGGCCGCGATACGGACCGCCTGCTCGGCGGCCCACTCCTGCTCCAGGGACTTCACGCCGGAACGACCGGCGACGAGGCCCTCCCAGGTAGAGGCCGCGTCGCCACCCAGCGGTGTGGTTGCGCCGATACCGGTGACGACCACGGTGCGATTGGTCGAGCTCATCGGAATTCTTTCTCCAACGATTGACGAGGATGCGTACGGCGCCACCGCCGGGTGGCGGGACCGGGGAGCTCCCGGCCCTTGCGGGGCTCACGCCCCGCGCGTGCTCAGGCCTGGTGCTTGAGGATGTAGTCGGTCGCGTCGCCGACGGTCTTGAGGTTCTTGACGTCGTCGTCCGGGATCTTGACGTCGAAGCGCTCTTCGGCGGCGACGACGACCTCGACCATGGACAGCGAGTCGACGTCCAGGTCGTCGGTGAAGGACTTGTCCAGCTGGACGTCCTCAACCGGGATGCCGGCGATCTCGTTCACGATCTCCGCGAGACCGGCGACGATCTCTTCCTGAGTGGCGGCCATGGTGGCGCTCCTTCTTTGTGATTCCAGAGGGTGTGGCGGTGTTTCCTCCTGTACCGGATGCATGATCCGGCACGGAGTGCCTAGGGGAGGGTAACGACAGTCGCGGCGTACACGAGACCCGCCCCGAAGCCGATGACGAGCGCGGTGTCGCCGCTCTTCGCCTCGCCGGTCGCCAGGAGCCGCTCCATCGCGAGCGGGATCGAGGCGGCCGAGGTGTTGCCGGTGGTGCGGATGTCACGGGCGACCATGACGTGCTCCGGCAGTTTGAGGGTCTTCACCATCGAGTCGATGATCCGCACGTTGGCCTGGTGCGGGATGAAGACGTCCAGGTCGTCCGCGCTGATCCCGGCCGCGTCCAGCGCCTGCTGGGCGACCTTCGCCATCTCGAACACGGCCCAGCGGAACACCGCCTGGCCTTCCTGGGTGATGGCGGGGAACTTGATGTTGCCCTTGCTGTCCAGGGGCAGCTCGGAGACGTCACCGATGTGGAAGCGGTCCCAGGTGACGGTCTGCTTGATCGTCTCGGACTTGTCGCCCTCGGAGCCCCACACGGTCGGGCCGATGGCCGGTTCCTGCGAGGGGCCGACGACCACGGCGCCCGCGCCGTCACCGAACAGGAAGGCCGTCGCGCGGTCCTCCAGGTCGGTCAGGTCGCTCAACCGCTCCACGCCGATGACCAGGACGTACTCCGCGGAACCCTCGACGACCATGCCCTTGGCGAGGGTCAGGCCGTAGCCGAAGCCCGCGCAGCCGGCGGAGATGTCGAAGGCGGCGGCCTTGTCCGTGCCCAGCTTGTCGGCGATCTCGGTCGCGATGGCCGGGGTCTGCGCGAAGTGCGACACGGTCGACACGACGACGGCGCCGATCTGCGCGGCGTCGATCCCGGCGTCCGCGATGGCCTTGCCGGACGCCTCGATCGACATCGCGGCGACCGTCTCCTCCGGGGAGGCCCAGTGCCGGGTCTCGATCCCGGAGCGCGAGCGGATCCACTCGTCGGACGAGTCGATCGTCTCGAGGATCACCTCGTTCGGCACGACCCGGGTGGGGCGGTAGCCGCCCACGCCGAGGATGCGCGCGTACGGGGCGCCCTTGCTGGGCTTGATCTTCGCCATGCGGGTCGGCTCCTTAAGGGCGTCAGGCGGCGTGCTCGGCGAGGAGCTCGCGGGCCGCGTCGAGGTCGGCGGGGGTCTTCAGGGCCAGCGTCTTGACGCCGGGCAGGGCACGCTTGGCCAGACCGGTCAGGGTGCCACCGGGGCACAGCTCCAGGAGGGCCGTGACACCGAGCTCCTGGAAGGTCCCCATGCACAGGTCCCAGCGGACCGGGTTGGCGACCTGGCCCACCAGGCGCTCCAGCACCTCGGCGCCGGACGCGACCGCCTTGCCGTCCTTGTTGGACACGTAGGCGACCTTCGGGTCGGCGGGTGCGAGGGCCCTGGCGGCCTCCGCCAGCGTCTCGACCGCGGGGCCCATGTGGTGGGTGTGGAAGGCGCCGGCGACCTTGAGCGGGACGACCCTGCGGACGCCCTCGGGCTTGTCGGCCTCCAGCGCGGCGATCTGCTCCATGGTGCCGGCGGCGACGATCTGGCCGGCGCCGTTGATGTTCGCCGGAGTGAGACCCAGCTTCTCCAGGTGCGGGACGGTCACCTCGGGGTCGCCGCCGAGCAGCGCCGCCATGCCGGTCTCCGTGATCGCGGCGGCGTCGGCCATGGCCAGACCCCGCTTGCGGACCAGGGAGAGCGCGGCGGTGTCGTCGAGCACGCCGGCGAGGGCGGCGGCGGTGATCTCGCCGACGCTGTGACCGGCTACCGCGCCGGGGCCGATGTCACCCAGTGCCGAGGCGGACAGCAGCCCGGCCGCGACCAGCAGCGGCTGCGCGACGGCCGTGTCGCGGATCTCGTCCGCGTCGGCCTTCGTGCCGTAGTGGGCCAGGTCGAGTCCGATGGCGTCGGACCACGCGGCGACACGGTCGGCGGCGCCGGGGAGTTCGAGCCATTCGGTCAGGAAGCCGGGCGTCTGGGAGCCCTGGCCGGGAGCGACGAGTACGAGCACTCTCACACTCTCTCTTGCGTACGGGCGCGGCCGCCCGTGGGGACAAGGACGAAGAACGGGAGGGGGTTTTGTCGACCCCCGACAAAAGACTAGGTCTGGAGATCACCATCGGCCAGACGCCCCAGGATCAGCGCGATCCGCAGGGTGAACGCCGAGCGTACATCGGAGGGTGACCAACCGGTGACGTCTGTCACACGTCGGAGCCGGTAACGAACGGTGTTGGGGTGAACGAACAGCATGCGCGCCGCGCCTTCGAGACTGCTCGCCTGTTCGAGATAGACGCTGAGCGTCTCCAGGAGCGCCGCGCCGGCCTCCTCGAGCGGTCTGTAGATCTCCTCCACCAACTGCTCGCGCGCCGAGGGGTCGCCGGCCATCGCGCGCTCCGGCAGCAGATCGTCCGCCAGCACCGGGCGCGGGGCATCCTGCCAGGCGGAACACGCCTTGAGGCCCGCGGCGGCGGCCTGCGCGGACCGGGTCGCGGCCAGCAGGTCCGGCACCACGGGCCCGGCCACGACGGGGCCGGCCGCGTACGGGCCGATCAGCGACTTCGCGACGGCCAGCGGGTTGTCGCTGCCGCCCGCGATGACGACGAGACGGTCGCCCAGGACTCCGGTGAGCACCTGGAGCTTGGCGTGCCGGGCGGCCCGCCGGATCGCCTCCACGGTCAGCTCGGAGTCCCCGTCCGGGGCGGTGCCCAGTACCACGCACACATGCTCCGGGGAGTTCCAGCCGAGCGCGGCTGCCCGTGACACGGCGCCCTCGTCGGCCTCGCCGCTGAGCACGGCGTTCACCACGAGCGACTCCAGGCGAGCGTCCCAGGCACCGCGTGCCTCGGCGGCCTGGGCGTACACCTGGGCGGTGGCGAAGGCGATCTCGCGGGCGTAGACGAGGAGCGCCTCGCGCAGCACGCTCTCGTCGCCGGGCGCCGCCACCTCGTCGATGGCGGTCTCCATCACCTCGATCGTGGTCCGCACCATCTCCACGGTCTGGCGCAGCGTGATGGCCCGGGTCAGCTCGCGCGGCGCGGTGCCGAAGACGTCGGTGGAGATGGCCTGAGGAGCGTCGGGGTGCCGGAACCACTCGGTGAAGGCGGCGATGCCCGCCTGGGCGACCAGGCCGATCCAGGAACGGTTCTCCGGCGGCATCGCCCGGTACCAGGGCAGCGTCTCGTCCATCCGCGCGATGGCCTGGGCGGCGAGCGAGCCGGACGACTGCTCCAGCCGCTTCAGTGTCGCGGAGTGCGGGTGGGCGGGGCGTGCAGCGGGTCCGGGGGTACTGGTTTCGGGTTCGGGCACGGGACAAGACTGCCTTATCCGGACGGCGGGCCGTGCCCCAGGGTCGCACCCCGCCCGTGGCCCGTGCCCCGTGTCCGGGCTCCGGTGCCCCCGCCGTGCGCCGTCCCGGGCTCCTCGGGGAGGGCCTACCGTGGAGGGCGTGATGGACGTCAGGCGAGCGAGCGAACGCTACAGGGGCGGGGACCCGGCGGCGGGCATCGAGTCGTGGCACGCCCTCTCCTTCGGCCCCCACTACGACCCGGACAACCTGCGCTTCGGCGCGGTGATCGCCTGCAACGAGGAGCACCTGGGTCCGGGCGCCGGCTTCGGCGAGCACCCGCACAGCCACACCGAGATCGTCACGTGGGTGATCTCCGGTGAGCTGACCCACCGCGACTCCCAGGGCCACGAGACGGTCATCCGCCCCGGTGACGTCCAGCGTCTCAGCGCCGCGTCGGGCGTCCGCCACGTGGAGCGCAACGCGGCCCGCACCCCGCTGACCTTCCTCCAGATGTGGCTGGCCCCCCTCAAGCCGGGCGGCGAACCCCGCTACGAGGTCGTCCACGGCATAGCCGACTCGACTCCGTACGCCCTCCCGGAGGCAGGCGCGATGCTCCACGTCCGCCGGCTGTCGGCGGGGGAGCGCACGGCGGTCCCCGCGGCGCCCTACGTCTACGTCCACGTGGTCCGCGGTGACGTCCGCCTGGAGGGCGAAATCCTGGGCCCGGGCGACGCGGCCCGCCTCACGGACGAGAAGGACGCGGAGGCGGTCGCGGAGGGGGAGGCGGAGGTGCTGATGTGGGAGATGTCGGGGTTCTGAGAGCAGCGCCGTGGTACGTTCCTGCCGCCGTGCAGCGCTGCGACCCGAGGAGGTGAGACCGATCAACGCTTCGACAGGTCGGGCCTCCCTCCCTCCCATGGCCTAGGGAGCGCCCGCAGAGGCTCTGCGAAAGGCCGCTTTTCCATGCGCTTCCTCTCCGGGACGTCGTCCGACGGCGTCCGCGAACAGCTCTTCACCCTCGGCGAGATCCCCGGCGTCCTGTGGACGCCGGACGGCGGTGAAGCCGTGACCCGTCCCCTCGTCCTCCTGGGACACGGCGGCGGCCGGCACAAGAAGGACCCCGGCGTCGCGGTGCTCGCCCACCGCCTCGTCACCGAGTGCGGCTACGCCGCCGTCTGCGTCGACGTCCCCGCCCACGGCGACCGGCCCGAGGTCGCGGAGTACGACCGCCTCACGGCCGGGAACCAGGCCCGCGTGGAGGCGGGCGAGGAACTGGCGCCGCTGATCGCCGAGTTCCAGGCGCTGGTGGCCCGGCGGACCGTGCCGGAGTGGCGGGCGGTTCTGGACGCGGTGCGGGAACTCGACCACGTGGGCCCCGGCCCGGTGGGCTACTGGGGCGTCTCGCTGGGATGCGGACTGGGCGTCCCGTTCGTCGCCGCCGAACCCCGGGTCCGTGCCGCGGTGCTGGGCCTGGGCGGCGCGCACGCCTCGGCGGAGGCCGCCTCCCGGATCACCGTGCCGGTGCGGTTCCTGGTCCAGTGGGACGACGAACGGGTGCCGAGGGAACAGAGCTTGGCCCTGTACGACGCCCTGGCCTCGGAGCAGAAGTCGCTCCACGCCAACCCGGGCGGACACGGCGAGCTCCCGCCGTCCGAGCTGGACGGCGCGCTGAGCTTCTTCAGCCGGCACCTGAGCGGCTGACGCGCTCGGTGAGGACGGCGTTGCCGGGGTGGGGGCCGTGCAGTGTGTGCTGACCGGACGCGAGAGCACCGGCCTTTCGCGCACCGCCCCGGCACGGGGACCCGTGCCGGGGCGGTGAGGGTTCAGCGGAGCTCGGAGGCGACGCCTCAGAAGGTCAGGCCCCAGCTGCTGATGTAGCCCGTGTCACCGGCGTAGCCGTCGGTGACGCGGAGCTTCCACGTGCCGTTGGCCGTCTCCGAGGAGGCGTTCACGGTGTACGTGGTGTTGATGTTGTCCGTCGAGCCGCCGGTGCCGGAGGCCTTCAGGGTGTAGACGCGGCCGCTCGGAGCGACCAGGGACACCGTCAGGTCACCGATGTAGGTGTGGACGATGTTCACCGGGACCTTGAGGGTCGACGGGGCGTTGCCCGAGACACCGGTGACGGCGATCGGGGACTCGACCGTCGTCCGGTCGCTGATGGTGTACCGCGTCGAGCTGGTGAACGTCTTGCCGGCCGGCGGGGTCGTGCCGCCGTTGCCGCCGACGTACAGCAGACGGTTCGGGGAGCCGCTGCCCGGGTTGGAGACGGCGCCGGAGACGGAGTTGGCTATCAGCGCGGAGGCGACCTGCGACGGGGTGGCCGACGGGTTGTCCGCGAGGTACAGCGCCGCGGCGCCCGCGACGTGCGGGGTGGCCATCGAGGTGCCGGAGATGGTGTTGGTGGCGCTGTCGCCGGTGTGCCAGGCCGACGTGATGGACGAGCCCGGCGCGAAGATGTCCAGGTTCGAGCCGTAGTTGGAGTAGCTGGCGCGGGCGTCGGTCGAGGTGGTCGCGCCGACGGTGATCGCCTCGGCCACCCGGGCCGGCGAACCGGTCGCGGTCGTCGACTCGTTGCCCGCGGCCACGGCGAAGGTGACGCCGGCCGCGATGGCGTTGCGCACCGCGTTGTCCAGCGTCGTGCTGGCGCCGCCGCCGAGCGACATGTTGGCCACGGCCGGGAGGACCGCGTTGGCGGCGACCCAGTCGACGCCCTCGATCACGCCGGCGGTGGTGCCGGAGCCGTTGTTGTCGAGGACGCGGACGCCGACGACGGAGGCCTTCTTGGCGACGCCGTACGCGGTGCCCGCGACGGTGCCGGCGACGTGGGTGCCGTGGCCGTTGCCGTCCTGGGCGACGTAGTCGCCGTCGACCGCGTCGTAGCCGTTGCGGGCGCGGCCGCCGAAGTCGCTGTGGGAGATGCGCACACCGGTGTCGATGATGTACGCGGTGACGCCCTGGCCGGCGGTGTCGTCGTAGGTGTACGAGCCGCTCAGCGGCAGCGCGGTCTGGTCGATGCGGTCCAGGCCCCAGGACGGCGGGTTGGTCTGCGTGGCCTGGATGGTGAAGGTGCGGTTCTGCTCGACCAGCGCGACCGAGGGGTCGGCGGCCAGCTCGGCGGCCTCCGCCTCGGTGGCCTCCACGGTGTAGCCGTTGACGGCCTCGCGGAAGGTGTGCCCGACGTCGGCGCCGTACTTCTCGGCCAGGCCCTTGCCCTTGGCGGTGGTGGCCCTGGTGTCCGGCTTCAGGGTGACGATGTAGCTGCCCGCGACCGCGTTCGGCGCATCCGCGTAGGCGATCGTCCCCTTGGGGGATTCGGCGGAGTGCGCGGCGGGAGCGGTGAACAGACCGCCCGCGAGAGCCGCCGCGGCGACCGCGCCGACGCCGACGATCGACCTGTGCTTGGCGTTTCGCTTCACTGCCATCTGAGGTTTCTCCTCGACAGGTGGGGAGTGTGGGGGTGGCGTCTCCTGGGGGTGAGGCGCCGGTCGGCGGACGTCCGGCCCGGGTCACCGGGACGCACGCATGTCAGGAACATGCCAAACACGGACGCTGTGGACGTGATCCGCATGTCCTGTCGCCAGGCGAAAGATTGATCTGTCTACGCGGATTGCACAAGAGGTTCGGCCGCTCGTTAACGCCCGTGCCACAAAGCCGGAGTGACACAAGGTCATCAACCGGCCCAGATACGCTGCGTAAACATGATTACCGTCACAGTCACGGCGTGAGACGGACGGTGGTGAACCGTTCCGCATAACGAGACGGGAGGGCGGGGCCGGCCCCGCGGCCACGCCCCGCCCTTCCCGCCCTGCTCACTCCTCGTCCCGCAGCCTCTCCGCCAGCTCCGCCAGCGTCTCCGCCACTTCGCCGTGGCCGAGCGCCGTCAGCCGCTCCACCGCCGCCCCGACCCGTCCGAGCGCCGCCGCACGCCGCTCCAGGTAGACGCCCTCCACGACTCCGGCCAGCCGCACGCACTCCGCCCACTCGGCGGCCTCCGTGGCGTCCTCGCCCGGTTCCCCGAGCAGCCCGAGAGCCTTCTCCAGCGCCGCCAGCGCCTCCTCGTAGGCGCCCCCGTACGCGTTGACCCGCCCGTGCTCGTAGGCGAGGGCGGAGTCCAGCGAGCGGCCGTGCGCCTCGAACCCGGCGGCCCGGGCCGCATCGGCGACCCGGCCGGCGTCCTGAAGGAAGGCACGGGCGCCCTCCAGCCCGTCCGGGCCCTGCCGGTGCGCCTGGAGCCGGGCCAGCTCCCGCAGTGCGTTGCTGAGCATCTCGAACCGCGGGTCGCGCGCGTGGGCGGCGAGCGCCCGGTCCACGGCCTCCCGCGCCTGCCCGAACTCCCCGGCCTCACCGAGCAGTACGGCCGTCTCCGCGGCGATCATGGCGTGGCTGCCCGGGTCGTCGTCCCAGCCGGCCGACTCGGCCGCGAGGGCCACGAACTCCGCCGTGGCGGCCTTCAGGTCGTCCCCGGCGTGCAGCGCGCGGGCCCGCGTCAGCCGCAGCTGGGCCACGAGCCGGTCGTCCAGCCCGCCGTCCACGACGTCCGGCTCCATCAGCACCGAGTCGAGCAGGGCGATGCAGTCCTCGATGCGGCCCAGGTCGAGGCTCAGCTGTGCCACGTTGCTGTAGGAGCAGAACGCGTCGAACCGGTTGCCCGCCCGCAGGTCCAGCTCCGCCGAGCGGGTCAGATGGCGCAGGGCCTCGTCGGGCCGGCCCAGGCGCAGGCACGCCTGCGCCAGTTCGCCGTGCAGGGTCGGGGCGTCGACCGTGTCGCCGGGCCACTCGGCCGCCAGCCGCAGCCCCTCGGCGAGGCTCGCGTGCGCGGCCTCGGCGTCACCGACACCCAGCTGGATCTTGCCGCGCAGCGCGAGCACGCGCGGCAGGTGCCAGGCGGGACCGTCCGTCCGCAACAGCCCCACCAGCGCGTCCGTCTCGGCGAGCGCGGTGGGGAGGTCGCCGGACATGGCGTGCGTGGTGGCCCGCAGCAGCCGCGCGCCCGCGATCTGGCCGGCCAGGGCGTGCCGGGCGGCGAAGTCGTGCAGCAGCTCCGCCTCGGCGAGGACGGACGCGACCTGCTGCCGGTCCCCGGCTTCCTGGAGCCGCAGTCCCAGTGCGCTCACCCGCAGCCGCAGCAGCCGCGCCTCCAGGAACGGAGCGAGACCGGCCGCCTCCTCGTGCAGCCGCACGAGCGTCGCGTACGCCGCGGACAGCGCGGTGACATGGGCGTCGGGGCCCGCCGCGGGTCCCGGACCCGCAGCCGAACCGGCCCTTCCCGCGGAGGCGGAACCCTCGACGGAGCCGGGGCCGGCCGCGGGCCGGGATGCCCGCGCCGGGCCGGACCCGTGCGTTGTGCCGGGTCGCTCGGCGGAGTCGGACGGCTGCGGGGAGCCGGCCCCGTAGGCGCTGCCGACCCCCGCGGCGGGGGCGGAGCCCCGCGCCGGGCCGGCCCTGTGCGTCGTGCCGGGTCGCTCGGTGGAGTCGGACGGCTGCGGGGAGCCGGCCCCGTAGGCGCTGCCGACCCCTGCGGCGGGGGCGGAGTCCCGCGCCGGGCCGGACCCGTGCGCGGAGTCGGGTCCCTGGGCCGTGCCGGACTCTGCGGTGGTGTCGGGTCCCTGGGCCGGGCCGGACCCTGCGGTGGTGTCGGACTCCTGCGTGGAGCCGGAACCGTCCGGCCCCACCCGCACCCCCGCCAGCACCGCCTGCGCCCGGGCCAGCGTCGCGTGCCCCGGGAGCCCCGCGTCCTCGTAGAGACCCGACGCCTCCTCGTACAGCGTCGCCGCGTCCCCGTGCGCGTTCCTTCGGTCCGCCAGCGTCGCCTCCTCCTCCAGCAGTTCGGCGCGCAGGCGCAGCAGCGGTCCGACGTCCGGATCGTCCGGGTGGACGTAGTCGCGGGCGGCGGTGAGCTCGCGCAGCCGTGCCCAGCAGGCGTGCGCGTCCGGGTGCCCCTGCTCGTCCAGCTCTCGCGCCCGCCTGATCAGGTCCGCCGGCGATTCGGGGAGCGGCTCGGCGGGTGCCGGCGCCGGCGCCGCGGGGGCCGGGGCCACGTCCTCCAGGGTGCGCGGACGCAGCGTCAGCTCCAGCGACTCCAGCAGCGGCGCCTGCGCCAGACGGGCCCCGCGGCGGCCGGCGTGCGTCGTCGTGCCGTTGCGGGCGTCGAAACGGGCAGCCAGGTCGTCGGCGCGCCCCCGCACCTCGGCCCGCAGTTCCGTCACCGTCCAGCTCCGGCCGGGGAACCCGGCGGCCGGCAGCTCCCCGTGGCCCAGCGCCTCCACGCGGGCGAGCAGCACCTCCACGCCGGTGAGCAGGTCGAGCAGGGCCAGCGGCGAGTCCACCTCGTCGAACAGGTTCCGGTTCTCCGCCAGCAGTTCCAGGCCGCGCGCCTCGTTGCCGGTCAGCGCACAGAACTCCAGGTGGCGGCCGATCTCCCCGGCCATCGACGGGTTGCGGCGGCAGCCGCGGTAGCCCGCCAGGTGCAGATGGCGCGCCTCGTCCGTACGGCCGGTCCGAAGCAGCGGCAGCAGCGCGTACGAGATGGAGTGGGCCGGTTCCTCCTGGCAGGACTCCTTGCCCGCGAGCACCGGCTCCCAGTGGCGCAGCGCCCGCTCGTCGTCGCCCGCCGCCACGTGGTGCAGGGCGCGCTCGCAGGTCTCGCACGCCTCGCAGTCGCTGAGCAGGCTCCGGGCCCGGCCCGCCCACAACTCGTAGGCGAGGGTGGTGTCCTCGCCGACGTGCGCGGCGAGCAGGTACGCCTGCCCGTAGTACGGCTGGAGGTCGAGGCCCGCCTTCTCGTAGCGGTCCCGCATCTCCGTGAGCCACTGGCGCAGGCTCGCCAGCGGTACCTCGGGCAGGGAGCGCAGGGCGCCCGCGACCCACTTGAACCGCCAGAACAGCTGGTGGCGCAGCCGGTCGTCGAACACGTCGGGCCGCTCGTCGAAGAGGTTCAGCAGCCGGGCGAAGACGACCGGCGACTTCCGCGGCTCGGAGCCGTACGTGTACGCCTCCTGGAGCTCCAGCAGGGCGTGGATCAGCGGCTCCGGCTCGCCGAACAGCTCGGCCGCCTCGGCGAGTTCCTCGGCGGCGACGGTCCGGGTGCGGCCGTAGGGGAGGGCGCCGTTCTCCCGCAGCGCCGCGTACAGCTCGTCGGTGGTCTGGGGCGGGGTCTGCATCGTCAGCGGTCCTTGCGCAGGGCGTGGGCGAGAAGGTCGAGGAAGGAGCGGTTGATGAGGCTGGACTCGGCGGGCCTGAGCGGACGCCGGGACAGCAGCGCCGCCTGCCCGTACAGGGCCTCGGCGCTGGTGCGGGCCAGTTCCGGCTCGGCGATCGCGACGGCGGTGCGCACCAGCGGGTTCAGCTGGTTGAGGATCAGCTGGGCGCGCGGCGCCTCCTGCTGGAGGGCGCCGAGGATGTCGCCCCACAGGCCGCCCTCCTGCTCGCGGGCGAGCCGGGAGCGGGTGCGCTCGTGCCGGGCCTCGCGGCTGTCGACGAGCAGGGCGGGCGCGGACGCGGGCTGGAAGGCGCGCAGCGCGACGTCGCAGTCGAACACCGCGAGGGCGTCCCGGGCGAGCGCCAGATAGGCCGCGGCGGCCAGTTCCGTCTCCCGGTCGACCGGGTCGAGGTGCGCTGTGAGGGTCGCCGGGTCGAGGTCGGCGACGCTCACCTCGGGCCTGATCTCCGGCAGCCGGTGCGCCAGTTCGCGGTCGTAGGTGTAGCCGCCGTTGACCACGCCGAGCCCGGCGGCCGACGCGATGGCGGCAACCTGCCGGAACTCCTCCACGCTGGACGTCACCAGCACGGTGCGGTGGGTGCGGGAGAACTCGTCCAGGGTGCAGTGGCCGTCGGTCGTCTCGAACGGCAGCCACGGCAGCAGCATCCGCAGGATCTCGTCGTCGTGCACGGCGAGCGACTTCACCGACAGGTGGTGCGCCTGGAGGAAGCGGTGCAGCAGCTCCGGGTCGCTGGCGGCGACGCGGGCGATCCACGCGCGCAGCTTCCCGGCGAGCGCTTCCCGGACGGCGGCGAGGGTGTCGTCCTCGTACAGGGACTCGCGGGACGCCGTCGGGCGCAGGCTCTCCGCGTCGACGACGCAGCGCACGAAGAACGCCCAGTCGGGCAGGATCTCCTCCGCCTGCTCGGACAGCAGCATGCCCTTGACGTGCACCCGGTGTCCGTGACGGCGTCCGGCGGGCACCGCCTCCGGGAGCACGCAGGCGACGCCCTTCAGACCCACGGCCGGCAGATCCAGCTCCAGGGTGTCCAGCGGCGTGAAGCCGAACACCTCCTCGCCGTACTTGGCGAGCGCGCGGGAGCGGGCGCCCGGTGTCGGGTACGTCCGCGCCCAGGGCGCCTCCTCCGGGTTGACCGGCACGACGGGCCCGCCGGAGCCGTCGTCGAAGGTCACCGGGTGCCGCAGCAGCGAACCGAAGTGCTTCGCCAGGGCGTGCACTTGAGCGGGCGCGGTCCATTCGCCCGCGTCCGAGCGCGGGGTCAGCGTGACGGTGGTGCCGGGGACGGGCCGGGCCGAGGCGGGCAGGGTGCGCACGCTGTAGCTGCCGTCGCCGCGTCCCCGCCACTCCACGGCGGGCGCGTGGGGTGCACGGGCGGAACGGCTGACCACGTGGATCTCGTCCGCGACCAGGAAGCAGGACAGCAGGCCGATGCCGAACTGGCCGATGAAGTCGCCGCGCTGCTCGGCGATCCCGTCGGCGCGTTTGCTGCTGCGGCCGATCGTGGCGAGGAAGCTGTGCACGTCCGCCTCGGTGAGGCCGACGCCGTCGTCCTCGACCCGGACCACGGAACGGTCGGCGTACAGGCGGATGCCGAACGAGCCTGCGGGCGAGGCCGGTTCGAGGGCGTGCCGGGCGGTGAGCGCGTCCACCGCGTTCTGCATCAGTTCCCGCAGATAGACGCGGGGGCTGGAGTAGAGGTGGTGGGAGAGCAGGTCGACGAGGCCGCGCAGATCCACCTGGAAGGTGCGGTCCGGGGTGTTCTCGGGCAGGGTCATGGGCGGTCCGGGGTGTGAAGAGGGCCTACGGAGGGAGAGGGGGCGCGGGCTCGCTCAGCCGAGGCGCCGGCGGCGGGCGTACTGCTGCTCGGGCTCCGCGAAGTACGACCAGGGCCACTCGGTCCAGGCGCCGTCCAGCTCGTGGAAGACGCGCCCGCAGGCGACGCCCTCGCCGGACAGCGACAAGGCCATGGCGAACATGCTGAAGTCGTACTGCCAGCCGGGCCGCCGCACATAGGCGGGGTGCAGGATGCTGCGCCGCGCCGCGGTACGCAGCTCCTCCTGGACCTCCGCCGTGTCGAGGCAGGAGCCGTCGTCCGACTCCACCCAGTTCTCGATGTGGGCCATCGCGACCAGCGCGCCCAGCCGGTGGCCGTCCGGTGCGCCCGCGAACGCCTCCCGCGCGAACGCCAGGGCCCGCCCGGGCTCCCCGCCCCAGCGCGGCTGTAGCTGCGTCAGCCGGTCGAGGTGGCACTCGAAGTCCAGCGGCTCGCGGCGCAGCGCCGCGTCGAACCGCACGTCGGCGACCGCCGGGCCCAGCGACATGCCCCGCGCGGAGGTCAGCAGCCGGTGCCACGGCGTGACCCAGTCGGGCCGCAGCTCGGCCGCCTCGAACAGGTGCCGCTCGGCGATCCGCAGCCGCTCGTGGAAGAGCCGCCACTGCTCCTCGGTGACGTGCGCGGCACGCGCGGCGGTGCGGGCCTCCCAGCCCCACTGGACGTGCCGGGCGCCGGAGATCAGCAGCGCCGTCGCCCGGTGCTCCTTGTCCTCCTCGACCGCCCGGCCGATCCAGTCCTCCACCCCGTCGACCTTGGCGATCTCGTCCACGACCAGGTGGTCACGGCCCGGGTCGAAGGGCGCCAGCGCCTCCTTGACGTCCTCCCAGTCGCCCGCGTCGGCCGCCTCCACCAGCGCCAGCACCCGCCGGTCGCCGAGGGCGCGCAGCCGGTGGACGCCGTTCCTCCGCCGCGGGGCCGGAAGGGCGTACGGATCCGCCTCCGGTCTTTCCCCGCCCCTGCCGAACAGCTTGCCGAACATGCCGCGCCCTCCCCTGGTCCCGCGTGATCGTCCGGCGCATCATAGGGCGCGCCACCGACACCGCTTCCACAGGGTTTTCACACCGGCCCCACGGCAACGTCGCAGGTGAAGCCGGTGATTGCGGCAAATCCGGGCGAACGGCGGCAGTCAGCCGCGCAGTTCCGCCAGCACGCCGTCGGTGAACGGCGGCCACGCCTCCACCGCCCAGGGTCCGAACGACCGGTCGGCGAGCGCCACGCAGGCCGCGCCCGCGTCCGGGTCGATCCACAGGAACGTGCCCGACTGGCCGAAGTGCCCGAAGGTGCGCGGCGAGGACGAGGCGCCCGTCCAGTGCGGCGACTTGCCGTCCCGGATCTCGAAGCCCAGCCCCCAGTCGTTGGGGCTCTGGTGGCCGTACCCCGGCAGCACGCCCTTGGTGCCCGGGTACTGCACGGTCATCGCGGCGGCCACCGTCCGCGGGTCCAGCAGCCGCGGCGCCTGCACCTCGGCGGCGAACCGCAGCAGGTCGTCCACCGTGGACACGCCGTCCTTCGCGGGGGAGCCCTCCAGCGAGGTGGACGTCATCCCCAGCGGTTCCAGCACCGCCTGCCGCAGATACTCGGCGAACGGGATCTCCGTCGCCTTCTCCACGTGGTCGCCGAGCTGCTCGAACCCGGCGTTGGAGTACAGCCGCCGCTCGCCGGGCGCGGAGGTGACCCGGTGCTCGTCGAACGCCAGTCCCGAGGTGTGCGCGAGCAGGTGCCGCACCGTCGCGCCGTCCGGTCCGGCCGGCTCGTCCAGCTCGACCGCCCCCTCCTCGTACGCGACGAGCACCGCGTACGCGGCCAGCGGCTTGGTGACCGAGGCGAGCGGGAAGCGGTGCCCGGACGGGCCGTGCCTGCCCAGGACGGTGCCGTCGGCCCGCACCACCCCCGCCGCAGCGGTGGGAACCGGCCAGTTCTCGATCGACGCGAGGCTCTTCAGCGACATGCGGTCGAGCCTAAGCGCTCAGAGCATGAGCTCCAGCAAAGGGTCCGGTCTGGGCGCGAACCCCAGCGACCGGTACAGCGGCTCCGCGTCCGGGCTCGCGGTCAGCCGCACCCGTCCGGCGCCCTGCTCGCGGAACCACTCCAGCAGCGCGCCCACGCAGGCCCGCGCGTAACCACGGCGGCGGACGTCCGGGTCGGTGGCGACGCTGAAGACGTACCCGTCGGTGCCGCGCGGGTTCCGTGCCCCGCCGATGCGGTAGTCCAGCGTGCCGGCCACCAGCGCCCCGAGGGCGCCCGGCCGCTCCGGGTGGTCCACGACGAACACGGCGAAGGAACGGTCGTCCGCCAGCCGCTCGCGCAGCACCGGCAGGGACACCGCGTGCCACGCGGTGGACGGGTCGGAGCGGGCCATGGAATCGATCATCACCTGGCGCAGACGCAGGACTTCCTCCGCGTCCTCGGGCGCCGCCCGGCGTACGAGGGTCATGCGCGCACGGTAGCCGGAGCCTCCCGACACGTCCGCCCATTTCTCACCGGCACCGCTTGCCTGGAGCGCACTCCAAGGATCTAGCGTGGACGCATGACGGTGACGGAGACCACGGACACCAGGAGCGACACCTGCGCCATGCCCCCGCAGGGCGACCGGCGGCCGGACGGCAAGGACAAGTACACGATCAGCGAGGTGGCCGCCCTCACCGGGCTGACCGCGCACACCCTTCGCTGGTACGAACGCATCGGGCTCATGCCGCACATCGACCGCTCCCACACCGGGCAGCGGCGCTACACCAACCGCGACCTCGACTGGCTCGCCCTGGTCGGCAAGCTCCGGCTGACGGGCATGCCGGTCGCCGACATGGTGCGCTACGCCGAACTGGTCCGGGCCGGCGACCACACGTACGCCGAGCGCTTCGAGCTGCTCAGGACGACCCGCGAGGACGTGCTGGCCCGCATCGCCGAACTCCAGGGCACCCTCGCCGTCCTGGACCGCAAGATCAGCTTCTACGCGGACGCCGGGCGCGCCCTGGCTTCGGAAAGGGCATGATGAGCGAGCACACGATCCCCGTGACCACGCTGGGTGCGGACGGCCCCGAGGTGGGCGTGCAGGGCCTCGGCTGCATGGGCATGAGCTTCGCCTACGGCCCCGCCGACGCGGACGCCTCCCGGGCGGCCCTGGAACGCGCCCTGGAGCGGGGCGTCACCCTCTACGACACCGCCGACGCGTACGGCGCGGGGGACAACGAACGCTTCCTGGCCCCGTTCCTCGCGGCGCACCGTGACGAGGTGCGGATCGCCACGAAGTTCGCCCTGTCGATCCCGCCGGACGACCCGACCCGGCGCATCGTCCGCAACGACCCGCCGTACATCCGGCAGGCCGTCGAGGCGAGCCTGCGCCGCCTGGGCGTCGACGTCATCGACCTCTACTACATGCACCGTCGCGACGTGAACGTGCCCATCGAGGAGACCGCCGGAGTCATGGCCGAGCTGGTCCGCGAGGGCAAGGTGAAGCAGCTGGGCCTGAGCGAGGTGACGGCCGGCGAGCTGCGCGCCGCGCACGCCGTGCACCCGATCGCCGCCGTGCAGTCGGAGTGGTCGCTGTTCAGCAGGGACATCGAGGACGCCGTGGTGCCGGCCGCGCGCGAACTGGGCGTCACCCTCGTCCCCTACTCGCCGCTCGGCCGCGGCTTCCTCACCGGCTCCTTCACGGACGCCGCGAAGGACCTCACGCAGGACGACTTCCGCCGCACGATGCCCCGCTTCACCGGCGACAACGCGGCGGCCAACGCGGCCCTCCTGGAGCCGGTCCGCGCGGTCGCCGAGAACCACGGCGCGACCCCGGCGCAGATCGCGCTGGCCTGGGTCCACCAGCAGGCGGCGGTCCACGGTCTCCCGGTCGTCCCCATCCCCGGCACCCGCAGCCCGTCCCGCGTGGACGAGAACACGGCTGCCACGAGCATCACCCTGACGGAAGCGGACCTGAGCCTGCTCGAGCCGATCGCGGACAAGGTCGCCGGCACCCGCTACGCGGACATGTCCTTCACCTCGGCAGGCAGGGAATAGAGGGCGCCCCACCAGCGGCGCCCCGAACGGCCGCGGGGAACGGCGCGCCCAGCCCTCACGCACCCGCAGGGAACGTCACAGCTCGGCGAGCAACTCCGCCTTCTTC
Source organism: Streptomyces sp. NPDC014764 (assembly GCF_043082785.1). Taxonomy (NCBI): domain Bacteria; kingdom Bacillati; phylum Actinomycetota; class Actinomycetes; order Kitasatosporales; family Streptomycetaceae; genus Streptomyces; species Streptomyces sp. NPDC014764. The sequence continues at coordinate 465,624 of NZ_JBIBXY010000001.1, read as the reverse complement.
GAGGAGAACTCCTCGTCCGTCACCAGCCCCGCCTGATGCAACTCCCCGAGGTGCCGGATCCGCTCGGCGATGTCCGCAGGATCGCGCCGAGCGGACGGCACGCCTCCCGCGGCCGCCGCGGGCGACGATATCGCCGGCACCGCCGCACAGTCCCGCACCGCGGCCAGCACCGCCGCCGCGAACGGCAGCGACTCGTGCGCGGGCCCGTACCCGAGCCCGAACACCACCGCGGCGGGGTCCTGGTCGGCCTGCGCCGGCGCCGGCACCGTCGTGTCCCGGCGCAGCAGCCGCAGATGGCCCTCGAACACCTCGGGCGAACGCCACTCCACCCCGCTCAGCTCGGAGACGGGGAAGCGCTGGTCACCGGCCTTCCACTTCGCCGAGGACGCCCCGGTCCAGAACCAGCGGAACGCCACGGAGGTGCCGTCGAACGTCGCCTTGCCGTCGTACGCCTTGAACTGCAGCGGCGGCTCGGGCGCGGCCACCAGATGGCGTTCGGCGGGGCCCGACTCCGTGAGCTGCGCGCGCAGTTCGTCGGCGTAGTACTCGGCGAGCGTCTCCCGCTCGGCGGGCACCACCAGCCGGTAGGGGTCGCTGCTCTCCTTCAACTGTCCGGCGGCCGCCTCCATCAGCGGGTCGGCTCCCGGGCGGGGCTCCAGCCGCAGGACCACGCTCCCGCGCTTGCCGGGCGTGAGGGTCACGCCCTCGATCGCCTCCAGCGGCACGCGCCGCTCGCCGAGCGCCTGGAACAGCTTGGGTGTTCGAATCCCTCGTACGTAACGGATGAGCACGGAGTCGGACTCGAACTCCCAGGCGGCATGAAATCCGGCCAGTACATCACCCATGCGGCTCATCGTATGCGGCACGAGCTTCTCCGTCCCCTCCCCACGCATACCGCAGTATCTCCGCTTCTACGCGCGTCCGGTAGGGGTCGTACGGGACAAACCTGCCAGGCAGGTGTCGTTCCGGTGCGCACAGGACACCGCCGTGTATGCGCCAACCCCGATCCCCGCGAAGTTCCGCAGGCTGTCCGTGCCGGGCACGAAGTACCCGGCGTGCCCCTTGGCGTCACGGGCCGACAGCACGCGCGCGCCGAACCCGTCGGCCATCGGGTCGGCCCCGTGGCCCAGTCCGCCGAGCTCCAGGTGGGGCACGTCCTGGATCCAGTCGTCGGCGTCCCGCATCGCCCAGACCCGCGCGGTGGTGCGCAGTTGGGAGGCGTGCTCCACGCGCATCCCCGGGCTGCCGGCCACGGCGATGTCGGAGACCCGCTCCGGCAGGTCCCGCGCGGCCAGTCCGCAGACCACCGAGCCGTAGCTGTGGCAGAACAGCGAGACCGGGGCGAGGCCGGGCAGTCCCCGCACCATCGCCTCCAGCCGGTCCGCGCCGTCCTCCGCGCGCATCGCCGTGGCCGCGTCCATGCCGAGCCCGCTGGGCGCGGTGTAGTCGGCCCAGGCGACCACGGCCGTGCGTCTCGCCGGATCGGCCTGCCGCTGGGCCTTGTACAGCGACTTGGCCATGCCCACCGGGGCGGAGTGCCGGCGCTCGGAGCGCTGGAAGGTCAGCAGATCGGTGTCGACGCCCGGGACGACCACCGACACCCGCTCGGCGTGGCGCAGGTCACCGAAGACCTCGGCGACCCGTCCGGCGCCCGCCGGGTTGAAGGCGAGGATGTGCCTCTCAGGCTGCATGAGCGCCTCGATGCGGTCCATCCTGCGGGCGGCCTGTTCCTGGCCCGCGGGCGTGAGCCGGCTGTCGTGCACCCGTCTCAGCTCCGTCTCGCGGGCCTCGGCCAGCGCGATGCGGTTGGCGCGGTAGCGCAGTTCGACCGGCGCGCCGTTCATGTTGCCGACCGCCAGCGGATAGCGCTCGGCGAGCCGGAGCCGCTGCGCGTCGGTGAGGGAGGCGAAGAACCGGGCCAGTCGCGTCGGCTGCGACTGCGGGTCGGGCAGCCGCTTCCCGGCCACCCGGCCGTCCTCCCACGCGGCGAGCGACGCCTGCAGGGGAGCGGGGTGGCGCTGGTGACGCAGTGCCGTCCAGCCGGTGGTCGCCAGCATCACGAAGACGACGGCGAGCGCCAGGAGCGCCCGCCACATGTTCAGCTGGGGGGAGGTGTCGAAGGAAGTCACTGGGAGGACACACTAGGAGAACGAGAGTGTCTCGCGGGAATCCAGTGACCGGGATCACGTTTCGTTGTGCCGTTTCAGGGATGCGGTCGTACGCCAGTTCGTGGCGAGGGCCGGTCCGACATGGTCCAGGCACGTCCGCATCAGCTCCCGCAGAGCCTCGGTGCGCAGGTCGTCCCCGGCGGACCACCGGCGCTCAGCCACCCGGATCACCCCGCCGAACGCGGCCACCAGGATGCGCGGCCGGGGGTCGGTGTCGACGTCCAGCCTCTCGCGCTCGGCGATGATGCCCGCCAGCTCCTCCTCGAGCTCCGCCGCCCGGCGCAGATGCGCGGCGAGCAGCGCGGGGGTGGACTCGATGACCCGGTAGACGCGCATGTGCAGCTCCACGGGGACGAGCTCGCCCACGGCCGCGTTGATGGCGTCCCAGCTGTCCAGCACGGCCCGGCGCAGCGTCTCCAGCGGCGCCTCGTCGCGCGGGCGGGCCCGTACGGCCTCGGCGATGCGCTGCTCCGCCAGGCGGGGGACGAACAGCGCCACCTCCTCCTTGCTGGCGAAGTAACGGAAGAAGGTGCGCTGGGAGACGTCCACGGCCGCGGCGATGTCGTCTACCGTCGTGCCGTCGTAGCCGCGCGTGGCGATGAGCTCCAGCGCGGCCCGTACCAGGGCGTCCCGGGTGCGCTGCTTCTTGCGCTCGCGCAGCCCCGGCTGCGGTGGGGCGCCCACGGCGGTCCCGACCGTGTCCATGGCTCCTCCTTGAACCGTTCGCCCGGGCCGGGCGAGGGGCGCATGTCCTGTCAGTTACTGACTGGTGAAATGAATTGTCAAGTGTCAGCGGCTGACACTAGCCTCGAATGTATGACTAGTCAGACCACCCTCGACAAGGCGGGACAGGGGGACGGCCCTCCGGCCGGCCCGTCGGAGGCGACGCCCGGCAAGGGGCTGCGCGGGCACCCCTGGTTCACGCTGTTCACCGTCGCCGTGGGCGTCATGATGGTGGCCCTGGACGGCACCATCGTGGCCATCGCCAACCCGGCCATCGCCAGTGACCTGGGCGCCACCCTGGCCGACGTCCAGTGGATCACCAACGCGTACTTCCTCGCCCTCGCGGTGTCCCTGATCACCGCGGGCAAGCTCGGTGACCGTTTCGGGCACCGGCAGACCTTCCTCATCGGCGTGGTCGGCTTCGCCGCCGCGTCCGGCGCCATCGGCCTGTCCGACAGCATCACGCTCGTCATCGTCTTCCGCGTGCTCCAGGGCCTGTTCGGCGCGCTGCTGATGCCGGCCGCGCTCGGCCTGCTGCGGGCGACGTTCCCCGCCGAGAAGCTCAACATGGCCATCGGCATCTGGGGCATGGTCATCGGCGCCTCCACCGCCGGCGGCCCGATCCTCGGCGGCGTCCTCGTCGAGCACGTCAACTGGCAGTCGGTGTTCTTCATCAACGTGCCGGTCGGCGTCCTCGCCGTCGCGCTCGGCGCGTGGATCCTGCTCGACCACCGCGCCGAGAACGCGCCGCGCTCCTTCGACATCCCCGGCATCGCCCTGCTGTCCGGCGCGATGTTCTGCCTGGTGTGGGCGCTCATCAAGGCGCCCGAGTGGGGCTGGGGCGACGGCAGGACCTGGGGGTTCATCGCCGCCTCGGTGGCCGGCTTCGTCGCCTTCGCCTTCTGGGAGACCAGGGTGAAGGAGCCGCTGATCCCGCTGGGCCTCTTCCGCTCCGTCCCGCTGTCCGCGGGTGTCGTGCTGATGGTCCTCATGGCCATCGCCTTCATGGGCGGCCTGTTCTTCGTCACCTTCTACCTGCAGAACGTGCACGGGCTGAGCCCGGTCGACGCCGGTCTGCACCTGCTGCCGCTCACCGGCATGATGATCGTCGGCTCGCCGCTCGCGGGCGTGATGATCACCAAGGTGGGTCCGCGGATCCCGCTGGCCGGCGGCATGGCCTGCACCGCGCTCGCCATGTACGGCATCTCCACGCTGGAGAAGAGCACCGGCAGCCTCGCCATGTCCGTCTGGTTCGCCCTGCTCGGCCTCGGCCTCGCCCCCGTCATGGTCGGCGCCACCGAGGTCATCGTGGGCAACGCGCCGCTGGAGCTCTCCGGTGTCGCCGGCGGTCTGCAGCAGTCCGCCATGCAGGTCGGCGGCAGCCTCGGCACGGCCGTGCTGGGCGCCGTGATGGCCTCCAAGGTGGACGGCGACCTGCCGGGCAACTGGGCGAAGGCCGGGCTGCCGCCGCTGGACCCGGAGCAGGCCGCCGCGGCCTCCCAGGCGGTCCAGGTCGGTGTGCCGCCGGTGGCGCAGGGCACCCCCGACGCGATCGCCGCGAAGATCACCGACGTCGCCCACGACACCTTCATCTCCGGTATGAGCCTGGCGTCGCTGGTCGCCGCCGGGGTCGCCGCGGTCGCGGTCCTGGTCGCGCTGCTCACCAAGCGCGGTGAGAACGCGGAGGCGGGCGCGGGCGTCGGCCATATCTGACGCCCCGTGAGGGAACCGCCGAGGCGCGCCGCCGGAGGGGTGCGGCGCGCCTCGCCGGTCATCCGCCGTGCGCACAAGGGGAATTCAGGACGGAAGGAATCCAGGACGTAAGCGGGGGTACCCGCCATGTCAACCAACCCATCAGGGAGTTGATGATGGCGAGCTTCGGACACGGAACGCGCAGGCACCCCCGCACCAGTGGCCGGACGTGGTCACGATGGGGGTCCCCCCGACCGAGCGGGTCCGAGGTTGGGGGAGGGCCGGATCGCGCGACGCTCGGGATCATCGGAGCCATCTGCGCCGTCGCCGGTTTCTTCGTCCTGGGCATCGTTCTCGGGCCGGCGGCGATGGTGTGCGGCTGGCTGGCCATGGGCCGCAGCTGGGCGGGTTCCCGCTCGGTTCCGGCCCTGATCGCCCTGGTCCTCGGTGCCATCGACACGCTCCTGGCAGTCATCTGGCTGGCTGGGGCGGGCGCCATGGGGACCGGCATGTTCTGACCCGGTATACAGCAGCAGCGAGGGGGCCTCCGGCGAACCGGCCGGAGGCCCCCTCACTGCTGAAGCTCCGCCCCACGGGCGCGCGTTGACGTTCCCCGCGCTCACGGGCCGGCGGTGGGACGGCCCTCGGGGGCGCGGGGAACTGTGCCATCGGCCCGAGCGCACCCGCGGCCGCCCCACCGCCACGGGTGGCGTCCCCCGGCCCCCGCCGCAGGCGCTACGCGTCGCCGCCCGCCGCGCCCGGGTCCGCGGCCGCCACGTCCAGCAGCTGGTACCGGTCGAGGGCCTGCTTCAGCACCGAGCGGTCCAGGTGCCCCTCACGCGCCAGTTCCGTCAGCACCGCCAGCACGATCGACTGCGCGTCGATGTGGAAGAAGCGCCGCGCCGCCCCGCGCGTGTCCGCGAAGCCGAACCCGTCCGCGCCCAGCGACTGGTACGTCCCCGGCACCCAGCGCGCGATCTGGTCCGGCACCGACCGCATCCAGTCGGACACCGCCACCACCGGCCCCTGCGCCGACGCCAGCTTGCGCGTCACGTACGGGGTGCGCTGCTCCTCCTCCGGGTGCAGCAGGTTGTGCTCCTCGCACTCCACCGCGTCGCGCCGCAGCTCGTTCCAGGACGTCGCCGACCAGACGTCCGCCTTGACGTTCCACTCCTCGGCGAGGATCTTCTGCGCCTCGACCGCCCACGGCATCGCGACCCCCGACGCAAGGATCTGCGCCGGGAGCGAGCCCGAGGTGCCCTCGCTGAAGCGGTACAGGCCCTTCAGGATGCCCTCTACGTCCAGGTTCTCCGGCTCCGCCGGGTGCTGGATGGGCTCGTTGTAGACCGTCAGGTAGTAGAAGACGTCCTCGCCGTGCGGGTGCTCCTGCGACGAGCCGTACATCCGGCGCAGCCCGTCCTTCACGATGTGCGCGATCTCGAAGCCGAACGCCGGGTCGTACGCGACGCACGCCGGGTTGGTCGAGGCGAGCAACTGCGAGTGCCCGTCCGCGTGCTGGAGGCCCTCACCGGTCAGCGTGGTGCGGCCCGCGGTCGCGCCGAGCACGAAACCGCGCGCCAGCTGGTCGGCCATCTGCCAGAACTGGTCGCCGGTGCGCTGGAAACCGAACATCGAGTAGAACACGTACACCGGGATGAGCGGCTCGCCGTGCGTGGCGTACGCGGAGCCGGCCGCGATCAGCGAGGCCGTGCAGCCCGCCTCGGAGATGCCGTCGTGCAGCATCTGACCCTGCGGCGACTCCTTGTAGGCGAGCAGCAGTTCCCGGTCCACCGCCTCGTACTGCTGGCCGAGCGGGTTGTAGATCTTCGCGCTCGGGAAGAACGAGTCCATGCCGAACGTGCGGTACTCGTCCGGCGCGATCAGCACGAAGCGGCGGCCGATCTCCTTGTCCCGCATGAGGTCCTTGAGGAGCCGCACGAAGGCCATGGTCGTCGCGATGGACTGCTGACCCGAGCCCTTCTTCACACTCGCGTACGTCTTGTCGTCCGGGAGCGCCAGCGGTTTGCCCCGCACCACCCGGGTCGGCACGTACCCGCCGAGCGAACGGCGGCGGTCGTGCATGTACTGCAGCTCCTCCGAGTCCGGCCCCGGGTGGTAGTAGGGCGGCAGACCCGACTCCAGGTCCTTGTCCGGGATGGGCAGGTGCAGCCGGTCCCGGAAGTGCTTCAGGTCGTCGACCGTCAGCTTCTTCATCTGGTGCGTGGCGTTGCGGCCCTCGAAGTTCGGGCCCAGCGTCCAGCCCTTGATCGTCTTCGCCAGGATGACCGTCGGCTGGCCCTTGTGCTCCACCGCCGTCTTGTACGCCGCGTAGATCTTGCGGTGGTCGTGGCCGCCGCGCCCCAGGTGCAGGATCTGGTCGTCGGTCATGCCCTCGACCATCGCGCGCAGCCGGTGGTCGTCGCCGAAGAAGTGCTCACGGATGTACGCACCCGACTCGGTGGCGTACGTCTGGAACTGGCCGTCCGGTGTGGTGTTCATCCGGTTGACCAGCACACCGTCACGGTCCTGGGCCAGCAGCGGGTCCCAGGTCCGGTCCCAGATCAGCTTGATCACGTTCCAGCCGGCGCCGCGGAAGACCGACTCCAGCTCCTGGATGATCTTGCCGTTGCCCCGTACCGGGCCGTCCAGCCGCTGCAGGTTGCAGTTGACCACGAAGGTCAGGTTGTCCAGGCCCTCGCGCGCCGCGATGCTCAGCTGGCCCAGCGACTCCGGCTCGTCCATCTCGCCGTCGCCGAGGAACGCCCACACGTGCGACTTCGAGGTGTCCGCGATGCCCCGCGCGTGCATGTAGCGGTTCATCCGCGCCTGGTAGATGGCGCCGATCGGGCCGAGGCCCATCGACACCGTCGGGAACTCCCAGAAGTCCGGCATCGACCGCGGATGCGGGTACGACGACAGCGCGTACGGCGCCTTCGACTTCTCCTGGCGGAACCCGTCGAGGTGCTGCTCGCTCAGCCGGTCCAGCAGGTACGCGCGGGCGTAGATGCCCGGCGAGGCGTGCCCCTGGAAGAAGACCTGGTCGCCGCCGTCGCCCTCGTCCTTGCCGCGGAAGAAGTGGTTGAAGCCCACGTCGTACAGCGACGCGGACGACGCGAACGTCGCGATGTGGCCGCCCACCCCGATGCCCGGGCGCTGGGCGCGCGAGACCATCACGGCGGCGTTCCAGCGGGTCGCGTTGAGGATCTTGCGCTCGATCTCCTCGTTGCCCGGGAAGAACGGCTCGGCACGGGTGGGGATCGTGTTGACGTAGTCCGTGCTGCGCATCTCGGGCACGGCGACGCGTCGGGCGCGGGCACGCTCGATCAGCCGCAGCATCAGATAACGGGCCCGCTCCCGGCCGCGCTCGTCGACCGCGGCGTCGAGGGAGTCGAGCCACTCCTGGGTTTCCTCGGGGTCGAAGTCAGGAACCTGACTCGGAAGGCCGCCAATGATGATCGGGCTGCGATCGGATGCGGAAGCCACGCTGTTCCTTACCTGTCAGAGGGCCGTGAATGGGCCGCCGTCTCGCTCGCCACGGCCCGGTGTGCGCCGCTCCCATGCTCCACCTCGCGGCCGCGGACGTCATCTCTACCGAGAGGTAATCCCCCGGCGCGGCCGGTACGGTGATCCAAGGGGCGAGTACATGCGAGTCTCGTACCCACAGACGGTTCCCAAACGCCCAAACGGGGCACAAAGGTGTGGTGTCCATCACTGCTGACGGAGACGGGGTGCCTGGAGTTGCGGTGACCCGGCCAGGATCGTCACCGTTTCGGCGGTCCGTACGGCCGGGTACTTGCGCGATCCGTCCCGCCCGTGTGGACTACGGCCAATGCTTCGCGCACGCGCGTGGCTGAGATATTCCCAAGACATGATCAGGAGGCAACCCGTGAGCGCGACCGCGGACCACGCGGAGGAGCGGACGAACCCTGCCGCCAGGCTGGGGTTCCAGCCCGGGCAGGTGGTCCAGGAGATCGGCTACGACGACGACGTCGACCAGGAGCTCCGCGAGGCCATCGAGGGCGTCATCGAGAGCGACCTTGTCGACGAGGACTACGACGACGTGGCTGACGCCGTTGTGCTGTGGTTCCGCGACGACGACGGCGACCTGACGGATGCGCTGGTGGATGCCACCACGTACATCGAAGAGGGCGGCGCGATCCTGCTGCTCACGCCGAAGACCGGCCGGGACGGCTACGTCGAGCCGAGTGACATCTCGGAGGCCGCCACCACGGCCGGCCTGACGGCGTCCAAGAGCGTCAGCGTGGGCAAGGACTGGAGCGGCAGCCGGCTGGCGACCCCGAAGGCCGCCAAGTCGAAGCGGTGACACACCCCCGGACGGGCCGGCGGCGGCGTGCGCCGCACGCGTCGGCCCGTTCGCGGGGCCCTCGTCCTGCCTGCGTAGGGTGGCCGCACGGCACCACCCCGGAGGGACGAGGACGACGATGACGATCCCGGTCGGAGCGCAGGCCCCCGACTTCGAACTCAAGGACAACCACGGCGCCCCGGTGCGTCTGTCCGACTTCCGTGGGCAGAAGAACGTCGTGCTGCTCTTCTACCCGTTCGCCTTCACCGGTGTCTGCACCGGAGAGCTGAGCGAGATCCGCGACCGGCTGGAGCAGTTCGCCGAGCGCGACGCCGAGGTGCTCGCCGTCTCCAACGACTCGATCCACACCCTGCGCGTCTTCGGCGAGCAGGAGGATCTTCCCTTCCCGCTGCTCAGCGACTTCTGGCCGCACGGCAACGTCTCGCGCGCCTACGGCGTCTTCGACGAGGACAAGGGCTGCGCCGTACGGGGCACCTTCGTGATCGACCGGCAGGGCGTCGTCCGCGCGACCGTGAGCAGCGCGATGGCGGAAGCCCGTGACGCCGGCGAGTACCTCGCGGCGCTCGACACCCTGTGATCGTCCGTCCCCACGGCCTGCGGGTCCGGGGAACCCGTCACTAGGATCGACTCGTTGATCCGACATCCATGCACAACGGGGCATCCCGCCCCCGGGACACCAAGGGAGGACTCGTGGGAGTCAGCCTCAGCAAGGGCGGCAACGTATCGCTGAGCAAGGAGGCGCCGGGCCTGACCGCGGTCATCGTCGGACTGGGGTGGGACGTCCGCACCACGACCGGCACCGACTTCGACCTGGACGCCAGCGCCCTCCTGCTGAACAGCTCGGGCAAGGTCGCCAGCGACGCGAACTTCGTCTTCTTCAACAACCTCAAGAGCCCCGACGGCTCCGTCGAGCACACCGGTGACAACACCACCGGTGAGGGCGAGGGCGACGACGAGGCGATCAAGGTCAACCTGGCCGCCGTCCCGGCCGACGTGGAGAAGATCGTCTTCCCGGTCTCCATCTACGACGCCGAGAACCGCCAGCAGTCCTTCGGCCAGGTGCGCAACGCGTTCATCCGCGTCGTCAACCAGGCCGGCGGCGCCGAGATCGCCCGTTACGACCTGTCGGAGGACGCCTCGACCGAGACCGCGATGGTCTTCGGCGAGCTGTACCGCCATGGCGCGGAGTGGAAGTTCCGCGCCATCGGCCAGGGCTACGCCTCGGGCCTGCGCGGCATCGCGCAGGACTTCGGCGTGAACGTCTGAGCCGGGCACGTCCCGGGTACAGACCCGAGCGGCCGTCCCGTACGGCCGCCGCCCGGGCGCCGCGCGCACTCCACGCGCGGCGCCCGGGGACGCCCCCTCGCGGGGGAGCGCAGGACCACCTGGAAACACCACCCGGAGGGGGACCAGCATCATGGGCGTCACGCTCGCCAAAGGGGGAAATGTCTCTCTGTCCAAGGCCGCACCCAACCTCACGCAGGTGATGGTGGGGCTCGGCTGGGACGCGCGCTCCACCACGGGCGCCGACTTCGACCTCGACGCCAGTGCGCTGATGTGCAGCGGCGGCCGGGTCATGGGGGACGAGTGGTTCATCTTCTACAACCAGCTGACGAGCCCCGACGGCTCCGTGGAGCACACCGGCGACAACCTCACGGGTGAGGGCGAGGGCGACGACGAGTCCCTGCTGGTGGACCTCTCCAAGGTGCCGCAGCAGTGCGACAAGATCGTCTTCCCGGTGTCCATCCACATGGCGGACGAGCGCGGCCAGGCCTTCGGCCAGGTCAGCAACGCCTTCATCCGCGTGGTGAACCAGGCGGACGGCCAGGAGCTCGCCCGGTACGACCTCAGCGAGGACGCCTCCACGGAGACGGCGATGATCTTCGGTGAGCTCTACCGCTACCAGGGCGAGTGGAAGTTCCGTGCAGTAGGGCAGGGGTACGCGTCGGGTCTGCGGGGCATCGCTCTAGACTTCGGGGTCAACGTTTCGTAAAGCCGCCACGGCGGCGGGGGAGACCCGTACACACACATGGGGTAGCCAGTGGTTCTGAAAACCTTCGGCTGGTCGTTCGCGGTGACCGCGCTCGGCCTGGTCGCAGCATTCCTCTTCGGGGGGTGGACCGCCTTCGGAATCGTGGCGATCCTCTCGATCCTCGAGATCTCGCTGTCCTTCGACAACGCGGTGGTCAACGCCGGAATCCTGAAGAAGATGAATGCCTTCTGGCAGAAGATCTTCCTCACCATCGGCATCCTGATCGCCGTCTTCGGCATGCGGCTGGTCTTCCCCGTCGTCATCGTCGCGGTCAGTGCCCAGCTCGGTCCGATCGAGGCGGTCGACCTCGCGCTCAGCGACAAGGACCGGTACCAGGAGCTCGTCACCGACGCCCACCCGGCCATCGCGGCCTTCGGCGGCATGTTCCTGCTCATGATCTTCCTCGACTTCATCTTCGAGGACCGGGAGATCAAGTGGCTGTCCTGGCTGGAGCGGCCGCTGGCCAAGCTCGGCAAGGTCGACATGCTGTCGGTCTGCATCGCGCTGATCATCCTGCTGATCTCCGCCATGACCTTCGCCACCCACGCCCACCAGCACGGCGGCGCGCACGTGGACAAGGCGGAGACCGTGCTGCTGGCCGGTATCGCCGGTCTGATCACCTACATGATCGTGGGCGGGCTCTCCGGCTACTTCGAGGACAAGCTCGAAGAGGAGGAGGAACACGAGCACGAGGAGGAGGAGAAGGCGGCGCGTGAGGGCAAGCCCAAGTCGGCGATCGCCCTGGCCGGCAAGGCCGCGTTCTTCATGTTCCTCTACCTCGAGGTCCTGGACGCGTCCTTCTCCTTCGACGGCGTCATCGGCGCCTTCGCCATCACCAACGACATCGTCCTGATGGCGCTCGGCCTCGGCATCGGCGCCATGTACGTCCGGTCGCTCACGGTCTACCTGGTCCGCCAGGGCACCCTGGACGACTACGTGTACCTGGAGCACGGCGCGCACTACGCGATCGGCGCCCTGGCGATGATCCTGCTCGTCACCATCCAGTACGAGATCAACGAGATCGTCACCGGTCTCATCGGCGTCGTCCTGATCGGCGCCTCCTTCTGGTCCTCCGTGCGCCGCAACAAGCGCCTCGCGGAGGCCGAGGGACAGGCGGACGACAAGACAGAGGTCGTGTCCGGGGTGTGACAGCCCTCCGGGTGAGGAACGCTCTCGACGGGGCGGCCACGAGGAGCAGTCCTCGCAGGCCGCCCCGTCGGCCGTGCGGAGCACCGGCGCCCCGCGGCCACCGGCGGGGGTTCGACGAGTGGACTTGGGGCGGGAATGGGTTTACTGGACGGACTGCGGCGCGGCCGGAACGACGACTTCGACTCCGGCAACGCGGCCACCAACGCCATCGAGCTGACCAAGCGGCACGGCCAGGTGTCGCTGACCAAGCAGGGCGCGGCCACCGGCCATCTGCGGATCAACCTGAGCTGGCAGATGCGCACCTCCGACATCGGCGGCCTGCAGCGGGAGAGCCTGCTGCGCCACCCGTTCAAGGCGCTCAGGCCGCCGGATGTCGTCGGACACAGCCAGTCCATGGTCAACGTCGACCTTGACCTGGGCTGCCTGTACGAGCTGCAGGACGGCACCAAGGGCGTGGTCCAGCCCCTCGGCGGCTACCTCGGCGACGTCAACGGTCCGCCGTACGTGAAGCTCAGCGGGGACGACCGGTTCGGCTCCGCCTCCGGCGAGACGATCTACGTCAACCTCGACCAGCGGGAGAACATCAAACGCCTACTGGTCTTCGCCTACATCTACGACCAGACGCCCGCCTTCGACCGCACCAAGGCGATCGTCACGCTCTACCCGAGCAACGGCCCGCGCATCGAGATCTCCCTCGACGAGCGACAGCCGCAGGCCCGCTCCTGCGCGGTGGTGCTGATCGAGAACGTGAAGAACGAGATCCTCGTGCGCCGCGAGGTCCGGTTCGTCTACGGCTTCCAGGCCGAGCTGGACCGGCTGTACGGCTGGGGCCTGCAATGGGGACGGGGCTTCAAGACGAAGGCCGACCGCTGAGGCGCGGCCGGCCCGGCGACCGGCCTGTCTAGCGCCCGATGAACTGCGGCCCCTGCGGCGGCAGCCGGAAGTCCGGGTCGGGCGCGCCCGTGGCCGGCGGCGGGAAGCCGTACCGGTCCTGCGCCGCCTGGGCCGCCGCCGTGGCGGGCGCGGGGGCCGGGTAGCCGTGCGCGGGCGGGCTCGTCGGGTGCGGGTAGCCGTAGGCGGGCTGCGCGGGCGCGGTGGCCGGGGGCTGCTGCGGCGGGTAACCGTACGCGGGCTGCGTGGGCACGCCCGAGGGCGGCTGCTCGGGCGGCAGCGGGCGGGACACCTCCGGGGCCGGCCCCGCCTGCGCCTGCGCCTGCGTCACCGCGTCGGGCGAGGCGGATCCGGGCGTCTGCGCGGGCGGCTCCGGCGTGTTCGGCGCCTCCCGCTCCTCGGCGGCCTCCGACTCGTCCACCGAGATACCGAAGTCGGTCGCCAGACCCTTCAGACCGTTCGAGTAGCCCTCGCCGAGCGCCCGGAACTTCCAGCTCTCCCCGCGCCGGTACAGCTCGCCGCAGATCAGTGCCGTCTCCTGGCCCGTCTCCGGCTTCACGTCGAAGTGCGCCAGCGCCTCCCCGTCCGGGTTCTGCGTGTCGTACAGCAGGATGCGCAGCGCCTGCACACGGTCGAAGGTCACCCCGTCCGCCGACGCCACGAGCAGAATGCGGCCGACACCGGACTCGACACCGGCGAGATCTGTCTGGATCGTGTCGGTCAGGCCCTCGGCCACGCGCTTCTTGCCGAGCCGCCACACCTTCCCGGACGGATGCCGGGGCTGGTTGTAGAAGACGAAGTCCTCGTCGGAGCGCACGCGGCCGTCGAGACCGAGGAGCAGCGCTGAGGCGTCCACGTCCGGCACCCCCTGCCCGGGCGACCAGCGCAGCACGGCGCGTACCGTGGTGGCCTCGAGAGGAACGTTCGACCCCTTCAGCATCGCGTGCGTCATGCGGTCATCCTGCCTTCTCCGTCCTGGTCACGACAACGCGGGGGGTTGGCTCCGTCATCACGGGGTTACCTGAAGTTCATGCCCGGCGGGAACCGCCGACAAGGACTTTTACGTACTATTACCGGCCACCTTCCGGCACTCCACAGAGTCCACTACAGCCACGGGGGAGTTCAATGCGTCATTTCGGGCACATCGCCCCTGAGGTGCGGAAACGTCTCTTCTATCGGGAGCCCTGCGAGTTCACCGCCGACTCCCCGGCCCGGCTGCTGTCCGCGGCGCTCGGCGCCACGCTCTACAGCCCCGCCACGCGGCCCCTGCTCGCCGACGACGTCCGCAAGCAGGGCGCCCGCGGCGTGGTGTCCATGGTGCTGTGCCTGGAGGACTCCATCAGCGACGCCGAGGTCGTCGCCGGCGAGGAGAACCTGGTCCGCCAGCTCACCGACCTCGCCGGACGGCCCGGCGCGGACCTGCCGCTGCTGTTCGTCCGGGTCCGCCGGCCGGAGCAGATCGGCGACCTGGTCCGCCGGCTCGGCCCCGCCGTCGCGGCGCTGTCCGGATTCGTGCTGCCCAAGTTCACCGCCGAGCGCGGCCTGCCCTTCCTGGAGGCGCTCACCGCCGCCGAGTCCGCCTCCGGCCGCCGTCTCTTCGCCATGCCGGTGCTCGAGTCGCCCGAGCTGCTCTACCGCGAAAGCCGCGTCGAGACCCTCGAAGGCATCTTCCGCGCCGTCGACAAGTACCGCGACCGCGTGCTCGCCCTGCGCCTGGGCGTCACCGACTTCTGCTCCTCCTACGGGCTGCGCCGCGGCCCCGACATGACCGCGTACGACATCCAGGTCGTCGCCTCGGTGATCTCCGACGTGGTGAACATGCTCGGCCGCGCCGACGGCACCGGCTTCACCGTGACCGGGCCCGTCTGGGAGTACTTCCGGGTGCAGGAGCGCATGTTCAAGCCGCAGCTGCGGCAGAGCCCCTTCCTGGAGGTGGAGGCCACCGCGCTCCGTCAGAAGCTCATCGAGCACGCCATGGACGGCCTGCTCCGCGAGATCTCCCTGGACCGCGCCAACGGCCTCCTCGGCAAGACCTGCATCCACCCCTCCCACGTCCTGCCCGTGCACGCGCTGTCCGTCGTCAGTCACGAGGAGTTCAGCGACGCCCAGGACATCCTCCGGCCGGAACGCGACGGCGGGGGTGTACTGCGGTCCGCGTACACCAACAAGATGAACGAGGTGAAGCCGCACCGCGCCTGGGCGGAGCGGACGCTGCTGCGCGCCGAGGTCTTCGGCGTCGCCAACGAGGACATCGGCTTCGTCGAACTGCTCGCGGCCGGTCTGGCGTAGTGAGCGGTGCTTGGAGGGAGTGGCCGAGACGCTCGCGGAGTGAGCGGGGCGTTGGGCGGATCGAGCGAGACGGTCGGCGAGTGACCGAGAGGGAGAGAAGAGTGAACACCTGGTCCGGCACCTGGGTCGCCGAGCGGCTCGGCGTCGAGCTGGCCGGCGACGAACGGCTGCGCGGCATGCTGGGGCTCGCGCTGCGGCGCAACCCCAAGCGGGCACACCTGCTCGTGTCGAACGTCCTCGGCAAGCACGTGCCCCAGGCGCCGTCCCTGGTCCACGGACACGGCGTCGAGCTGGGCCGCCGGGTGCGCGAGCTGCTGGGCGACGCGGCGGCCGCGCAGGCCGTCGTGCTCGGGTACGCCGAGACCGCGACCGGTCTCGGCCACTCCGTCGCCGACGGCCTGGGCAGCGCGCCCTACCTGCACTCCACACGCCGCCCGGTCGCCGGGGTCGCCACCGCGGGCGGCTTCGAGGAGTCCCACTCGCACGCCACCTCCCACCTCCTGCTGCCTGAGGACCCGTCCCTGCTGGCCGGCAACGGGCCGCTGGTGCTGGTCGACGACGAGTTCTCGACGGGGAACACGGTGTTGAACACCGTGCGCGACCTTCATGCGCGGTATCCGCGGGAGCGGTATGTCGTGGTCGCCCTGGTCGACATGCGGTCGGCGGCCGACGCCGGGCGGCTGGAGGAGTTCGCCCGGGAGATCGGGGCGCGGATCGACCTGGTGACGGTCGCGTCGGGGACGGTGCGGCTGCCCGACGGCGTGCTGGAGAAGGGGCAGGAGCTGGTTGCGCAGTTCGAGACGGCCGCGGCGCCGTCGGGGCCGTTCGCTCCCACCGGCTCGCAGCCGCCGTCCGACCGCATCACCCGAGTGGACCTGCGTTGGCCCGCGCGTCTCCCCGACGGCGGTCGGCACGGCTTCACCCCCGCCCACCGCACCGCGCTCGAGAACGCCCTCCCCGCCATGGCGGCCCGAATAGCCACCGCCCTCCCGACGAACGCGCACCGCGTCCTCATCCTCGGCTTCGAGGAACTCATGTACGCCCCCCTGCGCCTCGCCGCCGAGCTGGAGCGCACCACCACCGCCGAGGTGCGCTACTCCACCACCACCCGCTCGCCCGTCCTCGCGGTCGACGACCCCGGTTACGCCATCCGCACCCGCCTCGTCTTCCCCGCCCACGACGACCCCGCGGACGGCCCCGGCGAGCGCTACGCCTACAACGTCGCCGGCGCCGGCTTCGACGCCGTGGTCGCCGTCGTCGACTCGGTCGCCGACACCCCCGCGCTGCACGCCCCCGACGGCCTGCTCGCCCGGCTCGCCGAACACACCCCGCACGTCCTCCTGGCGGTCGTACCGTCGTACGTGCCCGCCGTCGTCACGGACGCCCCCGAAAGGCCCGTCACCATGCTGCCCGAGCCCCTCCGCGGCCCCGCCTTCTCCTCGTACGCGCCGGAGGAGGTCGGCTGGCTGCTCCAGGACCTCTCGGACGTGACGCTGGAGGCGCCGACCGAGGAGCGCGAGGAGGCCATCCAGAGCGGCGGAGCCCACTACGCCGAGTCGCTGCCGGTGGAGTACCAGCCCAGCGAGCAGTACCAGCAGCTCTTCCACAACGCCCTGGACGCCTCGGCCGCCCGCCTGGCGCACGCGGTCGGCGTGGTCACCGAGACCGTCCTCGCCGAGCGGCCACCCCGCCCGGTGCTGGTGTCGCTGGCCCGCGCCGGCACGCCGGTCGGCATCCTGATGCGCCGCTGGGCGCAGCACCGCCACGGCCTCGACCTGCCGCACTACGCCGTCTCCATCGTCCGCGGCCGCGGCATCGACGCCAACGCCCTGCGCTGGCTGGCCGCCCACCATGACCCGCGGGACGTGGTGTTCGTCGACGGCTGGACCGGCAAGGGCGCCATCACCCGTGAACTCGCCCAAGCCGTCGAAGAGTTCGAGAAGGACCACGGTGTCTCCGGCTTCGACCCGGAGATCGCCGTCCTCGCCGACCCCGGATCCTGCGTCCGCACCTACGGCACCCGCGAGGACTACCTGATCCCGTCCGCCTGCCTCAACTCCACGGTATCCGGCCTGATTTCACGGACCGTCCTCCGCGCCGACCTGGTCGGCCCCGACGACTACCACGGCGCCAAGTACTACCGCGAACTCGCGGACTCCGACCTGTCCGTGGCCTTCCTCGACGCGGTCTCCGCCCGCTTCGACGAGGTCACCGAGGCCGCCTGCGCCGAGGCCAAGGACCTGCTCGCCGCCGACCGCACGCCCACCTGGGAGGGCTGGGCCGCCGTGGAGCGCATCAGCGAGGAGTACGGCATCCACGACGTGAACCTCGTCAAGCCCGGCGTCGGCGAGACCACCCGCGTGCTGCTGCGCCGGGTGCCCTGGAAGGTGCTGGCCCGCGCCGGGGCCGGCAGCGACCTCGACCACGTCCGGCTCCTCGCCGAGCAGCGGGGGGTCCCCGTGGAGGAGGTCTCCGACCTGCCCTACACCTGCGTCGGCCTGATCCACCCCCGCTACACCCGGGGCGCCACCGGCGCCGACGGCACGGCGGTGACCCGCTGATGTCCGTCATCGTCGCCAGCGACCTCGACCGCACCCTCATCTACTCGGCCGCCGCACTCGCCCTGACCATGCCCGACGCTCGGGCGCCCAGGCTGCTGTGCGTGGAGGTCCACGAGAGCCGGCCCCTGTCCTACCTGACGGAGACCGCGGCCCAGCTCCTGACCGAGCTGGGCGACGAGGCCCTGTTCGTCCCCACCACCACCCGGACCCGCAAGCAGTACCAGCGCATCAACCTCCCCGGTCCTCCTCCCACCTACGCGATCTGCGCCAACGGCGGCCATCTGCTCGTCGACGGCGTCTCCGACCGGGACTGGCACGCGCGTGTCCAGGCCCGGCTGGCCGACGAGTGCGCCCCGCTGGCCGAGGTCCAGGACCACCTGCTGCGCACCGCCGACCCCGTGTGGGTGCGCAAGCACCGGACCGCCGAGGATCTCTTCGCCTACCTCGTCGTGGAGCGCGAGCTGCTGCGCGAGGAGTGGGTGAAGGAACTCGGGGAGTGGGCGGAGAACCGCGGCTGGACGGTCTCCCTCCAGGGCCGCAAGATCTACGCCGTCCCCAAGCCGCTCACCAAGAGCGCGGCCATGCGGGAGGTCGCCCGGCGCGCCGGCGCCGACCTGACCCTCGCCGCGGGCGACTCCCTCCTCGACGCGGACCTGCTCCTCGCCGCCGATCTGGGCTGGCGCCCGGGCCACGGCGAACTGGCCGAGGATTCCTGGACGGCCCCCGGCGTCCGGGCCCTGCCCGAGCGGGGAGTCCTGGCCGGCGAACGCATCCTCCGCGAGTTCCTCCGCACCGTCCGCTCTCGTTGACCCCGCCCGCCTGACGCCGGCGCGGGCCCCGCGTGGCGGCGAGCCGGCGCACCGCCGGGTGGAAGGTCCGGCGTCCCGTCGCCCGGGCATGTGCCCTCGTCGCGCGGGGTCCCGCGGTTCCGGAGAACAGCGGTGGGTTCCCTGATCATTGAAGAGGCCGGCCCTCGCGACCTGCGCCGCATGTCCGGCCGTGAGGGCCGCCACCTGAGTGAGGGTCACTGCCTGAGCCCGGCGTCGGCCGGACGCAGGCGGATCGCCGAGCCCGAGACCTGACGCGCATGGCCGACCCGGAGAGCACCCGGCCGGGCGGACGCGGGCGCCGGTCAACTCCGCTCGGCTCTGGGCCGCCCGCGGCACTCCGGCGACGGGCGCCGTCCGATGACCGCCTCAAGGCGAGAGGTGCCGTTGCGGAACCTACCTATTGGTAGGTAGGTTTTGCGCATGAGTGCCGCCGCCACCCCTTCCATCCGCACCGTCGGGCTCGGCCGGGACTTCGCCGACCGCCCGGCAGTGCACGGGCTGGATCTGGAAGTGAACCCCGGAGAGGTCTACGGCCTGCTCGGCCCGAACGGCTCGGGCAAGACCACCACCGTCCGGATGCTCACCACCATGCTCCGGCCCTCCCGGGGCACCGCCCAGGTCGCCGGAGCCGACGTCTCCCGTGATCCGGGAACGGTCCGCCGCCGCACCGGAGTCGTTCTTCAGGGCACTGCCCTCGACCCTCTGATGTCCGCCCGCGAACTGCTGCGTCTGCAAGGACGGCTCCAGTCGCTCACCGCCCGGCAGGCACGCGCACGCTGCGCCGAACTCCTCACCGCTTTCGACGCGCGGGACTTCGCGGACACCCCGGTCGGCAAGCTCAGCGGGGGCCAGCGCCGCCGCGTCGACCTCGCCGTCGCCCTGGTCCAGCGCCCGGACGTCCTCTTCCTCGACGAACCCACCACAGGTCTCGATCCGGCCGGCCGCCGGGAGCTGTGGGACCAGATCCGCGCACTGTCCGCCGATCACGGGGTCACCGTCCTGCTGACCACCCAGTACCTGGAAGAGGCCGACCAGCTCTGCGACCGCGTCGGCATCCTCCGCGAGGGCCGCCTCATCGCCTCCGCCTCCCCACGGGTCCTCAAGAGCGAGGCCGGCGACCGCGTCCTGACCCTGCGCTTCCGCGATGCCACCGCCGCCGACCGGGCCCAGGAACTGCTCGCGGCCCGAGGCGAGCAGCTCCACACACCCGAAGACGCCCCCCACGCGGTGAGCGTCCGGCTCACCCGCCCCGGAGCCGACGGCGAGACGCTCTCACCCTGGCCTCCGCCGGCCTGCACGCCCAATCCCTGACCGTCGACGAACCCAGCCTGGAAGACGTCTTCCTCCGCCTGGCCCTCACCCCGGAAGGCGCCACCGCCGCATGACCACCGACACCACCACCGCTGTCGCCGGCCCCGCGACCCCGACGGCCGCACCGAAACCGTGGGCGGCTCTGGGGCCACTGACCACCCGCTCGCTCAAGTCCTGCCTCCGTACGCCCTCCCTGCTGCTCTCGCCGCTGCTCACGAGCGCGTTCTTCATGGTGATCTACGAGGGCCAGCTGTCCTCGGTCACAGCCGCGACCGCGCCCGGTGGCCGCTACATCGACGTGGTCCTGCCGCTGTGTCTTCTCACCACCGCCTTCACGGGCGGCGCCACCGCAGGGCAGCTGCTGGTGAGCGACATCGCCTCGGGCTACCACGCACGGCTCTGGCTGACCCCGGTCGGTCGCTGGACCCTCATCACCGCCCCCGTCATGGCAGTCGTCGCCGTCCTGACCGCGCAGGCCGCCGCCCTCACCGGACTCGGCCTGCTGCTCGGCCTGGATCCGGTCTCCGGGGCCCCCGCCCTCCTGGCGCTCATCGGCGCCACCGTGCTGCTGGGGACGGGATTCCTGCTGCTGGCCGCCGCGGTCGGTCTCCACACCGGCAACAGCTCGGCGGTCGGCTCCGTGACCCCGATCTTCTTCCCGCTCTCCTTCTTCACCGCCACCTTCGTCCCACGTGACCAGCTCGGCGGCTGGATGGTCCACGCGGCGGACATCAACCCGCTCACCCCGCTGCTGGAAGCCATGCGCAGCCTGCTCACCACACCCTGGGCCGAGCAGAATCTGCTGTCGGGCGGCCTCGTCGCTCTCGTCGTCCTGCTGGTGGGCGCCGCCGTAGCCCACCTCACCCTCACCCGCCGCACCCGTACAGGAGTCTGACCACCATGCCCCGCCAGACCGACACCCGGGCTCGCGCCCGCGACGAATTCGCCCTTCGTCTCACCGACTACGGCTACCTCGGCGTCTCCCTCGACGACATCGCCAAGGCCGTCGACGTGAAGAAGGCCAGCCTCTACCACCACTTCCCCGGCGGAAAGCCCGCACTGTTCATGGAGGTGGCCGACCACTACACCAAGGAAGCCTCAGCTCTCCTCCAGACCGCACTCGCGACCCCCGGGACCCTGCGCGACAAGCTCCTCGCCCTCGCCGCCTCGTATGCCCAGGGGACCTACAACTCCGCGCTCAGCAACCAGATCTACTACGCGATCCGCCACCTCGAAGACGACCAGCGCGCCGAGGTCTCCGACGCCTACGTGCGCGGGCTCATCCAGCCGGTCACCGACCTCATGGCCCGGGCAGTGGCCACCGGTGAACTGCGCGAGGCTGATCCTGCGTTCCTCGCCACGGCCTTCCTGGAGCTGGCCGGCACCGTGGACTTCCCACAGGACGACCGCACCCCGGCTGCCGCCGACCGTCTGGCCCAGGACGTCGTCGATCTCTTCCTGCGAGGAGCCGGCCCGGACACCCGGTGAGGAACCCTCAGCCCCGGCTCGCACGACGGCAGGGCCGGGGCGGCCGGTGGTACAGGGCGGCCGGTGGGGCAGGACTGCCGGGTCGGTGCGGTGGCGTCGCTCGCTTCGGCTGCCCCGGTGCGAAGGAGGGGGCCGAGGGCTGCCGCGTCAGTCGGGGCGGCGCAGGGTGAGGGTGTCCGTGGAAGAGGAGTGGGGAGGAGTGTCCTCGGAGCCGGCGGGGCCATCGCTCTTTGCGTTGCGGGCGCGACGGAGGCGCAGGATCACGAAGGTGACGAGGGCCAGGGCAGCCGCCGCCAACACGACCTTGGAGTAGGCCGAGACGACGGAGGTGACCTCCGCCCAGTTGTCCCCGAGCGCGTAACCCGCGAGCACGAACGCCGTGTTCCATATCGCGCTGCCCAGCGTCGTCAAGCCGAGGAACAACGGCAGTGGCATCCGCTCCACCCCGGCCGGTACCGACACGAGACTGCGGAACACCGGGATCATCCGGCCGAAGAACACCGCCTTCGACCCGTGCCGCAGGAACCACGCCTCCGTCTTCTCCACGTCCGAGACCTTCACCAGCGGCAGCCGTCCCGCCAGCGCCAGAGTCCGCTCCCGGCCGAGCAGCGCCCCCACCCCGTACAGAGCGAGCGCGCCGACCACCGAACCGACGGTGGTCCACAGCAGCACGGCGATCAGGCCCATCCGCCCGTTGCTCGCGGCGAACCCCGCCAGCGGCAGGATCACCTCGCTCGGTATGGGCGGGAAGAGGTTCTCGAGCGCGATGGCGATGCCGGCCCCGGGCGCACCTAGGGCGTCCATCAGGTCGTCGACCCACTGCGGTCCGGCGTCCGCACCCGCGGCCGCCGTGATCGTCTGCGCTGCGATGGCTGTCATGTCGTCCACGCTAGGAAATCGGAGCTGAAGGGTCGCTGAGGAAAGCCGCACGATCGACTGCGGTTCCCCGTACGGACTCGTGTGGTTTCCTGCAGGGGGAATTGCGGTTTTCCGCAGTGTGTGCCCCCGACCGGCCCGGCTAGTCTCGCGATCATGCGAGTCATGGCGCGGCGCGTGGTGCGGTGCGCGGTCGGTCTCATGTGGGGGGCCGCCGCGGCCGTCGTCGAGCTGCTCGGGACTGTCCTGGCCGGCTTGCTGCTCCTGCTCGTCGTGGCCTGGCCGCGGCCCCGCCGGGCCGTCCTCCGCCCGGTCCTCGCATGCGCGCGGAGAGTGACGGAGCTGGAGCGGGCCCGGCTGCGGGTCTGGCTCCGGGTCCACACCTCTCCCGTGTACGAGGACACGCAGGCCCTGCAATATCTGGCCTGCCGGTGGGCCCTCGGACTGCTCGGCGCGGTGGTGATGCTCTCGGCGGCGGTCGGCCTCGGCTACGGCACGTCCTGGATGTACCTGTGGCTGCTGGTGGACGACGTGCGGAACACGGGCGCGGTCGTCTACACGTCCCTCGCCGGGCTTTTCCTGCTCTTCCTCACCGTGCAGGGGATACTCGCGGTCGCCGAGCTGGAGGGAAAGCTGGCCCGCCGCATGCTCGGTCCTCGCCACCAGGAGGAGCTGGAGCGGCGCATCGCCGAGCTGTCCGCCAGCCGCGCGGCCGTGGTCGACGCGGTGAACGACGAGCGGCGCCGCATCGAGCGGGACCTGCACGACGGGGTGCAGCAGCGTCTGGTCGCGCTCGGCATGCTGCTCGGCCGGGCCCTGCGCAGCCAGGACCCCGAGCGCTCGGACCGGCTGCTGCGCCAGGCGCACGAGGAGAGCCGGCAGGCCCTGGACGACCTGAGAGAAGTGGCCTGGCGGATCTACCCCACCACCCTGGACGAGGCCGGGCTGCGGGCGGCGCTGGAGACGGTCGCCGAGCGGGCGTCCGTCCCGGTGCGGGTGGAGTACGGACTGAGCGGGGAACCGGAGCGGCCGGTGGCGACGGTCGTCTACTTCGTCGTCTGCGAAGCCGTGACCAACGCTGTGAAGCATGCGGCGCCGAGCCGGATAGTCGTCGCGATCGGATCGAAGGAGGGGGCGTTGCGGGTGAGTGTGGAGGACGACGGCCGGGGCGGGGCGAACGCGTCGGGCAGCGGCCTGTTCGGACTGGCCAGACGGGTGGCCGCGCTCGACGGGAGGCTGGAGGTGCGCAGTCCGCCGGGCGGGCCGACACTGGTGACCGCGGAGCTGCCGTGCGGGTGATCCTGGCCGAGGACTCCATCCTGCTGCGGGAGGGGCTGGTGCGGCTGCTGGCGGAGGAGGGCCACGAGGTGCTCGCCGCCGTCGGCGACGCGGACCGGCTGCTGCAGGCGGTCGCCGCGACCCCGCCGGACGTGGTGGTCGCCGACGTCCGGATGCCGCCCACGCACACGGACGAGGGTCTGCGCGCGGCCCTGGAGATCCGCCGGAGCCGGCCCGAGGTGGGGGTGCTGGTGCTCTCGCAGTACGTGGAGAAGCGGTATGCGACAGAGCTGCTGACAGGTGAGTCGGAAGGGGTGGGCTATCTGCTGAAGGACCGGGTCGTCCAGGTCGACGAGTTCCTGGACGCGCTGGAGCGGGTGGCCGCCGGGCGGGCCGCCTTCGACCCGGAGGTCGTCCGGCAGCTGCTCGGCCGCACCACCCACGTCGACCCGCTGGCCCGGCTCAGCCCGCGGGAGCGGTCGGTGCTGGCGGAGATGGCGCAAGGGCACACCAATGCGGCCATCGCCCGGCGGCTGCACATCTCGCAGAGCGCGGTGGAGAAGCACACCAATGCGATCTTCGACAAGCTGGAGCTGGCGGGCGGAGGGGAGGGCTACTCGCGCAGAGTGCTGGCGGTGCTCCGCTACCTGGGCAGTTGACCCGCCGGGCTGGGCGACGTGGTGTCAGCCGCAGCAGCCCCCGCCACAGCAGCCGCCACCGCCGGCCGGGCGGGGCGCCGGTGCCGCCGCGGAGGCGGTGCCGCCGACCGCGACCGTGGAGAGGAGCTTGACCGTGTCGTCGTGACCCGCCGGGCAGGCCGCGGGGGCGGAGGACTCCGCCATCGGACGGCTCAGTTCGAACGTGTCGCCGCAGGTGCGGCAGCGGAATTCGTAGCGAGGCATGGGCACAGGTTAACCGGACCGCCGGGAGGGGGTCGGTCAGTTGGCGCCGGCGCCGCGCTCCTCACGGATCTGGGACACCACGCGGCTCGCGGTCTCCCGGACCGCCTCGGTCTCGGTGAGGAAGTGCCAGTAGTCGGGGTGGCGGCCCTCAAGCCCGGCGATCGCCCGCTCCAGCCGGGCCACGGCATCGTCGAGGGGGCGTGCGTGGCGCGGGTCGGGGGTGTTGCGGCCGGCCATGGCGAGCCGCTGGGCGTCCCTGATGGCGAACCGGGTGCGTTCGATCTCCTGCTCGGGGTCCTTCTGCACGGCGTTCAGCCTGCGAAGGCGGTCGCCGGCGGCGGACACGGCCTCGTCGGTGGTGTTCAGCAGGGCGCGCGCGGTGGAGAGCAGGGAGGTGGCGTCGGCCCAGCGCTGATCGTCGCGGGCGGTGCGGGCCTCGGCGAGGCGGGACTCCGCCTGTCGGACGTTGCGCTCGGCAAGCTCGGGCACGCCCTGGAGGTCCTGCCAGCAGGCGACGGTGAAGCGTCGGCGCAGTTCGCTCAGAATGGGTTCGACCTGCTCGGAGCGGGTGGTGAGGGCCTGGGCGCGGGTACGCAGGGAGACCAGCCGGCGGTCGATCTCGGCGGCCCGTTCCGGCAGCCGCTCGGCCTCGACGCGAATCGCCTCGGCCTCGCGGGTGACGCGGGCAGCCCGGTCCAGGGTGGCGGGCACGCCGTGCTGTCCGGCGCCCTGGTTGAGCTTGGTCAGCTCGGGGGACAGGGCGGCCAGGCGGGCGGCGAGGTCGTCGGCCTTCAGCCCGGAGCCGCGGGCGGAGTCCAGGGCTTGGGAGGCGGCGAGCAGCGCCTGCCGGGCGCGTTCGACGGCGGGCGCGAGCCGGGCCAGCTGAGTCTCGGCCTTGCCGAGCAGCGGGCCGAGACCGTCGGCGAACCGGTCGAGGTCCCGCTTGACCCGACTCAGTTCGTCCTTGGCGGCGGTCAGGTCGACGCGGGCCCGGGAGGCCGTCGAGGCGTCCAGGTCGTCGCGGTCGAGGTCATGGGCGTCGACGGCGCTGATGTAGCGGTGGCTGGCCTCGTCGATGCGCCGGCCCAGCTCGGCGAAGTCGTCGACGGCGCGGCGGGCCGCGGGGGAGTCGTCGACGGCGGTGATCGTCTCGATGGAGATCCGCAGGTCGCGCTGGGCGGTGTCGAGCTCGTAGAAGGCGGCGGCCGCGGCGTCCTTGGCGGCCTGCGCCTCGGCGCGCTGGTTCTCCGCACGCCCGCCGAACCAGCGCCGGGTGCCGCCCCCGGCGAACGCGGCGGGCAGCACCAGTGCCGCGACCAGCGGCAGGGCCGCCAGGGCGAGCGCGTCACGCAGGGGTGCGGGGACGCGGCGGGCGTGCCGGCCCGCCGGTGGGGGAAACAGGGTGCGGCGCGCGCGAGGCACGCGCGGCTCCGACGGCGAGTACGGCTGTGCTGGTGTCGCCGTCACATCCCTCTCCCGTACTGTCGTTCGCCCTGCCCGTTGTCATTCTCCCACCGGTACAGGACGAACACACGGGCCCGTCAGTTCGCGGTGCGGACGGTGAGTTTGCCGTCGCCGGTGCGTGCGGTCACCTCATGGGGGCTGGAGTCGTCGCGCGGGACGGTGACGTGCTCGGCGCCGTCGCCGGTGGAGGAGTCCACCCGGTAGCTGCCGCGCGGCAGCTCGATGGTCGTCGAACCGTCGCCGCTGCGGGACTCCACCCGGTCCGGCGCGGCGGTGAGGACGAGGTGCAGGGAGCCGTCGCCGCTCTGGGCGCGCACGGTGGGGGAGGAGACCTCGGCGCGCACCGATCCGTCGCCGCTGCGCAGCTCCAGAGGCCCGCTGGTGTCCGTGATGCGGACCGAGCCGTCCTTGGTGCGGACGGCCAGCGCGTCGCGGAAGCCGTCGGCGCGGACGCTGCCGTCGTGGCTCTCGACGGTGACGGCGACACCGCGCGGCACCACGATGCGGTGCTTGGAGGAGCAGTCGGCGACGATGCCGGAGCACTCCTCGCGCAGCACGAGCCGGTCGCCGTCCATGGACCAGGTGACCTTCGGGTCGGAGCCGATGGCGACGGTCCCCTGGAACCAGCGGGTGACCGCGATCTCGCCGTCCGGCTGCTCGTCCGAGGCGACGATCTCCAGGGCGGAGTCGTCGGAGTCGACGGTGAGGCTCGCGCCGGGCAGGTCGAAGGCGCGGTGCTCGGGCTTGTCGTCGTCGGCCGCCGACGCTCCGCACGCGCTCAGGGCGGCACCGAGCACCACGGCGGCGCCGGCGAGCGCGAGGGCGCGAGCCCGTACGGGACGGGACGTGCGGGCGGGTGAGGCGGCGCGGGCGGTGGCGGTCATGACGGGCTCCCCCTGGAGATACTGCTTGCGGACGGACGGACGGACGGACGGACGGACGGACGGGGCGGGCGGACGGCCGCGCGGTGCGGCGGCGTCGGACGTCTTCGACCGTACGGAGACGGGGGCCCGGAAGGGATCCGGCCGACCGGCGGATCAGGGGTGGGGATATCCCCCGTGCCGGGGCGTCTGGGGTTTGCGGGACCGTGACCCCGGCCATGTAGTCTGTCCACTTGACCCGGGCGGCGTGCGCGGGTCAGGGGTGCGTAGCTCAGGGGTAGAGCGCCTGCCTTACAAGCAGGATGTCGGCGGTTCGAAACCGTCCGCGCCCACACAGATCAGAGGCCCCTCACCCGTGCGGTGAGGGGCCTCTTTCCGGTCGTTCAGGAGACCGGTCGTTCAGGAGACCCGTAGGAGACCGTGCGGGCAGCCACGGCCGGTGACCCGGTGACCCGGTCAGCCGGTATCGCGGGTACCGGTGCGCGTCGTGCGGTAGCTGTACATCAGCAGGGCGACGAGGATGATGCCCGACAGGATGAGCCCCGCGCCCGTCGGCCAGCCGCCGAAGGGGAGTTCGGGCATGACGCCCCAGAACAGACCCGCCACGAGCAAGGCCGCCGCCACGAGGCACGAACCGGCGATCCGGACGGCGGAGGAGACACTCTCCCTGGCCGCGCTCATCGCGCGCCGGCGCACGGGGTCGACGAAGCGGGCCACGGCGGGGAACCGGTCGGCGAGGACGAGCAGCCCGGCGAGGATGAGCAGCAGTCCGGGCCCCGGCAGGACCAGCAGCGCGAGGCCGACGAGCAGCAGCGCGAACCCGGCCACGAGTGCGAATCCCCTGCTCAGGACGTCTCGGCTGCCCACCTCTGCCCCTCGTGGTCTCCTCATGTGACGCAAGGCCGCTGGAACGAGGGCCGTTCCGGTCCACTTCCATGCTGCTGCCGGGACGCTTTCCCTGCAATTCACTGGTCGTCCTGGGAGCTACGGCGACTTCTCCGCGTGCTCGTGGGCGTGCTTCAGGACGGAGCGGGCGTGCACGCCGTCGGAGCCGGTGAGTTCGGCCCAGTAGCGGTGGGTGCTGACGAACACCGCGAGTTCGTGCTCGCGGCGCCGGAGCTTCTCGACCTCGGCCTGCTCGTCCTCGGTCCAGCCGGGCGAGGCGGGGCGCTCGACCTTGCGCCAGCCGTTGTCGTCGCTGAACCCGTCGAGGGGTTCGACCGACCAGGGGAGCCGCTTCAGCAGGGCCGACAGCTCGGCCCGGACCTGATGCAGTTCCTCCTGACCGGCAAGGAGGTCACTCGGAAAGTCATAGGTCGCAGCCACGGCACAATGATACGCCTGTTCGATTTTGGGTGGCGAGGTGTTCCGGGGTCTCCGGAGCGGTATTCACTCCATCGTGGACCCGGCTGGCGGGAGGCGCGAGACTGGGGTCATGTGCCGGAGTATCAAGACCCTGCGTCCGCCCGCGCTCCCCGAGGAGGCCACGGAGGAGGACATCCGGGCCGCCGCCCTTCAGTACGTAAGGAAGGTGTCCGGCTTCCGGGCGCCGGCCGCCCACAACCGCGAGGTGTTCGACCATGCGGTCGAGGCGATCGCCGCGGCCACGGCGGAGCTGCTGGAGAACCTGGAGGTCAGGGGCGCCCCGGCCCGCCAACAGGCCGGCTGAACGACGGCGGGCGCCGACTCTTCGGCCGTCGAGTGGACGGTCGGGCTGTCAGTGCACCGCGCCGTGAACCGGGCGACGCTCCCTGCTGTCGAAGGCGGTTGCCTGGGCGCCGGGAGCGTTGCACCCTGGCTGTCGGCTGTCGGCTGTCGGCTGTCGGCTGTCGGCTGTCGGCTGTCGGCTGTCGGCTGTCGGCCCGCCGCGCCGCAGGGAGCGGCGCTCCCGGCAGCCGAGCCGTCGTCGTCCGGCCGCCGGACAGGCGTGATGCGCCCGGGGTCTAGCCCGCCTCCCTCGGCTGCGGCTTCCGCATCAGGTACCCCGCCCCCGCGCCCGCCGCGAACAGCGCGCCGACCGAGACCGCCGCCGCCAGCCATGTCGCGCCGAGCCACTGGCCGCCGAAGTAGCCGAGGGCGACGCTGTAGCCGGCCCAGGTGAGGCCTGCGAGGGCGGACCAGGGAAGGAAGTCGCGGGCGCGGTGGCGGGCGGCGCCGGCGCCGAGGGAGACCACCGAGCGGCCGGCCGGCGCGAACCGGGCGAGCACGACGAGGCCGCCGCCGCCCCGGGCCAGCGCTGCGCCGAGACGTTCCTGCGCGCCCCGCAGCCGACGGGAGCGGGCGAGGGCCCGGTCCAGACGGGCGCCGCCGCGCCAGGCGAGGCGGTAGGCGACCAGGTCGCCGAGGACGGAGGCGGTCGCGGCGCAGAGCGTCAGCACCAGGATGTCGGGCACGTATGCGGCCGTGCTCGCGGCGGCCGCGGTCGCCGCGGTGATCACGAGCACCCCGCTGGGCAGCACCGGGAGGAACACGTCGAGCAGGACCGA
The DNA here is from genome assembly GCF_043082785.1 of Streptomyces sp. NPDC014764. Lineage (NCBI taxonomy): Bacteria > Bacillati > Actinomycetota > Actinomycetes > Kitasatosporales > Streptomycetaceae > Streptomyces > Streptomyces sp. NPDC014764. The sequence goes on along the minus strand of NZ_JBIBXY010000001.1, from coordinate 436,279 downwards.
CAGGGCCACCACCGCGTAGATCCACGGGCTGCCGACCAGCGACCCGACACTCTCCACTCGCACTCCCCGTACGCCCCCGTGGGCCCGTGTCTGCCGCGCTGTCGCGGTGGAGGCGGCAGGAGTGGCAGGAGAGGCCGATGACAGCCATACAGCGTACGCCCGGTAAGTGACAGAAAGGTCACGGGGGGTTCGTGTGCCCGGCAGCCCCCGTACGCCGGTAGTACCCCCGCGTACGCCAAGGCGCCCCCCGCGTGTGCGCGGGGGACGCCCGGTGCGACTCGGTGGTCCGTCGGGGAGGCGGGTGCCGTGGGGAGGCGTCGGCGGTCGTGCGGGTGGGTGAAGCGGGACCGTGCGGTCAGGCGGCCACGGGGGTCTGTTCCGCCGGCCGGCCCTCGCGCGCCGAGGCGCGCCTGGCGAACAGGCGGTCCAGGCCGAAGGCGCCGGAGCCGGTGAAGATCAGCAGGAACATGGCCCAGCAGTACATGGCCGCGCTCTCGCCGTGGTTCTCGATGGGCCACAGGGCCTCGGGCTGGTGCACCTTGAAGTAGGCGTAGGCCATCGCGCCGGACGATATGAAGGCGGCGGCCCGGGTGGCGAGCCCGAGCAGGACCAGAGTGCCGCCGACGAGCTCGATGACCGCGGCGTACCAGCCGGGCCAGGCGCCGGCCTCGACGGTGCCGCCGTTGCCGTCCGTGCCGCCGAACAGGCCGAGCAGGGACACGGCGCCGTGACAGGCGAAGAGCAGGCCGACGACCATGCGGAACAGGCCCAGGACGTAGGGCTGGGCGCTGGTGAGGCGTCCGTTCATGGGGGAGTCTCCTTCGGTCGGGCCGGCCCCCGGATGAGGCCGGTCCAGGGGGACGGAACCGAGTCGGAGATCCACGTTAGGTGCGCCTAAATCTTGCTTGCAAGTTCAACATTTGGCCATGGCTTCGCCCCCTTTTGACCCCCTCCCACAGGCGGGAACCGCACGTCACCGCCCGCCCCGGGGTGCTCCCTTGATCACCCGGATGACCGGAACCGCCCCTCGTCGCACAGCGGACTCACAGGTCACCGCCCGCACTCCCCGACGGCGCGAGTGCCGCCCCGTCCTCCGCTCGAGCGCCGCTCCGTCACGAGCTCAGTGCCGCCCCGTCCTCCGCTCGAGCGCCGCTCCGTCACGAGCTCAGTGCCGCCCCGTCCCGCGCTCGAGCGCCGCCCCGTCACGCACTCAAGTGCCGCTCCATCACGCGCCGCAGCCGCACCCCGCCCCGCTCCTCCTGCGCGTGCTCCAGCCGCAGCACCGACGAACGCCCCCGCGTGGCAAGCGTCATGAGCTGGTTGCCGAACCACGGTCCGCCCGTCCTGCGCCAGTGGACCGGGGGCTCCCCCAGACCGCCGTGCCGCTTGAACACCCGTCCGAGCCCTCGCGCGGCGGCGCTCCAGCCGAACCGGAAGCCCACCCGCATCGAGGCGGGGATGGAGTTGTGCACCGGGGAGCAGGTCAGCTGCACCACCCGCGCGTCGGGTTCCGCCCGCCCCGGCCAGCTCGGCTCGGCGACATAGGCGTGATGGACGTCCCCGGACAGCACGCACACCGTGGCGGGCGCGTCCGGGCCGCTGCCCGCGTCGGCGAGCACCTCCGCCAGCTCGGCGAACGAGTCGGGGAACGCCGACCAGTGCTCCAGGTCTGCCGCCCGCCGCAGCTTCTCCCCGAGCCGCGCCCAGCGGGGGCCCTTGTCACCCCGGCACAGCACGGAGCTCCACACCTCGACGTCGTGGACGAGGTGGGGGAGCAGCCAGGGCAGAGAGGTGCCGACGAGCAGATGGTCGTAGGACCCGCGGTCGTCGGACGCCTGGGCGCGCAGCCAGTCGGCCTCCTCCCGGTCGAGCATCGAGCGCCGCCCCTCCTCCAGCACCCGGGCCGCGCGGCTGTCCACCATGACCAGCCGCACCCGTCCGAAGTCGCGCCGGTAGCTCCAGCGCACGGCCGTGGCGTCGGCCTCCGCCCGGGCGGCGAAGTCCCGGAGCGCGTCGGTGCCGTCGGGGGTCTCGCGTACGGCCGCGTAGACGGGGTCGGCCTCGACGTCGGCGGGGGAGAGGTTGCCCAGGTGCTGGTACACCCAGTACGACATCAGCCCGCTGAGCACACGGTCCCGCCACCACGACGTGGCGCGCATGTCCTCGACCCAGGAGGCGGAGGTGTTCCAGTCGTCGATGACGTCGTGGTCGTCGAAGATCATGCAGGTGGGGACGGTGGACAGCAGCCAGCGCACCTGCGGGTCGAGCCAGGACTCGTAATAGAGGTGGGTGTACTCCTCGTAGTCCGCCACCTGGCTGCCCGGCGGCTCGCTCAGGTCGCGGCGCGCGGCCAGCCACTCCTTCGTGGCGTCGGAGGTCTCGTCCGCGTACACCTGGTCGCCGAGGAGCAGCAGGACGTCGGGCCGCTCGCCCTCGGGGTCGGCGGCGATGCGCTTGGCGAGGGCGTCCAGCGCGTCCGGCCCCACCGGGTCGGCCTCCCCGGTGGGCGGGGAGGCCCAGCGGCAGGAGCCGAACGAGATGCGCGCACGGTCGTCGCCGGCCGGGGTGCGGATCACCGACGGCGGGAACGACGGGAACGGCTCCCGGGCGAGCGGCCACACGCGTTCGCCGTCCACATGGACCTCGTACGGGGTGGCCGTGCCCGGGGTGAGGCCGGTGACCCGGACCAGCGCGTAGTGGTGGCCGCACACCTGGAAGGTGCCGGAGCTCCCGCCGGTGCCGTCCGGGCAGCGCACCTCCACGGTGCCCGGGCCGTCCGTCTCCGCCCACACGGTCGCGGACGACCCGTCGACGTACCTCAGCAGTGGTCCGAGCCGCAGTCCGGCCATGGTGACCCCTTCCTCCGTCGCCCCGTACGGTACGCAGCGACGGAGGCCGTCGGGGAGACCGGCGCACCCGGCGGTCCGGGCCGTGCTGCGTCAGCAGTTGTTGAGGTACCCCTGCAGCGCGGATTTCTCGGCCGAGTCGACCGCCAGGTCGTAGTGGTACTTCACCTGGACCCACGCGCGGACGTAGGTGCAGCGGTAGGCAGTGCGGGACGGCATCCAGGTGGCGGGGTCCTGGTCGCCCTTGGACTGGTTGACGTTGTCGGTGACGGCGATGAGCTGCGGGCGCGTCAGGTCGTTGGCGAATGCCTGGCGCTGGGACGTGGTCCACGAGCCCGCACCGGAGTCCCAGGCCTCGGCGAGCGGCACCACGTGGTCGATGTCCACGTCGGAGGCCGCGGACCAGGTGGCGCCGTCGTACGGGGAGTACCAGCTGCCGCTGGTGGCGGCGCAGGCGGAGTCGGTGACGACGTTCGAGCCGTCGCGCTTGAGGATCGTCTCGCGGGTGTTGCAGTTGCCGCTGATGGTGATCCAGTGCGGGAACTTGTCGCGGTTGTAGCCGGTGCGGCTCTCGGTGCGCACGGGGAGGGTGGCGAGGTAGCTGCGCGCTGTGGCGGCGCTCACCGGGGTGGGGAGGGCGGCGGAGGCGGCCGGGGCGTTGAAGAGCCCGGCGGAGGCTATGAGTCCGGTGAGTGCCGCGGCTATGCTGAGCCGTCGACGCGCGTAGAACTTCGACATGCGAACTCCCTTGTGGGGTGCGGGCGTTGGCGTGCGTGCAGGGGGATGCTCGCGGCGCCGTGTTGCCGGGAGGCGAGGGTCCGGTAAGAAGTTAGTGACGCGCACATGACACGTCTATGGTTCGGGTGTGAAGTTTCCGCGCACGGCGGTGCGGAGCCCGTCATGGGGGACGGCTTTCGGCGTCCGCGGGGACCTCACGTACCATGGACGGCGCAGAAGGGGAGTAGCCCTTTGCCGGACCGTCGACATACTGCTCAGCCAGCCTGAGCCGGCGCCCGGAGGCAGGCCCGCGAGGGTCGGCCGGCGAGACCTTCGGCAAGCAGTGCACACCTCGTGCCGTACGGCACGGGCACCGCGTGTGCTGCCGTGCCGAGGTGTCTTGCGCGCAAGTTCGTCACTCTCGGCGGGGCAGCCCCCGACCGATTGAGGAACCTTGATCAGCCTGACCGTGACGGCCGTCGTCTTCGGCGTCGTCTTCCTGGCCGAACTGCCCGACAAGACCGCGCTCGCCGGTCTCGTCCTCGGCACCCGCTACCGCGCCTCGTACGTCTTCGCCGGTGTCGCCGCCGCCTTCGCGGTGCACGTCGCGCTGGCCGTGGCGGCGGGCAGTGTGCTGACCCTGCTGCCGCAGCAGCTCGTGCACGCGATCACGGGTGTGCTCTTCCTCGGCGGCGCGGCGATACTGCTGTTCAAGAAGGACGACGACGAGGAGGAGGTCCGCAAGCCCGCGGACCAGTCCTTCTGGAAGGTCGCCGGGGCCGGGTTCATGCTGATCCTGGTCGCCGAGTTCGGCGACCTGACGCAGATCATGACGGCCAACCTCGCCGCCCGCTACGACGACCCGATCTCCGTGGGCCTGGGCGCCGTGCTGGCGCTGTGGGCGGTGGCAGGGCTCGGCATCGTCGGCGGCAAGGCGCTGATGAAGCGGGTGCCGCTGAAGCTGATCACGCGGATAGCCGCGCTGCTCATGCTGGGCCTGGGCGTCTGGAGTCTGTGGGAGGCGGTCGCCGGGTGATGTGCGGCGGTCCCGCCGGTGAACACCCCGTGGAGGCGGTGGCGGGAAGCCGGGTTTGTTTTGTACCGTAGTTGAACAAAGTGGCCCCCGCCCGTTTCCCCTGACCGGCGGGCGGGGCCGCTCTGTCCCGCCCGGGATCCGCCTCCACGGTCCCGCACCCCCGCCTTGGAGCAGCCGATGACGGCCACCACCACCGCCGTACTTCCCGCCCGCGCCCTCCTGCTCGACATGGACGGCACCCTTGTCAACTCCGACTCCTCGGTCGAGCGCATCTGGCGCCGCTGGGCCGACCGCCACGGGCTGGACGGCGACGAGGTCATGAAGGTGGTGCACGGCCGGCAGGGTTACGCCTCCATGGCCCTGCTGCTGCCGGACCGGCCCATGGAGCAGAACTACGCCGAGAACGCACGGCTGCTCGCGGAGGAGACCGCGGACACCGAGGGCGTCGTCGCGATACCGGGCGCCCGGGAGTTCCTCGCCTCCCTCGACGGGCTGCCGCACGCGCTCGTCACCTCCGCGGACGTCGCCCTGTCCACGGCGCGGATGGCCGCCGCCGGTCTCGAGCAGCCCGCGGTGCGGATCACCGCAGAGTCCGTCGGCGCGAGCAAGCCCGACCCGGAGGGCTTCTTGAAGGGCGCGGCGGAACTGGGCGTCGACCCGGCCGACTGCATCGTCTTCGAGGACTCCGGCGCGGGGATCGCCGCGGGGCGCGCGGCGGGAATGCGGGTGGTCGGCATCGGCCCGCGCGCCGGTTTCCACCAGCCGGACGTCGTCGTACGCGACCTCACCCAGGTACGGGTGGAGCGCACGCCGGAGGGGGCCATCCTGCTGCACGTCTCCGCGTAGGCCTGGCCGGCGGATCGGGCCGGGGGCGTTGACGGGGGGCGTGGGCGAGTGGCGACAACGCCGCTGGTGGCGCCCCCCGCGCCCGTTCAGGGCAGGGCGTGCCGGACCTCGCGTCCTCGGCCCGGTCGGACAGGCCCGGCACGTCCTCCCCCGGCCCGTGAAGGCGGAGGGCTGCTGTGGCGGCTCCGGACGCCCCGTCCTGTCAGGACCCCCCGGTCTCCGACTCCAGGCGGGAGCGGGTCTGCGGGCCGTACACGCCCAGCTCCTCGTGGATGCCCCGCGACCACTGGTAGTGGCGCACGGCCTCCTCGACCCGGTGGCTGTACCGGCCGTCCGTGTCGCCCTGGTACAGCCACACCGTGCGCAGGCGCTGCTGGAGCTCGACGACCTCCGGTCCCCGGTCGCCGCGCCGCAGCACGGGCGCGGTGTCGACCGGCTCCTCCGGCTCCGGCGCCACGGCGGGCGGGGACGACGCCCCACCGGCCGACGGCGTCACCGACGGATCGGCGGCCGCGGACGCGCTCGGCGCGGAGCTGGACGCCGACGGCGACGGCGACTCCGACGCGCTCGCACTCGCGGACGGGGACTCCGACGCGGACGCGGACGCACTGGGGGAGGCGGACGTGGCCGCGGAGGACGGCTCCGCCGAGGGAGCCTCCGACGACACGTCCGGCACGCTCGCCCTGACGTCGTCCGGCGCGGCGGTGTCCCGCGACGGCGTCTCGTACGAGAACAGTCCGCTCGCCCAGCCCGCGGCGCCCAGTACGGCCACGACGGCCCCGGTCGCCGCGATGAGCGCTCCGCGCCGGCGGCGGCTCCGGGGCGCGGCGGCCTCGGGGTGAGGGGCCGCCGCCCCCGCGGGCACCGCGCGGAGGGGACGCGTGGCGTCGTCGAAGAGGCCCAGGTCGTCGGCGTTCGGCTGCGCGGCGCCGGGGGCGAGGGGGGTGGGGAGGACGGACGTGCGGTCGTCGGCGGCGGGCGCGCCGGGAGCCGCGCCGTCGGGACGGACGGCACGGAGCGTCATGGTGGCGTCGGGCGCGTCACCGGTCCGGGCCTGCGGCCCTCCGGCGGGGCTGCCGGTGCGGGCGGTCTGTGTGGGGCGCACCGCCCCGGTGTCCGCCGTGCCTGCGGATGCGGTTCCCGTCGAGCCGGGCGCGGGGGCGCGGGTCCCGGCGCCGGGAGCCCCGTCGGTGTACGCGGCCTGCGCGCGGGGTGCCGCCCCGGCGCCTCCGGCGTTCTCGGTGCTCGGCGCCGTGCCGGTGTGCCCGGCCTGCGCGCGGGGTGCCGTCCCGGTGTCTGTGGTGTCTGCGGCTTCCGCCGTGCCGGACGTGGATGCGCGGTTCCCGGCGCCGAGTGCCGTGCCGGCGGGGCTGCCCGCGTGTGGGGCCTGCGCGCGGGGTGCCGCCCCGGTGCCTTCGGCGCCTCCGGCGTTCTCGGTGCTCGGCGCCGTGCCGGTGTGCCCGGCCCGCGCGCGGGGTGCCGTCCCGGTCCCCGCCGCGTCGCCCGCTGCGGGTGTGCCCTGGGTCGCGTCGCGCGTCGCGGCGTCAGGGGCGATGCCCTGGAAGGTCATGGTGGCGTCGGCTGCGCCCGGTCCTTCGTGCTCCGCCGGGGTCGCCGCCGTTCGCCGCTCTCCGGGGGCGGGGGCGCCGTCGTGGGCCGCCGGGCCTCCCGTGGGCGGCGTCCCGTGCGCGGAAGGGGCTGCCGCGTCGGGGCGCGCCCCCGGCCCCGCGGGCGTGCCCGTCGGCGCACCCTCCCACATCGCCGCGCGAGGCGTTCCCGACGTCGAGGGCGAACCCTTCGTTGCCTCCGGCAACCCGTCCGGGCTACTGCCGTCGAGGTCGACGTACGGGCGTATCCGCAGCGGATCGAAGTCCTCCGCCGCGGCCGCCTCGGCCGTGCGGGCGTCGCGGAGGGCGTCGGCCGTGCGGCGGGTGCAGACACACGTCGGTGTGCGGTCGGCGTGCCTGGGCGCACCGCATTCCGGGCACGGGTGCCCGTTCGGCTGGTCCACGTGTCGTCCCTCCCCTCGCGAACTCCAGAGATTATGCAGATCTTCTTCACACTCCTGTTCGCGCGCCCCCGGAATGCAGAGTTCCGCTCGGGCTCGACAGGCCATAACCGGTCACACCGATCACGATGGAGGGGTCACGAGAACCTCTGGAGGTCCGCATGGCCGGGGACGCGCACCGTTCGGCGTCGGAAACGGGACGTACGCAGCCCGAACGCCCGGACGGTTCGGCGGCCGCGGGCGGGACCGGCACGGACCAGGCGTCGCGCAGCGTGTGGCTGTCCATCGGCGCGCTGCTTCTCGGGCTGCTGCTGGCCGCACTCGACCAGACCATCGTCTCCACCGCCCTGCCGACCATCGTCAGTGACCTGGGCGGCCTGGAGCACCTGTCCTGGGTGGTCACCGCGTATCTGCTGGCGTCCACGGCCGCGACCCCGCTGTGGGGCAAGCTCGGCGACCAGTACGGCCGTAAGCGTCTCTTCCAGACCGCCATCGTCATCTTCCTGGTCGGCTCCGCCCTGTGCGGGGCCGCGCAGGACATGCCCCAGCTGATCGGTTTCCGCGCGCTGCAGGGACTCGGCGGCGGCGGACTGATCGTGCTGTCGATGGCGATCGTCGGCGACCTGGTGCCGCCCCGTGAACGGGGGCGGTACCAGGGCCTGTTCGGTGCGGTGTTCGGAGCGACGAGCGTGCTCGGGCCGCTGCTCGGCGGGCTCTTCACCCAACACCTGAGCTGGCGCTGGGTGTTCTACGTCAACCTGCCCGTCGGGATCGTCGCCCTCGTCGTCATCGCCACCGTGCTGCACATCCCCCGCCGTTCCACCAAGCACGTCATCGACTACCTGGGCACCCTGCTCATCGCCTCCGTCGCCACCAGCCTGGTCCTGGTCGCGTCCCTCGGCGGCAACACCTGGCCCTGGACGTCGCCGCAGATCATCGGGCTCGCGGTGCTGGGCGTCGTGCTGATCGCCGCGTTCGTCGCCGTGGAGCGCCGGGCCGCCGAACCGGTGCTGCCGCTCAAGCTGTTCCGGGTGCGGACCTTCACCCTGTCCGCCGTGATCAGCTTCATCGTCGGCTTCGCGATGTTCGGCGCGCTGACCTATCTGCCGACCTTCCTCCAGGTGGTGCACGGGATCAGCCCGACCCTGTCCGGGGTGCACATGCTGCCGATGGTGGCCGGCATGCTGCTGTCCTCCACCGGCTCCGGGCAGATCGTCAGCCGCACCGGCCGCTGGAAGGTCTTCCCGGTCGCGGGCACCGCCGTCACCTCCGTCGGACTGCTGCTGCTCCACCAGCTCGACACGCAGAGCTCCACCGCGGTGATGAGCGCCTTCTTCTTCGTCTTCGGCCTGGGACTCGGCCTGGTCATGCAGGTCCTGGTGCTGATCGTGCAGAACGCCGTCCCCTACGAGGACCTCGGCGTCGCCACCTCCGGGGCGACCTTCTTCCGGTCCATCGGAGCCTCCTTCGGCGTGGCCGTGTTCGGCGCGATCTTCTCCGGCCGGCTCGGCGGCCAGCTAAGCGCCGCCTTCCGCGGCGCGGACCTGCCGTCCGGCGTCTCGCCCGAGACGCTGGAGGCCGACCCGCGCGGCATCGGAGCCCTGCCGCCTCCCCTGCGCCCCGCCGCGCTCGACGCCTACTCCACGGCCATCACCGACGTCTTCCTGTACGCCGTGCCGGTGGCGCTGCTGGGCTTCGTGCTGGCCTGGTTCCTCAAGGAGGACCCCCTGCGCGCCTCGGTCACCGCGCCCGACGCCTCCGAGACGATCGCCCCCAACCCGGTGGAACGCTCCTCGCACGACGAGGTGTGCCGCGCCCTGTCGGTGCTCGGCACCCGCGAGGGACGCCGGGAGATCTACCGGAAGATCACCGACCGCGCCGGCTACGACCTGCTGCCCGCGTCCAGTTGGCTGCTGCTGCGCATCAGACGCCACGGCTCGGTGGAACCGGCCCGGCTCGCCGAGCGCAACCCCGTCCCGCTGGACGTCGTCCTGGAGGCCACCCGGCAGGTCGAGAGCCGGCACCTCGCCGTGCGCCGGGGCGTCGACATGGTGCTCACCGACGAGGGCCGCGAGGTCGGTGAACGGCTGGCGCGTGCGCGTGAGGAGTCCCTGGCCGAGCTGCTGGGCGACTGGTGGGGGCCGGACCGGCCGACCGACCTGGTGCAGCTCGTGCACGAGCTCAACGACCAGCTGTGCGGCTCCAGCGGCGAACGCCCCCAGGGCGCCCGCGCGGTCACTCCGTCGCGCTGAGACACGGGCGGTGCCCCGGCCTCAGACGAGCTGTCTCGCGAACCAGTGCTCCGCGTACGGGTCGTCGTTGTGCGGCTCGGTCTCGGCGTACCCGAGGCGGGCGTACAGGGTGCGCGCCTCGACGAGGTCGCTGCGGGTGTCCAGGATCATCCGGCGGGCGCCGAGGTCCCGTGCCGCCTCCTCCGCGGCCCGCACCAGCAGCGCCGCCCCGCCCCGGCCGCGCATCCCCGCGTACAGGAACACCCGGGTCAGCTCGGCCGCCGTGCCGTCCGGTGACAGGCGGATCCCGGCGCTGCCCGCCGGCTCGCCCCCGTACCGCGCCACCAGCAGCTGCCCGCGCGGCGGCGCGAGGTCGGCGCCCGACCGGGCGGCGATCTCCCGCTCCAGCTCGTCCGGGTCGGTCCGGCGCCCCTCGTGCAGCAGGTACCAGCGGTCGCTGACCTCCGTGTAGTACGCCCGCCAGAGCGCGACGGCGGCGGGCGAGTCGTGGGGTTCCGGGGCCACGGTCCAGGTCATGGCCGCATTCTGTGCCTCCTACCGGCCCTGGGCGCAAGCGAATTGGAGGCCGGGCGGTGCCGGGCGGCGGGCGGGCGTCTGCGCCGTGCAGTTTGTGCGCGGTGCAACGGGCAACCCGTTGGGACGAACCGGCTCGCGAGGAGTGCCGGTTGGGACGAGAACCCCCGGAAGGCATCCATGTCCACTGGCCTGATCATTGCGTTGATCGTGATTGTCGCGGTCGTTGTCGCCATCGCGGCCGTCCTGACCCTGCGTGCACGCGGCCCGCGACACGGCGCGAGCCTCAAGCGGCGCTTCGGCCCCGAGTACGAGCGTGCCGTCGCCCGGCACGACGGGGACGCCAAGGCCGCCGAGCGGGAGCTGTCCGAGCGCGTGGAGCGCCACGGCTCCCTCCAGGTGCGGCCGCTGGAGCCGGCCGAGCGCGAGCGCTACGAGGCGCGCTGGACGGCCGCCCAGGAGCGGTTCGTCGACGCGCCGCGTGAGGCGGTCGCCGAGGCCGACCGCCTGATCGCCGAACTCGCCGGCACGCGGGGCTTCCCCGCCGGCGGGCAGTACGAGGAGCAGGTCGCGGCGCTGTCCGTGCACCACGCCCACCACGTCGAGGGCTACCGCCGCGTCCACCGCGTCGCGCAGGCCCACCCGGACGGCGCGCACGACGGCGCCGCCGGCACGGAGGACATGCGCGAGGCGATGGTCGAGGCGCGGGCGCTGTTCGAGGAACTGGTCCGGCCGTCGCGGACGCACCACGACGGCGGGCGCCGTGGCGCCGCCGGTGAGCGTACGGCCGCCCCCGCCACCCGTCGCGACGGTCACCGCACCCCGTCGCTGCTGCACCGCCGCCAGGCGAAGGAGAGCTGATCGTCATGCCCGAGGCACCCCGCCGCACCACCCAGGACACCTGGATCCCGAACGGCCCGGACGCCCCGGCGCCCGGCCCCGCCTCCGCGGACCCCGGCCACGAGGCGGCCACCCTCGACCACAAGACGGAGGCCGGCCGCAGGGCGGAGCCCCCCGCCGCCCGCGGGGGCGCGGACTCCGCCGTCGGCTTCGGCGAGACCGGCGCCCCGCGTGGCTCCGGCTCCGCCGGCACGGACGCCGCACGCAGCTCCGGCGGCACGGAGAGCCCGCTGGTCGCAGCCCACCCGCAGACCGGCGACCGCACCCCTGCCGGTACGTCCGGCACGGCGGACCGCACCTCGGCGGTACCCGGCCCGGACGGCACCGGCACCCACACCCCCGGCCCGTCGGGCACCGGCACCCACGCGTCCGGCCCGGACGGCACCGGCACCCACGCGTCCGGCCCGGACGGCACCGGCACCCACGCGCCGGGCCTGGACGGCACCGGCACCCACACCCCCGACGGCACCGGCACCCACACCCCCGGCACCCACGCCGCCGCCCACGGCCCGGACGGGACGTCCGGGCACCCCGGCTCCCGCCTCCTCGCCCATGACACCTGCGACCGTCTCTCCGCGCAGTTGCGGCAGGCCGTCGCCGGGTTCGTGGACCGGCCGCGGGACGCCGTCGAGGAGGCCGACCTCGTCCTGCACGAGATCACCGAGCGGCTCAACGACGCCCTCACCGAGCGCCGCCGCACCCTGGCCCGGAACTGGAAGGCGCCCGTCCCGGGCGAGCCGAAGAAGGGCGACGCGGCCCCGGCCGCCGACACCGAGCAACTGCGGCTCGCGCTGCGGGACTACCGCGAGCTGGCGGAGCGCCTGCTAGGCGTCTGAGCCGCCCCGTGCACCCGGCCCACCCTGTCCGTCCGACGCCGCCCGGCGCTCCCGCCACCGGCGTACGACGTCCTCGACGTCGTACGGCTTCTTGCCCAGCGGGGGGCCGGGCGGCGGCTTGAACATCATGTCGCTGATCTTCGCGTTGATCTCCGCGAGGATCTGCCGCACGATCCGCTCCGAGGGGGCCGCGAGGGCCGCCGCCAGCGCGTCCTCGGCCTCCTTGCGCAGGGCCAGCGTCGGCGGCAGCACCGACATGCCCTCGCGGGCCATCTTCCGCTTGACCCACCAGAGTTCGTCATAGGTGTTCTCGACCTCGGGCGGCAGCGGCCGGCCGGCGCCTTCGAGCCGTTCGAACTCCCCGCGCGCGTCGGCGTCACGGATCTGCTTGTCCACCCAGCTCTCGAAGTCGACGCCCGGTGGCTTCCGCTCGGTCATGACCCCATTGTGCCGGACGCGGTACGGCCGGGCGTTTTATCATCTGGCGGCGGGCAGCCGATCCGGCTGTCCCGGCCCCCAGGACCTCTCAGGAGGAGCGCACGTGCTCGAACTCACCATGGCCGCGGTGTCAGCGGCGGAATCGGGCGCCACGGCCGGGATGCTGATGGCCGACGCGCCCAGCGAGCCGGGCACCGTGCTGCGGGTGGGGCGGGACACGTCCCTGTGCCGGCTCGCGACGCCGGACGACTGGCTGTTCGTGTCCCGGGTGCACCTTGAGTTCCAGTGCGCGCAGGACGGCAGCTGGCAGCTGACCTGGCTGCGCGGCTCGCTGCCCGAGCCGTCGTCGGAGGTGCGGCTGACCGTCGGGGGACACGCCCGGCCGGTCTCGTACGGCGGGACCGTGCCGCTGCCCCGGGGCGGCAGCGGCGAGGTCGTGATCATGGACCGCGCCGCCCCGCGCAGCGTCAACGTGGGCTTCTACCACGAGGTCTGAGCCCGCGGGACCGTTCCGGCGCCCGCCCGGCCCTCCGTCGGCTCAGGACACCACGCGCGCCAGTGCGAACCCGTCGTGGTCCTTGACCCCGACGGTCTGGATCGCCGTCGCGTCCAGCCGCGGGTGGGTGCCGAACAGCTCCAAGGCCGCGCGGGTGCCCACCACGTCCGGGTCGGTGTTGTCCGGGTCGGCGACCCGGCCGCCGCGCACCACGTTGTCGAGGACGATCAGGCTGCCCGCTGCGGTGAGGCGCAGCGCCCACTCGACGTAGTGCGGGTTGTTCGCCTTGTCGGCGTCGATGAACACCAGGTCGAACGGCGGCGGCTGCTCGTCCGCGAGCTTCGGCAGCGACTCCAGCGCCGGGCCGACCCGCACCTCCACCTGCTCGGCGAGGCCGGCGCGGGCGATGTTGCGGACCGCGACCTCGGCGTGCCGGGGGTCGTACTCCAGGGTGATCAGCTGCCCGTCGGCGGGCAGGGCGCGGCCCAGCCAGATGGTGCTGTAGCCGCCGAGCGTGCCGATCTCCAGGACGCGCCGGGCGCCCTGGATCCGGGCGAGGAGATGGAGCAGCTTGCCCTGGAGGGGTGAGACGGCGATGGGCGGGAGGCCGGCGGCGTCGCTCTCGCGCAGCGCCGCCGTCAGGGCCTCGTCCGGGTCGTCGCCCAGCAGCCGTCCGGTGAAATAGTCGTCCACCGCGTTCCAGAGCCGCGCCTCGCTCATGCAGGGTGCCTTCCGTCGCGCCGACCGGAACTGCCCGGCCGGACCGGCTGTCGAAGATACGGGGCGCGGCCCCGGGACGTCAGACCTTTTCCGGGTGTGTCCCGGGCTCGAGCGACGGGGGCGAGCCGGGCAGCGGGCGGCCGGCCGACTCGGCCATGCGCCACACCGCGAACCCGCCGATCACGGCGGCCGCCATCATGTAGTAGGCGGGCATCATCACGTCGCCGGTCGCGCCGATCAGCGCGGTGACCACCAGCGGGGTCGTGCCGCCGAACAGGGACACCGAGACGTTGAAGCCGATCGACAGCGAGCCGTAGCGGACCCGGGTGGGGAACAGCGCGGGCAGCGCGGACGGCATCGCGGCGGTGAAGCAGACCAGCAGCAGGCCGAGCGCGCCCAGGCCGGAGGCGACCGCGAGCAGCCCGCCGTCGCGGATCAGCAGCAGCGCCGGAACGGACAGCAGGAGGAATCCCGCGCAGCCGGCCGCCATCACCGGGCGGCGGCCCACCCGGTCGGTCAGCGCGCCGGCGAACGGCTGCACGGCCATCATCAGCACCATCACGCCGAGGACGACGACCAGGCCGTGCGTGGCGTCGTAGCCCAGCTCGCTGGTGAGGTAGCTCGGCATGTACGACAGCAGCATGTAGTCGGTGACGTTGAAGACCAGCACCAGGCCCACGCACAGCAGCAGCGCGCGCCACTGGCCGGTGACCATCTCGCGCAGCGGCACCTTGGGGCGCTCGGTCTCGGCCTTGGCGACCTCGGCCGCGAAGGCCGGGGTCTCCTCAAGACGCATGCGCAGGTAGAGGCCGATGATGCCCATCGGGCCCGCGATCAGGAACGGGATGCGCCAGCCCCAGGAGAGCAGGTCGTCGGTGGACAGCAACGCCGTCATCAGGGTCACCAGGCCGGCGCCGCCGATGTATCCGGCGAGCGTGGCGAACTCCAGCCAGCTGCCGAGGAAGCCGCGCCGTTTGTCGGGGGCGTACTCGGCGATGAAGGTGGAGGCGCCCGCGTACTCGCCGCCGGTGGAGAAGCCCTGCACCAGGCGGGCCGCCAGCAGCAGGATCGGGGCGCCCACGCCGATCGCGGCGTAGGAGGGGATCAGGCCGATGGCGAAGGTGCCCGCCGCCATCATGATCATCGTGAGGGCGAGGACCTTCTGCCGGCCCACGCGGTCGCCGAGCGGGCCGAAGACCATGCCGCCGAGCGGGCGGACCAGGAAGGCCGCGGCGAAGGCGCCGAACGTGGACAGCAGCTGGGCGGTGGCGTTCCCCGTGGGGAAGAAGACCTTGCCGAGGGTGACGGCGATGTAGCTGTAGACACCGAAGTCGAACCATTCCATGGCGTTGCCGAGCGCGGCCGCCTTCACGGCGCGCCTGACCAGCGCGGGGTCGGTGACCGTCGGGGGACCGGCGGAGGGGTCGGGTGCCTGTGCCGTACCGGCCCGGGGTGAGCCGGCGGGACCGTGGGCGACGGAGTGATGGGCGACCTGGGACGTCGACAAGACCTCGCTCGCCTGCCTTTCGTCGGGGACGGGGACGGGTCCGCGCGGCGGCACTGTCGGGCGGGCCGAAGCCAGCGACGATAGGCGGCGTTTCCCCCGTTACGTACGGTACGGAGATCGATGCATACTGCACGGAAATGTGCCGTGCGCAGGTACGCCGTGCTCCCGGGGACACTCGCCGTGGGTGGCCGGTTGTGATGCTTCTCGCGTCGCCCCGGGGCAACCGCATCCCGCGCGGACTATCGTCATCCGGACAAAAGAGAGAGGGCCGTCAGGTGAAGCGGCGGTGTCGGGCGTCCTAGCCGAGGGGTGCGCGCCCTGCGGGCCGCGCACGGCACGACCCCCGCACGGGACGCGCGGGGCGACGACGGGGCGGGAGGCCGACGAGGCGTGGCGAATGCGGAACACAGTGGGCGAGCGGCCGAGGCGTTCGGCGCGACGGCCGTGGGCGGCACCCAGGCGCGGCTGCGGGCCGCGCGCCTCGGACTGTGGCTGCTCGCCGCCGTCCTCGCGGTGCGCCAGGTCGCCCTCGTCCTCACCACCCCGAGCGGTGAACGCCTGACCGACCTGGAGACCTGGGTGGGCCCCGAGGGCGTGCTGCACGTCAGCGGCTCCCTATACGACTCCACCGAGTTCACCGGCACGCCGTTCGGCGGGCTGGTCCTCAAACCGCTCACCAGATCCGCCGAGCAGACCCTCGGCTGGGGCTGGACCTTCGGCACCCTGCTGCTGGTCGTGGCGCTGGCGCTGATCGCCGCCCGCGCGCTGCCGCAGCCCGTCGGCCGGCGCACCGCGCTGCTCGCCGCGCCCGTCGCGGTCAGCCTGCTCATGGTGTCCCTGCCGGTGCGCAACACCCTCTGGCTCGGCCAGACCAGCATCATCCCGGTGCTGCTCGTCCTGCTCGGCTGCTTCGTCGCCCACGGCCAGCGGGCCGGCGGCGTCCTCGTCGGCGTCGCCGCGGCCCTCCAGCCGACCCTGCTGCTCTTCGCGCCGCTGCTGTGGCTCACCGGCCGCCGTCAGGCCGCCGCCGTCAGCGCCGTCACGTTCGCCTCGGCCACCGCGCTCGCCTGGGCCGCCATGCCGCAGGACTCCGCCGCCTACTGGGTGCACCACCTGGCGGGCGTCGGGCTCGGCGGACCCGCCGACGCCCTCGCCAACCAGTCCCTGCACGGCGCGCTGCTCCGCCTGGGCCTCGAGGGCCCGCTGGAGATCGCCCTCTTCCTGCTGCTGGGCGCGGTCGTCGTCACCCTCGGTCTGAGGCGCGCCGTCCGCTACGCCCGCGACGGCCAGCTGCTCCTCGCCGTCGGCATCACCGGGTGCGCCGCCATAGCGGTGTCCCCGACCGCGTGGCAGCACCAGCTGCTGTGGGTGCTGCTCACCGTCGTCGGCCGGGTCGGCACCCGCGCCCGCGACCGGCTGGTGTGGCCCGTCGCCGTCGTCCTGGTGATGACGCTGCCGGCCAAGATGATGCTGCCGAACATGGCGTTCCTGTACCCGCTGCGGGACAACGTGGTGCTGCTCGCCGCGCTGGCCGCCGCCACCGCCGTGCCGTTCCTCGGCCGCACGTCCCCCTGCTTCCGCGACCCGGTGCCCACGCCCCACGCCCCGCCCGTGCCGGCCCGGTTCGCGTTCGTGCCCCTGCTGCCGTTCCTGCGGCGGGTGCTGATCCGGCCGAACCTGCTGCTGGAACTGCTCCTCATCCGCGTCACCTACGCCGGGTACGCCAAGGTGCGCCTGGCCGCGACCGGGGGCAGCAACGAGGCGGGGCGCGCCCGCGCCGAGAAGCACGGGCAGCAGATCCTCGACCTGGAGCGCGTGCTCCACATGGACATCGAGCACGCCGTCAACCACGCCGTGGTGAAGGTCGGCTGGCTGCGGAACTTCTTCGACTTCTACTACACGTCGTTCCACTTCGTCGTGCCGCTGACGGTGCTCGGCCTGCTCTACTGGCGCCGCCCCGTCCACTACCGCTGGGCGCGCTCCGCCCTCGGCTTCGCCACCCTGCTCGCCCTGGTCGGCTTCTGGCTGTACCCGCTGGCCCCGCCGCGTCTGATGCCGGACCTCGGCATCATCGACACCGTCCACGGCGTGCAGGACTTCTCCAAGCCCGACTACGGCACGCTCACCGCGCTCACCAACCAGTACGCGGCGATGCCGTCGCTGCACTTCGGCTGGTCGCTGTGGTGCGGGCTGGTGATCGCGATCATCGCGCCCAGGACGTGGATGAAGGCCCTCGGGCTGCTGCATCCGCTGTTCACGGCCGCCGCGATCGTCGCGACCGGCAACCACTGGATCCTGGACGCGGCCGGCGGCGCGGTCGTCGTCGGCGGCGGCTTCGCCCTGACCTACCTGTTCCAGGGGCCGCGGGCCCGCACGGTCACGGCGGCGGCCGAGGAGAGCGCGGCGAACGAGGTCAGCAGCGGGCCGCCGGCGCAGGAGAAGGACCGTACTCCGAGCTGATCCGGTACTCGCCGGGCGCCGACACGG
This sequence comes from Streptomyces sp. NPDC014764, assembly GCF_043082785.1. Classification (NCBI taxonomy): domain Bacteria; kingdom Bacillati; phylum Actinomycetota; class Actinomycetes; order Kitasatosporales; family Streptomycetaceae; genus Streptomyces; species Streptomyces sp. NPDC014764. The sequence continues at coordinate 418,677 of NZ_JBIBXY010000001.1, read as the reverse complement.
TGAGCCGGGTGAACTCGCCCGCGCGGGACAGGCACCCGCCGCCGTCCACCCGCAGCCACGGCGAGTACGCGATCCGCACGGTCATCGCGCCCCGCCGTGCCGCCCGCAGCACCAGGTCCGCGCCGGAGGTCCGCACCACCGACCCCGGCGCGGACACCAGCGGCACCGCGTCCCGGACCCGGAACACCTCCCAGTGGGCGTCCTGCCAGACCGGCACCAGCCAGTCGGGCCGCCGCTCCCGCAGCAGCCGAGCCTCCTCCTCGGCGTACCCGTCGGGTTTGCCGTCGTGCAGCACCACGAACCCGACCGCCCACCGGTCCAGCCATGCCCGGTAGGCGGCGGCGGAGAACGAGCCGTCGTAGAACAGCCGGGCCCGCTCCATGTCGAGCTGCCGGTTCCAGCCCCGCGCGAGGTGCACGTGCGGGGCGAGCGCCACCGCCTCCCGGTGGTTGCGGGCAGGCACCGCCTCCACCCGAGTCCGGTCGGCGCCCAGCGACTCCAGGGCGCGCACCACGCCGTCCGTCTGCGCCGCCCAGGCGGGGACGTCCGTGGACACCTTCAGGTCGTCGACGGTCTTCTTGACGGTCCACCCGGCGGAGAACACCAGCGCCGCCACGAGCAGGGCGCGGCGCACCGGCCGCAGCCGGGGCTGGGCGAGCAGGGCCAGCAGCAGCGCGACGGGGGCGGCGTACTCGGCGAACCGCTCGACGTTCGTGCCGATGGGGGAGGGGATCAGATACACCAGCACGGTCCCGGCCGCGTAGACGGCGCCGCTCCACCGCGCGGCCCGCCATGACGCCGGGGACAGTACCGCGACGGCGATCCCCAGGGCCGCGGGTATCCATATGCGGCCCGCGGGCATCAACTGCTCCCCATGGAAGGGGAAGAGCACACCGGTCGCGCCCACCACCAGCGCGGGCGGGACGAGCAGGGCGGCGGCGGGAGCCGGGCGTCGCACCAGTGCGTACCCGGCGCCGGCCACCGCGAGGAACAGGCCCGCGACCGGGGACGCCATGGTGGCGAGGGCGGCGTAGGAACCGGTGAGGACGAGACGTTTCTGCTGGGCCGCGCCGCCGGTGAGGTACAGACACGCGGCCAGTCCGAAGGCGACCCCGAGGGCGAACGTGGTGCGCCCCGACGCCACGTTGCCCCACAGGCCGAGCGCGGCGAGCAGCGCGGGCGCGAGCGGCCGGCGCGGCAGCACCCGCTCCACCAGCACCGCCGCGATCCAGGTGGCAACCAGCCCCGAGGCCACGGTGAGCGCCCGCACCCCGACGGCCGCCATCAAGTACGGGGATATCAGGCTGTAGTTGGCGGTGTGCATGCCGCCGTACCAGAAGAGGTTGTACGCCGACGAGCCGTGCCGCGCCGCGAACCCCGCCCACGCGTCCTGGGCGGCGAGGTCACCGCCGCCGGTCGCCAGCGCCGCCCACCACAGCACGTACAGCGGCAGCACGGCCAGGGTGGCCAGGAGCGGGGCGCGGCGATGCCGGCAGAAGGAGCGGAAGGCCCCCGTCCGCCGAGTGGCCGGGGCCGGCCGCCGGAGCAGGGTGAGGTCGGCAGAGGGCACGATCATGAGGACGTCATACTCCGCCCCCGCGTTCACTCCTCAAGGGGGGTCCCCTCGGCCGTCGTTGACGGATGGGATGCTCCTGCGATGACGGATCGACCGGAGACCTTCCTCGCCCATCTGCGCACCGCGGCCGTCGGCGTCCTCGAACGCTTCCCCGCCGGCCTGCGACCCGAGATCTACGCCCTGTCCTTCCGTATCTGGCGGGTGGACGACGACGACCGCCGCCCGTACGTGGCCATCGGCTACAACACCGAGAGCCGGTACGAGCGGGAGCGCACCCCGGGCGACGACGGAGAGGCGCGCTGGAACTACGCCTACTGGCTCCTCGAGGGCTTCGAGACCCTCGGCAACGTCCCCGAGGACCCGGTCGGCAGCGAGGTGTACGAGGAGGAGGTGCGCAGCCTCGGCGCCTGGTACGACGGCGAGTTCGACCTGGACCGGGTGCTGGAGGACGAGGACGTGGCCGCCCGCGCCGAACTGCTGCGCGCCCACTTCTGCGACGCCGTGATCGACCTGGCCCGGCATCTGCACGCCGACGGTGTGATCGAGCGCGTCCTCGGCCGTCCCCTTCCTGTCGTCGTCTTCGACATGGCACGCCCCGGCTGGGAGGCCCACGCCACGGAGGCCGCCAACCCGCCCGGACTGACCGCGGGGTTCAGGGCGTGGCTGCGGGCGGCGGGGGAGATCTGAGGGCAGCGGCCCGCGCCGGAACTCCCCGCGGCGCGCCGGGCGCGGCGCCCAGGATCCGGACCATGGCACGCAAGGTGGTGATCGGCGGCGGTGGTACGGGGATCGGGCTCGCGGCGGCGCGGGCCTTCGGGACGGCCGGGGGCCGGGTGCTGCTCCTCGGACGGCGCGCGGACGTGCTGGAGAAGGCGGACGTGCCCGGCGCGCCCACCCGCGCCGCGGACCTGTCGTCCCCGGAGGACGTGCGGGGCGTCGCGCGGTGCGGGAACGCCCGGGGACGTGGCCCGCCACCCTGCACCGGCCGGCCTCCCCGGCCGCCGGACACGTCACCTCGAAGGTCGTCCAGATCGACGGCGGCGCCGAACGGGGCCGCTGGGATGCCGCCGGGCGGGCCGCACGGCCGGCCGACCCCGCCGCCCCGGTGAGCACCAAGGACAAGGTGCTCACCGCCGGTGACTACCTCACGGCGTACGTGCTGGAGTGGACCCTGCACCACCTGGACCTCGTCGCCCACCTGCCGTCCGCCCCGAGGCCTCCGGCGCGGACACTGGCGGCCGCCCGGGCCGCGCTGGAGCGGATCGCCGGCGCCCCTTTCCCCGCGGAACTGTCCGACACCGACGCCCTGCTGGTCGGCACGGGCCGGCGCACGTCCACGGCCGGCGAGACCTCCGCGCTGGGCGGTCCCGACGCGCGGCTGCCGCTGGTCCTGGGCTGAGACGGGCGAAGGCGGCGGCCCCGGGGATCGGGGGGCCGCCGCCTTCGGTATCAGGGTGACGCTCGCTCGTCAGTACCAGTTGTTGGCCTGCCAGAAGGACCAGGCGTCGCAGGCGCTGCCGTAGCGGTCCTTCATGTAGTCCAGGCCCCACTTGATCTGGGTCGCCGGGTTGGTCTTCCAGTCCGAGCCGGCCGAGGACATCTTCGAGGCCGGGAGCGCCTGGACCAGGCCGTAGGCGCCGCTGGAGGAGTTGGTGGCCTTCGGGTTCCAGCCGCTCTCGTGCGACACGATGTTGGAGAAGCACTGGAACTCGGCCGAGTTGCCGATCATCTTCTTCGCGGTCGCCTGGGCCGAGGCGGCGGTGGGGGCCGCCGTGGTCGCGGCCTGTGCGGGCGCGGCGGCGATCAGCGTGCCGCACGTGGCGGCCGTCAGGGCGGCGCCGACGACGGCCTTCTTCGGGGTGGCGACGGAGCGGAGGATGGAAACGGCGGACACAGGCGGCCTTCCGGTCGGATGCAGGGGAGTCGCGGCCCCGCCGTGCGGCGGGGGCATACGTCGGCGCCGCGACCCGTGGGGTTCGTCGGCGCCTGGCGACTGCTCCACAGAAACAAATCACCGGATCGCCCGCAAAGGTCCCCTTTACTACCGATGGTCGGAGATTCTCGTACCGACCTGTCCGCAACGTCCGTTTTGGTGCGCGATGGTCCCGAGTGGGCGCGCGACCGCTCTACGGCCCTCCTTCGTATGTGACGCCGGTCATGTGCGGTGCTTCACCCCCACGCCCACACGGCGCGTACGCACCCTCACCCAGGGGCGTCGTCGAATGTGACCGGCGCCTCGAAAGCGGCCCTGCGGGTGGCGCGGCGCAGCGCCCGCAGCACCGTCGCGCCGACGGTCAGCGTCAGCACCACCGTGATCACGGCCCGCCCCAGGTCCCAGCCGAGGGAGGTGGCCAGGCAGTACGCGACGAAGCGGGCCAGGTTGGCGGCCACCGGGTCGTCGCCGTCGAAGGCGATGTTCGAGGCGAGCGAGCTCATGAAGGTCCAGCCCGCCAGGTTCATCACCGTGCCGTAGGCGAAGGCGGCGAGGAAGCCGTAGACGGCGAGCATCCACACCTCGAGGCGGCCCCGCAGCCGGTCCGGGCCGGGCAGGAAGCCCGCGCCCATGGTGAACCAGCCCATCGCCAGCATCTGGAACGGCAGCCAGGGGCCCACCCCGCCGGTGAGCAGCGCGGACGCGAACATCGTGACCGAGCCGAGGGCGAACCCGAACCCCGGGCCGAGGACCCGGCCGCTGAGCACCATCAGGAAGAACATGGGCTCAAGACCGGCGGTGCCCGCGCCGATGGGACGCAGGGCCGCGCCCGCCGCCGCGAGGACGCCGAGCATCGCCACCGCCTTCGCGCCCAGGTTCGACTCCGAGAGGGCAGCCGCCACCACGGCGACCAGCAGCACGAGCAGCCCCGCGAAGAGCCACGGCGCGTCCCCCTCGTGCGCGTTCACCGCCGACTCCGGCGGAGCGAGGAACGGCCAGCCGAAGCCGGCCACGCCCACCGCGCTCACCAGGGCCAGCGCCAGCCAGGTGCGGGGGCCGAGGCGCAGGGCGCGGGCCTGCCGGTCCACGGGCCGTGCGGGTGTCGTCGGCGCGCTCATCGCTCCAGCGCCTCCTTCACCTGGGCGACCGTGAGCCAGGGCTGCGGCGCCAGGATCTTCGCCACCTGCGGGGCGAACGCCGGGGACGCCACGACCACCTCCGCCGACGGGCCGTCCGCGATCACCTCGCCCTCGGCGAGCAGCACCACCCGGTGCGCCAGCTCCGCCGCCAGTTCCACGTCGTGCGTGGCCATGACGATGGCGTGGCCGTCGGCGGCCAGCCGGCGCAGGATCGCCGTCAGCCGGGCCTTCGCGGCGTAGTCCAGGCCGCGCGTCGGCTCGTCGAGCAGCAGCAGGGGCGGCCTCGCGGTGAGCACCACCGCGAGGGCGAGCGTGAGCCGCTGTCCTTCGGACAGGTCCCGGGGGTGCATGGTGTCGGCGACCGACGGCAGCAGCTCACCGAGCAGCGCACGGCAGGTGCCGGGGTCCGCCTCCGCGTCACGGTCGGCGGCCGCGCACTCCGCCGCCACCGTGTCCGCGTAGAGCAGGTCGCGAGGCTCCTGCGGGACCAGGCCGACCTTGCGGACCAGGTCGCGGGGGCGGGTGCGGTGCGGGACCGCGCCGCCGGTGCGGACCGACCCGGACGACGGGGCGACCAGCCCGACCAGCGCGCCGAGCAGCGTCGACTTGCCGGCGCCGTTGCGGCCCATGAGCGCGACCGTCTCACCCGGCGAGACCGTGAGGTCCACCCGGGTCAGGGCCTGCACCCGGTCCCGGCGGACCGCGAGGGACCGCGCCTCGGCCACCGGTTCGGCAGCGCCGGTGTCCTCCTTCCTCGCCCGTCCGAAGAGACGCCTCGCCGGGGCAGCCGTCCGGGGAGCGGCGGTGTCCGGCGCGGGCCGCCCGCCCTCCAGACGCTCCCGCAGCGGGGCCGCCCTGCGGCGGGCGTCGCGGACCGTCAGGGGGAGCGGGGACCAGCCGGCCAGGCGGCCCAGCTCGACCACCGGCGGGCAGACCGGGGACACCGCCATGACCTCCGCCGGGGAGCCCATCCACGGCCGCTCGCCGGGGCCCGGCAGCAGCACGACCTGGTCGGCGTACTGCACGACCCGCTCCAGGCGGTGCTCGGCCATCAGGATCGTGGTGCCCAGGTCGTGCACCAGGCGCTGGAGGACCGCGAGGACCTCCTCGGCGGCCGCCGGGTCCAGGGCGGACGTCGGCTCGTCCAGGACCAGCACCTTCGGGTGCGGGGTGAGGACCGAGCCGATGGCCACCCGCTGCTGCTGGCCGCCGGACAGCGTGGAGATGTGCCGGTCCCGCAGGTCGGCCAGGCCCAGCAGGTCGAGGGTCTCCTCGACGCGGCGGCGCATCACGTCCGGCGGAAGGCCCAGCGACTCCATGCCGTAGGCGAGTTCGTCCTCCACCGTGTCCGTCACGAAGTGGGACAGCGGGTCCTGGCCCACCGTGCCCACCACGTCGGCGAGTTCACGCGGCTTGTGGGTGCGGGTGTCGCGGCCGGCGACCGTCACCCGGCCGTGCAGGGTGCCCCCGGTGAAGTGCGGCACCAGTCCGCCGACCGCGCCCAGCACGGTCGACTTGCCGACGCCGGACGGGCCCACCACCAGCACCAGTTCGCCCTCGGGGACCTCCAGGTCGACGTCCCGCACGGCGGGCCGCGCCGCGCCGTCGTAGGTCACCGACACGTTCTCGAAGCGGATCACGTCGTCGGCTCCTTGCGGGGGTCGCGGGCCGCCTCGGGGGCGGGGGTGACGAAGGCGGGCAGCAGACCGAGCAGCACGGCCGCCGCCGGCCACAGGGGCAGGGCGGGCGGCTCCAGCGGGACCACACCGGGGTCGAGACTCCCGGGGTCGAGCGAGCCGGCCAGGATCATGAGGGCCGCCACGGCCGCGCCGGACGCGGAGACCAGCCAGGCGCGGGCGTCCCACGGGTCCGGGCGGTAACGGGTGCGCACGCTGCGCCGCCCGCCGAGCCACAGGCCCGCCAGCGCCGACGCCAGACCGGCCAGCAGCACGGGCAGCCCGTAACTGCCGCCCGCCGCGGTGAGCAGCCCGTACGTCCCCGCGCACACGCCCAGCAGGCCGCCGAGTGTGAGGGCGGCGGTGGTGCGCCGCACGGAGGTCGGCACCTCGGCCGTACGGCCGTACCCGCGCGCGTCCATCGCGGCGGCCAGGGAAACCGAGCGCTCCAGCGCGCCCTCGAGGACCGGCAGGCCCACCTGCACCAGACCGCGCACGCCCTTGTCCGGGCGGCCCCGCAGCCGGCGCGCGGCACGCAGCCGCCGTACGTCGGCGATCAGGTTCGGCGCGAAGGTCAGCGCCACCACCACGGCAACCCCCAGCTCGTACAGGGCGCCGGGCAGCGACTTCAGCAGGCGGGACGGGCTGGCGAGGGCGTTCGCGGCGCCCACGCAGATCAGCAGCGCGGCCAGCCGCAACGCGTCGTACAGGGCGAAGGTCAGGCCCTCCGCGGTGACCCGGCCGCCCAGGCGGATGCCCTGAGCCCAGTCGGGCAGCGGTACCTCGGGCAGCGTGAACAGGGTGTGCGTGCCGGGGATCGGGGAGCCCAGGACGATCGCGAAGGCCAGCCGCAGCACCAGCACGGCGGCGGCGAGCTTCACGAACGCGCCGTAGGAGCGGGCCCACGGGGTGTGCGGGCGGCGGACGGCCACGACGTATCCGGAGACGGTGATCAGCAGGGCGAGCAGCAGCGGGTTGGTGGTGCGGGTGGCCGCCGTCCCCAGCGCGAGGGCCCACAGCCACCACGCGCCGGGGTGCAGGGCGCGGCGCGGGCGCGGCACGGAGACGCCGACGGGCGGCGTCCCCCGGTCCGGGCGCGGGCGGGCGAGGCCCTGACGCCCGGAGCCGTCCGCCTCACGCACGGCGACGGACCTGCCAGACGGCGGCGGCGCCCAGCACGACCACCACCGCGGCGCCCGCGATCAGCCCCACGGAGGGCCCGGAGCCGCCGTCGTCCTGCGCGGAGGCCTCCTCGTCGGTCTCGGCGGCCCCCGTGGAGGCGGACCCCTTCCCGCCCGTGGCGACCTGCTCGCCGCAGCCCTTCGCCGGGTAGCCGGCGATCGCGCACAGCAGTGCGTTGCTGTCGTAGCGCAGCGGCTCGGCGACCGAGGCCAGCGCCTCCGCCGTCGTGGCGTCCTGAGCCATCTGCGCGCAGGCCGTGCGGCCGGCCGGCGGCTTCGCCCCGGACGGGGCGTCGGCGGGCGTGCCGAAGTCGATCACCAGCGCCACTCGCTTCGTGCCGTCCTCGGCGGGCGTCTTCGCGCAGATGGTGTCGAAGTCGGCGGTGCCGCGCGGCTTGGCCGCGTCGCCCGAGTCCTCGCTGACCGAGAAGCGGAAGCCCAGCACGTCGCCGTCCGCGGGCCGCGACATCGAGGGGCCCACGGTGGCGTACGTCCACGCTGAGCCGTCCCGCTCCCAGAAGGACCAGTAGCGGTACCCGGCGGCCTGGGCCTGGCCGGCGCCCGCCAGCAGCGGCAGCAGCGCGGCCAGGAACAGCACGGTGAGGCGGCGGGTCACGGCTGCTGCCTCTTGGTGCGGTTGCTGATCAGGAAGCCGATGCCGATGCCCGCGACCAGGCAGACGCCGACGAACCACCACACGCCGAACGGGGAGTCCGAGTCCTTCTCGTCCTCGGCCTTCTCGGTCGCCTTCGCGGTCTTCTCGGGGGCGGCCGGGCCGGCGGCCCGGAGCTGCTTCACCAGGTCCGTGCCGCCGAAGTCGCGCGGGTCCGCGCCGGTCGCGTGGGAGGCGAGGATCAGCTGCGCGTAGGCGCCGGGCCCGCTCTGCGCGGCCCAGTCGGCGGCGTTCTTCTCCAGCCAGGCGTACGACTTCTCCGCCTGGGCCGTGTCGCCCTGCGCGGCGAGTGCGACCACCGCGTCGGCGGTGTTGCCGAAGTCGGGCTGGTCCGCGGCGCCGGGCGTCGAGGCGAGCAGGTACCCCTTGGCGGCGAGCGCGCCTGCCAGGTGCGCGGCGCCGTTCGCGGCGGCCTGCGCCGGGGTGGTCGCCTCGACGCAGGAACCGGCGGCGCCGTCGCCCTTGCCGGGCTCGACCAGCAGGCCCTTGCCGAGCGCGCCGAGCACGCCCGCCGCCGTCGCGTCCGCGTTGGCCGTCAGCGAGCCGTCCTTCTCCGGCTGGTACGCGAACGCGCCCGCGCCCTCACCGGTGCAGGGCAGCTCCAGGCCGAGCAGCGCGTCGTAGGGGGACTTGCCGCCCTTCCTCACCTCACCCGGCTTCTCGCCGGCGGCGGCGAGCGCGCCGACGACGACGGACGTGGAGTTGGTGTCGCTGGGGCCGCCCGCGGTGTAACCCCAGCCGCCGTCCTCGTTCTGCACGGACTTAAGCCAGCCGACGGCCTTCTCCGTGACGGCGTCGTGGCCGCCGAGCGCGGCGAGCGCCTGCACGGCGGCGGCGGTCTGGTTGGTGTCGACCATGGTCTTCGCGTCGCACGCGGCGGACGGGTCGGCACGGAACGGCGCGAAGGAGCCGTCGGCGCACTGCTGGCCGGTCAGCCAGCCGACGGCGGCCTTAGGCGGCTCGGCGCCGGCGGCGTGCTGGGCGAGCAGGGCGAGCGACTGGCGCCACACCCCGTCGTACTGCGGATCGGTGTCCCCGTACAGCGCGGACGGCAGTGCCTGCGGGGTCGGCGACGGGGACGAGTCGGCTGCGGCCGGTGCGGCGGCGCCGAGGACGGCGACGGCGGCCAGCACCGCTGCGCTGCGGCGGACGTTCATGACGGGCGGGTGCCTCTCCCTGAAGAGGGCCGGGCAGCGCGGGACACCCCGGCGGCTCGGCTCCGTATACCTCGACGGTGCCCGTGCACCGGCGGATGCCGGGCACGTGAGCCGGTCACGATCCGTGCGGGGCATTCCGGCTCACCGTCCCCAGGACGGCTCACGGTTGCGGGTCAGCGCCGGATTCGCACCGGCTTCCCCCCGTACGGCTGTGATACGACGCGGCCACTCTACCCGCCCGTAGAACGGGTGTCCGGGGCGGCCGGGGGCGCGAGGAGAGGCACACAGGCGTGAGGTGACGGGCGTCACGGCGCCCGTGAGCCGTCCCGCACCCGTGGGCGGGTGCGGGCGAGGGGGAGTCGTTGACCGCGTTCCGTCAGTGCTGCCCGGAGCGCGGCGGAGCCGTCAGGTCGATCAGCCGGCACACCGTCTCGATGTCCACGCCCACCTGCTCGATGGAGGCCCGCCCCGACAGCCAGGTGATCAGCGTCGAGTGCCAGGTGTGCCCGATCACCCGGACGGCCGAGAGCTGCTCGGGCGTCGGGTCCGTCAGATCCGTGGCGTCGAGGATGATCGCCGTGGTCCGCCGGAAGACCTGCTCCACCTCCGCGCTCACACTGCGGTCCGCGAAGGTCAGCGCCCGCACCATCGCGTCCGCCAGGTGCGGGTCGCGCTGCATCGCGCGGAACGCCCGCATCAGCGTCCCGGCGACCCGCTCCGCCGCCGTCTCGCCGGCCGGGGGCTTCTTCCGCAGCGTCGCGTGCAGATGCTCCAGCTGATCCTGCATCGTCGCCACCAGCAGATGGATCTTCGACGGGAAGTACCGGTACAGCGTGCCCAGCGCCACCTGCGAGGACTCCGCGACCTCACGCATCTGCACCCCGTCGAAACCGCCCCGCGAGGCCAGCCGCGCGCACACCTCGAGGATGCGTCGGCGCCGCGCCTCCTGCCGCTCCGTGAGCGGGGAGGCCGGCCCGGCGCGCCCGGCGTCCGGCGCCGCCTTGGTCCTGTGGGCTTCCGCGGGCATGGGTCCCGTCCGTGACAGTCGGTGAGGATCGATGATCGGACAGCATGGCACGGCGTCCGCCGTGGCGTGAATCACCTGATCCACCGCTGCCGACGTTCTTACCTGCCGGTAGATTCGGTTCCTCCGAACGATCAACTCTGAAACTTGTTCTAGATCGGCGTCCCGTCGTACTGTCGCGGGACAGTGCAGGCAGAAGGGGGTCCCAGAGTGACCGCTGAGGCCAGTCAGGCCGGGCCCTCGGCGGGCCCCGCATCCGACGGCTCGCGACCGCTCCGCATCGCGCTCCTCACCTACAAGGGAAACCCGTTCTGCGGCGGCCAGGGCGTCTACGTGCGCCATCTCTCCCGCGAACTGGCCCGGTTGGGACACCGCGTCGAGGTCATCGGCGCCCAGCCCTACCCGGTGCTCGACGAGGGGTACGACGGGCTGAGCCTCACCGAGCTGCCCAGCCTCGACCTCTACCGGCAGCCGGACCCCTTCCGCACCCCGAAGCGTGACGAGTACCGCGACTGGGTCGACGCCCTCGAGGTCTCCACCATGTGGACCGGCGGCTTCCCCGAGCCGCTGACCTTCTCGCTGCGCGCCCGCCGCCATCTGCGCGCCCGCCGCGGCGACTTCGACGTCGTCCACGACAACCAGACCCTCGGCTACGGCCTGCTCGGCGACCTCGGCGCGCCCCTGGTCACCACCGTCCACCACCCCATCACCGTGGACCGCCGCCTCGAACTGGACGCCGCCGAGGACTGGAAGCGCCGTATGTCGGTGCGCCGCTGGTACGCGTTCACCCGCATGCAGAAGCGGGTCGCCCGCCGCCTGCCGTCCGTGCTCACCGTCTCCGGCAGCTCCCGCGACGAGATCGTCGAGGACCTCGGCGTACGGCAGGACCGCATCCACGTCGTCCACATCGGCGCCGACACCGACCTGTTCTCCCCCGACCCGTCCGTGAAGGTCGTCCCGGGCCGGATCGTCACCACCTCCAGCGCCGACGTGCCGCTGAAGGGCCTCGTCTACCTCGTCGAGGCGCTCGCCAAGGTGCGCGCCGAGCAGCCCGACGCCCACCTCGTCGTGGTCGGCAAACGCCCCGCCGAGGGCCCCGTCGCCCAGGCGATGGAGCGCTACGGCCTCGAAGGCGCCGTCGAGTTCGTCAAGGGCATCTCCGACGCCGAACTCGTCGACCTGGTGCGCTCGGCGCAGGTCGCCTGCGTGCCGTCGCTCTACGAGGGCTTCTCCCTCCCGGCCGCCGAGGCGATGGCCACCGGCACCCCGCTGGTCGCCACCACGGGTGGCGCCATCCCCGAGGTCGCCGGACGCGACGGGGAGACCTGCCTGGCCGTGCCGCCCGGCGACGCGGACGCGCTGGCCACCGCGCTCACCCGGCTCCTCGGCGACAGCGGACTGCGCGCCCGCCTCGGCGCCGCCGGACGCGAGCGCGTGCTGGCCAACTTCACCTGGGCGCGCGCCGCCGAGGGCACCGTCGCCCGCTACCGCGAGGCCATCGGCACCGCCCGCGCCGGCCGGGGCGGGGCCCCGCGCGCCACGGCACCGGCCCCCCAGGCCCCGGCGCCCGAGAACCTCGACCTCGTCCCCGACGCTCTCGCGGACACGGGCGTCGTACCCGTCTCCGCGGCCGACTCCTCCGACCGTGAAAGCAGGGCCACGTGCTGACCGTCGACTTCTCCCGGTTCCCGCTCGCCCCGGGCGACCGCGTCCTGGACCTCGGCTGCGGCGCCGGACGGCACGCCTTCGAGTGCTACCGGCGCGGCGCCCAGGTCGTCGCGCTGGACCAGAACGGCGAGGAGATCCGCGAGGTCGCCAAGTGGTTCGCGGCGATGAAGGAGGCCGGTGAGGCGCCCGCCGGCGCCACCGCCACCGCCATGGAGGGCGACGCCCTCGCCCTGCCCTTCCCCGACGAGTCCTTCGACGTCGTCATCATCTCCGAGGTGATGGAGCACATCCCCGACGACAAGGGCGTGCTCGCCGAGATGGTGCGCGTCCTCAAGCCGGGCGGCCGCATCGCCGTCACCGTCCCGCGTTACGGCCCCGAGAAGGTCTGCTGGACCCTGTCCGACGCCTACCACGAGGTGGAGGGCGGCCACATCCGCATCTACCGTGCGGACGAGCTGCTGGGGAAGATCCGCGAGGCCGGCCTGCGCCCCTACGGCACCCACCACGCCCACGCGCTGCACTCGCCGTACTGGTGGCTGAAGTGCGCCTTCGGCGTCGACAACGACAAGGCGCTGCCGGTGCGGGCGTACCACAAGCTGCTGGTCTGGGACATCATGAAGAAGCCGCTGGCCACCCGGGTCGCCGAGCGGGCCCTGAACCCGGTGATCGGCAAGAGCTTCGTGGCCTACGCGACCAAGCCGCACCTGCCGCGCGCCGAGGCGGACGCCACGTGACGACCTCCCGGCCGGCCGGCGACCCCCGCACCCCCAGCTTCGAACACCTCGTCCTCAACGGCGTGCTGACGCCCGAGGAGGCGGTCCGGACCGTCGCCGGGATCCTCGCAGTGCAGCGGGAGGACGGCGCCGTCCCGTGGTTCCGCGGTCACCACCTCGACCCCTGGGACCACGTCGAGGCCGCGATGGCGCTGGACACGGCGGGCGAGCACGAGGCCGCCGAGCGGGCCTACCTGTGGCTGGCCCGGCACCAGCTCGACGACGGCTCCTGGTACGCGGCCTACGCCGACGGGGACCCGGACGCCGTCACCGACCGGGGCAGGGAGACCAACTTCGTCGCCTACATCGCCGTCGGCGTGTGGCACCACTACCTCGCCACCGGCGACGACACCTTCCTGGACCGCATGTGGCCCGTCGTGTGCGCGGCCGTGGAGTTCGTGCTGGAGCTCCAGCAGCCCGGCGGGCAGATCGGCTGGCGGCGCGACGACGACGGCACGCCCGCCGCGGACGCGCTGCTCACCGGCTCCTCCTCCGTCCACCACGCCCTGCGGTGCGCGCTCGCGATCGCCGAGCAGCGTGAGGAGCCCCAGCCCGACTGGGAGCTGGCCGTGGGCGCGCTGCGGCACGCCATCCGGCGCCACCCTGAGCGGTTCCTGGACAAGGACCGCTACTCGATGGACTGGTACTACCCGGTGCTCGGCGGCGCGCTGACCGGCGCGGAGGCGCGGGAGCGCATCGACGCGGGCTGGGAGCGGTTCGTCGTGCCCGGCCTCGGGGTGCGCTGCGTGGTGCCCAACCCGTGGGTCACGGGCGGCGAGTCGGCCGAACTCGCCCTGGCGCTCTGGGCGACGGGCGAGTCCGACCGCGCGCTGGAGATCCTCCAGTCGATCCAGCACCTGCGCGACCCGGAGAGCGGCCTGTACTGGACGGGCTACGTCTTCGACGACGACGCCATATGGCCGCGCGAGCTGACCACCTGGACGGCGGGGTCGCTGCTGCTGGCCGTCGCCGCCCTCGGCGGTCACGAGCCGACCTGCGCGGTCTTCGGCGGCGAGCAGCTGCCGAAGGGCATGGACCCGGACTGCTGCCCGGACGCCTGACGCCGTAGCACCGGTGCACGAACCACCGGGCCGGCCGGGCCAGGACCGTGGGCCCGGGTCAGTGGCGGCGCAGGCGGCCGGCGATGGCGTGGCCGATGAAGAGGTAGACCACGGCGGCGAGTCCGTAGCCGAAGACGACCCGCGCCCACTCCTCGTCGAAGGTGAACAGGTCACGCGACCAGGCGGCCAGCCAGTTCGCCGCGTCATGGACGAACCGCACCAGGTCGTTGGCCCGGTTGGCGTCCAGCAGATACATCAGAATCCACAGTCCGAGGATGACGGCCATGACGTCCGCGATCACCGCGATGACCGTCCCCGCGGAGGTGGAACCAGAGCGATATCGAGGGGACATGCTGTCCGTCTGGCCCCGAACGCCCGCTTGAAACCAGCCCTCTTCGAGGCCCGCACGCGAACGGCCCCCCGCCCGCGAGGGCGAGGGGCCGTCGACGACGGGGCCGGGGCTCAGCCGCGCTGGATGCCCGACGTGTCCTGGAGGACGCCGCGGCGGCCGTCCTGCGTCTGCGCGACCAGCGCCTGACCGCGCTGTTCCACCGCCAGGTACCAGGTGCCCGGGGCGAGTTCGGCGATCGGCGTGGGCGAGCCGTCCTCGGGGAACAGAGGACGCGGCACCGGCACGGCGAACCAGAACGGCGAGAAGTCGGGAGCGGGCGCCGCCGCGGGCTGGCCCGGCTGCGGCTGACCGCCGTACGGCTGGCCCGGCTGGCCGCCGCCGAAGGACGCCTGCTGGGCGCCCGGGTAGCCGTAACCGCCGGGCGGCTGCGCGCCGTACGGCTGCTGCGGGGCGGCGGGGCGGGCGGCCGGGAGCAGCGCGCCCTTGAGCGCCGGCACCAGCGGTGTGGCCACGGCGGCGGCCGCCATCACCAGCGTGGCGACGAGCGCGAGGATCAGGCCGATGCCCGCGTCGGGGCCGTCGCCGCCGCCCCCGAAGTTGTCGGCGCCGCCGGCCGGGTCGAAGACGTTGCCCAGCGCGCTCCAGGCGGCGAACACCGCGAAGGCGACGCCGAACGGCGCCAGGTCGAGACCCGCGACCTTCGGCGCCTGCGGCAGACCCCGGGCGACGACGATCAGGGCCGCGGCGATGAGGCCCGCCAGCACCACGCTCAGCAGCACCGGACCGCTCGCCCACAGGCTGGGGATGTCCACGCTGTCCGAGGCGCCTTCGATCGAGTACAGATCGAGGAACGACGCGATGAACAGCAGTACGGCTGCTCCGATCACCACGCCGTCGCCTCGAGTGAGGGAGCGGATATTCACTTCAGGTCCTTCGTAGGTCGTCTCGTCGTCGGAAGAGGCGTCGCTGTCACCAGGTCGCCCCGTAGGGTCCGGTGCGAAGCGCGGGGGTGGCCCCTGATCGTACGGACGACACTATCGTCCGCCGGACGGGGCTGTCCGCCCGGATCAGCGGGCTGATCCCTACCCGCGCAGGAAACTCACGATTCCCTCGGAAATCCCTTGCGCCGCTTTCTGCCGCCAGGCGCCGCTGGTCAGCAGCGCCGCGTCCTTGCTATCGCGCATGTTCCCGCACTCGATGAACACCTTCGGAACCGTTGACAGATTGAGACCGCCAAGGTCCTTCCGCGTGACGAGTCCGGTGCCGCCGCCGGTGTAGTTGGACGGCGCGGTGCCGGTGACACGGACGAAGTTGCCCGCGATGCGCTCCCCGAGCTCGCGCGAAGGCGCCACGATGGCGCGGGTGTCCGCCTCGCCCTCGTTCACGGAACCCGGCAGGATCACATGGAAGCCGCGGTTGCCGGCGCCGGAGCCGTCGGCGTGGAGGGAGACGACCGCGTCGGCCTTGGCCGCGTTGCCGATCCGGGCGCGCTCGTCCACGCACGGCCCGTAAGGCCGGTCGCGGTCCTGCGTCAGCTTCACCGTCGCGCCCTGCTTCTCCAGGAGGGCGCGCATCCGGTGGGCGACGTCCAGGGTGAACTCGGCCTCCGCGTAACCGTCGTTGGTGGACGTGCCGGTGGTGTCGCACTCCTTGCGGTGCGTACCGACGTCCACCTGACGGTTGATCTCCGCCGTGTGCTGCGCGTTCGTCGGGTTGTGCCCCGGGTCGACGACGACGACCTTGCCCTTGAGCGGTCCGGCCGCGGCGGGCGCGGACGCGGAGGGCGTCCGCGAGGCGGGGGGCTCCTCGGCCTCCGCGGACGGGGACGAGCCGTCGGCGGTGGGGGAGGAGGCGGCGGGCGACGGCGTGCGGGGCGCGGCCGGCGGGGAACCCCCGGCCTCCGCGCCCTTGTCGTCCGTGCCGCCCGTGGCCGCGTACACGCCCCAGCCGAGCAGACCGCCGCAGACGAGCGCGGCGAGGGCCACGGTCAGCGGACCACGGCGCGAACGCCGCTCCGGGGGCGGATCGAAGTCGGGACCTGTGTACGACACGCAGCCACCCTAACGGTGCGCGGCGGCCGCACCCGTACGGCGCAGGACGCGCAGCGAACCCGTGGCGGAGACCTCGGTGAACTCCCCGGACGCCAGCGCCCGCTGGTGCACGCGGTACGGGGCCTGCCCGGTGAACTCGTCCACCGGGTCGGGGAAGACGTCGTGGATGACGAGCAGCCCGCCCTCGGCGACGTGCGGGGCCCAGCCCTCGTAGTCGGCGCTCGCGTGCTCGTCGGTGTGGCCGCCGTCGACGAACACCAGGCCCAGCGGACGCCCCCACAGGGCGGCGATCTGCGGGGACCGCCCCACCAGCGCCACCACGTGCTCCTCCAGACCGGCCCGGCGCAGGGTCCGCCGGAAGGCCGGCAGGGTGTCCATCACGCCCAGCTCGGGGTCGACCGTCTCCGGGTCGTGGTACTCCCAGCCCGGCTGCTGTTCCTCGCTGCCCCGGTGGTGGTCCACGGTGAGCGCGGTGACGCCCGCCGCACGGGCCGCGTCCGCGAGCAGGATCGTGGAACGGCCGCAGTACGTGCCGATCTCCAGCAGCGGAAGCCCGAGCCGCCCGGCCTCGACCGCGGCGGCGTACAGGGCCAGCCCCTCGTCCAGCGGCATGAACCCCTTCGCCGCCTCGAACGCGGCGAGCACGGCCGCCTCCGGCGCCTTCACCACGAGCTCCGTCTTTCCGCAGGTCACAGAAGTCTCCACGGGGTCATGCTGCCGCAGTCCCTGCGGGGCCGGTGAATCGGGGTGCCGGGAGGTGACCGGGTGCCGCCCGTGGTGCGTCACGGGCGGCACCCGGCGTTCATGCCGTGACCGTCTCCGGCGGCAGCGACAGGTCCACGGCGACGCAGTCGCCGGTGCCCGTGTGGGTCGCCGGGGAGGCCAGGGGGCCGTGGCCCGGGGCGCGGGCGGCGAGGACGTACGGGCCCTGCGCCGGGACCGCGAGGGCGTAGGTGCCGTCGGTCGCGGTGACCGTGGCGCCCGCGCGGCGGCCGTGGCGGTCGATGAGGGTGACCCGGGCACGGGCGACCGGCGCGCCGGACGCGTCCAGGACCCGGCCGCGGAAACCGCGCAGCGCCTCCCGCGCCCGCTCCAGGTTCGCCTCCTCCTCGCTGCTCGCCCGCAGCCGGGGGCCCTCCGGCGGACGCCGGCCGGGAAGGAAGAGCGCCAGCACCAGGCCGACGGCCACCGCCGCCGTCGCGATCCCGAACGACACGCGGAACCCGTGCAGCGTCGGCACCGCGACCCCGCCCACCACGTCCGAGGTGTTCGCCAGCACCATGCCGATCACGGCGCTGGACACCGACGTGCCGATGGAGCGCATCAGCGTGTTGAGGCCGTTCGCCGCGCCCGTCTCGGAGGCCGGGACCGCGCCGACGATCAGGGCGGGCAGCGAGGAGTACGCGAGTCCGATGCCCGCGCCGAGGACCACCGAGGTGACCACGGTCTGCCAGGCGGCGCTCATCAGCCCGAGCCCGCCGCCGTAGCCGGCCGCGATGACGAGCAGGCCGATGATCAGGGTGACCTTGGGGCCGTACCGGGCGGACAGCCGGGCGTAGACCGGCGCCGTGAACATCATCGTCAGGCCCAGCGGGGCCACGCACAGGCCCGCGACCACCATCGACTGCCCGAGCCCGTCCGACGCGGTGGGCAGCTGGAGCAGCTGGGGGAGGACCAGGGAGACGACGAAGAAGGAGACGCCGACCATGATCGAGGCGAGGTTGGTGAGCAGCACCTCACGGCGGGCCGTGGTGCGCAGGTCCACGAGCGGCGCGGCGACCCGCAGCTCCATCAGCCCCCACAGCAGCAGCACCACGGCCGCCGCGCCGAACAGGCCCAGCGTGGTGCCGGACGTCCAGCCCCAGTCGCTGCCCTTGGAGACGGGCAGCAGGAACAGCAGCAGTCCGGCGGTCAGCCCCAGCGCGCCCGGCAGGTCGAACGAGCCCTTGGCGCGCAGCGGTGACTCGGGAACGAATGCCAGGGTGAGGGCGATGGCCAGGACGCCGAGGCCGGCCGCGCCGAGGTAGAGGGCGTGCCAGTCGGTGTGCTGGGCGACCAGTGCGGCGGCGGGCAGCGCCAGACCGCCGCCGACGCCGATGGAGGAGCTCATCAGCGCCATCGCGGAGCCCAGGCGTTCGCGCGGCAGCATGTCCCGCATCAGGCCGATGCCCAGGGGTATCGCGCCCATGGCGAAGCCCTGGAGGGTACGGCCGGCGATCATCACCAGCAGATCACTGGTGAACGCGCTGACCAGGGCGCCCACCACCATCACCGCGAGGCTGGCGACCAGCATCCGCCGCTTGCCGAAGAGGTCGCCGAGCCGCCCCATGATGGGGGTGGCCACGGCGCCCGACAGCAGGGTCGAGGTCAGGACCCAGGTCGCGTCCGAGGGCGCGCTGTCCAGCAGCCGCGGCAGGTCCTTGATGACCGGGACGAGCAGGGTCTGCATCACCGCGACGACGATGCCCGCGAAGGCCAGGACGGGGACCACCGCCGCGCCCGCTCTGCCGGAGGGACGGGCGGGCGTCGTCTGTGTCATGTAGGTGCCTCCAGGCGGCCGAACGACAAGGTACGTGGAGCATGAACCCCGTGCGCCGAGGCAACTATTCCGTTGTTTTGACCCACTAACAATTTCTTGACCGTTCCTTGGGCACCAGCAGACCGGACGCCCGGCCGCGGCGGCCCCTCCCTCGGTCCGAGGGAGGAGTCGAAGGTCGGACGAAATGCCGATGCGGCCCGCGCGCGGGGGTTTGAGAGCATGACCCTCATGCTCGAAGCCCCCGACACCACCCGCGCCCCCGCCCGTACCGCACCGCCCGTCTGGCTGGTGGTGGCGCTCGCCTGCGCCGGCCAGTTCCTCGTCGTCCTCGACATCTCCGTGGTGAACGTGGCGCTGCCGTCCGTACGCGGCGGCCTCGGGCTGGACGAGCAGGGCCTGCAGTGGGTGGTCAACGCGTACTCGATCGCGTTCGCGGGCTTCATGCTGCTCGGCGGCCGCGCCGGCGACCTCTACGGCCGCAAGCGCATGTTCCTCGTCGGGCTCGGCCTGTTCACCCTGGCGTCGCTGGCCGGTGGGCTCGCCCAGGAGGGCTGGCAGCTGCTCGTGGCGCGGGCCGTGCAAGGGCTCGGGGCGGCCGTCCTCGCTCCCTCCACGCTCACCCTCGTCACCTCGGCGGTGCCGGAGGGCGCGGCCCGCGCCCGCGCCATCGCCACGTGGACCGCCGTCGGCGCGGGCGGCGGCGCGGCGGGCGGCTTCGTCGGCGGAGTGCTCGTCGAGACGCTGTCCTGGCGCTGGGTGCTGCTGATCAACGTGCCGGTCGGCGCGGTCGTGCTGGCCGCCGCCGCCCGCTGGATCACCGAGAGCCGCGCGGGCGACGGCCGCCGCCTCGACCTGCCCGGCGCGCTCCTCGTCACGGCCGGCCTCGCCACCCTGGCGTACGGGGTCTCCCAGACCGAGGCCGCCGGGTGGACGGCGGTGTCCACGGTGGTGCCGCTGTGCGCCGGGCTCGCCCTCGTCGCCCTGTTCCTCCTCGCCGAGGCCCGCGCCAAGTCCCCGCTGATGCCGCTCGGGCTGCTGAAGGTGCGGTCGGTGGCCTCCGCGAACGTCGCCATGTTCCTCAGCGGCTCCGCGATGTTCTGCATGTGGTTCTTCATGACCCTGTACGCGCAGAACGTCCTCGGCTACACCCCGTTGAACGCCGGACTCGCCCTGGTGCCCAGCTCGATCGCCGTGATCGTCGGCTCCAAGGTCGCCCCGCGCCTGATGCGGGCGTCGGGACCCCGCGCGGTGGCGGTGCTCGGCACGCTCGTCGCGACGGCCGGCTTCGCCTGGCAGTCCACGATGACGGCGGACGGCGAGTACCTCACCGCGATCATGATCCCGGGCGTCCTGATGATGCTCGGCGCGGGCCTCGCCGGCACCCCGCTTGCGTCCCTCGCCACATCGGGAGCAGCCCCCGAAGAGGCCGGTCTGGTCGCCGGTCTGGTCAACACCTCCCGCACGATGGGCGGCTCCCTCGGCCTCGCGGTCATGGCCACGATCGCGGCGGCGCGCACGAACGGCGCCGACACCCCGGAGGCCCTGACGGAGGGCTACGCCCTCGTCTTCACCACCGGCACGGCCGTCCTGGCCCTGGGCGCCCTCCTCATGTGGGCCTGGCTGCCGCGGACGCCTGCGAGGCAGTCGGGCTGAACCCGAGGTCCGGGGCGGCGCCGCCGGCCGACCGCAGGCCCGCGCGGGCGTCGGGCCATCCGGGCTATACAGGGTCCGGACCAACCCCCGGCGATCAGGAGCGACATGCCCGTCGACACCGCCCGCGCGCTCGCCGCCGCGCCCCGCACCACCGAGATCTCCTGGACCCCCGAGGACGTCCAGCTCTACCACCTCGGCATCGGCGCCGGAGTCCCCGCCACCGACCCCCGCGAACTGCGCTACACCCTGGAGTCCCGCCTCCACGTCCTGCCGAGCTTCGCCACCGTCGCGGGCGGCGGAGCGCCCGGGGTGATCGCGGCCCTGTCCATGCCCGGCGTCGACGTGAATCTCGCGAGCGTGCTGCACGGCGCCCAGTCGCTCCGCGTGCACCGTCCCCTGCCCGTGCGGGCCGCCGCCACCCGCACCGACCGGATCACCGCCGTGCACGACAAGGGCAAGGCGGCGGTGCTCGTCCTGCGCAGCGACGCCGCCGACGCGGACGGCCCGCTGTGGACGGCCGAGGCGCAGGTGTACGTACGCGGCGAGGGCGGCTGGGGCGGCGACCGCGGGCCCTCCGCGGCCGCGCCGGAGGAGCGGGGCGCCCCCGACCGCACCGTCGAGCGCCCCGTACGGGAGGACCAGGCGCTGCTCTACCGCCTCACCGGCGACCTCAACCCCCTGCACGCCGACCCGGGGTTCGCGCGCCGCGCCGGCTTCGACCGCCCCGTGCTGCAGGGGCTGTGCACCTACGGCATGACCCTCAAGGCGGTCGTCGACACCCTCCTCGACGGCGACGTCAGCCGCGTCCGCACCTGGACCGCCCGGTTCGCCGGGGTGGCGTACCCGGGCGAGACGCTGCGGATCCGGATGTGGCGCGGGGACGCCACGGTACGGGTGGCCGTGGGCGCGGTGGAACGCGGGGACGCGCCCGTGCTGGCGGGCGCGACGGTGGGGTTCGCCCGAGGGTGAGCACGAAGACGGCCCCGACCGTCGGACGACGATCGGGGCCGTGCTTTCCGTTCCGCCCGCGGGGGCGGGACCGGCCGACCTGGGTCAGGCGGCCTGCTCCCCGCGGTCGTTCTCCTGGGTCGGCTTGCGGTGCCGGCCACGCGGGGACGTCTCCGCCTCCTGCGTGGAGACCGGACCCCGGTGCCTGCCGTGCCCCGCGGCGACCTGCTCGTGCTCGACGGGCCGCGGCTCGTGCGTGATGACGTCGCTCATCGGAAGGATTTCACCCCGTAAACATGATCTTTCCTACAGCCGGGCGAGTCTAACCGGCCCACCGCACCCCGGATCCAGACGGCCACGCCAACCGCCGCTACTTCGTTACAAGCCGTCCGAGGGGTGCTTGCTGAAGAGGCACGGGACGCGGCACGTCGGCCAGGGAATCGAGGTGATGGACAGTCATCTCCGTCTTACCGGTGGGTAGTCGACCGCCGTACTGCTCGCCGCGCGGAGACGGCGATCCCGCGCCCTCGGCGCCCTCCGCCTCCGCCGTGGCGTCGTCGGCGGAGCCGCCGTCCTCCGGCCGCCGTTCCTCAACCGGATTCGTCAGCGTGGCCACCCCGCACGGCACCGCGCCGGTGGAGTACGGGAGCCGCAGCACCCCGTCCGCCGTCCACAGCCCCGTGCCGCCCAGCCAGCCCGCCGGTGCCGGGACATGGTGGACGCGCCGCTCGGAGGGGCGCCACAGCCCGATCCAGCCGACGCCGTCCGCCCCCTCGACGTGCAGCGCCACCGCGCACCCCTCCGGGGTCAGCATCTGCCCCGGCTGCACCGCGAACGGCGTCACCGTGCGGTCCGGCAGTCGCAGGCACTCGGGGAACCGCACGGGCAGGGTGCTGCCCAGCACGCCCCAGCCCAGCCGCGCCTCTCCCGGGGAGGGCGCGTCCGAGCGGATCAGCAGCAGACCGCTGTCCGGGTCGGCGAGCAGCACCCGGTCGTCGCTGCCGGGGGCGATCTGCAGCAACGGCGACACCTCACCGCCGCGTCCGAGGTCGACCACCACCGACTTGGTGCGTCCGCCCGACTCCCGGTCGAGGGCGAGCATCCGCCCCTCACGGTCCAGCCACACCCCGCCCGAGCAGCCGCCGGGGACCTCCGCGACCCGCTCGGGTCCGGCTCCGCCGCCCGCCACCAGCCACACCGCGGCGCTGTGCCGGCCGGCGGCGAGGGCGTACGCCCGGCGGCCGTCCGGGGCCGGGGGCAGCAGCCGCAGCCGGGTCCCCTCGCGGCGGTCGACCGTGCCGAGCGGCAGTTCGCCGGTGCCGGGGCCGGTCGGGTACAGCAGGGAGAAGGCGTGCCGCCCGTCCACCAGCCGGTGGATGAGGACCCGGCCGTCGGCGAGGGGCTGCACCTCGGTGCCGGGCTCCTCGGGCTGGTTGCCGGGGAGCGGCACCGCGTACGGCTCGGGGCCGTCCAGGGTCCAGCGCTCCGGGAACAGGGAGTCGCCGGCGAGGGCCAGGCGGGCGGCGTAGCAGCCGTCCGCGGTGATGGTGCAGCCCGCCCGTCCCGCTCCGTTCTCGTGTGCCGCCGCAGGTTCGATGGCGCAGACCGTCATCTTTCGGTCACCTCCGGTGACGAACGGTAGTTTTCGCAGAGGGAGGCGGCGGAGCGGAGGGGCGCGCTTCACACGTAAGGGTGCTCCAGGAACGATTCTGCTGAGGAAGCGCCGGGACTGTGCTCCACGGCGGCGGCACGGGGAGGGCGGCCGCCACGGCGGAGATCGCGAGGGGATCGCCGGAGCACCGCGGCGGGCGCCCGATCCGGTACTGCCGTGCGAAAGGGGCAGGTAGCCTTGGCGGCGTGCCCCGTCTGTCAGAAGTCATCTCCGCGCTGGACGACCTGTGGCCCGCCGGGCGGGCCGAGTCCTGGGACGCGGTCGGCACCGTCGTGGGCGACCCGGACCAGGAGGTCACGCGCGTCCTGTTCGCCGTCGACCCGGTCCAGGAGATCGTCGACGAGGCGGTGAAAATCGGCGCCGGCCTGCTGGTCACCCACCACCCGCTCTACCTGCGCGGCACGACCACCGTCGCGGCCTCCACCTTCAAGGGCCGCGTGGTGCACACGCTCATCAAGAACGACATCGCGCTGCACGTCGCCCACACCAACGCCGACACCGCCGACCCGGGAGTCTCCGACGCCCTGGCCGGCGCGCTCGGCCTCAGGGTCGTACGGCCGCTGGTGCCGGACCCGTCCGACCCCGAGGGACGGCGGGGACTGGGGCGCGTGTGCGAGCTCGACGCCCCGCTCACCGTGCGTGAGTTCGCCGCCCGCGCCGCCGAGCGGCTGCCCGCCACCGCGCAGGGCATCCGCGTCGCCGGCGACCCCGACGCACCGGTGCGGACGGTCGCCGTCAGCGGCGGCTCCGGCGACAGCCTCTTCGACCACGTCCGGGCGTCCGGCGTGGACGCCTTCCTCACCGCGGACCTGCGCCACCACCCGGCGTCCGAGTTCACGGCGGTTTCCGCCCACAGTCCTCTCGCGCTGCTCGACGCGGCGCACTGGGCCACCGAGTGGCCCTGGTGCGAGCTGGCCGCCGCCCAG
This sequence comes from Streptomyces sp. NPDC014764, assembly GCF_043082785.1. NCBI lineage: Bacteria > Bacillati > Actinomycetota > Actinomycetes > Kitasatosporales > Streptomycetaceae > Streptomyces > Streptomyces sp. NPDC014764. The sequence goes on along the minus strand of NZ_JBIBXY010000001.1, from coordinate 394,675 downwards.
CTCGACGAGATCTCCGACCGTCACGGATGGGACCTCCGGGTCCACGTCTCGCGCACGGTCACCGACCCCTGGACCGCCCACGCGGCGTCGTCCCGAGCCACCGACACATCTGGAGCCCCCAACTGAACGCCGAGCCCGCCGACCAGATCCGACTTCTCGACGTCCAGGACCTCGACGTCCGCCTCCAGCAGCTCGCGCACAAGCGGAAGTCGCTCCCGGAGCACGCCGAGATCGACTCCCTGAACCGGGACCTCGTGCAACTGCGTGACCTGCTGGTCGCCGCGCAGACCGAGGAGAGCGACTGCACGCGCGAGCAGACCAAGGCCGAGCAGGACGTCGACCAGGTGCGCCAGCGTGCCGCCCGCGACCAGAAGCGCCTCGACTCCGGCGCCGTCTCCTCGCCCAAGGACCTGGAGAACCTCCAGCGCGAGATCGCCTCCCTCGCCAAGCGCCAGGGCGACCTGGAGGACGTCGTCCTCGAGGTCATGGAGCGCCGCGAGTCCGCCCAGGAGCGGGTCGCCGAACTGACCGAGCGCGTCGGCTCCGTCCAGGGCAGGATCGACGACGCGACCGCCCGCCGGGACGCGGCGCTGGAGCAGATCGACGGCGAGACCGCGTCCGTGACCAAGGAGCGCGAGGTCGTCGCCGCCTCCGTGCCGGCCGCGCTGCTCAGCCTCTACGACAAGCTGCGCGAGCAGCAGGGCGGCATCGGCGCGGCCAAGCTGTACGCGCGCACCTGCCAGGGGTGCCGTCAGGAGCTCGCCATCACCGAGCTGAACGAGATCCGCTCCGCCGCCCCGGACACCGTGGTGCGCTGCGAGAACTGCCGCCGCATCCTGGTCCGCACGGCGGAGTCGGGACTGTAGGACCTGTCGGCAGGGGATCGAGTCCGATGCGGGAGTTCGTCGTCGAGGCGGACGGCGGGTCACGGGGCAACCCGGGACCGGCCGGCTACGGGGCCGTGGTGAGCGACGCGGCGACGGGGGAGACCCTGGCGGAGGCCGCCGAGTACATCGGCGTCGCCACCAACAACGTCGCCGAGTACCGGGGCCTGCTGGCCGGCCTGCGCGCCGCCCGGGAGCTGGACCCGGATGCCCGGATCCGCGTGCGGATGGACTCCAAGCTCGTCGTCGAGCAGATGTCCGGCCGCTGGAAGATCAAGCACCCGGCGATGAAGCCGCTCGCGGCGCAGGCCGCGGCGGTCTTCCCGGCGGACCGCGTCACCTACGAGTGGATCCCCCGCGAACGCAACACCCACGCGGACCGGTTGGCCAACGAGGCGATGGACGCGGGCAAGCGGGGCGAGCAGTGGTCTCCGGAGGCGAGCCGCGCCGACCTGGACACCCCGGCCGTACCGGCCCCTGAGGGCCCGCCGGGCGACGCGGCGGCCGGGGCGGCACGGGTGCGGGAGGCTCTGGCGTCCGCCGGTGGTGCTGTGGCGGAGGAGGAAGCCGCGACCAGGGATGCTCCGACGCGGAACGCCGGCACAGGAGCCGGAGAGGAAGGCCACGCCGACGCCGACGCCGACGCCGACGCCGACCGGCGGGCCGCGCAGGCCGTCGCCATCCCCTCCTCCGGGTGGGCGCCCGCCGACATGGGGGCGCCGGCCACCTTCGTGCTGCTGCGGCACGGCGAGACGCCGCTCACCCCGCAGAAGCGGTTCTCCGGCAGCGGGGGCAGCGACCCCTCCCTCTCCGGCGTCGGACGCGAGCAGGCCGAGAAGGTCGCCGCCGCGCTCGCCAGGCGCGGCACGGTGCAGGCGATCGTCGCCTCGCCGCTGGCCCGTACCCGCGAGACCGCGCGCATCGTCGCCGCCCGGCTCGGGCTCGACGTGGCCGTCGAGGACGGGCTGCGGGAGACCGACTTCGGCGCCTGGGAGGGCCTCACCTTCGGCGAGGTGCGCGAGCGGTACCCCGAGGACCTGGACGCCTGGCTGGCGTCCCCGGACGCCGAACCCACCGGCGGCGGCGAGAGTTTCGCGGCGACCGCCGCCCGGGTCGCGGAGGCCCGTGACAAGCTGCTCGCGCAGTACCGGGGCCGCACGGTCCTGCTGGTCACCCACGTGACACCGGTCAAGATGATGATCCGGCTCGCCCTGGGCGCCCCGCCCGAGGCGCTGTTCCGCATGGAACTGTCCGCCGCCTCGCTGTCCGCCGTGGCGTACTACGCCGACGGCAACGCCAGCGTCCGGCTGTTCAACGACACGTCCCACCTGCGGTAGGGACTGTCGTCCGGATCATCCGGCCGTGAGACGGGGTGCCGCCCCTTCGGCCGGCCCGGACGAGGTCCCGGCTCGAGCGGAGCCGCGCGCGGATGCGTCGGCAACCCCGGTGGGGCGCCGTGCCGGGTCCCTCGCCGCCGGGATGCCCCGGATGACAGGCCCCGTAAAGGGCTACAACGCCGCCGCCTCCCGCGCCAGCCGCTCCACGCGGGCCCAGTCGCGGGCGGCCACCGCGTCCTCCGGCAGCATCCAACTCCCGCCGACACAGCCCACGTTGGGCAGCGTCAGATAGTCCGGGGCGGTGTCGGGGCCGATCCCCCCGGTGGGGCAGAAGCGGGCCTCGGGCAACGGGCCCGCGAGGGACTTCAGATACGCCGTGCCGCCGGCCGCGCGCGCCGGGAAGAACTTCATCTCCCGCACCCCGCGCTCCAGCAGCGCCATCACCTCCGACGCCGTGGACACCCCCGGCAGGAACGGCACCCCGGCCGCCCGCATCGCCGTCAGCAGCGTGTCCGTGCATCCCGGGCTGACCAGGAACCGCGCCCCGGCCGTCACCGCGTCCGTCACCTGCTCCGGCGTGAGCACCGTTCCGGCGCCGACCACGGCGTCCGGCACCTCGGCGGCGATCGCCCGGATCGCGTCGGGCGCGGCCGGGGTCCGCAGGGTCACCTCGATCGCGGGCAGCCCGCCCGCCACCAGCGCCCGCGCCAGCGGCACGGCGTCGGCGGCGTCCTCGACCACGACCACGGGCACCACGGGAGCGAGCCCGAGCACCGAGAAGGGGACATCAGGCGCGCCGGACGACGACAGGGGAGCGTTCATGGCGCTCATCCTGCCGTCGGCGCGCATTCTGCGCAAAGGTCGTTGCGCAGAGCGCAACGCGAGGATCAGTGCACCTCGTCCACCAGCACGTCCAGCGCCCACGCCGCCCCCGCACGGGCCGGCGCCGCGGCCTCCACCACGTAGCCGAGATCCCGCAGGGCCGCCACCAGCTCCGCCGGGTCATCGGGCACGGCCCCCGCCGTCAGCAGACTCCGTACGATCCGGCCCTTGGTCGCCTTGTTGAAGTGGCTGACCACCTTCCGGGTCGGCGCGTGCAGCACCCGGACCGTCGCCGTCCGCCCGGCCACCTCACCCTTCGGCTTCCACGCCGCCGCGTACGCCGCCGAGCGCAGGTCGAGGACCAGCCCCGACCCGGCCGCCTCCGGCAGCACCTCGGCCATCGGCGTCCGCCAGTGCGCGCCCAGCGCGCCCAGCCCCGGCAGCTTGACCCCCATCGAGCAGCGGTAGGAGGGGATGCGGTCGGTGACCCGGACCGCGCCCCACAGTCCGGAGAACACCAGCAGCGACCGAGCCGCCCGCCGCTTCGCCGCCGCGTCGAGCGAGGCGAGGCCGAGGGCGTCGTACAGCACGCCGGTGTAGATCTCGCCGGCCGGGCGGGCCCCGGCGGTCCGCAGCTCGCGGTTCTTCGCGATCTCGCCCCGCAGGCCCTCGCTCAGCCCGAGCACGTCCCGGGCCTTGTCCTCGTCACCGGAGCAGAGGTCGACCAGTTCGGTGAGGACCTCCTCCCGCGCGGCGTTCAGTCCCGGCAGCGACAGGGACTCCGTCCGCAGCGGGGCACCGCGGCCGGAAGCGGCCTTGCCTTCGGACGGCGGCAGCAGGACAAGCACAGGTACTCCTTCGGTCGAGCTCGCCTGTCAGGGTACGGCGTGACCCGCCGGCCCCTGCGGGGCGGCGGTGAGCGCCCGTACCAGGCCGTCGGCGTCGTCGGCGTGGAAACGGATCACGCGCACGTCCCGGACGCGCCCGAGGAACGTCCGGTGCGCGACCGGTTCCGCGAGCTCCACCGTCACGCTCGTCTGCGAGCCGACGGCGAGGTTCAGCTCGCCCTCCGACTTGGCGTGCGTCATCCGCAGCTCACGCCGGACGGACGCGATCCGCTCCCGCGGTATCCGCAGATCCACGTGGACGGCACGGCGTACCCGCAGCCCGTCGGGGGTGACGACGTGCGGGCGTACGGCGGAGGCGGCGTACAGGGCGACGACGAAGACGACCGTGTACACGTCCAGGAACAGCACCACCGCGTGCAGTGTCGGCCAGTCGCTCAGCAGGGCCGACATCGCGACGGTCTCCACGACGCACACGAACGCGAACCCGAACATCATGGCCGCCTCGCCGCGCGCGTACCCGAACGCCGTGCCTCCCCCCGTCCCGTGCGTACGCCGCGCCAGCCACAGCACGATGCTCGCCATCAGCCGCGCCTCGTGCCGCACCAGCGCCCACCCCACGTGCACCGCCGCTCCCTTCCGCGACGCTCGCAGTTTCATGTCCCTCCCCCGGCGACGATCCGCAGCGCCCGGCGGAAGGCCTCCGCCTGGGCGGGGGCGAAGTCCGCGTACAGGGCGGTCAGGAAACTGTTGCTCTCGTCGAGGACGGCATCCTCGGGCAGCAGTTCGGCGGGCACGCACTCCGCGATGGCGCGGGCGGCCTCGTCGATCCGCGGATCGTCGGGCCCGGCACCTTCGAGCTCGTCGAGCAGCCGGTACACGGCCATGGCCCGCCCCGCCCCGCCCGGCGCGTCGACGACCCCGCTCATCAACCCCATCAGCCGCTTCCGCTCCTCCGGCGGCGCGGAGGTCTCGATCAACGCGAGGATCTCGCGGTCCTTCGCGGCCATGGGGGAGTCGGTCAGGTGGGCGGTGCCCCGGAACAGCGCCGCCAGCTCCGGCGAGACGGGACCCTCCGCGAGCGTCCCGCCCTCCGACTCCAGCAGCGTCCGCAGCCGCGCCCGCCGCTCCCGGATCGCCTCCTCCTGCCGGGCCAGGTCCTCGTCCAGCTCCGCCAGCACCTCGGCGAGATTCTTGCCCGCGTCGTCCGCCAGTACGTCCCGCACCTCGGCGAGCCCGAGCCCCAGCTCGGTCAGCCGCCGGATCCGCGCCAGCACGACGGCGTGCCGCAGGGTGTAGTCCCGGTACCCGTTCCCGAGCCGCTCCGGCTCCGGCAACAGCCCGAGATGGTGATAGTGCCGCACGGCCCGGGTGGTCACCCCGACGGCGGCGGCAAGCTCTCCGATCCGCATGCCCCCAGTAGAAACGTGGACGTCGCGGCAGGGTCAAGGGAACGCTGTGGCGCCCGACGAGGGCCGTGATCGTGTGCCACGATCGAGGGAACGGTTCCCGATTCCACGGTCAGGTGATCATCCGATGGTCCATTCTGGCGAGCGACCGAAGGAGGGGCGCGACGTGACGGCAATGGCCGACGAGTCGATCTCGCAGGCGGACGTCCTGCTGGAGGGGTTCCTCGCCCTGGACACCCCGGAGGGCTTCCGGGCGGAGTTGATCGAGGGGGAGATCGTCGTGACGCCGCCGCCGGACGGGGACCACGAGGACTACATCAATCTGATCGTGAAGCAGGTGATCAGACGCTCCCGTACCGACATGGACTTCTCCGGCAACAAGGGACTGAAGCTGAAGAGCCGCGGCGCCTGCCCGAAGAACCACGTCATTCCCGACGGCACCTTCGCGCCCACCGAACTGCGCCTCTACCGCGGCGCCGATCCGTGGATGCCGTGCGACGGCGTGGCGATGGTGGTGGAGGTGACCTCCACCAAGCCGCAGGCGGACCGCGAGGCCAAGCGCCGGTGTTACGCGCGCGGCGGCATCCCCCTGTACCTCCTCGTCGACCGCGAGAACTCCTCGATCACGCTGTTCGGCGACCCGGAGACCGACGAGTACCGGGAACACCGCACCCGCCCCCTGGGCAAACCCCTCACTCTCCCCGAACGCTTCGCCTTCGACCTGGACACCGCCGACTTCCTCTGATCCCCTGGGAGCCGGGGGTGTGACGGCGTGGGGGACGGGCGGGAACAGGCCAGCTGGACCAGGGCGCGGCTGGGGCGGTGCGGACCCGCGCTGGATCTGCTCACCGCCCGGTTCGCCCGGCACGAGTACGCGCCGCACGCGCACGACGAGTACACGGTCGGGGTCACCGTCGGCGGCCTCGAGGTGATCGCGTACCGCGGCGGACGCATCGTGTCCGGGCCCGGCTCGATCGTCGTGATCGAACCCGGCGAGATGCACACCGGAGGCCCCGCCGCCCCCGAGGGCTACGCGTACCAGGCGCTGTACGCCGCCCCCGCCCTGCTCGGCGACGGCACCCTCGGCACCGCCCTCCCGTACTTCCCCGACCCCGTCCTGCACGACCCGGAGCTGGCCGCCGCCCTGCGCCGTACGCACAGCGACCTCAGCGCCCACCCCGACCCGCTGGAGGCCGAGTCGCGGCTGCCCTGGCTGCTCGCCGCGCTGGCCCGCCGCCACTCCACGTCCCGCGCCGACGACGGCGCCCTCCCCGGCGCCCGGTCCGTCGCGCTCACCGTCCGCGACCGCCTCGCCGACGAGCTCCTCGCCCCGCCCTCCCTGGCCGACCTCGCCGCCGACCTCGGCCTCTCCCGCTACCAGCTGCTCCGCGCGTTCCGTACGACCATGGGCGTGCCGCCGTACGCGTGGCTCGCCCAGCACCGGGTGGCCCGCGCCCGCGCCCTGCTGGACGCCGGGGTGCGGCCGGCCGAGGCGGCCGCCCTCGTCGGCTTCGCCGACCAGGCGCACCTCACCCGGTGGTTCCGCCGCGTGCTCGGCGTGACCCCGGCGGCGTACCGCAACAGCGTTCAAGACGCGGGGCGCTGAGCGGGCGGACACTCCTCGCATGACTGCACGCGGCTGGTTCCTGTTCTCCCTGATGGGAGTGGTCTGGGGCATCCCCTACCTGATGATCAAAGTGGCGGTGGACGAGGTGTCCCCGTCGGGCGTGGTCTTCGCCCGCTGCGCCGTCGGCGCGCTCCTCCTGCTCCCCTTCGCCCTGCGCCAGGCGGGCCTCGCCCGGAACCTGCGGACGCACTGGAAGCCGATGCTGGCGTTCGCGGTGATCGAGATCGTCGGCCCCTGGTACACGCTGACCGACGCCGAGCGCCACCTCTCCAGCTCCACGGCCGGACTGCTGATCGCGGGCGTCCCGATCGTCGGCGTGGTGCTGTCCCGCGCCTTCGGCCGGGCGGAGTCCCTCGGCCCTCGCAGGATCGCGGGCCTGGCGCTCGGTCTCGGCGGCGTGGGCTTCCTCACCGTCCCCCATCTGACCGGCGGCGACGCCTTCTCCCTCGCGGAGGTGCTGGTCACGGTCGTCGGCTACGCGACGGCCCCGCTGATCGCCGACCGCCACCTCAAGGACGTCCCCACGCTGCACCTGATCACGCCCTGCCTGGCCCTGGCCGCCCTGGTCTACGCCCCCGCGGCGATCGCCTCGCGTCCCGCGGCGCTCCCCACCCCGGAGACCCTGGCCGCGCTGGCCGCCCTCGGCGTCGTCTGCACGGCGGTGGCGTTCGTCGCCTTCATGGAACTGATCAGGGAGGCCGGCCCGATCCGCGCCTCGGTGATCACGTACGTCAATCCGGCGATCGCGGTGGCGGCGGGCGCCTTCTTCCTCGACGAGGCCCTGACCGCGACGGTGGCGGCCGCCTTCGTCCTCATCCTCACCGGCTCGGTGCTGGCCAACGCGCGGGAACGGAAGCCGGCCGGCCGGCGGGTACCATGGTCGGCACGGCAGACGAGCCGGGCGGACGGCCGCGTGGAGTCCCCCTAGGGGGCTTCCCGAGGAACGTCCGGGCTCCACAGGGCAGGGTGGTGGCTAACGGCCACCCGGGGTGACCCGCGGGACAGTGCCACAGAAAACAGACCGCCCGGCGCTCAGGCGCCGGGTAAGGGTGAAACGGTGGTGTAAGAGACCACCAGCGCCTGAGGTGACTCAGGCGGCTAGGTAAACCCCACCCGGAGCAAGGTCAAAAGGAAGCACCCCGGTGCTTCTGCGCGGACGACCGAGGGCTGCCCGCCCGAGTCCGCGGGTAGACCGCACGAGGCCGGTGGCAACACCGGTCCTAGATGGATGGCCGTCGCCCCGGCACCCGCGAGGGGGCCGGGGAACAGAACCCGGCGTACAGCCCGGCTCGTCTGCCGCTCTCCTCCCTCTCCGGGAGAGCTCCCGGCTCCTTCAGGAGAGACTCCTTTCCCGTCGCGCGAGCCCTCGTGTGGCCCCGCTCACGCAAACCGGCGCGAGCCGTCGTCACCGAAACTTCACGAGCGGCGGGAATCCTTCACCTTCATGGCCTCCTCGTTACCGAGGTCAGGTGTGAAGAGCCTCTGGCATAACCGCAGTTGGCCGAAAATCGATGCCTCACGTGAGTGAGGGGAGCGCCGACAGGCGTCCTGTGAAGCAGATGTGACGACCCGTCAGAAGTAACCACGGGTGCGTTGTCGCACTCCGGCCCGGCTCGTCCGACCTCGTCGCGACTAGCACAGCGGAACGTACGAGCGATGGGTTCACGACGAACTGATTTTGCTGACGGGCTGTTCAGCAAGCGGGGCTTCCGCGCGCATCGGGGTGATTAGCATGAGCCGTACGTGGTCGGAAGATCGCCTTCAGTGGGCAGATCCCTTCCCCGGCCCGCGGCCGTCGTAAGGCCGCCCCCTTCCCCTGCTCTCACCGACCGAGGGACCGCTCCATGCCAGTGCCTGCTTCTCCCAGCCAGCACCCACCGGCGGGGGCGCCGCGCACCTCGTTCGCCGCACGGGCGGCCGTGCTGGTGGTGACCGCCGCCGCCGGTGGTGCGGCGCTCGCCCTGGCGCCGTCCGGCGCCACCCCGTGGACACTGGCCGTGGTGCTGGCCGGATGGGCGTGCGTGGCCGTCACCGTCCTCGTCGACCACCGCCTGGTGCAGAAGGCCCGCGCCTCCGCCGTCGAGCGGGAGTCGGAGATCGGCCGCCTCCGCGCCGAGGCCGCCCGCCGCTCCGCCGAGATCTCCCACCTGGCCGGAGCCACCCTGCCCGCCGTGGCCGAACGGCTCCGCGAGGGCACCAGCGCCGCCGACGTGCTGGCCGCCGTACCCCCGCCGTCCGACCCGCAGCTCTCCCGCATCACCCACACCTTCGCCGCCACCGTCGAGGAGGACGTGCGGCGCGTGATGACCATCGAGGACGAGTACCGCGCCATCCGGGACGAACTCGACCAGACCGCGACCGAACACGACCGCTTCGTACGGGAGACGATGCCGGCCGCGATCAGCCGGCTCCGCGAGGGCCGCTCCGCCGAGACCGTGCTCGCCGAGACCGAGCTGCCGCACCACCCCGCGCTGCGCGTCCCGGCGGAATCGTTCATCCGTGAACTCGCCCACAGCGAGCGGCGCGCCGCCGCCGCCCAGGCCGCCTCCGCCAAGGCGCTCAGCCGCGTCCAGGCCAAGGCCGTCCAGATGCTCGCCGACCTGCGCGACATGCAGGAGCGGCACGGCGAAGAGGTCTTCGGCGACCTGCTCAAGCTCGACCACAGCACCTCCCAGCTCGGCCTGATGACCGACCGGCTCGCGCTGCTCATGGGCGGCCGCTCCAGCCGCGCCTGGAACAAGCCGATCAAGATGGAGAGCATCCTGCGCGGCGCCGCCGGCCGTATCGCCGCCTACCAGCGGGTGCGCCTGCACTGCTCCACCCGCACCGCGGTCGCCGGGTTCGCCGCCGAAGGCGTCATGCACCTGCTCGCCGAACTGATGGACAACGCGGCGAACTTCTCCCCGCCCATCGACGAGGTGCACGTCTACGTCGAGGACCGCAGCGCCGGCATCGTCGTCACCATCGAGGACAGCGGCCTGAAGATGGCCGACGCGGCCATGCGGCGCGCCGAGGAGGCCGTCACCGGCCGCGTCACCGACCTCGCCTCCCTCCAGGGCACCCGGCTCGGCCTCGCCGTCGTCGGCCGGCTCGCCTCGAAGTACGGCGTCAGCGTCAACTACCGCCCGTCCTCCCGCGGCGGCACCGGCGTCGTCGTCCTGCTCCCGCTGCACCTGCTCGCCCAGCACCGCGAGCCCGCCCCGCACGAGACTGCCGGGCGGGGCGAGTCCCTGGCCGGGCGCGGCGGCGCCGCCCGGGGCGTGCCCGTGCAGTCCCCGTCGGCGTCCCGCGCCTCCGCGCTCCCCGCCCGGGACGTGGACGCCCTGCCCTCCGCGGGATCCTCCGTCGGCTCCCGCAGCGACGTGGACGCGCCGCCCAGCCGCACCTCCCGCCACGCCGACGCCCTGCCCGTCCGCGGCTCGAACGGCTCCCGCGACGACCGTGACAACGCTGCCGGGGCCCGCCCGGCGGCGGCGAAACTGCCCGCCGCCCCGGACGCCCCGGACCCTCGCACGGAGCGCCAGGCCACCATCACCGAGCGGTTGTCCGAACTGCCCACGGTCCCCGGCCAGGGACGGCACCGGCACCCGGACAGCACCACCCCGAACGGCCTCCCGGTCCGCGCCCCCGGCCGCACCATGGCCGAGGCCGAACGCGAGCGGGAACAGCGCCAGTCGGCCGCCGCCCGCTCCGGCGACACCTCGGGCCGGCGCGGGGCACGCGACGCCGGCTCACGGTTCGGCGCCTTCCACCGCGGCGCACGCCAGTCCGGCAACGGTGTCACCGGCACGCCCGGCACCGGCACGCCCGGCACCGGCACGCCCGGCACCGGCACGCCCGGCACCGGCACGCCGGGCGACGGCACCTCCGGCACCAGCACGCCGGGCGACGGCACCTCCGGCGCCGGCTCCCTGCCCCCCGCGGCTCCCTAGACCCCACCCGTCCCGTACGGCGCCGCGGCCCGGCCCCGTCACGGCGTCCGGGGCGACGGCGCCCCTTCCCGCTCGAGCACGTGAGATAGGAGGAACGGGCCGGTGACCGGCCAGTCCGGACACCACCGTCCCAACACCCACCATGCAGACCACGACCACCGACAACAGCCTCAACTGGCTCCTGCAGGGTCTCCTGGAGCGGACCCCCGGCGCACGGCACGCCCTGGTCCTCTCCAGGGACGGCCTCAAGCTCTGCTGGAGCGAGCACCTGACCCTCGACCTCGCCGACCAGCTCTCGGCCATCTGCTCCGGCATCCAGGCCCTCGCCCAGGGCGCCTCCATGGAGTTCGGAGACGGCACCGGCGGCGTACGGCAGTCGATGACCGAGTTCCACGGCGGTCTGCTCTTCATCGTGGAGGCCGGCGCGGGCGCGCACCTCGCCGTCGTCGCCGGTGAGGACGCCGACCCGGGCGTGGTCGGACACCAGATGATGGAGCTGGTCGAGCAGATCGGCGACCACCTGCGGGCCGAACCCCGAACCGAGGCCGCGGGGAGCGGCACCTCGTGACCCCGCGCAAACCCGTCGACACGGGTGACCCGGACCGGCTCTACACCGTCACCGGCGGGCGCAGCCGCGCCGACGAGTCCTTCGACCTGGTCACCCTGATCGTCAGCGAGAGCGCCCCGACGCCGGGGATGCAGTCGGAGCACGCCCGGATCCTCGAGCTGTGCGAACATCCCGTCGCCGTGGTCGAGATCTCCGCGGAACTCGGACTGCCGGTCACGGTCGTACGCATCCTGCTCGGTGACCTGCTGGACACCGGGCGCATCACCGCGCGCCACCCGCGCGCGGCGGCGTCCGTCGCCTCCCTGCCCGATTCCGCCCTACTCCAAGAGGTTCTCCATGGACTCCGCAACCTCTGAGCTGCCCGCCCACCGCACACCGCTCCGCGACACCGCGGAGACGGGGCTGAAGATCGTCGTCGTGGGCGGGTTCGGCGTGGGCAAGACGACCCTGGTCCGCTCCGTGAGCGAGATCCGGCCGCTGAACACCGAGGAGGTGATGACGCAGGCCGGCGTGGGCGTCGACGAGACCGAGGGGGTGGCGGCGAAGACCACCACCACGGTCGCCTTCGACTTCGGGCGGATCAGCCTCAACGACCGCATGGTGCTGTACCTGTTCGGCGCGCCCGGACAGGAACGCTTCTGGTTCCTGTGGGACCGGCTGTTCTCCGGCACCCTGGGCGCCGTCGTCCTCGTCGACACGCGCCGGATGGACGACTCCTGGTACGCCATCGACCGGCTGGAGCACCACGGCACGCCGTTCGTGGTGGCCGTCAACCGGTTCGACGACGACGCCCGGTACTCCCTGGACGAGATACGCCAGGCGCTCGCCCTCCCCGCGCACGTGCCGATGGTCGACTGCGACGCCCGGGTCCGGGCCTCCGGCAAGGACGTGCTGATCACCCTCGTGAACCACCTCCACGACCTGGCCACCGCCAAGGAGGCGACACTGTGACCGATCCGGTCGATCCCTTCGCGCAGCAGACCCGCACCGTGGACGGGCCGCCCCCGGGGTGTCCCGCGCACGCCGGCGCGGTGAGCCTGACCGGGCTGGACTTCCAGCAGACGCCGTCGGAGCTGTACCGCACGATGCGCCGCGAGCACGGCCCCGTCGCGCCGGTGCTGCTGGACGGCGGCATCCCGGCCTGGCTGGTGCTGGGTTACACCGAGCTCTCCTACGTGACCAGCCACGACGAGCTGTTCGCGCGGGACTCCCGGCGCTGGAACCAGTGGGAGAACATCCCCTCGGACTGGCCGCTGCTGCCGTACGTCGGCTACCAGCCGTCGGTGCTGTTCGCCGAGGGCGACGAACACCGGCGGCGGGCCGGTGTGATCACCGGCGCGCTGGAGGGCGTCGACCAGTTCGAGCTGGCCAACGAGTGCCTGTTCATCGCCGACGACCTCATCCGCGGGTTCGCCGGCAGCGGCCAGGTCGAGCTGATGTCCGACTACGTGCACCCTCTGCTGATGCGTGCCGTCGTGCAGATGTGCGGGATGCCGGCGACGGGTGAGGACACCCGCCGGCTCGTCGACGACCTGCGCATCTCCCTGGACGCGGCGGAGGGCGAGGACCCGGTCGCCGGGTACAACCGGGTGGGTGAGCGGCTGCGGCAGCTGGTCAAGGAGAAGCGGATGGCGCCCGGCCCGGACGTCACCTCGCGCATGGTGATGCACCCGGCGGGGCTCTCGGACGAGGAGATCGTCCAGGACCTCATCTCCGTGATCTCCGCGGGCGAGCAGCCCACCTCCAACTGGGTGTGCAACACGCTGCGTCTGCTGCTGACCGACGAACGTTTCGCCGTGAACGTCTCGGGCGGCCGGCTCAGTGTCGGCGAGGCGCTCAACGAGGTGCTGTGGCTGGACACGCCGACGCAGAACTTCATCGGGCGCTGGGCGGTACGGGACGTGCAGCTCGGCGGCCGCCAGATAAGGGAGGGCGACTGCCTGGTCCTGGGTCTGGCCGCGGCCAACACCGACCCGCAGATCTGGCCCGAGGGGCACGTGGGCGCGGAGAACGCCGCGCACCTGTCCTTCAGCAACGGCGAGCACCGCTGCCCGTACCCGGCCCCGCTGCTGGCGGACGTGATGGCGCGCACGGCGGTCGAGACGCTGCTGGAGCGGCTGCCGGACCTGGTGCTGTCCGTGGAGCCGGAGGAACTGGTGTGGCGTCCGTCGATCTGGATGCGGGGCCTGATGGAACTGCCGGTGCAGTTCACACCGGTGGTGCAGTAGGGCCTCGCCGGCCGGGGCACGGGTGGGGCGCCGGCTCACGGGGGACGGCCGGGCGCGGCGGGACCGGCCGCGGCGGAACCTGACGGGAGTGACCTCGGTGCCGGAGTGACCTCGGTTCACGGCGGGACCCGCTCGGAACGGAATCCGGCCGCGGCGGACCCGGCCGGGGCGGACCCGACCGGGCAGACCCGGCCGGGACGGGGTCCGGCCGGGACGGGCGGTGGCTACGGGAGTGCGGGGGCCCGTGGCGGTCAGCCGGTCACCGGGGTGAACCGGACCGGGAGGCTCTGCACGCCGCGGGTGAACACACCCTGCTCGACCGTGCGGAAGTCGTCGGCGAGGCGGACGTCCGGCATGGCGTCGAGGAGCTGGTTGACACCGATCTCCACCTCCGCCTTGGCGAGCAGCGCGCCGACGCAGAAGTGCCGGCCGAGCGCGAAGGCCAGGTGGTCGGCGGCGGCGGAGAAGGCCGTGGTGGTGGTCAGGTCCTCGCGGAAGATGTCGAACCGGTCCGGGTCGGCGTAACGGCGCTCGTCCCGGTTGGCGGCGCCTATCAGGCAGGTGACCGTGGCGCCGGCGGGCACGGTGCCGCCGCTGAGGGTGACCTCCGTCGCGGACTGCCGCATGATCATGTGGACCGGCGGGGTGTGGCGCAGGGTCTCGGCGAAGGCCCGGGGTATCAGCGAGCGGTCGGCGCGGACGGCGGCGAGCTGGTCGGGGTGGGCGAGCAGGTTCGCGAAGATGCCGGCGATGGCCTTGTCGGTGGTCTCGCCGCCGGCGGCCAGCAGCAGGCTGCAGAACGCCTTGATGTCCTCGTCGCTCATCCGCACGCCGTCGACCTCGGCGCTGCACAGCACGGACAGCAGGTCGTCGCCCGGGTTCTCGCGGCGCTCGCGGATGATCGGCAGCATGTACTCGGCGAACTCCACGCGGGTCCGCTCGCCGGCCGCCGTCACCTCGGGGTCGCCCGCCAGGTTGCCGAGGAAGGCGATGACGGCGGTGTACCAGCGGTGGAAGCGGGGGTGGTCGGCCTTGTCGAGGCCCAGCATGTCGGCGATGACGTTGACCGGGAAGCGTGTCGCGAAGTCGTCGACCAGGTCGGCCGAGCCCTTGTGGCGGAAGGCGTCGATCAGTTCACGGGAGTTGCGCTCGATGACCGGCAGGAACTTCTGCTCCAGGTCGCTGCCGCGGAAGGCGGGCGCGACCAGGGCGCGGCGCACGGCGTGCTCACGGCCGCTCATCTGCAGGATGGTCTTGCCGTGCACCGGCTCGAGCTGCCAGGCGTAGTTGTCGGTGGTGAACTCACCGGCCTTGTCCTTGAAGACGCGCTCGACGTCCTCGTAGCGCGAGACGACGTAGCTCTTGGTCGCCTCGTGCCAGAGGAGGGGCGCGGTCTCCCGCATCACGCGGTAGGCCGGATAGGGGTCGGCGGCGAACTCGGGCGAGAGGATGTCGGGCACCTGCTGGGCGGTGGACATGGGGCTCCCTGTGATCGTATTTCGTGTACTGCACAAGGTTATTGATCATCTGTCAGCAGCGACAGACCGCCCGTTGACCGGATCCGCTTGAACGCTGAACAGGCCGAAAATCGCCTCTCCCGCACGAGAGCCCTGCCGTCCGAAGGGACCGGCAGGGCTCTCGTGACCGTACGAGTGTCAGACGCTCCGCTCCGAGGAGGCCAGCCCGACGAATCCCGCCCACGCGTTACGCGAGACCGTGAGGACGGGGCCGGCGGCGGTCTTTGAGTCGCGGATGTGCACACCCGCTGTCGCGGCCGCGACCTCTACACAATCGCCGCCCTCGGTCCCGCTGTAGCTGCTCTTGTACCAGGTGAGACGGGAGGCGGCAGTTGAGGATTCAGAGTTGCTCATAGCGATCCCGGCACCCCTTCGATGATCTCCAGTGACTCACTCCGCCACGCCTGGGGTGTCCCGTACGGCACCGACGACCACGACGCGATCGTGCTGATCGCCGCCGAGCTGACGGCGAACGCCGTGCTGCACGGCAACGTCCCGGGCCGGGACTTCCACCTCCGTCTCGCGCTCCTCCCCACCGGGCCCCGATCCGCCGCCGTCCGCGTCGAGGTCACCGACACCCGGGGCGAGCGGGTCCCGCCCCGGCCGGGCGGGCCCCGGCCCGAGATCCCCGCCGTCGACGGAACCGGCCGGGGCCTCCTCCTGGCCGCCGCGCTCGCCGCCCGCTGGGACTGGCGCCCACGGCCGGACGGCCCGGGCAGCACGGTCTGGGCGGAGTACGAGATCGCGACCGTACCCGATGTACATCTGCTACATTTGTGACATGAGTGAACCGGTGATCGAATCCATGGCCGAGGTCCGAGGCCACCTCGCCGACGTCATCGACCGTGCCCGGCGCGAGGAGACCCCGACGATCATCACCCGGCGCGGAAAGCAGGAGGCCGTCGTGATCGACATCGAGGAGTACCAGCGGCTGCGCCGGATCGCCGAGGACGCCGAAGAAGCCTGGCTCAACCGGCTGGCCGACGAAGCCGAGTCCGAGGGCCTGGAGGGGTCGGTCTCGCTGGAGGAGATGGCCGCCATGCTCCGCACCGAACGGGACTGACCGCATGGGATACGTCACGCGCTTCACGCCGCACGCGCAGCGGGACATGCTCAAGATCCCGCGCCCCGACGCCCTGCGGATCTTGTATCGGCTCACCGAGTTGCAGAAGGCGATGGACGCCGGCGACACGGCGCCGTTCGACATCAAGGCCCTGCAGGGCCACAGCGCCCGGTGGCGGCTCAGGGTCGGTGACTACCGCGTCGTGTACACCGTGGAGGACGGTCGGCTGATCGTGTGGGTCCTGGCTCTCGGTAATCGGCGCGACGTCTACCGTCAGGTTCCCTGACGTGCCGTCCTGCGAACTCGGAGACCCGGGTACTCCCGAAGAGCGAGGGCTGCGGGCCTGAGGTCCGGCGTCACCCGCCTGAGAGTCGTATGAGGAAAATGCGGCGACGGGCCCCCACTTCCCGCGGTACGTTCCCCCTGTTCGAAGGGGGAGCCCGTGACCAAGCTGAACCAGATCATCGCGGTCGAGAAGGGTGTCAAGAGCAAGTCGCTCCAGGACATCAACGCCGCGCACGGCAGGGTGCAGAAGCCGGCGCTGCTGGCCGGTATCTCGCGCACCTACCAGCCGAAGGACGAGGAGGGCGAGCAGTTGCCGCCCGAGTCCACGCGGGTGCAGGTGCAGGCCGAGGACGTGCTGCGCGAGGTGTCCGCCTCGCTGACGCGGCTGTTCGACGTCACCGCGACGAAGGACTGGGCCAACTGCCTGGCCCGCGCGGACGTCACGGTCGACGGGCGGACGCTGGTCGCCGACGTCCCCGTCAGCTATCTGCTCTTCCTCGAGAAGCAGCTCGCCGAACTGCACGGCTTCGTCAAGAAGCTGCCGACGCTCGACGCCGCGGAGTCCTGGTCCCTCGACCCGTCCACGGACTGGTGGAAGACGGACCCGGTGCGGACGATCCGCACCAAGAAGGTGCCGCGCAACCACGTCAAGGCGGAGGCCACGGAGAAGCACCCGGCGCAGGTCGAGGTGTACTACGAGGACGTGCCGATCGGTTACTGGACCACCGTGAAGTTCTCCGGCGCCCTCCCGGCGCGGCGGGTGAACGAGCTGCTGGAGCGGGTCGAGAAGCTCCAGCAGGGCGTGAAGTTCGCCCGTGAGGAGGCCAACGGCGCCGAGGTCACCGACCAGCGGGTCGGCGACGCGGTGTTCGGCTACCTGTTCGGCTGACGCGCGGCGCGGCCACAGGTGGCATCCACGATCGCCCCCGCGTGCGAGCGCGGGGGTGCGCTACGGGGCGCGGGCCGGGTGAGGACCGGTTCGCGTCAGGAGCGCAAGCTGAAACTGAAGTTCAGCCTGAAGAGCGGTCGTCGCAGAGGCGGCCGCGGTCAATCTCAGACTCTCGCTCCAGTCTCAGCATCGCCGCCGATCGCCGGACCGAACGGGGACGGACGAACGCCGTCGGATGCGAGTTCGACTCTCGCCTGCGCCTCTCTTCACGGCGCGGTAGTTCAAAGGAAGAACACGACGGCATGATGACTGATCCGTCCTTTTGAACGCGGCCGGCGTGCGAATTGGGTGGCATCCCCAGGGGCCCGGGAGCTGGATACGACTCCCGGGCCCCGCCACGTCCGCGCCCCGCGAGAAGGCAGGGGCCCCTCACCCCCGACAACCCCCTTGCCCTGGCGTGCACTCCAACCCCTACCGTCCCCGGCATGGAGTTCACACGCACACTGGGACGCAGTGGTATCCAGGTCAGCGCGCTCGGGTTCGGGTGCTGGGCGATCGGCGGGGAGTGGCAGGACGGTGCCGGGCAGCCCCTCGGGTGGGGGAAGGTCGACGACGAGGAGTCGGTGCGGGCGATCCACCGTGCCCTCGACCTGGGCGTCACCTTCTTCGACACCGCCGACGTCTACGGCACCGGGCACAGCGAGTTGATCCTCGGCAGGGCGCTCGGCTCGCGGCGGGACGACGTCGTCGTCGCCACCAAGTGGGGAAACCTCTTCGACCCCGGCACCCGCACCGCCTCCGGCGCCGACGACTCCCCGGAGCACCTCCGCCGTGCCCTGACCGCCTCCCTGCGCCGGCTCGGTACCGACCACGTCGACCTCTACCAGCTGCATCTCGCCGACGCCGACCCCGGCCGGGCGGCCGTGCTGCGGGACGCGTGCGAGGAGTTGGTCGCGGAAGGGCTGATCCGGGCGTACGCCTGGAGCACCGACGACCCCGCCCGCGCCGCCGTCTTCGCCGAGGGGCCGCACTGCGCCGCCGTACAGCACGCACTCAACGTCCTCGACGACGCCCCCGAGATGCTCCTGCTCTGCGAGAAGGCCGGCCTCGCGTCCGTCAACCGCAGTCCCCTCGCCATGGGGCTGCTGACCGGCAAGCACCGCGGCGGCCGGCCGCTCGAGGCCGGGGACATCCGCAGCCGTCCGCCGGCCTGGCTGCGGGGGTTCGGTGACGGCAGCGGCGCCGAACCCGAGTGGCTGGCCCGGGTCGACGCGTTGCGGGACATCCTCACCAGCGGCGGCCGCACCCTCGCCCAGGGCGCCCTGGCCTGGCTGTGGGCGCGCAGCCCGCGCACCGTGCCCATCCCCGGCTTCCGCTCCGTCGCCCAGGCCGAGGAGAACGCCGGCGCGCTCGCCAAGGGGCCGTTGACCGAGCAGCAGATGGCAGAGGTGGAGGAGGTCCTGGGGAGGCGGGCCGCGTAAGACGTGCGGCAGCCGTTCCACCCGCCGGTGTGCACCCGCGGTCCCGCGCGGGCCCACCCCCAGCCGGCGGTGTGGAACGGCTGCCGCCTCCCCCCTGGATGTGGCCTGACGGAAGACCGCTGCCTCAACTGTGAAGCTTTGGTGCAGAGAAGTTGAGCATAGGTTCTCCACCGGCCGCAATGGGGCGGATGTGTTAATTCCGATTGTGGGGATCGCGGGCGCGACGGCGGTGCGGGACGCCTCAGCCCCGCCCCACGTACGGCATCCCCGTCGCCAGCACCGTCGCGAACTGCACGTTCGCCTCCAGCGGCAGCTCCGCCATGTGCCGCACCGTGCGCGCCACGTCCGCGACGTCCATCACCGGCTCCGGCGCGATCTCCCCGTTCGCCTGCGGCACCCCCGCCCGCATGCGCTCCGTCATCTCCGTCGCCGCGTTGCCGATGTCGATCTGGCCCACCGCGATCCGGTACGGACGCCCGTCCAGCGCGAGCGACTTGGTCAGGCCCGTCAGCGCGTGCTTCGTCGCCGTGTAGGCGACCGACCGGGGGCGCGGGACGTGCGCCGACACCGAGCCGTTGTTGATGATCCGGCCGCCCTGCGGGGTCTGCCCCTTCATCTGCCGGTACGCGGCCTGCGCGCACAGGAACGCCCCGTTGAGGTTGGTGTCCACCACGTGCCGCCACGCCTCGTACGGCAGTTCCTCCACCGGCACCCCGCCGGGCCCCGACGTACCGGCGTTGTTGAACAGCAGGTCCAGCCGCCCGAAGCGGTCGACCGCCGCCGCGAACAGCGCCTCCACGTCCCCCGGTCGTGACACGTCCGTCGGCACCAGCAAGGTCTCCCCGCCGGCGGCCCCCGCCGTCTCCTCCAGCGTCTCCGCCCTGCGTCCCGCCAGTACCACCGACCAGCCCCCGCGCAGCAGTTCGCGGGTCACCGCGCGTCCGATGCCGGAGCCCGCCCCGGTGACCACCGCGACCCCGGCCCGCCCGTCCCGTCCGTCCGTTTCCTTGGCGTTCATGGCACCGCAGCGTAGGCGAGGGTTCGCCATGCGGACCTCATACGACCGTCATCCGGATGCTGTGTACGCGTCAACGGCGCGTCGTCCCCGGCCACTGCAATTCCTCCCGCACCCACCCGTCCGCCAGGGGAGGACCCATGACGCAGGACCTCACGACGCCCCACGCCGCCCGCCCGTCCCACGCCCCCGAACTCCGCGCCGTCGCCCGCCACGTCGGCCGCCGCCGCTTCCTGACGGCCACCGGCGCCGCGGCCGCGCTCGCCTTCGCCGTCGGCGTGCCCGGCGCGGGCACCGCGGCCGCCGCCGAACTGGACACCGCGCGGCTCACCGACGACCCCTTCACCCTCGGCGTCGCCTCCGGCGACCCGCACCCCGACTCGGTGCTGCTGTGGACCCGCCTCGCGCCCGTCCCGTACCAGGCCGACGGCGGACTGCCCGCCCGCCGCGTCGCCGTCGAGTGGGAGATCGCCCTCGACGCCCGCTTCCGCAGCGTCGTCAGACGCGGCAGGGCCGACGCCCACCCGGAGTTCCACCACACCGTGCACGTCGAGGTGGGAGGGCTCGCCCCCGGCCGCGTCTACCACTACCGCTTCCGGGCCGGCCGCTTCGTCAGCCCTGTCGGCCGCACCCGCACCGCCCCCGCCCCGCGCAGCCGCGCCGCCGGGCTCACCTTCGGCGTCGTCTCCTGCCAGCGCTACGACCAGGGCTACTACACCGCCTACCGGCACCTCGCCCAGGAGGACCTCGACGTCGTCCTCCACCTCGGCGACTACCTCTACGAGTACGCCGTGAACGACGCCGGCGGCGCCCGCGCCTACCCGGCCGGCACGCTGCCCTCCGGCCTGTTCAACCGGGAGACCGTCACGCTGGAGGACTACCGGCTGCGGTACGCCCTCTACAAGTCCGACCCCGACCTCAGGGCCGCGCACGCCGCGCACCCCTTCGTCGTCACCTGGGACGACCACGAGACGGAGAACAACTACGCCGACGACACCCCGGAGAACAGCGTCCCGCCGGAGGAGTTCCTGCTGCGCCGGGCCGCCGCCTACCGCGCCTACTGGGAGAACATGCCGCTGCGCCGGCCGCAGCTCCCCGAGGGCCCCGACCTGAAGCTGTACCGCAGGCTGCACTGGGGCCGGCTCGCCCAGTTCGACGTGCTCGACACCCGGCAGTACCGCTCCGACCAGGCCTACGGCGACGGCTGGCAGTACCCGGGTCCCGAGTCCGAGGACCCCTCGCGCACCCTCACCGGCGCCGCCCAGGAGCGCTGGCTGCTCGACGGCTGGCGGCGCTCCGACGCGGTGTGGAACGTCGTGCCCCAGCAGGTCACGTTCGCCCAGCGGCTCGACACGCCCACCCCGCCCGCCAAGGTCTCCATGGACTCCTGGGACGGCTACCCGGCCTCCCGCGAGCGCGTCCTGGCCGGCGCGCAGGCCGCCGGCGTCGAGAACCTGATGGTCCTCACCGGCGACGTGCACGTCCACTACGGCTTCGACATCAAGCGGGACTTCGCCGACCCCGGCTCGAGGACCGTGGGCACCGAGATCGTCACCACCTCCGTCACCAGCGGAGGCAACGGGTCGGAGAAGCCCGCCAACCACGACAACCTGACCGCGGCCAATCCGCACATGCGGTTCTACAACGGCCTGCGCGGCTACACGACCGTCACCCTCGGCCGGGAGCGGGCGCGCGCCGACTTCAAGACGGTCTCCCACGTCACCACGCAGGGCGCGCCGCTCACCACCGCCGCCTCCTTCGTCACGGAGGCGGGAGATCCGGGGCTCAGGCCGGCGTGACCGCCGCGCCGTCCGCGTCCTCGCCCGGGTAGCGGACGCCGACGCGGTCCCGGATCGCGTCGAGCGTCCGCATCACGGCGAGGGTGCCGTCCAGCGGCACCACCGGCGACTCCGTCTCACCGGCCCGCAGCGCGCGCATCACCTCCGCCGCCTCGTGCTTGAGGCTCTCCCGGGGGCCGTCGGCCGGGTCGGCCGCGAACTCCTCGGCGTCCCGGCCGTCCCGGTGCAGCACGAACCGCTCCGGGAAGAAGAAGCCGTTCGGGATGTCGATGCGTCCCTCGGACCCGGTGACCGAGGCGGAGGTGGCCGTACCGCCCACGATGGAGCAGTGGACCGAGGCGAGGGCGCCGTTCTCCCAGGAGAGCAGCGCCCCCGTCTGGAGGTCGACGCCCTCCTCGGAGAGCGTCGCCCGCGCGACGATGTCCGACGGCTCGCCGAGCAGCAGGTGGGCGAACGACACCGGGTACACCCCGAGGTCCAGCAGCGCGCCGCCGCCGAGCGCGGGGTCACGCAGCCGGTGCGTGGCCGGGAACGGGCCCGCGAGACCGAAGTCCGCCTGCACGTGCCGCACTTCGCCGATCGCGCCGTCGGCGACCAGCGCCTTGAGGCGGCGCACCATGGGGTGGCAGTACATCCACATGGCCTCCATCAGGAAGCGTCCGCCGTCCCGCGCCAGCGCGACCAGCTCGGCGGCCTCGCGCGAGTTCAGCGTGAACGGCTTCTCGCACAGCACGTGCTGCCCGGCCTCCAGCATCATCCCGGCGGCCGCGCGGTGCGCCGAGTGCGGGGTGGCGACGTAGACGACGTCGAGGCCGTCGTCCGCCGCGAGCGCCTCCCAGTCGCCGTAGGCGCGCGGTATGCCGAAGCGGTCGGCGAAGGTCTTCGCGGACTCCACCGAGCGGGACGCCACCGCCACGACCTCGGCGTCGGGCATGTCCACCAGGTCCGCCGTGAACGTCGCGGCCATGCCGCCGGTCGCCAGAATGCCCCAGCGCGTCCTCTGTTCGGTCATTCGTCCCACCCTGTTCGTGTCTTCCGTCAACGCTTCGCTCACGGAGCTGCAATGGAAGCGCTCCCATGACATCGTCGTCGACGCCGAGCACTCCGTACGAGCTGAGAGCATAGGGAGCCAACGGCGTGAAAAGGGAGGGGCACATGCCCGAGGGTGGGGCGTCCATATCGAAATCGACTCATAACGGGACGCCGGGCGCGGGGGCGAGGGCTGTGGCCCCTCCGGGCGCGGCGGCGGCTCCGCCGGGACGGCACACCGGCGGCGGGGCGTCGCGGGCCGGTCTGCTGGTCACCTTCATCCTCGGCGGCCTGACCGCCGTGACGCCGCTGGCGATGGACATGTACCTCCCGGCCCTGCCGGAGGTCACCCGGTCGCTGAGCGCGCCCGCCGCGACCGTCCAGCTCACCCTCACCGCCTGTCTGGCCGGCATGGCGCTCGGGCAGCTCGTGGTCGGTCCGATGAGCGACCGCTATGGCCGGCGCCGGCCGCTGCTCGTCGGTCTCGTCATCTACGTCGTGGCCACCGCTCTCTGCGCCTTCGCGCCGACCGTGGAACTCCTCGTCGCCTGCCGGCTCGCGCAGGGCCTCGCGGGCGCGGCGGGCATCGTCATCGCGCGGGCGGTCGCCCGTGACCTGTACGACGGCGTCGCCCTGGCCCGCTTCTTCTCGACCCTCATGCTGATCTCCGGCATGGCGCCGATCCTGGCGCCGCTGATCGGCGGTCAGGTGCTGCGGTTCACCGACTGGCGGGGCGTCTTCGTCGTCCTCACGATCCTCGGCGTGCTGCTGACGGCGCTCGTGTGGACGAAGCTGCCCGAGACCCTGGACCCCGCCGACCGGCACGGCGGCAACGTCCGCGAGACCCTCGCGCCGATGCGCCGGCTGCTCGCCGACCGGGTCTTCACCGGCTACATGCTCGCCGGCGGCTTCGCCTTCGCCTCCCTCTTCTCGTACGTCGCCGCCTCCCCGTTCGTCATGCAGGAGATCTACGGCGCCTCCCCGCAGACCTTCAGCCTGCTGTTCGGGCTCAACTCGATCGGCCTGATGATCATGGGTCAGGTCAACGGGAAGATCCTGGTCGGGCGGGTCCGGCTGGACAAGGCGCTCGGT
This sequence comes from Streptomyces sp. NPDC014764, assembly GCF_043082785.1. NCBI lineage: Bacteria > Bacillati > Actinomycetota > Actinomycetes > Kitasatosporales > Streptomycetaceae > Streptomyces > Streptomyces sp. NPDC014764. Next base: position 370,853 of record NZ_JBIBXY010000001.1, on the reverse strand, counting down.
GCGGGGCTCGCCGTCGTCGTCGCCGCCGCCACGGCGCTGCTGCTGATGTCGCTGGGTGTGTTCGGTGAGACGGGCCTGGTGCCGGTCGCCGTGGCGCTGTTCGTGCTGATGTCGTCCATGGGCGTCGTCATGCCCAACACCCAGACGCTGCCGCTGATGCGCGCCCGGTACGCGGCCGGCTCCGCGTCCGCCCTGCTCGGCACGACGTCCTTCCTCATCGGCGCGATCGCCTCCCCGCTCGTCGGCATCGCCGGCGAGGACACCGCCGTCCCGATGGCCGTCGTCCAACTGGCCTCCGCCCTGGTGGCGACGGGCTGCTTCCTGGGAATGTGCCGCCCGTGGAAGACCGGGACGAGCACGAAGGGCGGGGGCGTCTGAGCACCCCGCGACTGCGCCGGGGCGCCCCGGAACGCGCCGGGCTGGACGCCGCGGAACTGCGACGGCTGGTCCAGGAGGTCCGCGCCCGCACCGAGGGGAGCCGCCCCTGGGCCGCGGGCGCGGTGGTCGTCGTCGGACGCGGTCCGGTGATCGCGGTGGAGGAGGCGGCGGGCTGGGCGGTGCGCTACGCCGGCCACGACGAGCAGGCGGACGCGCCGGTCGAACTCCCGCCGGAGCAGCGGGTGCCGACGACCGTGCACACCCCGTTCGACCTCGCCTCCGTCACCAAGCTGTTCACGTCGGTGGCCGCGGTGCAGCAGATCGAGCGGGGCACCCTGGGGCTCGACGCGCGCGTCGGCACGTACCTGCCGGACTTCACGGCCGCCGTACGGCACGGCATCACCGTGCGCCACCTGCTCACCCACACCTCCGGGCTCCGCCCCGAACTGCCGTTGCACGACTGCGCCGACGACGCGGAACGCCTGGCGCTGCTGCGCGCGGAACGGCCGGTCGCCGCGCCCGGCACGTACGGCTACTCCGACCTCAACATGCTGCTGCTCCAGCACGTCCTGGAGCGGCTCACCGGCCGCACCCTCGACGTCCTGGTGCGCGACGGCATCACCCGGCCGCTCGGCATGGACGCGACCGGCTTCGGGCCGTGCCCGTCGGCGGCCGCGACCGAGGACCAGCGGCGGCCCTGGGCCAAGGCGGACCGGGGGATGCTGCGGGGCGAGGTGCACGACGAGAACGCCTGGGCGCTGGGCGGCGTCGCCGGCCACGCCGGCCTCTTCTCCACGGCGGGAGACCTGGCGGTCTTCTGCCGCACCCTGCTGGCGGGCGGCTCCTACGGTCCGGCCCGCGTCCTCGGCCCGGACCACGTGGACCTGATGCTCCGCCCCCCGGGCCTCGGCTTCGCCGTCGACCAGCCGTACTTCATGGGCGCCCTGGCGGGCCACGGCGCGGCGGGCCACTCCGGCTTCACCGGCACGTCCCTGGTCCTCGACCGGGCCACGGACACCTTCGTCGTCCTCCTCGCCAACACGGTCCACCCCCGCCGCCCCACCCCACCCGACAGCACCCCGCGGGCGGAGGCGGCGACACGGGTGGCTCGGGCGGTGCGGGGGAGATGAGGGGCCGCCTCCGCGGGCGGCCGTCCCGGCAACGCCGCCGAATGCTTCAATGCCACGGTGATCACAAGCGTGTGCGCCATGGCGGCCGGCGGGCTGACGACGTGGCTGGTGGTGAGCCGGAGAGCACGGCGCCGCGACGAGCGGGCCGCACGGGGTGAGGTGATCGAGGTGCCGTGCATGCTGCGGCACCCCGCCCGCAGGGGCCGGTGGCTGCGGGGACGGATGGCGGTGGGACCGTCCACGGTCGCCTGGGAGCCGCGTACGAGGGCCGGGGCGGAGGCGCCTGTACCGAGCGCGTTGCGGCTGGTCGGCACGCGTGCGCCTTCGTGGCGCGAAGAACTGAGGGTGAACCCCCGCTGCACGATCGTCGCGTGCGACTCCTCCGTGGGCGCCGTCGAGATCGCCGTGATGCCGCACGACCTGGGGCACCTGCTCCTCGCCCTGGAGCGGACCGCGACGGGATGAGGACGCCGGGCACCGATGTGCGCCGGGTGCACTCGTGGGCCGGGGCGCCGCCGGCAGGGCGCTGACGGGCTTTCCGCCGCGTCCGCACGGACGAAAGGCCCGGGGCCTCCCCGGCTCGTGGGGCCTCCCCGGCTCGTGGGGCCTCCCCGGCCCGTGGGGCCTCCCCGGCCCGTGGGGCCGCGCGCGGCACGATCGCCCACGGAGGGGGTCGTAGAATCTCCGGGTGAACGCCCCCGCCCCCCTCGCCACCGCCGACTCCCTGCGTGCCGCCCTCGGTGGGCTGCTGGACGGGATTCCCGCGCGGCAGGCCGGTCAGGCCGTCGAGCGGCTGATCGGGCACTACCGGGGCGCCACCCCCACCGACGCCCCCATCCTGCGTGACCGCGCCGACGTGGCCGCGTACGCCGCGTACCGGATGCCCGCCACCTTCGAGGCGGTGCACTCGGCGCTGCGGGCCTTCGCCGACGCCGTGCCCGGGTGGGCGCCCGGGAGTCATGTCGACGTGGGCGGCGGGACCGGCGCGGCGGCGTGGGCGGTGAGCGCGACCTGGGACGGGGAGCGCCCGGTGACCGTGCTGGACTGGGCCGCGCCCGCGCTCGACCTCGGCCGTGAACTGGCCGCCGGTCACCCCGCCCTGCGCGGCGCCCGCTGGGAGCGCGCCCGGATCGGATCCGCGCTCACCCTGGAGCCGGCCGACCTCGTCACCGTGTCCTACGTGCTCAACGAACTCACCGCCGCCGACCGCGCCGCACTCGTCGACGCGGCCGCCGGCGCCGCGCGGGCCGTGGTGATCGTGGAGCCCGGCACCCCCGACGGCTACGCCCGCATGATCGAGGCCCGCGACCGTCTGGTCGCCGCCGGCTTCCAGGTGGCCGCGCCCTGCCCGCACAGCGCGTCCTGCCCGATCGTGCCCGGCGCCGACTGGTGCCATTTCTCCGCACGGGTCAGCCGCTCCTCGCTGCACCGCCAGATCAAGGGCGGCACCCTCGCCTACGAGGACGAGAAGTTCAGCTACGTCGCCGCGACCCGGCTGCCGGTCACCCCGGCCCCCGCCCGTGTCGTCCGCAAGCCCCAGATCCGCAAGGGCCAGGTCCTCCTCGACCTCTGCGAGACGGACCCGGCCCTGAACCGCACCACGGTCACCAAGCGCCACGGCGCCCTCTACCGCGCCGCCCGGGACACGGACTGGGGCGACCCCTGGCCGCCGCCGTCCGCGCAGGACTGACCCACCGTCACCCCTGCTCGCTCTTCCGCTCCTTCTCCGCGTCGCGCTGTTCCTGGAGCTTGCGCAGCAGCGCGCGCTTCTGGGCCCGGGGGTCCGTGCCGCCGCCGATGCGGCCGGCCGGGCCCCCGCCGCGCAGCGCCTTGCGGCCCAGGTGCTGCCGGGCGCCGCCGACGCCCAGCATGTTTCCGCCTCGAGCCATGAGGGGCTCCCTCCACACAGTCGACAGAAAGGAACGAGACGGTTCGTCTCGTGAATACCGCACCAGCGTCCGGCGAGACGCAGCGTCTTGTCAACCTGGTAAATTCGGACCATGGCCCAGAACCAGTCGTCCGCCCCCGACACCTCGCGCCGCAGCGAGCGGTCCCGTCGCGCCATCTACGACGCCGCCCTCGCCCTCGTCGCCGAGGTGGGGTACCCGAAGACCACCATCGAGGGGATCGCCTCCCGCGCCGGGGTCGGCAAGCAGACGATCTACCGCTGGTGGCCGTCGAAGGCGGACGTGCTGCTCGAGGCGTTCCTCGACCTCAGCGACCAGGCCGCAGACCAGGCCGCAGACCGGGCAGCAGACCGGGCCGCCGAGGCAGCGGGACGGAAGCCGTACTCCTTCCCCGACACCGGGGACCTCGCCGCCGACCTCAAGAACGTGCTGCGCGCGACGGTCGACGAGCTGGGCAATCCCGCCTTCGAGGCGCCCTCCCGCGCCCTGGCCGCCGAGGGCGTCGTCAACGAGGAGCTCGGCCGCCGCTTCGTCGCCCAGCTCCTGGAACCCCAGCTCCAGCTGTACGTCGACCGGCTGCGCGCCGCGCAGGAGAGCGGGGAGGTCCGCCCCGACGTCGATCCGCGCATCGCCCTGGAACTCTTCGTCTCACCGCTGGCCCAGCGCTGGCTCCAGTACACCGGCCCGATCACCCACGAGTACACCGACACCCTGGTCGACTACGCCCTGCACGGCCTCGCCCCCCGCTGACGCCGGCCCTCACCGCCCCGTCACCGAGCTGACCGGCCCCGGCACCCGCGTCCGGTACCGCGCCAGCCGTCCCGGCGCGTCCGTGAGGACGCCGTCGCAGCCGAGCGCGAGGGCGCGGTCGCGCTGGGCCGGGGTGACGACGGTGTGCGCCCACACCCGGGGGATCCCCGAGCGGACCGCCCGCTTCACATCCCCGTCCCGCGCCCGGATGTCGACGTCCAGCAGGTCGACGAAGGAGCGCCACCGCTCCGGCCGGTCGGTGCGCATCTGCTCGGCCGAGCGCCACAGCTGGGTCAGCAGCCCCAGCCGGTGCACCCGCTCCGCGACCAGGGGGTGGTTGGTGTTGACGAACACAGACCGGGTCAGCCCCCGCTCCCGGATCATCCCGGCCACCCGCTCAAGACCGGCCGGGTCCTTCAGCTCCAGCATCAGCAGGATCCTCCCGCCCAGCCGGTCCAGCACCTCCTCGACCGTCGGCGGCCGCTCCGACCGCCAGCTCCCCGGCAACCGGTCGCGCGGGCGCAGCCGCACCCCCTTCCACTCCTCCGCGTCCAGCTTCCGCACCTCCCCGCCCAGGAAGGTCGTACGGTCCAGGGTCGCGTCGTGGAAGACCACCGGCGTGCCGTCCCGCAGCACCCGGGTGTCGAAGTCCAGCACCTGCGCCGTACCGCGCCGGTACGCCGCCATCAGCCCCGACATGCTGTTCTCCGGCACCTCGCGCGCCCCGCCGCGATGCGCCACGTACGTCACCCGGGGCAGCGAGTCCGCCGTCAGCGGGCCGTCGCCCCACTCCAGCGGGGGCGAGCCGCCGTGCCCCGTGAGCGTCAGCGCGGCGAGGGACACCGCGGACACCAGGGCGGCCGGCGCCGACGTCGCGATCCACGTGATCATGGCGCCACGGTAGGCAGGCTCCTCGGGGCGGACCGTGCACCGACACCCGGTCCGCGGCCTCCCGGCGGATGTCCTGTTCGCCCCACCGGTCAGCTTGCGCCCGGTGCCGTCACCCTCGTCCCACCTGCGGTGATTAAGCGCTCCGGGCCCCGATGCGCACGATCGTGGGACCATAGGGCATGCTGGAGCGCACGACGGCGAGGCGAGGGGATAGATGAGCGCGGAGTTCGGCGGCCGGAGCGGCCGACAGGGCAAACTCTCCCAGTGGCTGCGAGGACGCCGCCCGAAGCAGGCCGCCGGTGACGGCGGCCGTGAAGCCCTGCTGCTCGCCGCCGCCGATGCGGGACTTCCCCTCGCGCCCGCGGCGCACCCGGCCGGCTACCGCTGTTCCTGCGACCGTGTGGGCTGTCCCACTCCCGCCCGCCACCCGGTGTCCTTCGCCTGGCAGACCCAGTCGACCACCGACCACGCCCAGATCGAGCGCTGGGCCCGCCACCAGCCGCAGGCCAACTTCATCACCGCCACGGGCATGGTGCACGACGTCCTCGACGTCCCCCTCGACGCGGGCCGCGAGGCCCTGGACCGCCTGCTGGAGGCCGGGGTCGAGGTCGGCCCGGTAGCCGAGAGCGACGACGGCCGCCTGCTGTTCTTCACCCTCACCCGGGGCACCCCCGAGGACGAGGACGAGTGGTGGCCCTGCGAGCTGGACTGCCATCCGGAGACCATGGACGAGCATCCCGGACTGCGCTGGCACTGCCGGGGCTCCTACGTCCTCGTCCCGCCCGCCCTTCTCCCCGGCGACGACGACCCGTCGGTCCGCTGGGTACGCGGCCCCGAGCATGCGCTGCCCGACCCGCTCAGCCTGCTGGAGTACCTCACGGACGCCTGCGCCCGGTACGCCGGCGACCAGCCGGGCCCCGCGGAAGCCGCCTGGCCCCTGCGCCACTGAACGCCTCCGGCCGTCACGCCGGTCACCCGGCGCCGTCCGTCCGCCGCTACTCGCCCTTCGCGGACGTCAGCCCCTGGATCCGCCCCAGCACCTCCACCGGCCCGTCCGCCGGGTCCAGCGCCACCTCGTTCGAGACGAACTCCATCGTCAGCGACTGACGTATCTCCCCGGTGGTCAGCGCCAGCACGTCCTCGTTCGGCGTCGGCACCGTCGCCCCGGCCGCCGCCGTCTGCTTCTCGAAGTGCCGCGTCGTGAAGAACACCAGCGCCCCGCCGTCCGCCGTGCGCAGGGCCAGCGGCGCGTAGTCGCCGTTCACCAGCGGCTCGTCGATGTACTGCGTGGCCAGACCCGGCCGCACCGACTTCTTCTTCCGGGCGTCCCGCCACCCGGTGGTGTGTGGGCCCTCCGCGAAACCGTCCCCGCCGTCCTTCAGGTAGGTGGCGTACTGCCGGCTCAACTCACCCGGCGCGACCGCGACATCGGTGGAGTTGGCCGGGACGGTCTCGGCCCAGCCGTCCTCGTCCGTCTTGAACTCCGGTACGTCGTCCGGGGAGACCAGCGTCAGATACGCCGCCTCCCACGGGTCGTCCAGCGCGTCGCGGGTGAACACCAGCAGCCAGCGGACGTCACCGCCCTTGTTGGCGGCCGTGTCGGCGAGGAACCAGCGCGGCCAGCCCGCCTTGGCGGGGATGGTGAACTTCGCGTCGGTCAGCTCCAGCGGCGCGTGGTTCGGGTTGCCGTCCGGGTTGTTGACCTTGCCCGCCTTGAGCCGGGCCCCGTCGATGTCGGCGAGCGCGCCGGTGGTGCGGTCGGCGTCCAGGGAGGAGTCGTACGCCTTGTCGGCGGCGTTGTACGCGGCGGTGAACTCCTCGAGCGCCTCGGCGGCTTCGGCCCGCGTGGTCGCCGGGAGCACCTCGCGCTCGCCGTGCACCACCACACAGCCGCTCGCCGTCAGCGACAGCGCGGTCAAGGAGGCCGCGACCAGCGCGGTACGGCGGGGCCCGCGGAGTCCGTGGAGTCCGTGGAGCCTACGAAGACCGAGATCCCTGCTCATCCGGTTGCTTCACCTTCCCCTTCCCGGAGGCGAACCCTACCGGGACGCCCGCACCGCCGGACGCGGGGACCGGTCACAGCGGCCACACCGTGACCTGGACCGCCTGACGGAGTACCGGTCCTCACTGCTCCCGCACGGGCAGCACCAGCACCGCCCCCGTCCGCGGATGCGGGAGGACCTCGACCGGCTGGTCGTAGACCTCCGACAGCAGGGAGTCCGTGAAGATCTCCCCCGGAGGGCCGTCCGCCGCGACGCGGCCCGCGCGCAGGACCGCCACGCGGTGGGCGTGGGCTGCGGCGAGGCCGAGGTCGTGGAGGACCACCACCACCGCGTCCCCGGCCCGCGCCCGCTCCCGGCACAGCCGCAGCACCAGCTCCTGGTGGCGCAGGTCCAGCGCGGCCGTCGGCTCGTCGAGCATCAGCAGTGGCGCGCGCTGCGCGAGCACCCGGGCGAGCGCCACCCGCGCGCGTTCGCCGCCGCTCAGCGCGGAGAACGGCCGCGCAGCGAACGCGGTCACCTCGGTCGCCGCCATCGCCCCGGCGACGGCCGCCTCGTCGTCCTCCGGGCCGAGCGCGTCCCAGGGCGCCCGTCCCATCCGTACGACCTCCTCCACCGAGAAGGGGAAGCTCAGCGCGGACGACTGCGGCAACACCGCGCGACGAAGGGCGAGTTCGAGGACGGACCAGTCCGACACCGGGCGCCCGTGGACCCGTACGACCCCGGCCGCGGGCGCGATGTCGGCGGCGAGGGCGCCGAGCAGGGTGGACTTGCCGGCCCCGTTGGGCCCGACCAGCGCGAGCACCTCGCCCGCGCGGACGGCGACGTCCACGCCGTGGAGGACGTCCCGGGCGCCGAGGCGCACGTGGAGGGCTTCGGCCTCGGCGAGTACGTCGCCAGGAGAGGTGACGGGTGGGGGAGTGGGACGGGAGCGAAGCAGACGCATGGAAGGACCTTCCGGATCGGACAAGGGGACCGACGGACGAACGGTGAGGCCGGCACACTCAATGGCGCGGGGAAACCGCGCGACCGGCCCCACCCTCGCCGCGGACGGGACACAACCTCATGCCCACCCCCCGTGCCGCCGCCGGGTCCTCCTCAGCAGCCAGAAGAAGAACGGGCTGCCCAGCAGCGCCGTCAGCACCCCCAGGGGCAGCTCCGCCGGCGAGGCGACCGTACGGGCCGTCAGGTCCGCCGCCAGCAGCACCAGCGCGCCCAGCAGCGCGCTGCCCGGCAGCAGGAACCGGTGTCCGGGACCGGCGACCATCCGCAACAGGTGCGGTACGACCAGCCCGACGAAGCCGATGATGCCGGACACGCTCACCGCTGCCGCGGTCAGCAGCGCGATCACCAGTACCAGCACGATCCGCAGCCGCTCCACGTCCACACCCAGGTGGCGGGCGGGCCGCTCACCCAGCGCCAGCAGGTCCAGGCGGCGGGCGTACAGGGGCGCGACGCCCAGCCCGAGTACCGCGCACGGCAGCACCGCCAGCACCTTCGGCCAGGTCGCCTGGGACAGCGAGCCGAGCTGCCAGAAGGTGATCTGGTTGACGGCGGCGGTGTCCGCGAAGAACAGGAACAGCCCGATCAGCGCGCCCGCGAAGGCGTTCACCGCGATACCGGTGAGGATCAGCGTCACCACCTCGGTGCGCCCGCCCGACCGGGACATCGCGTACACGAGCAGCACGGTGACGAGACCGGCGACGAACGCGAGGATCGAGACGGTCCAGTTGCCGGCGAAGTTCAGCCCCAGCGCGATCGCCGCCACGGCGCCGACCGCCGCGCCGGAGGAGACACCGATGACGCCGGGTTCGGCGAGCGGGTTGCCGAACACGCCCTGCATCAGCGCGCCCGCGCACCCCAGGGACGCCCCGACCAGCAGGGCGAGCACGATGCGCGGGAAGCGCACGTTCCACAACACGGACTCGGCGACCCGGTCGAGTTCCGTGCCACCGAGGCCCGCCCGGTGCTGCACGGAGGCGACCACGTCCCCGACGGGCACGGGAAAGGCGCCGGTGTGGGCCGCCAGGGGCACCAGCACTACGAGCGCGGCGACCAGGCCCGCCGTCAGCAGCCACGGGACGCCGCGCCGCCGGGCAGGCGGGGCGGCCTCCCGCGGTTCCGTGCCGGACCGTGTCCTGGTCAGGACGCTCACCGGGCACCGCCCTCGCCGTGGAGCTGCTCCACGACGGAGGCGAGCACCTGGTCGGTGCGCGGGCCGTAGTTGAGCAGCACGCCGTCGTCGACGGAGACGATGCGCCGGTCCATCCCGGCCGGGGTCTGCGCGATGCCGGGGATCTTCACCAGCCCGTCGACGCCCCCGACGGACTCCAGCCCTTTCGACATCACGAGCAGCGCGTCGGGAGCCGCCTCGACCAGGGCCTCGCTGGTGATGGCGGTGAAGTCCTTCTCCAGTCCCGACTCGGCGCCCGCGTCCACCGCACCGGCCGCCTCGATCAGCGAGGTGGCGCCGGAGCCCTTGCCGCCGATGAGGTACACGGAGGCGGAGCCGCGCAGGTACAGGAAGGCGACGCGTGGCTTGTCCTTGTCCGCCGGCACGGACTCCGTGACGGTGGCGACGCGCTCCTCCGTACGGCGGATCAGCTCCTCGCCGGCGGACGGCACACCGAGCGCCTCGGCGATGGCCTCGATACGCGGGCCCACGTCGTCGAGTCCGGTCGCTCCTTCGACGACGAGGACGGGCACGCCGGCCGCGCGGATCTGGTCCATGGCCTCGTCGGGTCCCGTGGTGGACTCGGCGAGGACGAGGTCGGGGCGCAGGGACAGCACGCTCTCGGCGGAGACGTCGTGGCCCCGGGTGACGACCGGCAGGGCCGCCGCCTGCTCGAAGGTGGCGGTGACGTCACGGGCGACGACCCGGTCGCCGAGGCCGAGGGTGAAAACGATCTCGCTGAGGCTGCCGGACAGCGGGACGATGCGCTCCGCCTGCTCGACCGTCACCTCCCGTCCGTCGGCGGAACGGACGGTCACGGGAAGCCGTGGCCGCGGGGCGGAGTCCAGGGGTTCCACGCGGTCCGCCGTCCTGGTGGAGGCGGCGGCGGGGGCGGGTGAGGCCGCGTCGGTGGAGCCTCCGCACGCGGTCGAGGTGAGGGAGAGGGCGAGCACGGACAGCAGTGCTCCCGCCAGTTCTGTGCGCAAGCGTCGCACGGTTCCGTCCGTTCCTTCCGGCTGTGGGTGGAGGTTGACCGAGGTGCAGCTTAGGTTAGCCTTACCTTTGTTCGCTACCGGCCCCCGCCTCCGGAGGACTTGCCATGCCCACGCGTCTTCGCGTCCTGGTCGCCGTGCTCTGCGGGGCCGTCCTGGGCGCGCTCGTCCCGGCCGGCACGGCGCACGCCGAGGCCCGTACCGTCCAGGGCGGCAGGCTCGACTGGGGCATCAAGACGTCGTTCCAGCGCTACCTCACCGGCCCCGTGGCCAAGGGCGGTTACACCCTCACCGGCGGCGCGGCCACGGTCGGCGGCAGCGGCTTCCGCTTCCACTCGGCGAGCGGGACGTACGACGGCGACACGGGCTCCTTCCGCGCCGCCTTCCTCGGCGGGGTGCACTTCACGGGGCACCGCACCGCCGGCGGCGCGTACCAGCTCGACCTGACCCTCAGCAGCCCCACCGTGTCCATATCCGGCGGCACCGGCACCCTCTACGTGGACGTCACCAGCAAGGCGAAGGACACCGGGGCGGTCACGACGTCCCGTCAGGTGCCCTTCGCCTCCCTCTCCCTCGGCGGCATCGACATGCGCGGCGGCGGCACCTCCGTCGTCCTGAACAACCTGCCCGCCACCCTCACCGCCCAGGGCGCCGGCTCCTTCGCCGGCTACTACACGGCCGGCACCGCCCTCGACCCGGTCAGCCTCTCCGCCGACGTCCAGCAGCCGCGGAGCGAGGCGACCAAGAGCCCCGCCACCAGGAGCCCGGAGCCGAAGAGGACCGAGAAGGCCGCGACGAGCACGGCGCTCGTCGACGGAGCCGTCGACTGGGGGGTGCGCCGCACCTTCCGCGAGTACGTCACCGGCCCCGTCGCCCGCGGCCGCTGGACCCTCACCTCCGGCGCCCTCGACGGCGGCGCCCTCTTCCGCTTCCCCGGCGGCCGGGGCACGTTCGAAGACGGCGACCTCACCGCCGCCTTCCGCGGCGCCGTCCGCTTCACCGGCGACCACGGCCTCGACCTGCGCCTCAGCGGGGTCCGCGTCACCGTGAAGGACGGCAAGGGCACCCTTCACGCCGACGTCACGTCACCGGACCACACCGGCCGCGCGGTCCCGTTGGTCACCTTCACCGCCGAGAACCTCAAGGCGAGGAACGGCCTCGCCATCGTCACCGAGGCCCCCGCGAAGCTCACCGCCCAGGGCGCCGACGCCTTCGCCGGGATGTACCCGGCGGGCACCGCGATGGACCCGGTCACCCTGGCCGTCGCCCTCACCGACACCGCCGGACTCCCCGCCCTGCCCGACCTGGGCAGCGAGCCGACCGCCACCCCGACGGCGTCCCCGTCCGCGGCCGCCTCACCCGAGCCGGTCGCGCAGACCACCGGGCCGGACGGCGACGGCACGTCCCCCGTTCTTCCCCTCACCCTCGCGGCCGGATCCCTGCTGGTGCTCGCCGGCGCCGCCGCGCTCCTCGTCCGCAGGCGCCGCGCAGGCAAGACCGCCGCGGACACCCCGCAGAACCACTGATCCCCTTCACCTCCAAGGAGACAACCCCGTCATGTCCGCAAGACGACGCCGCTCCCTCGCCCTCGCCGCCGCGGTGGCCACCGCGGCCGCCCTCGGCGCCACCGCCGCCCCCTCCGCATCCGCCGCCGAAGTGCCTCTCAACGGCTACGAACTGACCTGGGGCATCAAGGCGAGCTACCGCAACTACGTCGCGAACCTCGCGCAGGGCACCTTCACGCCGGCCGGGGGCGCGAGCCAGGCCGAGAGCAACGGCGCGTTCACCTTCACCGGCGGCACGGGCACCTACGACTCCACGACTCACGTGATGTCGCTCGGCTTCCAGGGCGAGCTGCACATCAAGTCGGAGAAGCACGGCTTCGAGATCGGCCTGTCCGACGTGAGGTTCGACAGCGGCAAGGGTGAGATCACCGCCGACGTCGAGCGCAACGGCACCACCGAGGACGACGTCCCGCTCGCCACGGTCACGGTCACCCGCGCGATGACGGAGATGGCCACCACCCTCACGAAGGAAGCCGGCGAAGTCCTCGGCAGTGCCGGCTACGCGGGCGCGGAGGGCGACCCGCTGAGCATCGTGAAGAAGGCCGGCCCGGAGCCGGAGCCCGAGCCGTCCACCACCGAGCCCGCCACCACCCCGCCGGCGTCCCCGTCCACGGAGCCCGAGCCCACCGGCTCGGCCACCCCGACGGCCACCGCCTCCGCCTCGCCCACCACCCAGGCGCCGACGCCCACCCCGAGCACCACCGCCACGCAGTCCACCGAGCCCGCCACCCAGGGCGAGATAACCGACGGCACCCTCGACTGGGGCGTGAAGCAGTCCTTCCGCGCCTACGTCACCGGCCCGGTCGCCAAGGGCACGATCACCGCCTCGGACGGCGCCACCCAGGCCTTTGGCAACGGCGCGTTCACCTTCTCCGACGCCACCGGCGCCTACGACACCGAGGCCGGCACGCTGAAAGCCGCCTTCAAGGGCGCGGTCACCTTCGAGGGCCACGAGCACGACGGCGCCCACAGCCTCGACCTGACCCTCAGCGACCTGCGGGTGAACCTCACCGAGGGCAAGGGCACGCTGTCCGCCGACGTCGACGACCTCGGCGAGATCTCCCAGGACGTCGTCCTCGCCGACCTGTCCGCCCCGTCACCCACGCTCACCGCGAAGGACGACGTCATCACCCTGGACAAGGTGACCGCCACCCTCACGGAGGCCGGAGCCAAGGCCTTCGGCGGGTTCTACGCCGCCGGCGCCGCACTCGACCCGGTGAGCCTGGCGGTGGCCCTCACCGAGGGTGCGGACCTGCCCGCCGGCACGGGCGGCGACGGCGCCGGCGGCAGCGGCACCGGTACGGACGGCGGCCCGGACGCCTCCGGCTCCACCATCGGCGGTGCCGGCTCGACCGTCGGCGGCGACCTGGGCGGCAGCCTCGCCAGCACCGGGTCCGACGTCCCGGTCGGCGCCCTCGGCGCGGCGGCCGGCGCGGCCCTGGCCGCCGGGGCGGGCGTCGTCCTCGCCCTCCGCCGGAGGCGCCCGGCGGCCGAGTGAGCCCGGCGCTCCGGCATCCCTTGGAAGCGCCGCGTCCGATTCCCGGGTTCGCGTGGTCCCCGCGTCCCTTCGAGGGCGCGGGAGCCGCGCGCACGGCAGGGCGCCGACCGGACACCGACACCCCGCCCCTCCGCCTAACTCGCGAAGGCGGGCAGGGCGAAGCGCTGTACGAGCGGGAAGCCGTCCTCGCGGGCGCTCTTGGCGTTGACCGAGTAGACGACCGTGCGGGACAGGTCCCGGGTGGCGCCCAGCACCGTGTGGTAGCCGGGGCGGGAGCCGGTCTTGCCCCAGATCTCCCGGCCGTCGATCACGAACCGTTCGAGGGCCATCCCATAGGTGGCGCCGTCGATGTCGGGCACGGTGAACATCTGGTCCAGCAGGGTCGGCGGGACGACCTTGCCGCCGAACACGCCGAGCACCAGACGCTCCAGGTCGGCGGTGGTGGAGATCATGTCCCCGGCGGCCCACCGGTCGGACATGTTCCACTCGGTGACGTCGGTGGTCCGGCCGCCGATGTCGGCGTAGGCGCGGTGGTGCGGGCCGTGGATGCGGGGGGCGGGGCCGCCGGGGAAGCCGGTGTGCCGCATGCCGAGGGGGCGGAACACCCGTACGGCGGCCTGGTGTTCGTAGGTGTCGCCGGTCACGGCCTCGATCAGCATGGCGAGCACCGTGTAGTGGATGTTCCCGTACACCTGCCGCTCACCCGGGTCGTGCGCCGGGCCCTGGGCGACGGACGCGGCCACCACCTCCTCCGGGGTGAGCGTCTCGAACCGGTGCGCGTACATCTCCTCGGTCGTCGAGCCGAGGCTCGCGCCGGGGCGCAGCCCGCTGGTGTAGGTGAGCAGGTGACGCACGGTCGGGGGCTCGGTGAAGGAGGGCGGGAGCAGGTCCGGAAGATAGCGGCTGACGGGCGCGTCGAGGTCGACGCGCTTCTCCGCGACGAGCTGGAGCACGACCGCCGCGGTCACCACCTTGGTCGTGGAGCCGGCCCGGAAGCGGGCGTGCGGCAGCGCGGGCGCCCCCGTGCGCAGGTCCCGGACGCCCGCGGCGCCCGACCAACTGCCCTTGCCGCCGACCCGGATCAGCGCCGCGGAGACGTCATCGTCGGGGACCTCGGCGAGCGCCCGTTCCAGCGCGGTCGCGTCGAACCCGGCGGCGCCCGGCGCGGAGACGGCGGGGGAGACCCGCGCGGGGTGGGCGGCGGCGGTCCCTGCGAGGGGGACGAGCAGCAGGGACGAGGCCAGCAGGGCGGACACGGCCGTGGCGCGGGCACGGGCGGCGGTGCGTGCGGTCATGGAGGATCTCCGATCGCGGCGGTATGTGCGTACGTGCTGCGGACGGGACCATCCTGGTGATCACGGGAGGCGCCGGGATCGTACGCGGTGACGAGGCCCGTCCCTGACGCGCCCCTCATCAACCTGCCGGTCCGGTAAGGGACTTCCCGGCCCTCGACCCCGAGACGGGCCGTGGGGAGAAGAGACGTCTCTTCTCCCCACGGCCCGTCGGAGCGGTGCGTAAGATCAGGTCCTCGCCCTTGCGGCGGGCCTCGGCCCACTCGCGGAAGAAGCCGCGCCCGATGACGAGCAGCACGACGGCCACGAGCACGGGCCACATCAGGACGTACGCGGTGAGCGCTGCGGTGGACACGGGTGCCTCCTCGGGGTCACGGGGTGGTGGTGCCTGGCGTGGTGGTGCCGGCGGGTTCCGGGGCGTCCGGCGCGTCCGGGGCCTCCGCGGCCTGCGGGCCCTGGTCGAAGTCGCCGGTGCGGCGGGCGATGAGGGAGAAGTCGAAGCCCTCACGGCGGCGCACGCTCATCGCCCAGCAGACGACCGTGGACACCGAGTAGGCCACCAGCGAGCCGGACAGGGTGGCGTACTCGTGCAGCGAGCCCAGGGCGAACGGCGCCGACACCACGACCGCCGCCACGCCCACCACCTTCGCCGCGCGGGCGCCGAAGAAGCCGAACACCATCAGGCCGAGCACGACGCCGACGCCGAGCACCGCCAGCACGTCCACGACGATGCCGAAGGCCCCGTCCACGGGGATCCAGGAGAAGCGCACCGGCAGGAACACCGCGAGCGCCGCGAGCACCGAGGTGGTGAACGCCTTCCCGCTGACCTTGTCCCAGTAGAAGCTGGCGAGCACCGGGAAGACCAGGGCGCCCCACAGCGCGCCGACGAACACCAGCAGGTCGAGGATGTTCAGCTGCAGACTGGCGAACGCCACGGCCGTCGCGGTCGCCAGCACCATGGTGATCCGGCCGACCAGCAGCATCGTGCGCGGGTTCGCCTTCTCCTTGCCGGCCACGTTCTGGCCGTAGACGTCGGCCATCATGATCGAGGAGAGGGCGGCGAGGTCGGAGTCGGCGGTTGAGGAGAGCGCGCCGACGATCATGATGAAGAACAGCGCCAGCAGCGCGGGCGGCAGGTACTCGGCGGCCATGCCCGGGATGATGTTGTTGACGTCGCCGCCGGTGGGCTCGTAGCCGAGGTACAGGGCGAGCACGCCCAGCATGCCGACGCCGATGACCATTGCGCCGTAGCCGACGGTCGCGGTGACGAAGGTCGGCTTGATCAGGTCCTGCCGCACGGCGAACAGCCGCTGGGCGATGGTCTGGTTGCCGATCGCGTAGGCGAGCACGGCCGCGATGTACGGGGCGCCCTGCTCCATGAAGGCGGTGCTGGAGAAGAAGTCGCCCTGCTCGGGGGTGAGCCGCCCGGCGCCGGTCTCGAAGGCGGCCGGGAAGTCGGCCGCGAAGAAGATGACCGGCACGATGACGGCGACCGCGCCGAGCATCGCGACGACCTGCACGAAGTCGGTGAGCACGGAGGCGCGGAAGCCGGACCACAGGGTGTAGAGCAGCACGCCCGCCGCGACGGCGAAGACGCCCTGGGTGAAGGTGAACGGCGACAGCATCGAGATCAGCACACCGCCGGCGATGAAGTTCGACATCAGGCTGATGAGGCTGCCCACGATGTTCGAACCGGCGAGCATCAGCTGGCTGGAGCGGCCGTGCCGGGCGTACATGACCTCGGCGAGGGTGTGCGCCTTCGGGGCCACCTGACGGATCCGCTTGCCGAAGGGGTAGATGAAGAGAATCATCAGCGCGCCCCACAGCCCGTAGTGGATCGG
The DNA here is from genome assembly GCF_043082785.1 of Streptomyces sp. NPDC014764. Taxonomy (NCBI): domain Bacteria; kingdom Bacillati; phylum Actinomycetota; class Actinomycetes; order Kitasatosporales; family Streptomycetaceae; genus Streptomyces; species Streptomyces sp. NPDC014764. The sequence goes on along the minus strand of NZ_JBIBXY010000001.1, from coordinate 354,436 downwards.
GCCGGAGATGCCGTAGGTGTACCCGGAGGTCGCGGAGGCGTACATCGAGGACGCCCAGATCCAGGTCGCCGTCATGCTGGCGGCGGAGATGCCGAAGCCGATGTTGTTGCCGGCGGTCATGTAACCGTCGGCGTTCTCTTCCTTCTTGCCGATGCGGGCCGAGATCAGGAAGGTCCCTCCGTAGAACAGGACCAGCAGACCCACGACCACGAGTGCGCTGAAGCGGGCTGTCTCCAGTCCCTCCACACGCGCCACCTCCTCATGGCTGAACCGGGTGTGTTCACAGGAATGCGTGCTCTTTGAGCTCGCAAACTTGCCGCACGGTAACAGTCGGTTTGCGCAGGGAGGGAGGAATGGCGGCCGGCCCGGAACAGAGTTCGTGACCTGGAACTTTTCCCAATTCGTACAAGTCCTGGACATGTCCGAAGGAGGCTTTGTCGCAAGCGCTGGCTTTCGTCCCGACTCTTCTCAGTGATTCATTTGCATATTGCTCTAGCAAAGTTGATCAGTTCGTTACGGCAACGAGACGCACGGCCGACGGTCCTGAGGCCCCGCCCCGGGTGCTTCAATGCCCCCGTGACTGCTTACGACGTGCTGCGTGTCTTCTGCGGCCCACGCGGCGGATACGGTAACGAACTGGGCGTCGTCCGGGACGGATCGGTGCTGCCCGGACCGGACGAGCGCCAGGAGTTCGCCGCCCGACTCGGCTTCAGTGAGACCGTGTTCGTCGACGACCCCGAGCGCGGGGTGATCGACATCTACACCCCCACCACCCGCCTGCCCTTCGCGGGCCACCCCTGCGTCGGCGCCGCCTGGCTGCTCGACGTGCCCGAACTCGTCACGCCGGCCGGGGCCGTGGGCGCCCGGCAGGACGGGGAGTTCTGCTGGATCGAGGCACGCGCGGAGTGGGTGCCCCCGCGCACCCTGCGGCAGTACGCCACCGCCGCGGAGGTGGACGAGCTGCCCGTGCCCCCGAAGGGTGAGTGGATCTACGCCTGGGCCTGGCTGGACGAGCCGGCCGGGCGGATCCGTGCCCGCGCCTTCCCCGGCCGCGGCGACGGCATCGACGAGGACGAGGCGACCGGCGCCGCGGCGCTGCTGCTCACCGACCGGCTGGGCCGCGCCCTGAACATCACCCAGGGCGCCGGCTCGCAGATCCTCACGGCGCCGCAGCCGGAGGGCTGGACGGAGGTCGGCGGCCGGGTCCACCTGGAGCGCTGACCGGCACGGCGTACGGGCGGCACCGTCCGAAGTGCCGCCCGGCGTGTCGCAGGCCGGCTCACGCCGACAGCGGGAACTCCTCGCCCAGTGCGCGGAAAACGTCCGAGTTCAGCGAGAACGCCCGCTTGCATTCGGCCACGACACGCTGCTTCTCCAGGTCGTCCACCGTCAGCCCGTCCAGCAGCGCGCGGTACTCCCGCTTGAACGCGGCCGGGTTGGAGATCCCCTCGAAGACGTAGAAGCGGACTCCGTCGCCCTTCTTCGCGAATCCCCAGGTCCGCTCCGCCTTGTCGCGGATGATCTGACCGCCCGAGAGGTCGCCCAGGTAGCGGGTGTAGTGGTGCGCGACGTACCCCGCCGGCCACTCCCGGGCCACGGTCGCCACCCGGTCCGCGTAGACCCGCGTCGCGGGCAGGGCGGTCAGGGTCGAGCGCCACTCCGGGCCGCGCAGATGCTCCAGATCCCGCTCCAGGGCGGCGAGCCGGAACAGCTCCGGGCGGATGAACGGGCCCGCCACCCGGTCCGCCGCCAGGTCCCGCGCGCCGGACTCCAGCGCCTCGTACACGAACCACAGCTGCTCGGTGTAGCGCGCGTAGGCGTCCACGCCCAGCCGTCCGCCCATCAGATCCGCCATGAAGGTCGAGGTCTCCGCCTCCACGTGCTGCTCGTGGGAGGCCGTACGGATCTGGGTCGAGAAGGATTCCATGCGCCGATCTTCTATGGTTAGGCTTACCTAAGTCAATGCCTTGCCGACGGATTGTCGGTAACTTCCCCCGCACGTGCGCCGGGCAAACGGCGTGCGGAACGAGGAAAGCGGAAGGGCCCGCGCTCCCGGAGGAGGCGGGCCCTCGAAGGCGTGGCGCGGACGCGCCGGACGTCACGGCAGCGTCAGGATGTCCGCCCCGGTGTCCGTGACCACCAGCGTGTGCTCGAACTGCGCCGTGCGCCTGCGGTCCTTCGTCACGACCGTCCAGCCGTCGTCCCACATGTCGTACTCGTGGGTGCCCAGCGTCAGCATCGGCTCGATGGTGAAGGTCATCCCCGGCTGCATGACCGTCGTCGCGTGCGGGCTGTCGTAGTGCGGGACGATCAGGCCCGAGTGGAACGACGAGTTGATGCCGTGACCGGTGAAGTCTCGCACCACCCCGTAGCCGAACCGCTTCGCGTACGACTCGATCACCCGGCCGATGATGTTGATCTGGCGGCCCGGCTTCACCGCCTTGATCGCGCGGTTCAGCGCCTCACGGGTCCGCTCCACCAGCAGACGGCTCTCCTCGTCCACGTCGCCGACCAGGTACGTGGCGTTGTTGTCGCCGTGCACCCCGCCGATGTACGCGGTCACGTCCAGGTTGACGATGTCGCCGTCGCGCAGCACCGTCGAGTCCGGGATGCCGTGGCAGATGACCTCGTTGACGCTGGTGCACAGCGACTTGGGGAAGCCGCGGTAGCCGAGCGTCGACGGGTAGGCGCCGTGGTCGCACATGTACTCGTGCGCCACCCTGTCCAGCTCGTCCGTCGTCACGCCCGGCGCGATGAGCTTCGCGGCCTCCTCCATCGCGCGGGCCGCGATCCGGCCCGCGAGCCGCATCGCCTCGATCGTCTCGGGCGTCTGCACCTCCGGCCCGGTGTACGGGGTCGGCGCGGGCTTGCCGACGTACTCGGGACGGCGGATGTTCCCGGGCACGGAGCGGGTGGGGGAGAGCTTCCCCGGTACGAGGAGTGACTGGCCAGACATGCCGCGAGTCTAATTCAGCGGTGATGGGGGACCATCTTCCGTGGCGAGAGGAGCCGTCATGCCCCTGTTCAAGAAGCGCACGGCCGGCAAACCCGGCGAGTGGTACTACTGCCTGGAGCACAAGAAGGTCGAGGAAGGGCCCGAGTGCCCCGCCAAGGACCGCTTCGGCCCGTACGCGAGCCGCGCGGAGGCCGAGCACGCGATGGAGACCGCCCGCGAGCGCAACCTCCAGTGGGAGAACGACCCCGCGTGGCACGACGCGCCGAAGGGCCGCGACGCGGACTGAGGCACCGCGTCACCAGCGGGTCGGCGGCGGGGCGGTGAGCAGGTCCGCCAGCCGGGACAGCCGGTCGCGGAAACGGCGGCGGCCCCGGCGGGCGGGCAGCGCGTTCTCCCCGGCCGCCGCGCTCACCAGGTGCTGCACGGTGTCCAGGTCCAGCTCGGAGCCGTCCGGGACGGGGAGCACCTCGTGCGCCAGCGCCGGCAGCTCGCCCGCCTCCGGGCCCAGCGACAGCAGCGTCGCCCCGGCGCGGCGGGCGTCCGACACCCGCTCCAGCAGCACCGCGGGCGGCTCGCCGGGCGCCACCACCAGCAGCGTCTCGCCCCGCCGCGCCGCCTCCAGCCGGCCCAGGCCCACCGCCAGGTGCGCCGGGTCCGTGGGACGCGCGTCGTGCCGCACCAGCGTCGGGGCCAGCTCCGGGGTGCCCGACCAGGCCGCCTCGTCCACCAGGTGCGCCGCCAGGTGCCACGGCTCGTACTCCGGCGTGCCCACCAGCAGCAGCCCGCCGCCGTGCGACACCACCGACCCGCGCAGCGTCCCCGCGAAGTGCCGGGTCGCCCCCAGCCACTCCGTCCCCGCGAGCACTTCCCTCAGCAGCGCGACCCGTACGGCATCCATGGCGCCGCATCCTGCCCCCGACGGCCCGCCCGCGTCCCCGTGTTCGGGGAGGGTTCGCCCGACCCGGGGACACCGGTGCGGACGCCCCCGGGTCCGGCGTGACGGGCCTCACGCCCGGCCGGCGCGGGGCGCCCGCCGCCGTAGAGTCGGGCCATGACCTCCAGCGACAGCGCACAGCAGCCCCCGAAGAAGGCCCCCGCCAAGGACCCCTGGGACCTGCCCGACGTCTCCGGCCTCGTCGTCGGCGTGCTCGGCGGCACCGGACCGCAGGGCAAGGGCCTCGCCTACCGGCTCGCCAAGGCCGGCCAGAAGGTGATCATCGGCTCCCGCGCGGCCGAGCGGGCGCAGGCCGCGGCCGAGGAGCTCGGGCACGGCATCGAGGGCGCCGACAACGCCGAGACCGCGCGGCGCAGCGACGTCGTCATCGTCGCCGTGCCGTGGGACGGCCACGGCAAGACCCTCGAGTCGCTGCGTGAGGAACTGGCCGGCAAGCTCGTCGTGGACTGCGTCAACCCGCTCGGCTTCGACAAGCAGGGCGCGTACGCGCTGAAGCCGGAGGAGGGCAGCGCCGCCCAGCAGGCCGCCGCGCTGCTGCCGGACTCGCGGGTCACCGCCGCGTTCCACCACCTGTCGGCGGTGCTGCTCCAGGACCCGGAGATCGAGGAGATCGACACCGACGTGATGGTCCTCGGCGAGGTCCGCGCCGACGTGGAGATCGTCCAGGCGCTGGCCGGTCGCATCCCCGGCATGCGGGGCATCTTCGCCGGGCGGCTGCGCAACGCCCACCAGGTGGAGTCGCTGGTCGCCAACCTGATCTCGGTCAATCGCCGCTACAAGGCACACGCTGGGCTCCGCGTCACGGACGTATGAGGCGATGGGGGACACTGGAGCGGAAGCAGTGTCCCCCGACAGGAGCCCCCCGTTATGCCCCGCCTCGCCGTCTACGCCCTCGTCGTGTGCCTCCTCGCCGTCGCCGCGGCCGTCGTCTCCTTCGTGGAGGGAAGCGTGCTGATCGGCGTCGTCTGGATCCTCCTGGCGGGCCTGTCGTCGAACATGACCTGGTACTACATCCGCCGAGCCCGGGCCTCGCGCGCCGAATCCCCGGTCACGAACTGACTCCGTAGGGGCCGGGCCGGGCCCCTCCAGGGCCCGGTGGGACGCCCGGCGCCTGGCCGGCGGGGCCCGCGCCCCGCAACAGGCTGCGGCCGGCGGCCCGCAGCGGGGGCGGCGGGGGTGGTGGGGCTGCGTCCGGCGCGACTGCCCGCGGCGGCGGGGTGTCGCCGCACAGGGGTGTTCAGGGGTGCCGGGACCTCAGACCGAGCAGAATCCGGCCGCGTCCTGCCAGAAGCGGAACAGGTCGAAGCCGCAGTACGTGTCGATCTCCTCGATGCCCAGCGCACCCAGCACCCCGTCGACCATGTCGAAGAAGACGCCGTTCACGGACGGCACCCACAGCAACGCGAACACGAACAGCAGCCCGAACGGGGCGAACGGTTCGACCTGGCGGCGGACGCCGTGGGAGAGCCACGGCTCGATCACGCCGTAGCCGTCCAGCCCCGGCACCGGCAGGAAGTTCAGGATCGCCGCAGTGACCTGCAGCAGCGCGAGGAACGCCAGCGCGAACCGGAAGGCGGGCGGCACGCCGTCCAGCGCGCCCAGCCAGAACGGCGCCGTGCACACCACCGCGAACAGCACGTTCGTCAGCGGCCCCGCCGCCGAGATCAGGCTGTGCCGCCACCGCCCCCGGATCCGGCCCCGGTCGATGAACACCGCACCGCCCGGCAGACCGATCCCGCCCATGATCACGAACAGCACGGGCAGCACGATGCTGAGCAGCGCGTGCGTGTACTTCATCGGGTTCAGCGTGAGATAGCCCTTCGCGCCGACCGAGATGTCCCCGCCGTGCAGGGCGGTGCGCGCGTGCGCGTACTCGTGCAGGCACAGGGAGACGATCCACGCGGACGTCACGAAGAGGAACACCGCGAGCCCCGGCACGGCCGCGAACCCCGTCCAGGTGGCCCAGCCGGTGACCGCCGACACGGCCAGGATGCCCAGGAAGACGGGACTGACCCGTCGGTCGCCGGGACGGGTGGCGGCGGTGGTCATGTGACTCCCAGTACTGAGGAACGCGCGCGGGCCTGCCCGACCGTACCCGCACCCGGCACGCCCGGAAAACGCTTCGCGCGGCCGCCCGGTTCCGTGCAAGGTGAGGTGGCCCTGACCCCGGCCGCGCGTCCCGCGGTCCGGCACCGGAGAGAATGGACCCGTGCGCTACCGCATCCTCGGCACCACCCAGGCAGTCCGCCCCGACGGCACCCTCGTCCCCGTGGGCGGCGCACGGCTGCGCGCCCTGCTGACCGTGCTGGCCCTGCGGGCCGGCCGCACGATGCCGGTCGGCCTGCTGGTCGAGGAGGTCTGGGACGGTGACCCGCCCGCCGACGCCACCGGCGCGGTGCAGGCGCTGGTGGGCCGGCTGCGCCGGGCGCTGGGCGCCGACGCGGTCGCCTCCGACGACGGCGGCTACCGCCTCGCCGCCGCGCCCGACGACGTCGACCTGCACCGCTTCGAGCGGCTGGCCGGTGAGGGCCTGCGCGCCCTGGCCGACGGCGACCCCGCCAAGGCGGCCACCGTGCTCGACGACGCCCTCGCCCTGTGGCGCGGCGGCCCGGCGCTGCCCGGTCTGCCCGACCGCACCGCCGAGGCCGCCCGTGTGGAGACCCGCCACCTGGACGTGCAGCGCGCCCGCCACACCGCGGCCCTGGCCCTCGGCGAGGCCGAGCGGTCGCTCCCCGAGCTGACCGCCCTGTGCGACAGCCACCCCCTGGACGAGCCGCTCCAGGCGCTGCGGCTGCGCGCCCTGCGCGACACCGGCCGTACCGCCGAGGCGCTCGCCGCCTACGAGGAGGTGCGTCGGCTGCTCGCCGACCGCCTCGGCTCCGATCCCGGCGCGGAACTGCGCGCACTGCACGCCGAGCTGCTCAGGCCCGAGACGCCGGAACCGCCCGCGCGCCCGGGCGGCGGCACGCCCGGCAACCTGCGCGCCCGGCTGACCTCGTTCGTCGGCCGCGAGGCGGACATCGAGGCGATCCGCGCCGACCTGTCGGCGGCCCGCCTGGTGACGCTGCTCGGCCCGGGCGGGGCGGGCAAGACCCGTCTGTCGCAGGAGGCCGCCGAGACCGTACGGGCCGCCCATCCGGACGGCGTGTGGCTCGCCGAACTCGCCCCCGTGGACGCCCCCGACGCCGTGCCGGAGGCGGTCCTCACCGCCGTCGGCGCCCGCCAGACCGTGCTGTACGGCGCGGGCGCGGAGGGCATGCGGGCCGTCACCGACCGGCACAGCGACCCCGTGGACCGGCTCACCGAGCACTGCGGGCCGCGCCGCATGCTGCTGATCCTCGACAACTGCGAGCACGTCGTCGAGGCCGCCGCCCGCCTGGTGGAGACCCTCCTCGAACGCTGCCCCCGCCTGACCGTCCTCGCCACCAGCCGCGAGCCCCTCGGTGTGCGCGGCGAGTCGCTGCGCCCCGTGGAACCGCTCCCGGAACCGGTCGCGCTGCGCCTGCTCGCCGAGCGCGGGGCCGCCGCCCGCCCCGGCTTCCGCACCGACGACGACCCGGAGGCGTGCGCCGAGATCTGCCGCCGCCTCGACGGTCTGCCCCTCGCCATCGAACTCGCCGCCGCCCGGCTGCGGATGCTCACCCCGCGCCAGATCGCCGACCGGCTCGACGACCGCTTCCGCCTCCTCACCTCCGGCAGCCGCACCGTCCTGCCCCGCCAGCAGACCCTGCGGGCCGTGGTCGACTGGTCCTGGGAGCTGCTCGACGCCGGCGAACGCGACGTCCTGTGCCGCCTGTCCGTCTTCGCCGGCGGCTGCGACCTCACCGCCGCCGAGGTCGTGTGCGGCCCCGCCGCCCTGGACGCGCTGGGCTCCCTCGTCGACAAGTCGCTGGTGGTGGCCGCCCCGTCGGACGACGGCGCCATGCGCTACCGCCTGCTGGAGACCGTCGCCGAGTACGCCGGCGAGCGCCTCGACGAGGCCGGCGACCGCGCCGGCGCCGAACGCGCCCACCTGACGTACTACCGCGAACTCGCCCGCACCACCGAGCCGTTGCTGCGCGGCTCGCGACAGGTCGAGGCCGTCGCCCGGCTGGAGCGCGAGTACGAGAACGTGCGCACCGCGCTGCGGCACGCAGTCGCCCTGCGCGACGAGCAGGAGGCGCTCTGCATCGTCCTGTCCCTGGTCTGGTACTGGCAGATGCGCGACCTGCGTCTCGAGGCCCGCAACTGGTGCCGGGAGGTCATGGCGCTCGCCCCCGACCCGTTCACCGAACCGGTGCGGCCGGCCGCACCGCTGTGGCAGAACCCCATCGACCGGCCGCCGCCGATGACGGGCGAGGTCCTCGCCGAGGCCCGCCGCGGGGCGCACATCGCCCACCTCGCCCAGATGGACACCGAGCTGGACGACTGGCAGACCCCGCAGGCCCAGCACCGGCTGCGGATCATCTCCGCCACGTACGAGCCGGGGCTGCCGCAGGTCTGCCGCACGCCGGGCCTGCTGTGGATGTTCGCCGTGATGCTCACCGGCGACATGGAGCGGCTGCGCGAGGTGGTGGACGCGGCGATCCGCACCTGCCGGGAGAACCCCGGCTTCGAGTGGGAGCTGGCCTGCAACCTCCAGCTGCGCGCCAACTTCCTCGCCAACCGCAGCGACTGGGCCGGCGACGCCCGCCGCGACGCCGACGAGGCCCTGGAGATCCACCGGCGGCTCGGCGACACCTGGGGCATCGCCGAGGCGCTGTCCGCGCGCGGCGAGGCCCGCGAGCGCGCGGGCGCCCACCGCGAGGCCGCTGCCGACTACGAGGCGGCCGTCGAGCACGCCGAACGCCTCGGCGCCCGCTCCCACACGGCCGTGCTCACCGCGCGGCTCGGCAACGCGCTGATCGAGGCGGGCGACACCGAGCGGGGCGAGCGGCTGCTGCGCGAGGTCATCGACAGCACCCGCGGCCGGCACATCGAGGCGCTGCCCGCCGCCCGGCTGTTCCTCATCGGCTGGCTGTGCGTGAGCGGACGCACGGCGGGGGCGCGTGAGCAGCTGCGGGCGCTGCGCGAGGAGTTCCGCCTGGCCCACTACGTGGTCTTCGACGCGTTCATCCTCGGCGCAGAGGCCTACATCGAGGTGGCCGAGGGGAACGACGAGCGGGCGCTCGGCATCGTCCGGGAGGCGATGCGGCAGGCGAACGACCCGCTGGTCGCCGCCATGGCCCCGCACCTGCGCGCCTCGCACGTCGTGCTGGCCGCCGCGGCAATCGCCGGGCTGGACGGCGGACGGCACGCCCGGGACGCGGCCCGCTGCCTGGGCGCCGCCGACTCCTGGCTGCCCCGGGGACACCGCGCGGACCTGCTGGAGCGCACGGCCCGCGCCCTCGCCGAGGACCGGATCCGCCAGGCGCTGGACGAGGCCGCCTACGGGGCCGCGTACGCCGAGGGCGACGGCCTCTCCCCGGGGGAGGCCGTCGCCCTGCTCGACCTGGAGTGATCAGGTCTTCGTACGGAACTTGTGGATGGCGACCGGCGCCATCACCGCCGTGATCCCCACCGACCAGGCCAGCGTCATCCACAGGTCGTGGGCGACCGGCCCGCCCACCATCAGTCCGCGCGCGGAGTCGGCCAGCGCGGACAGCGGGTTGTACTCGGTGAAGTTCTGCAGCCAGCCCGGCATCGACTGCGTAGGCGCGAAGATCGACGAGCCGAACTGCAGCGGCATCAGCACCAGGAAGCCCATGGCCTGCACCGACTGGGCGTTCTTCATCACCACACCCAGCGTGAGGAAGATCCACATCAGCGCCGAGCCGAACACGGTGGACAGGCCCACGGCGGCGAACAGACCGGGCCAGTTGGTGATGTCGAACCCGACGAGCACCCCGACGACCATCAGGATCGAGGTGGCGATCAGCATCCGCACCAGCTCGACGGAGATCTTCGCGAACAGCACCGAGCCGCGCCCGATGGGCAGCGACCGGAAGCGGTCCATGACCCCGGTGTTGAAGTCCTGGTTGAACCCGGTGCCCACCCCCTGGGCCATGTTCATGCCCATCATGGCCATCAGACCGGGCACGATGTACTGCACGTACGCCTCCTGCCCGCCGCCCAGCGACTGCCCGATCGAGCCGCCGAAGACGTACACGAACAGCAGGGTGAAGACGACCGGGAAGAGCACGGCGTCGAACATCGACTCCGGGTCCTGCCGGATCCACAGCAGGTTGCGGCGGACCAGCGCACCCGTGTGGCGCAGATGGGCCCGCGGTGAGATCCGCGCGTCCGGGCGGACGCCGGCGGCGGGAGCAGCGGTGACGGCGCTCATACGGCGACGACCTCCTCGGGCGTGTCGGCGGGCAGGGAGTCCTGCGGGACACCGGCGCGGTGGCCGGTGAGCGACAGGAACACCTCGTCCAGGCTGGGCAGTTCGGTGGTGACGGAGTTCAGCGTGACGCCGCGCGCGGTGACCGCGCCGACCACTGCGGTCAGCTGCTCGTCGCTCAGCACGGGGACCAGCACCGCGCCCCGCTCGGCGTCCACGGTGGTGCCGGCCAGCCCGGTGATCCCCAGCCCGTCGAGGGCGGCGGCGAGCGGGCGCAGCTGGAGCGGGTCGGCCGGGCGGATCCGCAGCGTACGGCCGCCCACCCGTGCCTTCAGCTCCTCGATGCCTCCGCTCGCGATGACCTTGCCGCGGTCCACCACGGTCAGCTCGGAGGCGAGCTGCTCGGCCTCCTCCATGTACTGGGTGGTCAGCAGCACCGTCACCCCGTCGCCGACCAGCCGCTTGACCTCGGCCCACACCTCGTTGCGGGTGCGCGGGTCCAGGCCGGTGGTCGGCTCGTCCAGGTACAGCACGGCCGGGCGGCCGATCATCGAGGCGGCCAGGTCGAGCCGGCGGCGCATACCGCCGGAGTAGGTGCCCGCCGGGCGCCGGGCGGCCTCGGTGAGCGAGAACCGCTCCAGCAGCTCGTCGGCGCGGCGCCGCGCCTCCTTGCGCGGCAGGTCCAGCAGCCGCCCGATCAGGTACAGGTTCTCCCAGCCGGACAGCTTCTCGTCCACGGAGGCGTACTGCCCGGTCAGCCCGATCACCCGGCGCAGCTGCCGGGGCTGGCGGACCACGTCGTACCCGGCGACGGTGGCGTGCCCGGCGGTCGGGGCGAGCAGCGTGGACAGGATGCGCACCAGCGTGGTCTTGCCGGCCCCGTTCGGGCCGAGCACCCCCATCACGGTCCCCTCGGCCACGTCCAGATCGACCCCGTCGAGAGCCTTGGTCTCCCCGTAGTGCTTGACCAGCCCCCGGACGGTCACGGCGCTCCCCGCGCCCCCCGTTCGTTCGTCGTATCGCGTCATGTCCCCGACGGTCTCAGCGCCCGCCGACAAAGCCCCGACAGACCGCCGACACCCCGCCGGCAGGCGTCCGCGAACGCGTCGGCGGGGTGCCGGCGGGGTGTCCGGGAAAGGCGACGGCCCGCCGACGGGGGAAGATCGGCGGGCCGTCGCGGGTGGTGCGACAGTGGCTCACAGGGGTGGACGCGGTGGCTCACCCCGCCCGGGTGCGGGTCAGTGCACGGAGTGCTCCTCCTGCGGGAAGGACCCGGCGACGACGTCCTCGGCGAACGCCTTCGCCGCCCCGGTCATCACGTCCCGCAGGTTCGCGTACTGCTTGACGAACTTCGGCACCCGCCCGCCCGTCAGACCGAGCATGTCGGTCCACACAAGCACCTGGGCGTCGGTCTCCGGGCCCGCGCCGATCCCGACGGTCGGGATGTGCAGCGTCCGGGTGACCTCGGCGGCCAGCTCGGCCGGCACCAGCTCCAGCACGACCGCGAACGCGCCCGCGTCCTGCACGGCCTTCGCGTCCCGCAGCAGCTGCTGGGCGGCCTCCTCGCCGCGGCCCTGCACCCGGTAGCCCATGGCGTTCACCGACTGCGGGGTCAGCCCGATGTGGGCCATCACGGGGATGCCGGACTCCACCAGGAGCTCGATCTGCCGGTGCGAGCGCTCCCCGCCCTCCAGCTTCACGGCGCCGACGCCGGCCTCCTTCACCAGCCGGGTCGCCGAGCGCAGCGCCTGCACCGGGCCCTCCTGGTAGGAGCCGAACGGCAGGTCGCCGACGATCAGGGCGCGCGAGGTGCCCCGGACGACGGAGGCGGCCAGCATGGTCATCTCGTCGAGGGTGACGGGCACGGTGGTGTCGTACCCCAGGTGGCAGTTGCCGGCGGAGTCGCCGACCAGCATCACCGGGATGCCGGCCTCGTCGAACACGGATGCGGTCATCGCGTCGTACGCGGTGAGCATGGGCCACTTCTCGCCGCGTTCCTTGGCGAGGGCGATGTCCCGGACAGTGATGCGGCGCGTGCCCTTGCCCCCGTACAGCGTCTTGCCGCCGGAGGAGGAACCGGGCGTCCCGGTCTGGGCAGCCGAAAGCTGCGTCATGGATCCGTCTCCCAACACGTCATCTCGAGGCGCCCTGACGGCGTCCCCGGACCACGTCCATGGTGGCACCTCCGCCGGGCGAGGGCCAGAGGCCCCCCTGTGACCTCCGCCCCGCCGTGGCGCGCTGCTCCGGACGGCGCAACGCGGTGCAATGCCGGGGCATGTTTACGGCAAAGCCTTTCCGATACGAGACGGTTCCGTATCGGAAATCCCTAGGCTGGTCCGCATGACTTCTCCCGCCGCCCCCGGCCGCCGGGTCCCGGAGGCCGTCCACCGCCGCCGCTGGGCGATCCTCGGCGTGCTGATGCTGAGCCTGCTGATCGTCGTCCTGGACAACTCGATCCTGAACGTCGCCATCAAGACGATCTCCACGCCCGCCCCCACCGGTCTCGGCGCCACGCAGGGCGAGCTGGAATGGGCGATCAACTCCTACACCCTCGTCTTCGCGGGCCTGCTGTTCAGCGCAGGGCTCCTCGGCGACCGGCTGGGCCGCAAGAAGGTGCTGGTCGGCGGGCTGGCGCTGTTCGGCATCGGGTCGGCGCTCGCCGCGTTCTCCGGCACCCCGGCCGAGCTGATCGGCTTCCGCGCGGTGATGGGCCTGGGCGCCGCGTTCGTCATGCCGGCCACCCTGGCGGTGCTGATGAACGTCTTCGAGCGGGACGAGCAGCCCAAGGCCATCGGCATCTGGGCGGGCGGCGTGGGCCTCGCCATCGCCATCGGCCCGATCACCGGCGGACTGCTGCTGGAGCACTTCTGGTGGGGCTCGGTCTTCCTGGTCAACGTGCCCATCGTGGTCCTCGGCATCGGCCTGATGCTGTGGCTGGTGCCCGACTCCCGCGACCCGGCCCCCGGCCGGATCGACCCGCTGGGCGTGGTGCTGTCCGTGACGGGCCTGGTCCTGCTGGTCTACGGCATCATCAAGGGCGGCCAGCTCGCCGACTTCGGTGACCCCGTGGTGCTGGGTCCCGTCGTCGCGGGCCTCGCCGTCCTCACCGCCTTCGTGATCGCCGAGAAGCGCAGCGACCACCCGTCCATCGACATGGACCTCTTCCGCAACAAGGTGTTCTCCGCCGCGATCGCCGCCATCGCCCTGGTCTTCTTCGCCCTGATGGGCGTGACCTTCTTCGCCGTCTTCTACACCCAGAGCGTGCGCGGCTACACGCCGCTGGAGACCGGTCTGCTGATGCTGCCGCTGGCCGCCGCCCAGATGGTGTTCGCGCCGCGCGCCCGGCTGCTGGTGGACCGCTTCGGCAACAGGGCCACCACCACCGCGGGACTGCTGCTCCTCGCCGGGATGCTGGCCGCGTTCGCCGGCCTCGACGCGCACACCCCCATCTGGCTGCTCGAAGTGATCTTCTTCCTGATGGGCACGGGCATGGCGCACGTGATGACCCCGGTCAGCGTGGTCATCATGCAGGCGCTGCCGCGCGAGAAGGCCGGCTCCGCCTCCGCGCTCAGCAACACCTTCCGGCAGGTCGGCGGCGCCCTCGGCATCGCCGTCCTCGGCTCGGTGCTGTCCACCGCCTACCGCGGCTCGGTCCGCGACGAGCTGGGCGTGCTGCCGCCCGGCGCCCGGCACGCGGCCGGCGAGTCCATCGAGGCCACCCTGGCCGTCGCCGAGCGGATCGGCCCGCGCGCCGACGCCCTGGCCGCCGCGGCCCACGACGCCTTCCTGCACGCCATGCACGTCACGGCGCTGTGGGGCGCCGGGGTGGCCGTGCTCGGCGCGGTCGTCGTCGCCGTGTTCCTGCCCGGGCGCACGCCGGGCCCCGGCGGCGCGGAGGCGGAGGAGGAGAAGCTGGTGTCCGCCGCGGAGTCCGCCGACGGCTGAACCCGGGCGGCGCCCCCGCGCCCACCGGGGAGAATCGTCGTCCCCGCCCATCGAAAGGACCGACGACGTGAGCCTGGCCGGCACCGGCCCCCGACGGGACCGCCCCGCCCGGGGACGCCCCCGCAGCGAGGCGGTCGAACGCGCCATCGTCGAGGGGGTGATGAAGCTCCTGGAGGACGGCGTCCCGCTCGCGGAACTGTCCATCGAGCGCATCGCCCGCACCGCGGGCGTCGGCAAGGCCGCCATCTACCGGCGCTGGTCCGGCAAGGAGCAGCTCTTCGTCGACGTCATGCGCGCCGCCGAGCCCCCCGACCCGGAGCTGCCCGGCACCTCCATGCGCGACGACCTCGTGGTCCTGCTGGAGTCGCTGCGGCTGCGCGGCCTGGCCGGCCGCACCTCCGCGATCCTGCACAACGTCCGCGCCCAGATGAAGTCCAGCCCTCTCCTGTGGGCCGCCTACCACGACACCGTCATCCAGCCGCGCCGCCGGGTCGGCCTGGAGGTGCTGCGCAGGGGGCGCGACAACGGCGAACTGCGCGCCGACGTCGACCTGGAACTCCTCAACGACATGGTGGTCGGCCCCGTCCTGGTGCGTACCGTGCTGCGGCCCGACGCGGAGCTGCCCGCCGACCTCGCCGAGCGCGTCGTCGACACCCTGCTCCAGGGACTGCGCCCGTCATGACGGGCCGGGATGTGCGGGTTTCGTCACAGACGCCACCCAGGTCACGCGCGTCAGGAACTGCTCGCGCGGCCCCGCACGTCCTCGCTCCCGTACGGCCGCCCGGGCGGCGGCGGGAAAGGAACCGAACATCCCCTAGTGTCTTACGGACAACGGGGGCGACGGTGTGCACGGCAGTTTGTGAGGCAACGGTATGGCGCAGCAGGCGTACATGACGGAGACGGACGACGGGCGCCAGGGCCCCCGGACCCCGGCCTCCCGGTTGCGGCGCCTGGTCCACCGTTTCGGCGCCCTGCGCGGGGACCGCGGCATCTGGCGCCGGGGCTGGGTGGTGGCCGTCTGCGCGCTGCTGCTGGCGTTGCTGATGCTGGCCCACGCGCACGTCCCGAACGCCGTCGGCAACCTGGGCAGCCTGCTGGAGACGTTCCTGCCGTGGCTGGGCCTGTTCGTGCCGGTGCTGCTGGTCCTCGCGCTCGTCCGCCGCTCGGCGACGGCGCTGATCGCGACCGTCCTCCCGGTGGTCGTGTGGCTCAACCTGTTCGGCGGTCTGCTCAGCGACAAGAACACCCCCGGCGGCGACCTGACGGTGGCCACGCACAACGTCAACGCCGAGAACCCGGACCCGTCCGGCACCGCGCGTGAGGTGGCCGCCGCGGGCGCGGACGTGCTGGCGCTGGAGGAGCTGAAGGCCTCCGAGGTGCCCGCCTACCGGGCGGCGCTGTCGGAGACGTACGACTACCACGCGGTGGTCGGCACGGTCGGACTGTGGTCCAAGTACCCGCTCAGCGACGTGAGGTCGGTGGACATCCGGCTGGGCTGGCAGCGGGCGATGCGCGCCACGGTGGACGCGCCGGCCGGCCGGGTCGCGGTGTACGTCGCGCACCTGCCGTCGGTGCGGGTGAAGCTGGAGGCCGGGTTCACGGCCCGTCAGCGCGACAAGAGCGCCGACGCGCTGGGCGAGGCCATCGCGGACGAGCCGCTGGACAACGTGGTGCTGCTCGGCGACCTGAACGGCACGATGAACGACCGCTCCCTGAAGGCGGTCACCTCCCAGCTGCGCTCCACGCAGGGCGCGGTGGGCAGCGGCTTCGGCTTCAGCTGGCCGGCGTCGTTCCCGATGGCGCGGATCGACCAGATCCTGGTGAGGGGCGCCGAGCCGGAGAGCTCCTGGACGCTCCCGCCGACGGCGAGCGACCATCTGCCGATAGCGGCACGGCTGAAGGTCACCGACACCGCGAAGTGAGCCCGGGGGCAGGCCCGGACACGCGACGGCGGGCGGGGCGCGGAACACCGCACCCCGCCCGCCGTCGGCGTACCGGACCTCACACCTCGGGCGGCAGACCCTCGCGCCAGCCGTTGGTGATGGGCAGCCGGCGGTCCTTGCCGAAGCCCTTCGGGGAGATCTTGGTGCCCGGCGGGTACTGGCGCCGCTTGTACTCCGCCCGGTCCACCATCCGCAGCGTCTTCTCGACCAGTTCGCGGTCGTACCCGGCCTCGACGATCTGGTCGGCGCCCTTGTCCTGGTCCACGTACAGCGCGAGGATCGCGTCCAGCACCGGGTAGTCCGGCAGCGAGTCCGTGTCCACCTGGCCCGGACGCAGCTCCGCGCTCGGCGGCTTGGAGATCGAGTTCTCCGGGATCGGCGGCGTCGCGCCCCGCTCCTCGGCCGCGCGGTTGCGCCACCGGGCCAGCCGGAACACCAGCGTCTTGTACACGTCCTTGATGGGCCCGTACGCGCCGACCGAGTCGCCGTACAGCGTCGAGTAACCCACCGCCAGCTCGGACTTGTTGCCCGGGGCCAGGACGATGTGCCCCTCCTGGTTGGAGATGGCCATCAGCATCGTGCCGCGCAGCCGCGACTGGAGGTTCTCCTCCGCCAGGCCGGTCAGCTCCAACGACCCCATGTACGCGTCGAACATCGGCTCGATCGCGACGGTGCGGTAGTTCAGCCCGGTGCGCCGCGCCAGCTCCGCCGCGTCGCTCCTCGAGTGGTCGGAGGAGTACTTCGACGGCATGGAGACGCCGTACACGTTCTCCGGGCCGACCGCGTCGCAGGCGATCGCGGCGACCAGCGCCGAGTCGATGCCGCCGGACAGCCCGATCAGCACCGAACGGAACCCGTTCTTCTGCACGTACGCCCGCAGGCCCACGACCAGCGCGGAGTACACCTCCGCGTCGTCGTCGAGGCGTTCCGCGTAACCGCCGGTGTGCTCCGGCTCGTACGCGGGGACCGGGTCCTCGGACAGCACGACCCGCTCGATGCGCAGCCCGTCGTCCACCACGCCCTCCGGCGCGTCGGCCGCCGCGGCCGGCAGGTCGAGGTCGACCAGCAGGCACGTCTCGGAGAACTGCGGGGCGCGGGCGACGACCTCGCCGTCCGCGCCGACGACGATCGAGTCGCCGTCGAAGACCAGGTCGTCCTGCCCGCCCATCATGGCCAGGTACGCGGTGGTGCAGCCGGCCTCCTGCGCCCGCTTGCGCACCAGCTCGAGACGCGTGTCGTCCTTGTCCCGCTCGTACGGCGAGGCGTTCACCGACAACAGCAGCCCGGCCCGCGCCGAACGCGCCGCCGGCACCCGGCCGCCGTCCTGCCACAGGTCCTCGCAGATGGCCAGGGCGACGTCCACGCCGTGCACCCGCACCACCGGCAGGGTGTCGCCGGGCACGAAGTAGCGGAACTCGTCGAAGACGCCGTAGTTCGGCAGGTGGTGCTTGGCGAAGGTCAGCACCACCTCGCCCCCGTGCAGCACGGCCGCCGCGTTGCGCGGGGCGCCCGCGGGCTGGCCGTACTTCGGCTGGGCGGCGGCGCTGCGGTCCAGGTAGCCGACGACCACCGGCACGTCGCCGAGGCCCTCGTCGGCGAGGCGCGCGGCGAGGGCGCGCAGGGACGCCCGGGAGGCCTCCACGAAGGACGAGCGCAGGGCGAGGTCCTCGACGGGATACCCGGTCAGAGCCATCTCCGGGAACGCCACGAGATGCGCCCCCTGCCCGGCGGACTCCCTGGTCCGGCGGACAATCGTTTCCGCGTTGCCGGCGAGATCGCCGACGGTCGAGTCGATCTGATTCAGGGCGAGTCGTAGTTGAGGCACGCGGCCAGTGTAATCGTCAGAGCGACGCGATGGGGGGCGGCGGGACCGCGGATCCTCGGGCGGCCAGGGGGCGGTGCCCGGCCGTCACGGCCGCGCGGCCGCTCCCCGCGCCCTCAGCATCCCCGCCATCAGCCGGATCTCCGACTCCTGGCCCTCGACCATCCCGCTCGCGAGCCGCTTGCCGGTGTCCACCTCGCAGGCGCGCACACAGCCCTCCGCCATGTGCACACCGCCCCGGTGATGCTTCGTCATCAACTGGAGGTAGAAGACCTCCGCCTGTCTGCCGTTCAGCCGGCCGAGCCGCTCCATCTCCGCGTCCGTCGCCATGCCCGGCATCAGCGCCCCGTCCTCGCCGGCCGCCGAGTCGCCCATCCCCATCCAGGTCATGGGCGGGTCGGCGGACACCTTCGGCAGCTCCCACAGGTCGAGCCAGCCCAGCAGCATGCCCCGCTGGTTGGCCTGCGTCTGGGCGATGTCGTAGGCGAGCCGCCGCACCTCCTCGTCGTCGGTGCGGTCGCGCACGACGTACGACATCTCCACGGCCTGCTGATGGTGGACCGCCATGTCCCGGGCGAACCCGGCGTCGGCCGAGTCCGCCGCCGGAACGGGCGTCGTACGACCCCCGTCGCCGGAGGCGGAGGCCACCGCCCACCCGGCCGCCGCGCCGACGACGAGCACCGCCGCCACCGCCCCGGCGGCCAGGGCGGGCCGCCTCACTTCGACAGCCCACCCGTGCAGGCCGCACCCGGCTCGGGCGTCTGCTGCCCCTGCACGAACTTCTCCAGGAACGCGTCCACGGCCGGGTCGGCGGCGCCGGTCACCGTGCGCTGGTGCCCCCACGCGGTCAGCACGAGCGGGTCCTTCTGCCCGTCGACCGGGCTCATCAGCGTGTACGGCGTCTTCTTCACCTTCGCCGCCAGCGCCTCCACCTCGGTCTTCGGGGCGTCGCCGTTGTACGTCACCCACACCGCGCCGTGCTCCAGCGAGTGGACCGCGTTGGTCGTGTTGATCTCGTCCTCGTAGACGTCCCCGTTGCAGTTCATCCACACGGGGTTGTGGTCGCCGCCCACGGGAGGCGTCACCGGGTAGTCGACGGACTTGGTGACGTGCTCGCGGCCCAGCTCGCCCTTCCAGGCCCGCACCCCGTCCGCGTCCGTGACGAACTTGCCCGCGCTCTTCGCGTCGTCCGCCGCGCTGCTGCCGCCGCCGTCCGACTGCGAACGGACCAGCACCACGCCGCCGGCGACCAGGCCCGCGACGACCACCACGGAGGCGGCGACGACGAGGATCCGGTTGCGGCGCTCGCGGGCCTGCTCGGCGCGCCGCATCTCCTCTATCCGTGCCGTGCGTGCCGCGCTGCTCTTCTTGGCGGAGCCCATGGAGGTGTCCTTCGGGTCGGAGGAGGTGGGGCCGGAGTGGTGATCGGGTCAGCTGATCGTAATGGGGGAGCCGGGCGAGTCGTAGAGGGCGGCGGCGACCGGACGGGCCCCGGCGGATCCGGTGAAGGGCCGGCCGAAAATTTTGAGCCAGGATTCCGATTACCTACGCTGCCGGTATGCGGCTGCTGCGCTCCACCGACCTCGCCCTGCGGGTCCTCATGCGCCTCGCCGTGGCCGGCGACACCAACCCGACGACCCGGGACGTCGCGGCGGCCATGGACGTGCCGTACACCCACGCCGCGAAGGTCGTCGCCGAGCTGCGGCACATGGGGCTGCTCACCGCCCGGCGAGGCCGGGGCGGTGGCCTGTCCCTCACCGAGAAGGGCCGCGACGCCTCCGTGGGCGGCCTGGTCCGCGCCTTCGAGGGCGAGGGGGACGTCGTCGACTGCGACGGCGCCGTCGGCACGGCGCCCTGCCCCCTGCGCTCCGACTGCCGGCTGCGCGGCGCGCTGCGGCGGGCCCAGGAGGCGTTCTACGCCTCGCTGGACCCGCTGACGGTCGCGGACCTCACCGCGGACCCGACGGGCCCCCTGCTGCTGGGCGTTCCGCGCGTCCGCTGACGTCCCGCCGGCTCACCGGGCGAGCCACAGATCCGGCCCGAACACCTCGTAGTGCACGTCCGCCGGGGCCACACCCTTGGCGATCAGCTGCTCGCGGACCATGCGCATGAACGGCAGCGGACCACACAGGTACGCGCGCGTGCCGGGCGCGACCGGCACGTCCGCGAGGTCCACGTACCCGGTGCCGGCGCCCGCCGGGGCGTCCTGCTCGTACCAGAACCGCACGGTGGCGTCAGGCAGCTTCGCCGCGTAGCCCTCGTGGTCCGTGCGCAGGGCGTGGTCGGCGGGCGAGCGGTCGCCGTGCACGACGGTGACCGGGGCGCGGTGCCCGGAGTCGGCGAGGTGCCCGAGCATCGCGACCATCGGGGTCACGCCGATCCCGGCGGAGGCCAGCAGCAGCGGGGTGTCGTCGCCGGCGTCCAGCACCAGGTCGCCGTACGCCTCGGACAGCTCGAGGACGTCGCCCGCACGGACGTGCGCGTGCAGGTGGTCGGACACCTCGCCGTCGGGCGCCCCGTCCTCGTGCACCCGCTTGACGCTGAACTGCCGCAGGCCGTCGCCGGGCGCGCCGGAGAGGCTGTACTGGCGTATCTGGCGGGCGCCGTCCGCGAGCGGGACCCGCACGGAGACGTACTGACCCGGGCGGAAGCCGCGCACCGGGCCGCCGTCGGCCGGACGCAGCCGGAAGGTCACCACGTCGGCGGTCTCGGTGACCCGCTCGACGACCTCCCAGGGCCGCCAGGCCGCCCCGCCGCGCTCCTCGTACAGCCGCTTCTCGACGGCGATCAGGGCGTTCGCCATCAGCCAGTAGACCTCGTCCCAGGCGGCGGCGACCTCGGGCGTGACCGCGTCGCCCAGCACGTCGGCGATGGCGGCGAACAGGTGCTCGTGGACGATCGCGTACTGGTCCGGGGTGACGCCGAGGGAGGCGTGCTTGTGGGCGATGCGCGACAGCATTGCGTCGGGGCGCTCGCCGGGGTGGTCCAGCAGGTGCGTGGCGAACGCCGCGACGGAACCCGCGAGCGCCTGGCGCTGGGTGCCGGCGGCCTGGTTGCCGCGGTTGAACAGGTCGCGCAGCAGCTCGGGGCGGGCGGCGAACATCCCGGCGTAGAAGCGCTCGGTGATCTCGCCGAGGGAGGCGCCCACGGCGGGAAGGGTGGCGCGGACGGTGACGGCGGACTGCTCGGACAGCATCGGGTCTCCTCGTGGCTCGGATGCCTGCGCCCTCATTAAAACTTGCATCCAGAACTCCAATTTAAGCGGGGGGTGTTTCGGGGGGCGGGGACCGGCCGGGCCGGGGGAGGGCGCCGCGGTGAGGGCCCCGCCCCGCCCGCTGTCGTGGCGGCCGCTCCGAAGGGGCAGGATGAGCGCAGGAGCCGTGCCTCCGACGGCCCCCGGCGGTTCAGGCCGCGGCCGGTCGCCCGACCGGGCCCGGCAACGCGTATGAAACGCTGGTGTGGTGGGATGCACGAGTGCCGGACCGTCTCCCGGGGGCCGGGAGGAACGGGCGGCCTGACCAGCAGGAATGGGGAAGCGGAAGATGGACAAGCAGCAGGAGTTCGTGCTCCGGACGTTGGAGGAGCGCGACATCCGGTTCGTACGCCTGTGGTTCACCGACGTCCTGGGCTTCCTCAAGTCCGTGGCCGTCGCCCCGGCCGAGCTGGAGCAGGCCTTCGACGAGGGCATCGGCTTCGACGGCTCCGCCATCGAGGGCTTCGCCCGCGTGCACGAGTCCGACATGATCGCCAAGCCGGACCCGTCGACGTTCCAGATCCTGCCCTGGCGCGCCGAGGCGCCCGGCACGGCCCGGATGTTCTGCGACATCCTCATGCCGGACGGCTCCCCGTCCTTCGCGGACCCGCGCTACGTCCTCAAGCGCGCCCTCGCCCGCACCTCCGACCTGGGCTTCACCTTCTACACCCACCCGGAGATCGAGTTCTTCCTGCTGAAGAACAAGCCGGTCGACGGCAGCCGCCCGACCCCGGCGGACAACTCCGGCTACTTCGACCACACCCCGCAGAACGTCGGCATGGACTTCCGCCGCCAGGCGATCACCATGCTGGAGTCGATGGGCATCTCGGTGGAGTTCTCCCACCACGAGGGCGCCCCCGGCCAGCAGGAGATCGACCTGCGCTACGCGGACGCGCTGTCCACGGCGGACAACATCATGACGTTCCGCCTGGTCATGAAGCAGGTGGCGCTGGAGCAGGGCGTGCAGGCGACGTTCATGCCAAAGCCGTTCTCCGAGCACCCCGGCTCGGGCATGCACACCCACCTCTCCCTCTTCGAGGGCGACCGCAACGCCTTCTACGAGTCCGGCGCGGAGTACCAGCTCTCCAAGGTGGGCCGCTCCTTCATCGCGGGCCTGCTGCGGCACGCGGCGGAGATCTCCGCCGTCACCAACCAGTGGGTCAACTCCTACAAGCGCATCTGGGGCGGCACCGAGCGCACGGCCGGCGCGGGCGGCGAGGCCCCCTCGTACATCTGCTGGGGCCACAACAACCGCTCGGCCCTGGTCCGCGTGCCCATGTACAAGCCCGGCAAGACCGGCTCGGCGCGGGTGGAGGTCCGCTCCCTCGACTCGGGCGCCAACCCGTACCTGGCCTACGCCCTGCTCCTCGCGGCCGGCCTCAAGGGCATCGAGGAGGGCTACGAGCTCCCGCCGGGCGCCGAGGACGACGTCTGGGCCCTCTCCGACGCGGAACGCCGCGCCCTCGGCATCGAGCCGCTGCCGCAGAACCTGGGCGAGGCGCTCAGCCTCATGGAACGCAGCGACCTGGCCGCGGAGACCCTCGGCGAGCACGTCTTCGACTTCTTCCTGCGCAACAAGAAGCAGGAGTGGGAGGCGTACCGCTCGGAGGTCACGGCGTTCGAGCTGAAGAACCTGCTGCCGGTGCTGTAGGCGCGGGCGGGCGCCGGTTCACGCCGGGACGGCGGGTGGGGCGGACGGTCACCGACCGTCCGCCCCACCGTGCGTCCACGGGGCCGGTCGTGCGTGCGTGCCGTGCTCACGCGCGGCCCGGCGTCGCCCTGCGGGTCGCGGTCCGCGACGGACCAGGAGCCTTAACGACATGACGCGGGTCCGGTCGCCCGTCCTGCGGCCCGGCCGTCACCCCATCGTCTTCGCCCCGTCCAGCGCCTCCCGGACGATGTCCGCGTGGCCCGCGTGCTGGGCCGTCTCGGCGAGGATGTGCAGCAGCACCCTGCGCGCGCTCCACTCGGGCTGGCCCTCGAACCACGGCGCCTTCGGCAGCGGCCACGACACGTTCAGGTCGGGGAGGCCGGCGACGACCTCCTCGGTGCGGCGGGCCACCTCCGCGTACGCGTCCAGGACGCCGGCCAGCGTCTCACCGGGCAGCATCTTGAACTCGTCGGCCCGGCGCGCCCAGTCCTCCGGCGTCATGTCGTTGAAGTCGGGCCACGACGACGCTCCCTCCAGGATGAAGTCCACCCAGCTCCGCTCGGCCGCGGCGACGTGCTTGATCAGGCCGCCCAGGCACAGCTCGCTCACCGTCGTCCGCAGCCCCGCCTGCTCGGCGGTCAGGTCGCGGGTGGTGAGCCGCAGGAACTCCCGGTGCCGGGCGAGAACCACGAGCAGGTCGGCACGCTCGTCCGTGACGGCGGGGGTCTCGGGGGACTGGTCGGTGGTCAGCTGGTTCACGGTCATGGTCTCCGCCTTCATCGGTCAGTTCGGTGATCTCGTGCGCTGCGTGCCGTACGCGTCCGGCGCGACGAGAGACACGTTAGGAGCCTTGTAGGTCCGATCCGGTCCTACTTGCCCGGTCCTCCTTACGTCGTCCGCCGGGACGTCGTTCGGAGGCCTTCACTCCGTTCTCGCGCGGGACCTTGCCAGTCCGCGGCCGCTCCCTTACGGTCACGACACACAGACAGAAAGCGCTTTCTCCATCGATGGGTCAGGCTCACCCCGCCGGCCCGCATCGGTGCCACTGACATGCCCCTGACAGTTTCCATGACAGTGAACGACGAAAGGCGAAACGACCATGAGACGAGCAGTCGCCGTACGGCTCTCGGCGTTACTGGCCGCCGGGGCCCTGACGGCCGCCACCGGCGTGGCGCTGTCCAGCACCACCGCGTCCGCCGCCGCCGGAGGGGTCACCGGTTACGCGACCCAGAACGGCGGGACGACCGGCGGGGCGGGCGGGCAGACGGTCCGCGCCACCACCGGCACCGCCATCCACCAGGCCCTCTGCGGCCGGGCCAGCAGCTCGACCCCGATCACCATCCAGGTCGAGGGCACAATCAACCACGGCAACACGACCAAGGTGTCGGGTTCCAGCTGCAACACCGCCGCCGACAAGATCGAGCTGAAGCAGATCAGCAACGTCACCATCGTCGGCGTCGGCAACGGCGCGGTCTTCGACCAGCTGGGCATCCACATCCGCGAGGCCGGCAACATCGTCATCCAGAACGTGACGGTCAAGAACGTCAAGAAGTCCGGCTCGCCCACGTCGAACGGCGGCGACGCCATCGGCATGGAAAGCGATGTCAGGAACGTCTGGGTGGACCACGTGACGCTGGAGGCGTCCGGCGGTGAGTCCGAAGGCTACGACGGCCTGTTCGACATGAAGGACAACACCCAGTACGTCACGCTGTCGTACAGCGTCCTGCGCAACTCCGGGCGCGGCGGCCTCATCGGCTCCAGCGAGAGCGACCGCTCCAACGGGTACGTGACCTTCCATCACAACCTGTACGAGAACATCGACTCCCGCGCACCCCTGCTGCGCGGCGGCATCGCGCACATGTACAACAACCACTACAAGCGGCTGAACGACTCCGGCATCAACTCCCGCGCCGGCGCCCGCGCCAAGGTGGACAACAACTACTTCGAGGACTCCAAGGACGTCCTCGGCACCTTCTACACCGACGAGGCCGGCTACTGGCAGGTCGGCGGCAACGTCTTCGACAACGTCACCTGGGGCTCGCGCAGCGGCGACCACAACCCGGCGGGCCCGAACCCGACGTCGAACACGTCCGTGAGCATCCCGTACGGCTTCACCCTGGACGGGGCGAACTGCGTGCCGAGCGTGGTCGCGCAGACGGCGGGCGCGAACAAGGGCCTGAAGGTGTCGGACGGCAGCTGCACCCCGCAGAGCCCGGACCCGACCGACCCCGGTCCGACGGACCCGGGTGAGCCGACCGACCCCGGTCCCACCGACCCGCCCGCCGGCACCAACCTGAGCCTCGGCGCCGGCGCGGACGGTTCCTCCAAGGCCTCCGGCACCAGCTACGGCAACGTGGTCGACGGCAACACGGGCACGTACTGGTCACCGTCCGGCTCGACCGGCTCGGTCTCGGTGAAGTGGGGATCCGCCACCACCGTGTCCAAGGTGAACATCCGCCTGGCCTCCGGCTCCGGCACCATCGGCGCCTACCGCCTGCTCAACCACGACACGGGCGCGGTCCTGGCCGCCGGCAGCGGGGCGGGGGCGGTCAGCTTCACCCCGGTCTCCCTGCGCAAGATCACCCTGGAGATCACCAACGCCTCGGGCACCCCGCGCATCGCGGAGTTCGAGACGTACGCGAGCTGAACGGTGCGGGGGCCGTCCTCGCGGCGGCCCCCGGCCTCAGCGGCGCTGTGCGTGCCGTGCGAGCCGTGTGACACGAAGCGGCTCCACGCGGCGGACGTGAGGGTGAGGCGGGGGCCGTCGGGTGCCTTGGAGTCACGGACGTGGACGGATCCGAGGGCTATCGCGACCTCCACGCAGTCGTTGGGGTTGCTGCTGTCGCTGTAGCTGCTCTTGAACCACGTCAGATCGACGTCGACTCCGCCTGAGCCCGTGCGGTTCATGTATCCCCCAGAACTTGTTCGATGAAGGCCAGTGACTCCCGCGCGCTCAGCGCTTCGGCCCGGATGATGCCATGGCGCAATTCAAGGGTGCGCAGGTGACGAGGATCCGTGACAGGGCGGCTCCCGAACTCGTCGTCCGCCCGGCCCGCCGCTGTGCCGTCCTGGAACTTGAGTACTTGGATCCGGCGCCGGGAGGCCGCGGGGATGCGCGCCCTCGACTTCGCGGCGGTGAAGTACGGGGAGGACCTCGTCCACAAGGTCGAGAGCGGGAAACGGATTCCCCGGCCCGAGTACCTGGAGAAGGCGGAATCCTTTACCACGCGATTGGGTGAGGAGGCCCTTGACGAAAGCCGTCATGGTACAGGTCCTGTACCATGACGGCATGGCTCTGAAGCGCACCAATGTCTACGCGGATGACAGTGACCTGCTCCTGATCAAGGAGGCGGCGGCCCGCCTGGGAGTGTCGGAAGCGGAGATAATCCGCGAGGGCATCCACCGCATCGCTTTGGCCCACCGTGTGTGGGACGAGCCGTTCGTCTCCGACGAGGAGACCTTCGACCTCGGCGGTTCCGTGGACAAGGACGAAATCCGTTCGGCAGTGACGCGAGGGTACGAGCAGCGCGAGCGCCGGAACCAGGGCAACGCTGCGTGATCGCCATCGCCGACACGTCCGGCATTCTCACCCTGTTCAACCGGTCCGACCCGGCTCACCACGCTGTCAGGAAGGCCGCTGACCAGTGCGGCTTCCTTGTCGCCACCCCGCTCGCGCTCACCGAGGTACACCAGGTGGCCACCAGCCGCGCCGGGCGAGGGGCTGCCGACGCGATCGTTCGTTCCCTCACCGAACGCGTCCGGCAAATGCGGCTGGTCCTGGCTCCGCCGACTCCGGAGGTCATGGAAGCCGCGCTGGCCGTCCGGGCCCGGTACGCGTCAATGGATCTGGACCTGGTGGACGCGGTCAACGTTGCTCTCGCCGCCGAGTACGGTACGGACGCCATCATCACCAGAGATCTCAGGGACTTTCGGGCGTTGCGTCCGACGGGGGGCCGATACTCCTGCTTCCGGATCCTCCCCGACGATCTCTGACCGCTCGTCGACGAGTCAGGCCCCCGCCTGCTCCGACAGCAGCTTGTGCAGCGGCTCCGTCGCGCGGCGGCGGTACTCCTGGACCGCCCAGCCGTTTCCGTCGGGGTCGGTGAAGTGCATGAACGTGGCGCCGTCGGAGTCGGCGTAGCGGACCGGCTCGGAGATCTCCAGGCCGCGCGCGACGAACTCCGCGTGGGCCTTCTCGATGTCGGCGACGCAGAGCTGGAGACCCTGGTAGGTGCCGGGGGCCGGGGTGGGGCCCGGGGTCATCTCCCAGAGCGTCTCGCCGAGGGCGATCGAGCAGCCGGAGCCGGGCGGGGTCAGCTGGACGATGCGCATGCCCGGCATGACCTCCTGGTCGATGTCGACGTGGAAGCCGACCTTGTCGCGGTAGAAGTCCCGGGCCCGGTCGATGTCGCTCACCGGCAGCGGGATCACTTCGAGGGTCACGTCCATGAGAGCCTCCGGCTCCTTCGTCGGGTACCGCGTCAGGCGAACCGCCACCGGGTCTGGCTGAACGGCTCCCCCTTACCGAAGCCGAAAACGGTGTGCGGCGCCACCGAGAACACCACAGCCCGGCCCGGCCCGTGGTGGAAATGGCCGTCCCGGACGCCGAAGTGCCAGAAGTCGCCGTACTTCTCCTCCCACCGCGCGGCCAGACCGCGCAGACGCGCGTCGTCCGTGACGCGTTCCGCGCGGCCCTCCACGACCACGTCGTAGCCCCGCGCCCAGGTGTTGACGCCGGTGGTGAGCGCGACGTGCGGGTTCTCCGCCAGGTTGCGGGCCTTGCGCTCCCCGGGCCCGGTGCAGAAGTGCAGGGCGCCGGCCGACCAGACCGCCGGGAGCGGGGTGACGTGTGGCCGGCCGTCGGGACGCACCGTGGAGATCCAGAACAGCTCCGCCTCCGCGATCAGCCGCTCCACCTCCGTCCAGGGCGGCGCCCCGGCCGTCGGGTCGCTGTAGCGGGGGTCGACGCGGCCTTCCGGCGCGGCGGGGGTGTCGGGAACGTCGGTCATGGGAACTCCTCGACGGTCGGAAGGACGCGACCGCGAAGCCGCGGTCTCCCCATCAGACCCCGTCCGGCCCCGGAATTCACCGTGGGCCGCCCCAGGGCCGTGATCGTGTCCTCCGGTTAGGCTCAGGGCCGTACGACCCTGAACCACCGAGGCACGAGGGAGGCCGGGGATGACGTCGGCGCCGGGGCGCAGGAGCAGTATCTTCACGCGGCTGCTGCGGCACGGCTTCATCGATCCGTCGGCCGCCGAACGCCTCCTCGACAGCCCCGGGCTGGCGACCGTCCGCAACGACCCGGTGCTGCTGGACGCCCTCGGCGGCACCGCCGACCCCGACCTCGCCCTGCACGGCCTCGTGCGGCTGCTGGAGGCGCAGGACGGCGCCACCGACCGCCAGGAGCTGCTGGACACGGTGATAGCGGCCAAGCCGCTGCGCGACCGCCTCCTCGGGGTGCTCGGCGCCTCCGAGGCGCTCGCGGAGCACCTGGCCCGGCATCCCCGCGACTGGCAGGCCCTCGTCACCTACGAGCCGCGCGACCTGCACCCCGGCGTGGAGGAGTTCGAACGCGGCCTCGCCGACGCCGCCGACCCGGTCGCCCTGCGCGTGTCCTACCGCCGCTGCCTGCTCTCCATCGCCGCCCGCGACGTCTGCGGCACCGTCGACGTCTCCCAGACCGCCGCCGAGCTCGCCGACCTCGCCACCGCCACCCTGCGCGCGGCCCTCGCCCTGGCCGAGGCCGACGCGCCCGAGGACGCCGCGATGTGCCGGCTCGCGGTGATCGCTATGGGCAAGTGCGGCGGCCACGAGCTGAACTACGTCTCCGACGTCGACGTCATCTTCGTCGGCGAGGCGGCCGGCGACGCCGACGAGGACAAGGCGCTGCGTGCCGCGACCCGGCTGGCCTCGCACATGATGCGGATCTGCTCGGAGACCACCGTCGAGGGCTCCATCTGGCCCGTCGACGCCAATCTGCGCCCCGAGGGCCGCAACGGACCGCTGGTGCGCACCCTCGCCTCCCACCTCGCCTACTACCAGCGCTGGGCCAAGACCTGGGAGTTCCAGGCGCTGCTCAAGGCCCGTCCGGTCGCCGGCGACCTCGCGCTCGGCGAGGAGTACAGGGCCGCGCTGAGGCCGCTGGTGTGGCAGGCCGCCGAGCGGGACAACTTCGTCGCCGACGTGCAGGAGATGCGCCGCCGGGTCGTCGCGAACATCCCCGCCGCCGAGGTCGACCGCCAGCTCAAGCTCGGGCCCGGCGGCCTCAGGGACGTCGAGTTCGCCGTGCAGCTGCTCCAGCTGGTGCACGGCCGCGCCGACGCCTCCCTGCGCAGCGGCACCACCCTCGACGCGCTGAAGGCGCTCGCCGCCGGCGGCTACGTCGGCCGCGCCGACGCCGCCCAGCTCGACGACGCCTACCGCTTCCTGCGCTCCCTGGAGCACCGCATCCAGCTCCACCGGCTGCGCCGCACCCACCTCGTCCCCGAGGACGAGGCCGACCTGCGGCGCCTCGGCCGCTCCCTGGGGCTGCGCACCGAGCCGGTGGCCGCCCTGACCCGCGAGTGGCGCCGGCACACCTCCGTGGTGCGGCGGCTGCACGAGAAACTTTTCTACCGGCCGCTGCTGGACGCCGTCGCCGCGCTCGCCCCCGGTGAGGCCCGGCTCAGCGCGGAGGCGGCCCGCGAGCGCTTGGTCGCCCTCGGTTACGCCGACCCCGCCTCGGCGCTGCGCCACCTGGAGGCCCTCGCCTCCGGCGTCACCCGCAAGGCCGCCATCCAGCGCACCCTGCTGCCGGTGCTGCTCGGCTGGTTCGCGGACTCAGCCGACCCGGACGCCGGCCTGCTGAACTTCCGCAAGGTCTCCGACGCACTCGGCAAGACCCCCTGGTACCTGAGGCTGCTGCGCGACGAGGGCGCCGCCGCGGAGAACCTCGCCCGGGTGCTGTCCGCCGGGCGGCTCGCCCCCGACCTGCTGATGCGCGCCCCCGAGGCGGTCGCTTTGCTCGGCGACGGGGACGGCGGCGGACTCACGCCGCGCTCCCGCGCCTCCCTGGAGCAGGAGGTCCTCGCCGCGGTCCGCCGCGCGGACAACGCCGTCCAGGGCGTCACGGCCGCCCGCGGGGTGCGCCGCCGCGAGCTGTTCCGCACCGCCGCCGCCGACATCGTCGGCTCCTACGGCACCGAGTCGCAGCCCGCCGAGGCCGACCAGGGCGCCCTGGTGGACCTGGTGGGCGGCGCCGTGTCCGACCTGACCGCCGCCACCCTCGCGGGCACGCTCCGCGCGGTGGTCCGCGAGGGCTGGGGCGACACCCTCCCCACCTGGTTCACGGTCATCGGCATGGGCCGCTTCGGCGGGCACGAGCTGGGCTACGGCTCCGACGCGGACGTCCTGTTCGTGCACGAGCCGCGTGAGGGCGTGAGCGAGCGGGAGGCGTCCGAGGCGGCGAACAAGGTGGTCGCCGAGATGCGCAGGCTGCTCCAGGTGCCGAGCGCGGACCCGCCGCTGCTGATCGACGCCGACCTGCGCCCGGAGGGCAAGTCGGGCCCGCTGGTGCGCACCCTCGGCTCCTACGAGGCGTACTACCGGCGCTGGGCGCTGGTCTGGGAGCGGCACGCGCTGCTGCGCGCCGAGCCCGTCGCCGGGGACGACGAGCTGGGCCGCCGCTTCATGGAGCTGATCGACCCGTTGCGGTACCCGTCCGGCGGGCTGGACGAGGACGCGGCCCGGGAGATCAGGCGGCTGAAGGCCCGTATGGAGTCCGAGCGGCTGCCGCGCGGCGCGGACCCCAAGCTGCACGCCAAGCTGGGGCCGGGCGGGCTGTCCGACGTGGAGTGGACGGTGCAGCTGCTCCAGCTGCGGCACGGCGCCGAGGTGCCGGGGCTGCGGACGACCCGCACCCGCGAGGCGCTGGCCGCCGCCCGGGAGGCCGGGCTGATGTCCGAGGAGGACGCCGGCACCCTCGACGAGGCCTGGGTGCTGGCCACCCGCGTCCGCAACGCGGTGATGCTGGTCCGCGGCCGGGCGGGGGACACCTTCCCCACCGTGCCCCGGGAACTGGCCGCCGTCGGCCGCTACCTGGGCTACGGATCCGGCCACGCCGGCGACATGCTCGACGCCTACCGCCGCACGGCCCGCCGCGCGCGGGGCGTGGTGGAGGAGCTGTTCTACGGCGGGCTGTAGCCGTCGCGCGTGCCGCGCCCGCGGGGACGACTCGCAATCCGTGGAGTGCGACGGGCCTTCGCGGGCGCGGCGCCCGCGGGGAACGCCGTACTCCTCTTCGGCCCGGACAAGCTCCCGCAGGCGGCCGTCGCTCCCTCGTGAGGCGCGCACCGTCGTCCGTCGACGGGCCTCACCGGTGCCCGCTCGAGGCCCTGGTTCCGCGGGCGGCGCGGCCCGGAGCCCTCCGCGCGGGAGCGCCGGGGTCCGGGGCCGGGGCCCGGAGTCAGTCCCGCTTCTGCACCGGCACGCGTTCCGGGGCGGCCGGCTCACGGCGTCTCGTGGCCGCGTCGTCCGGGAGGTGGCGGGGGAGGGCCGAGGGGCGGCGGCCGTACCAGGCGTGGGCGACGCCGTAGCCGACGGCGAGGCACAGGACGCCGCCGACGGCGTCCAGCCAGAAGTGGTTGGCGGTGGCGACGATGACCACCAGGGTGAGCACCGGGTAGACCAGGCCCAGGACCCGCACCCACGGCACCGAGGCCAGCGCGAAGAGCGTGAGCCCGCACCACAACGACCAGCCGATGTGCATGGAAGGCATCGCCGCGTACTGGTTGGAGACGTTCTTCATGTCACCCGAGGCCATCGAACCCCACGTCTGGTGGACCAGCACGGTGTCGATGAAGTTCTGGCCGTTCATCAGCCGCGGCGGGGCCAGCGGGAAGAGGTAGAAGCCGACCAGGGCGAAACCCGTGGTGACGAACAGGACCAGCCGGGTCGCCGCGTACCGGCCGGGGTGTCTGCGGAACAGCCACACCAGCACACCCAGCGTCACCACGAAGTGCAGGGTCGCGTAGTAGTAGTTCATCCCGACGATGAGCCAAGTCACCGAGTTCACCGCGTGGTTCACGGACTCCTCGAACGCCGTGCCGAGCCGGCCCTCGAGGCGCCAGATCAGATCGGCGTTGCGCAGCGCCTCCGCCCGCTGCTCGGGCACCGCGTTGCGTACGAGCGAGTACGTGGCGTAACTCACCGCGATGAGCAGGATCTCGAACCACAACCGGGGGCGGCGGGGAGCGCGGAGGCGGCGCAGGCGACCTGTCCCCGTCGTCTCCTCGACGGGGATCGCTGTGGCCGGTTCACGGCCCTCCAGCGTCGTCACAGTCGAGTCACCCATGGGCACAGAGTCTGCCAGAAAAGACCTCTCGGTCAGATCATCCCCCGGGCGGGTCCGGCCCGCATGTTCTGCCCCGGGAACAGGCCTTCCGTCTCCTCCTCGGGCAGGGCGCACCGACGCCCGCTCTCCGCCTCAAGGACGATTGCGCTCCCCGGGCGCCGACGCCGTCGAACCCCGCACCACCAGCTCGGGCATGAACACGAACTCGCTGTGCGGCGCGGGGGTTCCGCCGATCTCCTCCAGCAGCGTGCGCACCGCCGCCTGCCCCATCGCCGGGACCGGCTTGCGGACGGTGGTCAGCGGCGGGTCGGTGAAGGCGATCAGCGGCGAGTCGTCGAAACCGACCACCGAGATGTCGTCCGGCACCTCGAGCCCGCGCTGCCGGGCCGCCCGGATCGCGCCCAGCGCCATCATGTCGCTCGCGCACACCACGGCCGTGCAGTCCCGGTCCATCAGCGCGCTGGCCGCGGCCTGGCCGCCCTCGAGCGTGTACAGCGAGTGCTGGATCAGCTCCGTCTCGACGGTCTGCGCGCTCAGCCCCAACTGCTCCTGCACGGCCCGGACGAAGCCCTCTATCTTGCGCTGCACCGGCACGAACCGCTTCGGCCCGAGCGCCAGCCCGATCCGGGTGTGCCCGAGGGACGCGAGGTGGGTGACGGCCAGCGCCATCGCGGCCCGGTCGTCGGGGGAGATGAACGGGGCCTGCACCTTCGGCGAGAAACCGTCCACGAGCACGAACGGCACGCCCTGCGCCCGCAGCCGCTCGTAGCGCTGCATGTCGGCGGTGGTGTCGGCGTGCAGTCCGGAGACGTAGATGATGCCGGCGACCCCGCGGTCCACCAGCATCTCGGTCAGCTCGTCCTCGGTCGAGCCGCCGGGGGTCTGGGTGGCGAGCACGGGGGTGTAGCCCTGCCGGGTCAGCGCCTGGCCGATCACCTGGGCCAGCGCCGGGAAGATCGGGTTCTCCAGCTCGGGCGTGATGAGCCCGACGAGACCCTCGCTGCGCTGCCTCAGCCGCACCGGGCGCTCGTAGCCCAGTACGTCCAGGGCGGCGAGCACGGACTGGCGGGTGGTGGCGGCGACGCCCGGCTTCCCGTTCAGGACCCGGCTGACGGTCGCCTCGCTCACCCCCGCCTGAGCAGCGATATCAGCAAGCCGTGTGGTCACAGGACCGGACTGTATCTGCCGGTTGTCGCCTTGCACACCGATCGGACGCCTGGTGCGCGCCGTGGGACGGCCCGTGGTGGGCTGCTGGCTCATCGCGATCCCTCAAGTCGTGGTCGGCGTCCGCTCCGCAACGGATGATTCCCCCGGCGGCAGCGGATGGCAAGTGCTTGCAGAGTCTTGCACAACAGTCCGAACCCCAGGCGTACGGGCGGAAACCGCGGTTGCGCCACGGTCGAGAACGGGTCACGGCGGCATAACTGTCGCGGGCCCTTGCAAAACTTTTCTGCAAGGTCTTTCGGAAAAGTTCCATCGCTGTTACGTTCACGTCGCCCGGCCGCCGCAACGGCGCAGTCGGCACCTCGCGGGACGGCAGACGGGGCCGTTCCCGCCTCACGGGCTTAACCCTCAAGGAGAACCTCATGCGGCGTGGCATAGCGGCCACCGCGCTGGTGGCGTCCCTCGCCCTCGCGGCGACGGCCTGCGGCGGCGACAGCGACAGCGGCGACAAGGCCGGCGGCCCGGTCACCATCACCTGGTGGGACACCTCCAACGCGACCAACGAGGCGCCGACGTACAAGGCCCTGGTCAAGGAGTTCGAGGCCGCCAACAAGGACATCAAGGTCAACTTCGTCAACGTCCCGTTCGACCAGGCGCAGAACAAGTTCGACACCGCCGCCGGTTCCAAGGGCGCCCCCGACGTGCTGCGCTCCGAGGTCGGCTGGACCCCCGCGTTCGCCAAGAAGGGCTTCTTCCTGCCGCTGGACGGCACCGAGGCGCTCGCCGAGCAGGACAAGTTCAAGCCCAACCTGCTCGAGCAGGCCAAGTACGAGGGCAAGACCTACGGCGTCCCGTTCACCACGGACACCCTCGCTTTCGTGTACAACAAGGCGCTGTTCGCCAAGGCCGGCGTCGAGGCGCCCAAGACCTGGGACGACCTGAAGAAGGCCGCCGCCACCGTCAAGGACAAGACCGGCGTCGACGGCTACTGGGGCTCCACGGCCGGCTACTACGCCCAGCCGTTCCTGTACGGCGAGGGCACCGACATGGTCGACGCCGACGCCAAGAAGATCACCGTCAAGTCCGCCGAGGCCAAGAAGGGCTACGGCACCTGGCTGAGCCTCTTCGAGGGCAAGGGCCTGCACAAGGCGGACGTGACCGCCGACGCCTACACCCACATCCAGGACGCCTTCGTCAACGGCAAGGTCGCCTCGATCATCCAGGGGCCGTGGGAGATCACCAACTTCTACAAGGGCTCCGCCTTCAAGGACAAGAACAACCTCGGCATCGCCACCGTCCCGGCCGGCTCCGCCGGCAAGGCGGGCGCCCCCACCGGCGGCCACAACCTCTCGGTCTACGCCGGCTCCAGCAAGGAGAAGCAGGAGGCCGCGCTGAAGTTCGTGAAGTTCATGACCTCGGCCAAGGCGCAGGAGACCATCGCGCTGAAGAACTCCACGCTGCCGACGCGTGACGACGCCTACACCGAGCAGGTCAAGGCCGACCCCGGCATCGCCGGCTACCAGACGGTCCTCTCGGCCGCCCAGCCGCGCCCGGCGCTGCCCGAGTACAGCTCCCTGTGGGGCCCGATGGACGACGAGCTGCCGCAGATCGCCAGCGGCAAGGAGTCCCTGGACAAGGGTCTGAACGACGCGGAGGCCGCGTTCACCAAGCTGGTGCCGGACTTCTCCAAGTAATGCCCGCGTGGCCGCCGGACCCGCTTCAGGAGGGGAGGGTCCGGCGGCCGCCGGTCTGTGTGCCGTACTCCTTGATCATCCAGAAGGTGCCGAACCATGACAGTCGCCATCGACCGCGCGACCGGCAAGCGCCGCGGTGACCGCGCGCCCCGCCCCGGGCCGGGCCAGCGCCTGAAGCACTCCTACCAGAAGCACTGGTACGCCTACGCCATGGTCGCGCCGGTGGCCCTCGTGCTCGGCGTCATCGTCCTGTACCCCCTCGGTTACGGCTTCTACCTCACGCTCACCGACGCGGACAGCCTCAACTCGGCGCGCACCATCGGCGTCAACGAGATCGAGGCCACCTACAAGTTCATCGGACTCGACAACTACGCCGAGATCCTGTGGGGCGAGACCGCCTACGACCGGTTCTGGTCGCACTTCATCTGGACGATCGTGTGGACGGCCGCCTGTGTCGCCCTGCACTACGGCATCGGCCTGGGCCTCGCGCTGCTGCTCAACCAGAAGCTGCGCGGCCGCACCTTCTACCGGCTGATCCTCATCCTGCCCTGGGCCGTGCCGACCTTCGTCACCGTCTTCGGCTGGCGCTTCATGCTCGCCGACGCCGGCATCATCAACTCCGGCCTCGACTTCCTCGGCCTGCCCACCCCGGCGTGGCTGGAGGACACCTTCTGGCAGCGGTTCGCCGCGATCATGGTCAACACCTGGTGCGGTGTGCCGTTCATGATGGTCTCCCTGCTCGGCGGACTGCAGTCCATCGACAGCACCCTCTACGAGGCGGCCGAGATGGACGGCGCGAGCGCCTGGCAGCGGTTCCGCCACGTCACCCTGCCCGGCCTGCGCTCGGTCAGCTCCACCGTGGTGCTGCTCGGCGTCATCTGGACGTTCAACCAGTTCGCGATCATCTTCCTGCTGTTCGGCAACACCGCGCCGGACGCGCAGATCCTCGTGACCTGGGCCTACCAGCTCGGCTTCGGGCAGCAGCCGCGCGAGTTCGCCGAGTCCGCGGCCTACGGCATGCTGCTGCTGGCCATCCTGATCGTCTTCACGTCCTTCTACCGCCGCTGGCTGAACCGCAACGACCAGCAGCTCGCGATCTGAGGCGGGAGTCCCCATGAGCACCTCGACCCTCCCCACCGCCGCCGAGGCCGGCCCGCCCGCCGGCGAGCGGACCGCCGCGCCCCGCAAGGGCAGCCGGCGCGGTGAGGTCAGCCCTCTGGGCCGCCTCACCTCCCACGGCATCCTGATCGTGGCCAGCCTGATCGCGCTGTTCCCGGTCGCCTGGCTGGTGTTCCTGTCCCTCGGCCCCGACAAGGACGACTATCTGCGTCCCGGCGGGATCTGGGGCAAAATGACACTGGACAACTACTCGTTCGTGCTGCAGAACACGAACTTCTTCGACTGGCTGAAGAGCTCGCTGATCGTGTCCCTCGGGACCACGGTCATCGGCGTCCTGGTGGCGGCCACCACCGGCTACGCGGTCTCCCGCATGCGCTTCCCGGGCTACAAGAAGTTCATGTGGATACTGCTGGTCACCCAGATGTTCCCGGTGGCCGTGCTGATGGTCCCGATGTACCAGATCCTGTCGGACCTGCAGCTCATCGACAGCTATCTCGGCCTGATCCTCGTGTACTGCTCCACGGCGGTGCCGTACTGCGCCTGGCTGATGAAGGGCTATTTCGACACCATCCCGTTCGAGATCGACGAGGCGGGACGCGTCGACGGACTGACCCCGTTCGGCACGTTCACGCGGCTGATCCTGCCGCTCGCCAAGCCGGGACTCGCGGTCGCCGCGTTCTACAGCTTCATCACCGCGTTCGGCGAGGTCGCCTTCGCCACGACGTTCATGCTCGACGACAAGAAGTACACGCTGGCGGTGGGTCTGCAGAGTTTCGTGAGTGAGCACGACGCTCAGCGGAATCTGATGGCCGCGACCGCGGTCCTGATCGCGATACCCGTGTCCGCGTTCTTCTATCTCGTGCAGAAGAACCTCGTCGCCGGCCTGACGGCTGGTGGCACCAAGGGGTAAGTACGGGGGACTTCTGCCGTCGGCCTGGTGTCGCTTCGTCGTGGCTGGTCGCGCAGTTCCCCGCGCCCCTTCGGGGGCGCTGCCCCTCCCTGGGCCCGGGGCGGTTGCGGTGGCCATCCGACCCCGCTGTCACCGCAACCGCCTCGTTTCGCCGCCCGCACCCACTCGCTTACCTGCCCGACCTCGTATCAAGGACGACATGAGCCAGCACTCCGCCGCCCCGGCCCCGACCCCCACGACCGACTCGGCCGTCGCCACCGTCGCGCGGCGCCGTGACTGGTGGCGGGACGCGGTGATCTACCAGGTGTACCCGCGCAGCTTCGCCGACAGCAACGGCGACGGCATGGGCGACCTGGAAGGCATCCGCTCCCGTCTGCCGTACCTGCGCGACCTCGGCGTGGACGCCGTGTGGCTGAGCCCCTTCTACGCCTCCCCGCAGGCCGACGCCGGCTACGACGTCGCCGACTACCGCGCCGTCGACCCGATGTTCGGCACCCTGCTGGACGCGGACGCGCTGATCCGTGACGCGCACGCGCTGGGCCTGCGGATCATCGTGGACCTGGTGCCCAACCACTCCTCCGACCAGCACGAGTGGTTCAAGCGCGCCCTCGCGGAGGGCCCCGGTTCGCCGCTGCGCGAGCGCTACCACTTCCGTCCCGGCAAGGGCGAGAACGGCGAACTGCCGCCCAACGACTGGGAGTCGATCTTCGGCGGTCCGGCCTGGACCCGGGTCACCGAGCCCGACGGCACCCCCGGCGAGTGGTACCTGCACCTCTTCGCTCCCGAGCAGCCCGACTTCAACTGGGAGCACCCGGCGGTCGGCGACGAGTTCCGCTCCATCCTGCGCTTCTGGCTGGACATGGGCGTGGACGGCTTCCGCATCGACGTGGCCCACGGCATGGTGAAGGCCGAGGGTCTGCCGGACCTGGGCTCGCACGACGAGCTGCGGATGCTGGGCAACGATGTCACCCCGTTCTTCGACCAGGACGGCGTGCACGACATCTACCGGCAGTGGCGCCTCATCCTCGACGAGTACTCCGGTGAGAGGATCTTCGTCGCCGAGGCGTGGACCCCGACCGTCGAGCGCACCGCCAACTACGTCCGCCCGGACGAGCTGCACCAGGCGTTCAACTTCCAGTACCTGGCGACGCACTGGGACGCGGCCGAACTGCGCGAGGTCGTCGACCGGACCCTGGACTCGATGCGCCCGGTCGGGGCCCCGGCCACCTGGGTGCTGTCCAACCACGACGTCACCCGGCACGCCACCCGCTTCGCCAACCCGGCCGGTCTCGGCACCCAGATCCGCGAGGCCGGCGACCGTGAGCTGGGCCTGCGCCGGGCCCGCGCGGCGACCCTGCTGATGCTGGCGCTGCCCGGCTCGGCCTACGTCTACCAGGGCGAGGAGCTCGGCCTGCCGGACGTCGTCGACCTGCCGGACGAGGTGCGCCAGGACCCGGCGTACTTCCGCGGCGCGGGCCAGGACGGCTACCGCGACGGGTGCCGGGTGCCGATCCCGTGGACCCGCGAGGGCTCCTCGTACGGCTTCGGCGACGGCGGCAGCTGGCTGCCGCAGCCGAAGGGCTGGGGCGAGCTGAGCGTCGAGGCGCAGACCGGGGTGCCCGGCTCCACGCTGGAGCTGTACCGTTCGGCGCTCGCAGTGCGCCGCGAGCAGGCGGACCTGGGCGCGGGCGACGGGGTGGAGTGGCTGCCGGCGCCCGAGGGCGTGCTGGCCTTCCGGCGCAGGGACTTCGTGTGCGTGGCCAACACCACCGGCGTCCCGGTGACCGTGCCCGCCCACGGACGGGTGCTGCTCACCAGCGGCGAGGTGGAGGAGACGGGCGGTGAGGCCGTGGTCGCGGCCGACACGACCGTGTGGTGGACGACGGCCTGACGGTCGTACGCCTCACAACTTTTTTCCTTCAAGTTGGTACGGCCCGCTGCCCTTTCGGGTTGCGGGCCTCTAACATCTGCGTTGCCGCAAGGTTGCTGAACTTTTCTGCAAGAAGCTTCAACCACCCTGTGGCGGTACTCCCCACACCCTTCGATGAAGAAGGATCCCCACATGGCACGCAGAACCCTCGCCGGGATAGCCGCCCTCGCGGCCGCCTCGGCTGTCATGACCCCGACAGTTGCAGAGGCCTCCCCGCCCGGTTCCAAGGACGTCACGGCCGTCCTCTTCGAGTGGAACTTCGCCTCGGTCGCCCGCGAGTGCACCACCACCCTCGGCCCCGCGGGCTACGGCTACGTGCAGGTCTCCCCGCCCGCCGAACACATACAGGGCTCCCAGTGGTGGACGTCGTACCAGCCGGTGAGCTACAGGATCGCCGGACGTCTCGGCGACCGCACCGCCTTCAAGAACATGGTCGACACGTGTCACGCGGCCGGCGTGAAGGTCGTCGCCGACACCGTCATCAACCACATGTCCGCCGGCAGCGGCACGGGCACCGGCGGCTCGTCGTACACGAAGTACGACTACCCGGGCCTGTACTCCTCCTACGACTTCGACAACTGCACGTCGGAGATCAACAACTACGGCGACCGCTGGAACGTCCAGAACTGCGAACTGGTGGGCCTCGCCGACCTCGACACCGGCGAGGAGTACGTCCGCAGGACCATCGCCGGGTACATGAACGACCTGCTCTCCCTCGGCGTGGACGGCTTCCGCATCGACGCGGCCAAGCACATGCCGGCCGCCGACCTGGCCAACATCAAGTCGCGGCTGACCAACCCCTCCGCCTACTGGAAGCAGGAGGTCATCCACGGCGCCGGCGAGGCGGTCCAGCCCGCCGAGTACA
The DNA here is from genome assembly GCF_043082785.1 of Streptomyces sp. NPDC014764. NCBI lineage: Bacteria > Bacillati > Actinomycetota > Actinomycetes > Kitasatosporales > Streptomycetaceae > Streptomyces > Streptomyces sp. NPDC014764. Next base: position 314,597 of record NZ_JBIBXY010000001.1, on the reverse strand, counting down.
CCGGCACCGGCGACGTCCAGGAGTTCCGCTACGCCTACGACCTCAAGCGTGTCTTCAACAACGAGAACCTCGCCTACCTGAAGAACTACGGCGAGGGCTGGGGCTACCTGAAGAGCGGCTCCGCCGGCGTCTTCGTCGACAACCACGACACCGAGCGCAACGGCTCCACGCTCAGCTACAAGGACAACGCGAACTACACCCTGGCCAACGTCTTCATGCTGGCCTGGCCCTACGGGGCCCCGGACATCAACTCCGGCTACGAGTTCACGGACCACGACGCCGGACCCCCCAACGGCGGCCGGGTGGACGCCTGCTGGCAGAGCGGCTGGAAGTGCCAGCACAACTGGCCGGAGATCAGGTCGATGGTGGCCTTCCGCAACGCCACCCGCGGCCAGGCCGTCACCGACTGGTGGGACAACGGCGGCGACGCCATCGCCTTCGGCCGGGGCAGCAAGGGCTTCGTGGCGATCAACCACGAGTCCGGCTCCCTGACCCGCACCTACCAGACCTCCCTCCCGGCGGGCACGTACTGCGACGTGCAGGGCAACAAGCCGGTGACGGTGGACGGTTCGGGCCGGCTCACCGCGACCCTCGGCGGCGACACCGCCCTCGCGGTGTACGCGGGCAAGAGCGGCTGCTGAAGCACGACAACGACGTCCGGCGGCCGGTTCCCAGGCCGCCGGACGTCGGCGCGTTCCCGTCGGCCGCCGGACTCGTCCGCCCCTGCCCGGAAAGCTCCCACTGGAAGTTCTTGCCGACACTTTCACGACTATTGCTGTAAGGCTTTCAACGAGGGTACGGTCACGCCGACGCTCCGGTGATGTGGCCGAAACAGTCCCCGCCGGGGCGTGGGGTCGGACCCAATGAGCCGTAAGCGCAAGGAGTTCACGCCTTGATACCCAGATGGCCCGCGCCCCCGGGGCGCCGCACCGCGCGGGGCCGCCGCGTCGCCGCCGTCACGGTGGCCGCGCTCGCCGCGGCACTCGTGCAGCCGGTCGCCGCCCGAGCCGCCACCCCGCCCGCACCCCCCTCGGACGCGAAGCTCGCCTCCTCCCCGGCGCGCCACGACCTGACGCGGGAACAGTTCTACTTCGTCCTGCCGGACCGCTTCGCCAACGGCGACCCGAAGAACGACCGCGGCGGACTGACCGGTTCGCGCCTCACCCACGGGTACGACCCCACCGACAAGGGCTTCTACCAGGGCGGCGACCTCAAGGGCCTCACGCAGAAGCTGGACTACGTCAAGGGGCTCGGCACCACCGCCATCTGGCTGGCGCCCCTCTTCAAGAACCAGCCCGTGCAGGGCACCGGCAAGGACGCCTCGGCCGGCTACCACGGGTACTGGATCACCGACTTCACCCAGGTCGACCCGCACTTCGGCACCAACCAGGACCTCGAGACCCTCGTCGACAAGGCCCACGCCAAGGGCATGAAGGTCTTCTTCGACGTCATCACCAACCACACCGCCGACGTCATCGACTACGAGGAGAAGTCCTACGACTACCTCTCCAAGGGCGCCTTCCCGTACCTGACGAAGGACGGCGTGCCCTTCGACGACTCCGACTACGCCGACGGTGCGAAGAAGTTCCCGCGCGTGGACGCCGGCGCCTTCCCCCGCACCCCCGTGGTGCCCGCGGCGAAGAAGCGCCTCAAGGTGCCGTCCTGGCTCAACGACACGTCGATGTACCACAACCGCGGCGACTCCACCTTCGCCGGCGAGTCCAGCGAGTACGGCGACTTCTCCGGCCTCGACGACCTGTGGACCGAGCGTCCCGAGGTCGTCGACGGCATGGAGAAGATCTACCAGCGGTGGGTCAGGGACTTCGGCATCGACGGCTTCCGGATCGACACCGTGAAGCACGTCAACATGGAGTTCTGGACCCAGTGGGCCACCGCGCTCGACGCCTACGCGGCCAAGCACGGCCGGGACGACTTCTTCATGTTCGGCGAGGTGTACTCCTCCGACACGAACGTCACCGCCCCCTACGTCACGCAGGGCCGGCTCGACGCCACCCTCGACTTCCCCTTCCAGGAGGCGGCCCGCGCGTACGCCTCCCAGGGCGGCAGCGCCAAGAAGCTCGCCTCCGTCTTCGGTGACGACTTCAAGTACACGACCGACAAGGCCAACGCGTACGAGCAGGTCACCTTCCTCGGCAACCACGACATGGGCCGCATCGGGACGTTCCTGAAGCAGGACAACCCGGAGGCGTCCGACGCGGAGCTGCTGAAGCGGGACATGCTCGCCAACGAGCTGATGTTCCTCAGCCGCGGCAACCCGGTGATCTACTACGGCGACGAGCAGGGCTTCACCGGCGCCGGCGGCGACAAGGACGCCCGCCAGACCCTCTTCGCCTCCCGCACCGCCGACTACCTCGACGACGACCTGATCGGCACCGGCCGCACCCACGCAGAGGACACCTACGACACCCGCTCCCCGCTCTACCGGCAGATCAGCGCCCTCGCCGAGCTCCGCAAGGCGCACCCGGCGCTGACCGACGGCATCCAGCAGGAGCGGTACGCCGAAGACGGCCCCGGCGTCTACGCCTTCTCCCGCACCGCCACCGGCAAGGACACCACCGAGTACGTCGTCGCCTTCAACAACGCAGCGGGGACGAAGAAGGCCACCTTCGCGACCGGCTCCGCCCGGATGACCTTCAAGGGCGTCCACGGCACCGACGCGACCGTGCGCAGCGACGCGGACAAGAAGATCACCGTCTCCGTCCCGGCCCGCTCCGCGATCGTCCTCAAGGCCGCCGCCCCGCTCGGCAAGCCCGGGGCGAAGCCCACGCTCACCCTGAAGGCTCCCGAGGCGGGCGCCACCGGCACCGTCGAGCTGAGCGCCGACGTCGAAGGCGGTCAGCTCAACCGGGTCGTCTTCGCCGCCCGGACCGGCGACGGGAAGTGGCAGACGCTCGGCTCCGCCGACCACGCCCCCTACAAGGTCACCCACACCGTCGGCGCCGACGTCCCCGCCGGCACCGCCCTGCGCTACAAGGCCGTCGTGATCGACTCGGCCGGCCGCACCGCGAGCGCCCTCGCCGCGTCCACGGCCGGTACCCCGCCCGCCGAGGAGGAGCCCACCGCCGCCTCCCGCGACCACGCGATCGTTCACTACCAGCGTCCCGACGGCGACTACGACGACTGGAGCCTGTACGCCTGGGGCGACCTCGCGGACGGCGAGGCCACGGAGTGGCCGGCGGGCCACGCCTTCACCGGCCGCGACGCCTACGGTGCCTTCGCCTGGGTCAAGCTGAAGCCGGGCGCCTCCGACGTCGGCTTCCTGGTGGTCGACAAGGACGGCAACAAGGACGTCGCCACCGACCGCACCATCGACGTCACCCGCACCGGCGAGGTGTGGATCAGGCAGGGCGACGACACCGTCACCACCGAGCGGCCCGGGTACCCGGCGCAGGACACCACCAAGGCCGTGCTGCACTACCACCGCGCCGACGGGAACTACGAGGGCTGGGGTCTGCACACCTGGACGGGCGCCGCGAACCCCACCGACTGGTCGAAGCCCCTGGAACCGGTGAAGACTGATGCCTATGGCGCTGTCTTCGAGGTGCCGCTCGCCGAGGGTGCCACCAGCCTCAGCTACATCCTCCACAAGGGCGACGAGAAGGACCTGCCCACCGACCAGTCGCTCGACCTCAAGGCGAACGGCCACGAGGTGTGGCTGGTGAGCGGGCAGGAGAAGTACCTGCTGCCCCAGCCCGCCGGATCCGCGGCCGCGCTCGACCTGACCACCTCCAAGGCGGTCTGGATCGACCGCTCCACCCTCGTCTGGGACGGTTCGGCCGCAGCCGCCTCCACCCAGCTCCTCGCCTCCCGCACCGGCTCGGTGGCGGTGAAGGACGGCAAGCTGGACACCGGCGACGCCCGCTGGATCCGCCTGGCGGAGTCGGCCCTCACCGACGCGCAGAAGGCGAAGTTCCCCCACCTCGCCAACGGCACCGCCTGGACCGTCGACCCGCGTGACCGCGACCGGGTCCGCGAGGCCCTGCGCGGCCAGGTCGTCGCCACCCAGCGCGCGGCCACCGGCGCGGTCCTCTCGGCCACCGGCGTGCAGATCGCGGGCGTCCTCGACGACCTCTACGCCGCCGGCGCCACCAAGGCGCGGCTCGGCCCGGTCTTCCGCCACAACCGGCCCACCCTGTCCGTGTGGGCGCCGACCGCGCGGAAGGTCGCCCTGGAGATCGGCGGCCGTACCGTCGCCATGCGCCGCGACGACGCCACCGGAGTCTGGTCCGTCACCGGCCCGGCGTCCTGGAAGGGCAAGGCGTACCGGTACGCGGTGACCGTGTGGGCGCCCGCCGCGGGCGAGCTCGTCACCAACAAGGTCACCGACCCCTACGCGACCGCTCTGACCACCGACTCCGAGCGCAGCCTCGTCGTCGACCTGGCCGACCGGTCCCTCCAGCCGCGCGGCTGGGACGGCTACACCAAGCCGAAGGCCGTACCGCTCAGGGACGCGCAGATCCAGGAGCTGCACATCCGCGACTTCTCCGTCGAGGACCGCACGGCGAAGCACCGGGGCACCTACCTCGCGTTCACCGACAAGGACAGCGACGGCAGCAGGCACCTGCGGAAGCTGGCGCAGGCCGGCACCTCGTACGTGCATCTGCTGCCCGCGTTCGACATCGCCACCATCCCCGAGCGGAAGTCCGACCGGACGACCGTCGACTGCGACCTCGCCTCCTACCCGGCCGACTCCGACAAGCAGCAGGAGTGCGTCGCCAAGGCCGCGGCGAAGGACGCCTACAACTGGGGCTACGACCCGTACCACTACACGGTCCCCGAGGGCTCCTACGCCACCGACCCGGACGGCACCGCCCGCACGGTGGAGTTCCGCAGGATGGTCAAGGCACTCAACGACGACGGCCTGCGCGTGGTGATGGACGTGGTCTACAACCACACCGCCGCCCACGGCCAGGCGAAGACCTCCGTGCTCGACCGGATCGTCCCCGGCTACTACCAGCGGCTCCTCGCCGACGGCTCCGTCGCCAACAGCACCTGCTGCTCCAACACGGCGCCCGAGAACGCCATGATGGGCAAGCTGGTCGTCGACTCGGTCGTCACCTGGGCCAAGGAGTACAAGGTCGACGGCTTCCGCTTCGACCTCATGGGCCACCACCCGAAGGAGAACATCCTCGCCGTCCGCAAGGCCCTCGACGCCCTCACCCTGAAGAAGGACGGCGTCGACGGCAAGAAGATCATCCTGTACGGCGAGGGCTGGAACTTCGGCGAGATCGCCGACGACGCCCGCTTCGAGCAGGCCACCCAGAAGAACATGGCCGGCACCGGCATCGCCACCTTCTCCGACCGGGCCCGTGACGCCGTGCGCGGCGGCGGCCCCTTCGACGAGGACCCCGGCGTGCAGGGCTTCGCCTCCGGGCTCTACACCGACCCCAACTCCTCGGCCGCCAACGGCACCCCGGCCGAGCAGAAGGCCCGGCTGCTGCACTACCAGGACCTCATCAAGGTGGGCCTGAGCGGCAACCTCGCCGACTACACGTTCACCGACACCAGCGGCAAGGAGGTCAAGGGCTCCCAGGTCGACTACAACGGCGCCCCCGCCGGCTACGCTGCCGCCCCCGGCGACGCCCTCGCCTACGCGGACGCGCACGACAACGAGTCGCTGTTCGACGCGCTCGCCTTCAAGCTGCCGAAGGACACCCCGGCCGCGGACCGGGCGCGCATGCAGGTCCTCGCCATGGCGACCGCCGCCCTCTCCCAGGGCCCGGCGCTCTCCCAGGCGGGCACCGACCTGCTGCGCTCCAAGTCCCTGGACCGCAACTCCTACGACAGCGGCGACTGGTTCAACGCGATCCACTGGAACTGCGCCGACGGCAACGGCATGGGCCGAGGTCTGCCGCCGGCCGCCGACAACCAGGACAAGTGGCCGTACGCCAAGCCGTTGCTCGGCCCGGTGACGGTGGGCTGCCCGCAGATCGAGGGGGCCTCGGCCGCCTACCGGGACCTGCTGAGCATCCGCACGACGGAGAAGGCGTTCTCCCTCGGCACGGCGGAGCAGGTGCAGGCCCGGCTGTCGTTCCCGCTGTCCGGCGAGGACGAGACGCCCGGCGTGATCACCATGAAGCTGGGTGACCTGGTCGTCGTCTTCAATGCCACGCCCGAGCGGCAGGAGCAGCGCGTCGCCGCGCTCACCGGGACGGACCACCGTCTGCACCCGGTGCAGGCCAAGGGCGGGGACGCGGTCGTGAAGACGGCGTCGTACGCGAAGGCGACCGGCACGTTCACCGTGCCGGCCCGCACGGTGGCGGTGTTCACCGCCGGCTGACCGGCTGACCGGCTGACCGGCTGCGGCTAGGGTGGGCCCTCCTGACCTGCAACAGGAGGGCCCATGCCGCAGATCACCGTCGACTACTCGGACAACCTGGCGGACGGTTTCGACCGGCCCGCCTTCGCGCGGGACCTGCACTCCGCCGTCGTCGACATCGCGGCGGCGAAACCGCCCGCCTGCAAGACGCGGTTCCGGCGCACGGAGGACCCGGTGGTCGGCCCCGACACCGAGGGGCACGCCCTGGTGCACGTGCACATCGCCCTCCTGGCCGGCCGCACCGACGAGACCAAGGCCCGCCTCACCGAGACGACCCTGGATCTACTGCGGCAGCACGTGAAGGCGGCCGACGGCCGCACGCTCCACGCCTCCGCGGAGATCCGCGACCTCGACCCGTCCTACCGGAAGTTCGAGGGCGAGTAGGCCCTCAGGGCAGGTCGCGACGGCCCAGCCACGACGGCAGCACCGGCACGCCGTCCTCGTCCCGCTCCGCCAGCTGCTCCGGGGTCGGACGAGGAGGCGGGGGCGGCGCCTCCCCGGCGGGCTCGGGGGCGGACGGCTCCTCGGCGACGGGCTCCGGCCGGCGCGGCGCGGCGGAGTCCTCCAGCAGTTCCGCCACCGTGAACCGGGTGAGGAACGAGCGCCACGCCCCGTCGACGACGAGCAGGAAACCGTCGCCGTCCCTGAGCAGGCGGCGCCGGTCGTGGTTGAAGGGGTGGGTGGGCACGTACGCCCGCGCCCGCCGCTCCAGCTCCGCGAGAGCCTCCTCGCGGCTCCCCGCGACGTGCGCCACCACGGTGGCCTCCGTGTGCTTGCGCTCCCCGGCGCCCACGGTCGTCTCGACGACCAGGCCCCACGTGGTCGCCGCGCTCACTCCTCCGCCAGGGAGATCATCCGCGCGGCGAGATCGGTGAACGGGCCGTCGCCCGGCTCCTGCTTGACCAGACCCCGCAGCAGCGTGGCGAGTTCCTCGTCGCGGGCCGCGGCGACCGCGGCCAGGGCCGCGAAGTCCTGCACCAGCTTGGCCTCCAGCTCCTCGCGCGGCACCCGCTGCCCGTCCAGCCAGATCAGCGCCGTCGACTCCACCAGCGAGATCCAGGAGCGCACGACCACCTCCAGCCGCGCCGGCGCCGGACCCACCACGCCCATGTGCGCCAGCATCTGCTCGTAGGCGGCCTGACGCACCGAGTCCACCAGCGCATTGGTGGTGGAGGAGCCCACGGCGGGGCCGCCGCGCATCAGGGCGGAGAATCCGGGGCCGTGCTCCTCCACGAAGTCGAAGAAACGCGCCATCACCCGCCGCAGCCGCGAGCCCAGCGGGCCTTCGTGCGGCTCGGCGAACCGGGACGCCAGATCCTCCGCGGCACGCCGCAACGCGGCCTCGTAGAGGCTCAGTTTGCCGGGGAAGTAGTGGTAGACGAGCGGGCGTGAAATGCCCGCCCGGGACGCTATCTCGTCGATCGAGACCTCGTCCGGGGAACGCTTGCTGAACAGTTCGAGAGCCACGCCGATCAACTGCTGCCGGCGCTCCTCGACTCCCATCCTCCGACGCACCCCGGTACTCATACGAACACCTTACCGATCGATTCCGGCCTCCCACGGGCCGGACCGCGCACCGGTGTTCCCCCGCGTCACCGCAGCCCGCCGACCGACCCCCCGTCCTCAAGTGTGCCCGTGAGGTCGGCCCGCGCACCCTTCTCGGCGCGCACCGACAGCAGTCTGTCCTTGGCCCTGCCCTCGATGCCGCCGGTCGCCTCCACGGACTCCACCCCGTCGCTGCCGGCCGCGAGCAGGTACCAGGTGCCGCCGGCGGACTTCCACAACACCCCGGCCAGCACGTCCGGTCGACGCGTCCCGCAGGCCGGCACGTCCTCCGCGCGGGCCGCCACCGCCCCGTACCGCGCGCCCGGCGAGTGGAACTGCGCCAGCACCCGCGCCCCCGTGCCCCGCCAGGTCTCCCCGCGCGTGCACAGCCACTGCGCCCGTCCGTCACCGCCGGGCAGCGACTGCTCCGCGTACGCCCAGGCGTTGACGCCGCGCACGCCCGCCGACCGCATCGCCGCCAGTGAGCAGGCGTACGGCTGCCAGGCGCGCCGAGCCTTCTCACCGGACACGTCCTCCACCTCGCCCGGACGGCCGGTGGTCAGCCGCGCCGGGACCAGCTCGCCGAGGTCGGTGAGCAGCCGGGTGCCGGTGCCGTCGGTCAGCTCCAGCGCGTTCCACGTCGTGCACGGCTCCCGCCCCTGCCCCGAGACGAACGGCCCGGTCACCCCGTCCTCCAGAGGCAGGTCCTGCGCGCCCTCGTCCGGCTCGCGCAGGTCCCGCTCGGCCGCCTCCCGCGCCCAGGGAGCCAGCAGGAAGCGGACGTTGCCGTCCGAGCGGCTCAGCACCACCGCGCTCGCCCCGGCCCGCCCGGCCCCGTCGACCCGCGCCAGGTCCAGGGCGGCGCCCCGGGCGCCCTCCTCCGGCTCGGCGTACCGGGCGAGACGCCAGCCGTCGTACAGGATCACCACGCGCGCGGCGTCCACCGTGCCCGCGTACAGCAGCTGCGGCGGCCCGGCGGGTCCGCCCGCGGGGGTGCCCGGGGTGGCCGACGCGGTGACGCCCTCACCGGGCCGGGCCCACACGGCGAGCGCACGGCGCAGCAGCGCGCGGTCGCCGGTGAGCGCGCCGCGCGCCGGCCACACCGAGAAGTCCGTACGCTCCGACGTCCTCCACGCCGAGGCCGGCACCCGGGTCAGCTTCGCCGGGTCCAGCGCGGCCTGCGCGGCGGGGTTGCGTGCGTACGGGGGAGCGGCCGGACCGTCGGCGCCCCAGCCCTCCCCGGGCAGCGACAGCAGCGCCCCGCACACCGCGAGCGCCGCCGCCCCGACCAGCCCGGCCTTCAGATGCCGGCGGCGGCGCAGCAGGTCCGTCGGGCGGGCCTGCAGCGAACACGGGTCGAACTCGGGTGACTCGAGCAGCCGGTACGGGTCGGGGATGCCGTCGGCCTCCACGAGGGCGGCATCCGGGTCCGCGACGCCGGCGTCGTCCAGCACCCGGCGCACGTCGGCGTCCGGCAGCCGCTCCAGACCGCGCAGGGCGTGCGCGGCACGGGCCTCCCCGGACAGCGCCGACAACCGCTGGTCCAGTGCCAGTTCGTCCGCGCCCCCCGGCCGGGGGAACACCGTCAGGCCCCACACCTGCGGCAGCAGCGGCGGCAGCTGGGAGCGCTTGGGCAGACCCCGGCGGCCCAGCGGCAGGCCCGCCTCCAGCGCCGACCGCACCACCTGGAGCCGCACCAGCGCGTACCCCGGGTCGCCGTCCCGGCCACTGCTCTGCGCGGGGATCAGCGGCGCGTCGGCCCGGCCCCGGGGCAGCGCCCGCTGGACCAGGGCGTGCGCGGTGAGCACCCGCCGGGTGCGGCCCATACGGGACGGCAGCACCAGGTAGGCGAGCCGCACGAGCCGCGGATAGTGCTCGACGAGCGCGGCCTCGGCCTGTTCGACGTCCACGGCCGGACCGGCCGGGGAGGAGAGCGCGGGGGACTGGGCGGCGGCATCCTGTGACTGCACGTTCAGCTGAACGAGCGAACGTGTCGATGGTCACCTGGCACCCGCGCCCTTCCGGCCACCGTCCGCGCGGACCCGGCGCGGCGATTGAGCGCCGGGCGCGCCGCAGCCGTATCGAATGCCGAGGGCCCCGTGCCGGGGCTCCGAGCGGCATGTCGCCGCCCACGATGTCGCCGTCAAGACCGGAGGAACACATGAGGGTGACCCGACCGAAGCTCGCGCTGACCTGCGCGGTGGCGGCCCTGGCGCTGGCGGGCTGCGGGTCCGGCGGCCACGGGGAGCACGCGGTACCGCCCACCGCCACCGGCAGCCTGGAGAAACTGGCCGCAGAGGCGAAGTGCGACCCCGACATGCAGACCGACGCCGACACCATCCGGCAGGCGCTGTGCAAGAAGGGCGACGAGAAGTACGTCCTCGCCACCTTCTCCACCGACCGCGGTCAGCGCGAGTGGCTCAACACGGCGAAGGACTACGGCGGCTACTACCTCGTCGGCCGCAAGTGGGTCGCCGTGGGCGAGGAGAGGACGGTCGAGGCGCTGCGGACGAAGCTCGGCGGCGACCTTGAGGAGGGTTCCGAGCACATGAACCCCGGCGGCAGCCACAACAAGGGCGGCCACCACGGCTGAGCCGCTCACGCGCCCGGCACGGCAGAAGGCCGGCGGTGGGCCTCCCACCGCCGGCCTTCTCCCTTTCCCCGGTCCCTCGCGCTCCCTCTCGGTTTCTTCCGGTCCCTTCAGCGGGTCCTGCCGACTACTGGCAGTCCTGGCCGCTGTTGATGCACTGGACCATCTCGTTCATCAGGTTCTCGTCGAAGAAGTTGATGAAGTCGTTGTGGTCGGTGATCGGCTTGTGCAGCTGCTCCGGGAAGGTGTCCACCGCGTACGGGTTCACCAGCTGCCCGTTGTCGGCCTGCGGCGCCGGGATGTTGTCGTACACCAGGCGGACCTGGAGCTGCGGGATGGCCTGGAAGCCGTTCGGGCAGCTGCCGTCCTCGCCGACGAAGGCGACGTGCGTGCGGTGGTTGGCGCTGTCGGTGTTCTGGCCGTCCCAGCAGCTCTGGAAGCTGGACGTCCGGACCACGCCGCTGCCCTCGGGGCAGATCGGGTACTTGTCCGTCACCTGGCGGTCCTCGAAGCCGGTGCAGCTCCACGCGGTGTTGGCGTTGCCCAGGCCGTTGGTGAAGGCCTTGGCGTCACCGGTGATGATGCGCAGCGCCCGCGGCATCGCGACGACCTCGCTGGTGCGGTTGCCGACGAACTTCAGGTTCACCTCGGTGGGCGCGACGATCTTGCCCACGTTGCCGTCCTGGCCGCCGCCCGGCTGGTCCTGGTCGATGTCCTGCGTACCGTCCTGGATCCGCAGCACCGGCCAGAAGTACGACGACCGGTCGCCCTGGTTCTGGCAGCTCGTGTCGCCGCCTGCCAGGTCCTCGTCGCTCGCGAAGGCGGTGTTGGCCTGGTTGCCGACGTAGTCGTGCTGGTGCTGGGCGCCGTTGCTGACGCCGGGCGCCACGATCACGTTGTCCGAGTTGCGCAGCGCGTTCTCGTTGGTGCCGCACACCGTGGTGAAGCTGCCGGTCGAGCCGGTGTCACCGTCCGCCGGAAGGCCGTTGGGCAGGTTGCGGGTGCCCGGCTGGACGTCCTCGATGCGGATGAAGTCGTCCGCCACCGGGCCGTTCCCGGCCTGACCGCCGTTGTCCTGACCACCGCCGTTGTCCTGGCCGCCGTCCTGACCGCCGCCGTCCTGACCGCCGCCGTTCTGGCCGCCGTCACCGCCGCCGGGCTGCTCCGCGGGGACGCCCTGGCAGCGGGCGAACCGGCCGAGGTCGCGCTCCTGGCCGCCGGCCCGCTTGATGTTGATGTTGATGCGGTCCAGGGTGGCCCGGCGCTTGTCCTTCAGCGGACCGAGGATGGCGTTGTCGACGTAGTTCGCGTCGCCCGCCTGCGCCTGACGCGTCTCGGCGAGGCGCGAGTACGCCTCCGTGATCTGGCGGTCGAGCCGGGCCAGTTCACGCGCGACGCCCCAGCGTGCCTTGCGGGGCACCTTGGTGAGCTTCTGGCCGACGTCCGGACAGTTGATCGTGGCGACCCTGGCCTGCCCCGACTTGGTGGCGTTGTGCCTTCCGTCCTCCTCGTGCGCCGAGGCGTAGAAGTTGGCCCAGACCAGACCGCCCCCACCGATCGCCAGGGCCGCCGCCCCGGCTATCACCTTGGTGGCCAGCGGTGTACGGCGTTTTCTTGTGTTGCGTCCCATGGAACTCCTCTGACTTCCTTGCGGGGCATCCCTTTGCGGGGCAGCGAGGCGCCCGTGAGGGGAAGCGGCGCCCATGAGTACGCGCCCCGCCCCACGGGTGTTCACCCGTCACAGGAATCGGTGCGAAGTCAGTGCTGTTCCGTAGGTTTCAACAGGCCTGTGAGCACCGGGAGTTCGTTATACCCCGGAGGCTGCGGCCAGCACCTTCGCCTCCGCCTCCGGGTCGAGCCCCTTGACCGTACGGTCGGGGCGCTGCGGTGCCGTGCCGCCGATGTCCCGCAGCCAGGCCCAGGTGTCCGCGACGGTCTCCGCGACGGGCCGGCAGCGCAGCCCGGTCGCGACCGCCCGGGAGACGTCGGCCGAGTGCAGCGCGTCGTGCATGTCGCTGTGCGGAGGCACCCACACCGGGAGCTGGGTCCACGGCTCCACCCCGGCGTCGAGGATCACCTCGGGCGCCGTCCACCGCAGCTCGGCCGGCCCGCCGGTCACCCGCACACAGGCCTCCAGCAGCCCGCCCATGGTGGTGTGCCCCTGCGGCGACATCAGGTTGTACGGCCCGCTCAGCCCCTGTTCGGCCGCGCCGAGGATCCACTCCGCGAGGTCACGCCCGTCGACGTACTGCAACGGCAGGTCCCGCGGGCCGGGGGCGAGCACCGGACCGCCGCGCGCCACGCGGTTCAGCCACCAGGGCAGCCGGCCCACGTTCTCGTACGGCCCGAGCAGCAGCCCGGCCCGCACCAGCACCGAGCGGTCCGCGCCGAAGGCGTCCACCGCGGCCAGCTCGCCGCCACGCTTGTCACGCGCGTAGTCGGTCACGTCGGCGTCCGGGGAGGCGCCCTCCACCACGGGGGCGTCCTCGCCGTACCCGGCGGGCGGCGCCCAGGTGTACACCGAGCAGCTCGACACGTACACGTACCGTCCGGCGCGGTCCCGCAGCAGCCGCGCCGCGTCCCGTACCGCGCGCGGGGCGGACGACCAGGTGTCGACGACGACGTCCCACGTGCCCGGGTCCTCGTCGAGCGCCGCCAGCCCGTCCACCTCGGTGCGGTCGCCCAGCAGCTCCCGGGTGCCCGGGGGCGCTTCGTGCCGCCCGCGGTGGAAGACGGTCACCTCCCAGTCCCGCGCGAGGGCCGCCTCGGCGACGGCCCGGCCCACGAACTCCGTACCACCCAGCAACAGAAGTCTCATACCGCCGACTCTGCCCGGCCGGGTGGCACGGAGGAAGGGCGATCTGCTGTCGGCAGACCGGACCGGGCGTTCAGCGCCGCACCGGCACGTACTTGTAGCCGACGCGGCGCACGGTCCGGATGGTGTCGCGGAACTCGGGGCCTAGCTTGCGGCGCAGGCGGGCGATGTGGACGTCGACGGTCCGCCCGTCGCCGACATGGCCGTACCCCCACACCGTGGAGACCAGCCGGTCCCGGGTGTGGACCCGGTCGGGATGCGCCACGAGGTGGGCGAGCAGCTCGAACTCCAGGTAGGTCAGGTCGAGTTGCCGTCCGTCGACCTCGGCGGTGCGGCGCACCGGGTCGACCCGGACCAGTGCGTCGGCGTCGTCCGTCGCGTCGGCCGGCTCGGCCTGCGGGAACGGCGGCTGCCGGTCGGCGGGGACCAGCACCAGGTAGCCGACCATCCGCGGCCGGCCGGGCAGCACGGGCACGGCGTCCGGCGGGGCGGGGAGCAAGGTGGCGCCGGGCGGCAGCAGCCGCGCGACGGCCGCCACGTCGTCCCGGTCGACGGCACGCAGCCGGGCACGGGCGGGCGGGACGGCGGCGGGAACGGGGGAGGAGAGGGAAGGGGTGGTCGCCATGGGACGTCAGCTCTTTCGCGCGAAGGGTTCGTCGAGGGACGTACGCGGTGCGCGGCGGCCGAAGGCCGGCAGGAACTCCGGGCGTTACAGGGCCGGCGCGTTCGTCGTGCGACAACACACCCGGTCGAAGTCGTGGTGCTGACGGGAAGGCCAGAACGGCTCCAGGTCGCGTCGACCCGTCGCGTGGTGGGTGCGGAAGCCGGCCATGGGTCCATTGAAGCAGACGGCGCGAGGGGCGCCCACCTTCCGGTGGACGCCCCTCGGGGGCCGTGCGGCGCGGATCAGACCTGGCCGGCCTTCTCCAGCGCGGTGCAGCAGGTGTCGACCAGCAGACGGGTCACCACGTACGGGTCGACGTTGGCGTTGGGGCGGCGGTCCTCGATGTAGCCCTTGCCGTCCTTCTCGACCTGCCACGGGATGCGGACCGAGGCGCCGCGGTCCGAGACGCCGTAGCTGTACTCGTTCCAGGGGGCGGTCTCGTGCAGGCCGGTGAGGCGGTCGTCGATGCCGGCGCCGTAGTTCTTGACGTGGTCCAGCGGCTTGGAGCCCTCGCCCAGCGACTCGGCCGCGGTGATGATCGCGTCGTAGGACTCGCGCATCGCCTTGGTGGAGAAGTTGGTGTGCGCGCCGGCGCCGTTCCAGTCGCCCTTGACCGGCTTGGGGTCGAGGGTGGCGGCGACGCCGAAGTCCTCGGCGGTGCGGTAGAGCAGCCAGCGGGCCACCCAGAGCTGGTCGGCGACGTCCAGCGGGGCCAGCGGGCCGACCTGGAACTCCCACTGGCCGGGCATGACCTCGGCGTTGATGCCGGAGAGGCCCAGGCCCGCCTTCAGGCAGTTGTCCAGGTGGGCCTCGACGACGTCACGGCCGAAGATCTCGTCGGAGCCGACGCCGCAGTAGTAGCCGCCCTGCGGGGCCGGGAAGCCGCCCTTGGGGAAGCCCAGCGGGTAGGCGTCCTTGAAGAAGGTGTACTCCTGCTCGATGCCGAAGATCGGCTCCTGGGCGGCGAACTTCTCGGCGACCTCGGCCAGCGCGGCACGGGTGTTGGACTCGTGCGGCGTCATGTCCGTGTTGAGGACCTCGCACAGCACCAGGACGTCGTCGCCGCCGCGGATCGGGTCCGGGCAGACGAAGACCGGCTTGAGCACGCAGTCGGAGGCGTGGCCCTTGGCCTGGTTGGTGGAGGACCCGTCGAAGCCCCAGATCGGCAGGTCGGCGCCCTTCGCGTCGTCGCCCAGGATCTTCGTCTTGGACCGCAGCTTGGCGGTCGGCTCGGTGCCGTCGATCCAGATGTACTCGGCCTTGAAGCTCACGGTCCACATCCTTCGGGGTGGGTCTGGGCGCGCTTGGTGCGGATGCTGCGGCGCTGCGGCACTGGGGCGCCGCCGTCGATGCACCGCAGCATGTCAACGGGCGATTTCCCGACCGTTGCCCATGTGTGAACCCCGTGTTACCGGACGCCCGTGTGCCCGGCGCCACTCCGTGAGGGCGCGGGGGAGGGGGGTCGGATGTATGCGATGGGGCGTGAAGGCGTGCGGACGTGAAGGGGCCCGCCGCTCCTTCCCCGAGCGGCGGGCCCCGCACCTCACCCTTGTGTGGGCGTCACCCCACCTTCTCGATCACGGCCCGGCGGATGAGGAACTTGCCCGGCTCGCGGACCTGCTCGAAGGCGGCGTCGTTGAGCAGCACGCAGCTGCCGGACACCGAGGTGACCTCCACCGTCGTGGACTTGTTGTTGTCCAGGTTGGTGACCTTCAGTCTGGTGCCGGCCGGGAACTGGTTGCTGGACGCGGCCGGGGCGCCGGCCTCGCCGGACAGGGTGACGGTGGAGCCGTTGCACACCTGCTCACCGGCCGCGGCGCCGCCGCCCGCCTGCCCGTCCTGCCCCGCCTGTCCTTCCTGGCCGCCCGCGGCGGGCTGCGACGGTGCGGGCTGCCCCGGCTGCGCCGGCTGGGAGCCCTGAGCCGACTCCCCCACCGTGCACCCGGACGCCTGCTGCTGCACCTTGATCTGCGCGATGACGGCCTCACGGTTGGCGATCCGTGCCTCGGACTGGGCGTCCGGGTCGGTCCGCTGGCCCGCGATGAACCGTTCGTTGTTGCCGAGTGCGGTGGCCAGCCCCTGGCAGACCGTCGAGTCCGCCGCCGACTTGGTGGTGGCGGCCGGCGGGCTGGCGTTGGACGTGGTCGCCATGACGAAGGCGCCGCCGCCCGCCACCGTGGCCGCGCTCACCAGCAGCGCGAGCTTCTTCTTCGGGCCGAGACTTCTCCTGCGCGACATGCGCGCCTCCAATGGATCGGGGGAGCGTACGCCGCTATGTACGAGATACCGAACGGAGTTGCTCAGCGGCCGGCCCAAGTCGCCGAAGTGGCCTGCGTCACAGGGGTGTTGAGCTGGAGGGCTCTCAGCGGGACAGCGCGTCCCGTACCGCGTCCTCCGTGCGGGCCACCACCGCAGTGCCGTCGTCGGCGGTGATGAGGGGCCGCTGGATCAGCTTCGGGTGCGCGGCCAGCGCCGCGATCCAGCGGTCCCGCGCCCCGGCGTCCAGCGGCCACTCCTTGAGCCCCAGATCCCTGGCCACCGCCTCCTGGGTCCGGGTGATGTCCCACGGCTCGAGCCCGAGCCGCTCCAGCACCTCCCGGATCTCGTCCTCGTTCGGCACGTCCTCCAGGTAGCGGCGGACCGTGTAGTCCGCGCCCTCGGCGTCGAGCAGGCTGATCGCGCTGCGGCACTTGGAACAGGCGGGGTTGATCCAGATCTCCATGCCGCACACGGTACGCCGCACCCCTGTTTGTTCGAATTCTTGGGCCGCCCGCGCGTCCCTCCCGCACCATCCGTCCCGAGGTCTCAAAACCCAAGTCGACCTGCGTCTTTGATGGCCGAAGCGGGCCTGCCGATTGTCAGTGGCGGCCCGTAGAATGGAAGCAGTGTTCGAGGGAATCGCCGAGGTCGCCGTGGACCCCGGACGACGGCCCCGACCGCGACAGGAGGACCCGTATGCCCGCTGCCGCACTCAAGCCGAAGCCCCTGCCCGTCCAGTCCACCGCGAAGCGACCCGTCCTGCTCGAACTGCCCTGCGCACCGGTGGAGAAGAGCCCGCTGCCGCCGGGCCGCCCGCGCGAGTGGTACGTCACCCACAACCGCCGCCTGAAGGCGATGCGCCTCGCCATCGCCCTGCTCGACTCCGGCGTGTACCACCCGAGCCAGGCGCGCAACGACACGATCCGCGGCGCCGCCGAGCTGATCGGCGTCCACCCGCCGTCGGACACCACGTGCCACATGGTGCGGGCGCTCATGCGCTACAGCCGCTGAGCGCAACTGCCGGCCCGTAGCCGTTGTGCCCGCGTCCGGTGCCGGGCGTCTCCCCCGTGGGGTCGCCCGGCACCGGCGTGCCCGGTCCGGGCGCGGGCTGAGGCAGTATGGGCGTCGGGGTGCCGGCCACCCCGAAGTCACGGCGGCGGCACGGCACTTGCCGGGCCGTGCCCGGTGGAGGAGAGAGGCAGGACGGTTGACCGAGGAGAGCACGGCCCCGGTTCCGTGGATCACGCCGTCCGGCCGGTACGCACGCGTCCTCGGCCGCGCGGTCGACGTCGCGCTCGCCCTGGCGGTCCTGATCGCGGCGTACGACTACGCCGGGGACTACGACCTGCTCCTGGGCGCCCTGATGGCCCTGGCGCTGCTGTTCCGCAGGAGGCGTCCCGCCACCGTGATGGCGGTCGTCATGGGGCTGGCCCTCGTGCAGTTCCTCCTGCACGACCCCTCCGGCGCCATCCCGAAGGCGTACGCGCCCGCCGCGTACGACATGGCCGTGCTGTTCGCCATGATGTCGGTCGTCCACCACACCCGGACCCCCTGGATGCCGTACGCGGCGGGCGGCGCGGTGCTGCTGGCGGCGGCCGTGGCCACGTCGGGGGTGCCGTCCCTGGGCATCGAGGGGACCGGTGACGGCCAGACCCTGCTGATCTTCTGGGGTCTGACGCTGACGGTCTGGCTCACCGCCTTCGCCCTGCACACCCGCCGCCTCTACGCCGAGAGCCAGGCCGCCCGCGCCCGGCACGCCGAGCGGGAGCAGGAGCAGCGCGTCCGGCTCGCCGCGGCCCGCGAACGCGCGGAGATCGCACGCGAGTTGCACGACGTGGTGGCGCACAGCCTGGCCGTGATGATCCTCCAGGCCGACGGCGCGGGGGCCGTGCTGCGCAGGTCGCCGGACCTGGCGGAGTCCGCGCTGAAGACCGTCGCCGCGACCGGCCGGGACGCCATCGACGACATGCACCGCATCGTGCGGGTGCTGCGTGAGGGCGGGGCCGGGTCCCAGGGCGCGGGGAAGGACCGGCGGCTGGTGACCCTCGACGAGATCGAGGTCGTCGCGGACCGCGCGCGGGCCGCCGGACTGACCGTGGACCTCTCCGTCGACGTGGGTGAGGGACGGCTGTCGCCTGCGGAGGAGATGACGGCGTTCCGGATCGTCCAGGAGTGCCTCACCAACACCCTCCGGCACGCCGGGTCAGGGGCGGGCGCCGGCATCCGCGTCCGCGAGGAGGACGGCACCCTGCTGATCGACGTGACCGACGACGGGGCCGGCGCCCTCGCGGGCAAGGCCCCCGTCGGGAAGTCCGGGGGCAACGGACTGGTCGGGATGCGTGAGCGGGTGGAACTGGCCGGGGGCGCCTTCGAGGCGGGCCCCCGGCTCGGCAGCGGATGGCAGGTACGGGCGTCGATCCCGGTGCGGACGAAGACGCCGGTGGCCACGGAGGATCGTGTGAGGACGGAGCGATGACGGGGACCGACAGGCCGATCCGGGTGGCCGTGGTGGACGACCAGCCGCTCATCCGGGCCGGTTTCTCCATGGTGCTGGCCGGCCAGGACGACATCGAGGTCGTCGGCGAGGCGGAGAACGGACAGCAGGCCCTCGACCTGCTCGACACGGTCGACGCGGACGTCGTCATCATGGACGTCCGCATGCCGGTCATGGACGGCATCCAGGCCACCGAGCGGCTGATGCGCCGCGACGACCCGCCCGGCGTCCTCGTCCTCACCACCTTCGACGACGACGAGGACGCCTTCGCCGCCCTGCGCGCCGGCGCCGGCGGCTTCCTGCTGAAGAACGCCCCCGCCGACCAGGTCGTCCACGCCATCCGCGTCCTGGCCGCCGGCGAGTCCGTGGTCGCCCCGCGCATCACCCGGCTGCTGCTCGACCGCGTCTCGGACCGGCTCGCCCCGGCCAACGGGCAGCCGGAGCGGCTCGACCTGCTCACCGGCCGCGAACGCGACGTGCTCGGCCTGGTCGCCCGGGGCCTGTCCAACGCGGAGATCGCCGCCGAACTGTACGTCGCCGAGGCCACCGTGAAGACGCACCTGGGCAACCTCATGGCCAAGCTGCACCTGCGGGACCGCGCCCAGGCCGTCGTCTTCGCGTACGAGTCCGGCCTGGTGCGTCCGTCCTCCTGAGCCGCCTCCCCCTGAGGGGGCAGAGGCGCCCCCGCGCCCTGCCCCCTCAGGGGGAGGCCGCGCCCCGCCCGACGTACCGGATGGGCCGCCTCCGATCTCGGATACGTGGCCGATCCGCCACAGGCCCCCGGATCCCAGACTCTTCGGTGCCGCAGGACGCGGCCGAGAAGACACGGGAGGGACCCCATGGCCACCATCACCGGCACACCCACGAACCAGCAGAACCGCAGGCGCAACCGCCTGATCCTCGGCGCCGTCGCCGGTGCGGCCGTCGCCGCCCTGGCCACCGGGGGCGCCTACTGGTGGCAGGACCGCAACGAGCTGAGCCAGGCGTCCGCCGAGGACTGCCGGCTGGCGCAGCGCATCGTCACCGAGGGCGCGGAGGTCGCCGCCGGGCCGGCGCCGGAGGCGGAGAAGTGGTGGAAGGCGACCGGCGACGAACGCCGCGCCACGATGGAGGACGGCTACCTGGGTGCGAAGATCTCCCGCTACGAGGGCTGGGCGCTGGAGACCGCCGGGGAGCCCGCCGCCGCGCCGTCCGCGGAGGAACTGAAGAGCCTTCAGGAGGACGCCCGGGGCCACTGCGTGGACTCCGGCGTCATCCTCACCCTGCCGCCGCTCGGCTCCTGACCGGCCGGGGGAGAGCACCGCCATGACCGCCCACGCCGCCGCGAGCGGCCCCGCACCCGACGACGTCGTCACCACCACCGCGCTGGTGAAGACCTACCGCCAGGGCGCCGACGAGGTCCGCGCCCTCGACGGGGTGTCCGTCACCGTCCGCCGCGCCCGGTTCACCGCCGTCGTCGGCCCCTCGGGATCCGGCAAGTCGACCCTCATGCACTGCGTCGCCGGACTCGACACCGTCACCTCCGGCAGCGTCGTCCTCGACGGCACGGAGCTCACCGGGCTGAGCGACCGGCAGCTGACCCGGGTGCGCCGCAAGCGCATCGGGTTCGTCTTCCAGTCGTTCAACCTGCTGCCGCAGCTGACCGCCTACGAGAACATCGTGCTGCCCGTCACCATGTCCGGCCGGCGCCCCGACCGCGAACGGGTGGACCACCTGTGCGAGGTGCTCGGCATCGCCCACCGGCTGTCCCACCGCCCCGCCGAACTGTCCGGCGGGCAGCAGCAGCGGGTCGCCGTCGCCCGCGCGCTGGTCGCCCGCCCCGCCGTGGTCTTCGCCGACGAACCCACCGGCAACCTCGACTCCCGGGCCGGCGCCGAGGTGCTCACCATGCTGCGCCGGGCGGTCGACGAACTCGGCCAGACGGTCGTGATGGTCACCCACGACCCCGCCGCCACCCGGTACGCGGACCGCGTGCTGACCCTCACCGACGGACGCCTGGCGGGGGACGAGGACACCGCCCCCGACGACACTCTCGGGAGGCTGCGGTGAGAAGCCCCTGGCGTGCGACCGTCCTGGGCTCCCAGGTGGCCGAACTCCTCCGCGCACCGGGCCGGTTCGCGGCCACCGGGCTGTCGCTGCTGATCGCCGCGTTCGTGGTCTTCGGGGCCGTCATGGCCCAGCAGATCGTCACCGCGACCGTCGTCGACCGGTTCCGCGGCACCCCCGACGCGGTGTCGCTGGTCGTCACGGGGAAGGACGCGGCGGACATCGGCGAGGCCGGTCTCGACGCGATCCGGGAGACGCCCGGAGTCACCGAGGCCGTCGGACGGGTCGACGGCGGCGCCCCGGTCGGCGGCAGCGCCGCCGACCGCTACCTCGCCCTCGCCGCGGACCCCGGCGCCGGCCCCCTCGCCCGCGTCCGGCCACTCGAGGGCGCCTACCCCGCCGGCCCGCGCAGGATCGCCGTCGACACCAGGGCCGCCGAGGCGTACGGGCTCGCCCCCGGGTCGTCCCTCACCCTGCTGCTCCCCACACCCGACGGCGAGAGCGCCCGGCGCGTCCCCGTCGAGGTCAGCGGCGTCGTCCGCGCCACCGCCACCGGCACCGGGGAACCCACCGGGTACGCGCCCGGCCCCGACCTGCTGCGGCTGCTCGGCATGCCGGGCTACTCCCGCGTCGACGTCCGCACGGAGACCCCCGGCGCGGCCACGGACGCGGCGGAGCGGATCCGGCAGGCGGTGCCCGGCGCGGTCGTACGGTCCGGGGACGAGGTGCGCGACGAGGAGGCCCGTGCGGCGGTCGCCGACGCGAGCGACACCCTGGAGCTGGCCGGCGTCTTCCTCGCCGTCGCGGTCGGCGCGGCCGTGCTCGTCGCCACCTCCACCTTCCGCATCGTCTTCGCCCGCCGCGTACGGCAGTTGGCGCTGCTGCGCGCCGTCGGCGCCACGTCGCGACGGCTCGCGGCGGCCCTCGTCGCCGAGGGCGCGGTCGTCGGTCTGCTGGCCGGGGCGGCCGGTGTGCTCGCCGCCTGGGGCTGCGCGCGGCTCGTCCCCCCGGTCGCCGGCCGGTTCGGCAACGACCTGTCCGCCCCCGCCGCGCTTCCGCTGCCGCAAGCCGCCCTCACCGTGCTCGGCACCGCGCTCCTCGCCGTACTGGCCGTCCTGGCCCCGTCCCTCACCGCCTCCCGCGTCTCCCCGCTCCAGGCGCTGCGCACCGCCACGTCGGAGGGGAGCACGGTGAGCGGCACCGGACGGACCGTGCTGGGCGTCCTGTGCGCGGCCGGCGCCGTGCTCCTCGCCCGGCAGCAGTACGCGGGTCTGCCCGAGCCGGGCGACCCGGCGTACGACCGGTTCGGGGCGCTGACCCTCGTGGTGATCTCCGGCGGACTCGCCTTCCTCGCGCTGATCGCCCTCGGCCCGCTGCTGGTCCGGCCGGTGCTGTCGGCCGTCGCGGTGCCGCTGCGCCGTACGGGGGCGGCGGGCCGGCTCGCCGTCGCGGGCGTCGGCGGAGCGCCCGGCCGGGCCGCCTCCGTCTCGGTCGTGGTGGCGCTCGGCGTCTGCCTGGTCGGCGCGACCCTGACCTGCCTCGCGAGCCTGGACACCTACGAGCGGTACAAGCGGACGCTGGAGGCCCCCGCGGACCTCCGCCTGTACGCGGGGGAGGGCGGCAGGCTGGACCGGACGCTCGTCGCCGACCTGGCCGCCCGCCCCGAACTGACCGACGTGACGGCGTTCCGTACGGCGGAGGTGGCCGACGACGGCCGCAGCGCGACCGCGACCGACCTGGACCTCACCACCGTCCGATCCGGGACCGGCCTGGCCGCCCGCACCGGCGCCCTCGGCCGGCTCGGGCCCGCGCAGGTCGTCGTGGACGCCGAACACGCGCACCGCCTCGGCGTGGAGGCGGGCGACCGGGTGACGCTGACGTCGGAGGGGCGCCCCGTGCGGCTCACCGTGGCGGCGACGCTGCCCGGCGCCGGGCCCTACGGCGCGAACTTCTTCGTGACTCCGGCCGACCTCACGCGACTGGGGGCGGGACCCGCACCGACCCTGATCACCGCCAACGCGGCCGGGGACGGCGCCGAGGGCCGCACCCGCGCCCACCGGGCCGTGACCGAGACGCTCACCGGACCGGAGCGCGGCGACGGCCGGGTCCTCGCCGAGGACGCGGCCACGCGGACCGGTTCGGACGACGACCTGCGGACGACGGCCACCACGGTGGTCCTGCTCCTCTGCCTGACCGTCCTGGTCGCGGTCGCGGGCGTCGCCACCACGGCGAGCCTCACGGTGGTGGAGCGCCGGCGCGAGTTCGGTCTGCTGCGCGCCCTGGGCCTCGGCGGGGCGGCCGTGCACCGCATGGTCACCCTGGAGTGCGCCCTCTACGGCGTCCTGGGCGGTGTCATCGGCCTGGCGCTGGGCCTGCCGTACTCGTGGCTGGTGGTACGGGCCGCCGAGGTGAGCGCCCCGTTCACGGTGCCGGCGGGGCAGCTCGCGACGGTCCTCGCCGCCCTCGTGCTGGTGACCGCGGCGGCGGGCACGGTCCCCGCCCTGCGCGCCTCCCGCACCCCGCCGACGGTCGCCGTCGCCCAGGGCGACTGACCCGTGTCAGTAGGGGCCGACGCCCGCGTACCCGAGCAGCAGGATCACCGCGACGACACACCCGAGCACCAGCACCGTCGACACCCACGGGCGGCGTACCGCCGGCCGCCCCCGGTGCTCGGGCTCGGCGCGGAACGGCACCGGTCCGGGAGGGTTCTCCTTCCAGCGGGCGGCCAGCATCCGCGCGCGGGCCGAGGGCTCCTTGTGCTCGGCGCCGTCCGCCCACCGCAGATCGAACTCGCGCTCCTCGTCGTCCCGCTCGGACATCCCCGTGACCTTCTCTCGAACAACCGTGTCACCCTCAGGATCCCTCCCCACCGGCCCGGAGGGAAGCATTCCGGACACCGCCCGGGGAAGCACCGCGACGGCCGGGCGTCAACCGTCGACCCGGCCGGCTCTCCGCCGGACGGCGGCGGAGAGCCACAGGCTCACCAGGACGCTCACCGTCAGCTTCGACGCGAACGCGAGCGGGTCACCCACGACATGCCCCTCACCCAGTGCCACACCACCGCACCGAGCCCGAACACACCAGCCGTTCAGGCCGCCGCCACGAGCCACCAGGCAGCGGACGCCGTGCGTCGGCGGTCCGTCATGGGCCGACGCCACCACCCGCGCACGGCAGCGGCAAGAACGGCCTCCGGCAGACGGCCTCCGGCAGACCGAAAGGCCGTCGGCCGTGTCCCTCCCTGGTGGGAAGAGCACGGCCGACGGCCCACGGACGGCCCGGGCGAGCGGTCACCCGCTCCGACCTGGGGCGCTGTCACACGTCGAAGTAGAGCTCGAACTCGTGCGGGTGCGGACGCAGCTGGAGCGGGGCGATCTCGTTCTGACGCTTGTAGTCGATCCACGTCTCGATCAGGTCCGGCGTGAAGACGTCGCCCTGGAGGAGGAACTCGTGGTCGGCCTCGAGGCGGTCCAGGACCGCGCCGAGGGAGGTCGGGACCTGGGCCACGTTGGCGTGCTCCTCGGGAGCCAGCTCGTAGAGGTCCTTGTCGATCGGCTCGGCCGGCTCGATCTTGTTCTTGATGCCGTCCAGGCCGGCCAGCAGCAGCGCCGAGAAGGCCAGGTACGGGTTGCCGGAGGAGTCCGGGGCGCGGAACTCGACGCGCTTGGCCTTCGGGTTCGAGCCGGTGATCGGGATACGCATGGCCGCGGAGCGGTTGCGCTGCGAGTACACCAGGTTGATCGGCGCCTCGAAGCCCGGCACCAGACGGTGGTAGGAGTTCACCGTCGGGTTGGTGAAGGCCAGCAGCGACGGCGCGTGCTTGAGGATGCCGCCGATGTAGTACCGGGCCATGTCCGACAGGCCGGCGTAGCCCTGCTCGTCGTAGAAGAGCGGCTCGCCGCCCGACCACAGCGACTGGTGGACGTGCATGCCCGAGCCGTTGTCACCGAAGATCGGCTTCGGCATGAAGGTCGCGGTCTTGCCGTTGCGCCAGGCGACGTTCTTCACGATGTACTTGAAGAGCTGCAGGTCGTCGGCGGCCGCGAGCAGCGTGTTGAACTTGTAGTTGATCTCGGCCTGGCCGGCGGTGCCCACCTCGTGGTGCTGGCGCTCGACCTGAAGGCCGGACCGCTCCAGCTCCAGGGAGATCTCGGCGCGCAGGTCGGCGAAGTGGTCGACCGGCGGTACCGGGAAGTAGCCGCCCTTGTAGCGGACCTTGTAACCGCGGTTGTCCTCCAGCGCGCCGGTGTTCCAGGCGCCCGCCTCGGAGTCGATGTGGTAGAAGGACTCGTTCTCCGAGGTCTTGAAGCGCACGCTGTCGAACACGTAGAACTCGGCCTCGGGGCCGAAGAACGCGGTGTCGGCGATGCCGGTGGAGGCGAGGTACGCCTCGGCCTTCTTGGCCACGTTGCGCGGGTCACGGGAGTACTGCTCGCCCGTGATCGGGTCGTGGATGAAGAAGTTGATGTTGACCGTCTTGTCCCGGCGGAAGGGGTCGACCCGCGCGGTGGACAGGTCCGGCAGCAGCGCCATGTCGGACTCGTGGATGGCCTGGAAGCCGCGGATCGAGGAGCCGTCGAAGGCGAGCTCCTCGGCCGGGTCGAAGGCCGACGCCGGGATCGTGAAGTGCTGCATCACGCCCGGCAGGTCGCAGAAGCGGACGTCGATGAACTTGACGTCCTCGTCCGCGATGAACTTCTTGGCCTCGTCGGCGTTCTGGAACATCCAGCTCCTCCTACTCCCGACCGTCCCGCCGGGGTGGTAGATCGTTCGTGCGGCCAGTGCGGGGGGCACACGCTGCACTCGACCCTAGGGACGGGTCATTTCTCGGGCGTGACCCGTTTGTTTCGCACAAGTTAACCAGCGCCTCTTCCACGGTAGCCCCGGCGCACCCCGCCGTCTCCCGGTCATATCCGGTCGCAGTACCGTGGACGGGTGGACAACAGGCAAGCAATCGGATCATGGCTGTCCGGCCCCCGCGCGGCCATGGAGGAGGCCGGTGCCGACTTCGGTTACCGGGGTGAGCAGCTGGGGCTTCCGGAGCAGGGACCGGGCGCGATCGCACGCCCCGGCCGCAGGCTCGGCGCCCTGGCCGTGGACTGGGGCCTGTGCCTCCTGATCGCATACGGTCTGTTCACCGACGGCTACGACGCCCGCACCGGGAACTGGGCGCTGCTGGTCTTCCTCGTGCTGAGCGCCCTGACCGTCGGCACCGTGGGCTTCACCCCCGGCAAGCGGCTCTTCGGACTGCGCGTGGTCGCTCTGGACACCGGCCGGGTCCAGCCGCTGCGGGGCCTGCTCCGCTCGCTGCTGCTGTGCCTCGCGATCCCCGCGCTCGTCTGGGACCGCGACGGCCGCGGCCTGCACGACCGGCTGGCCCGCACGGTCGAGGTGCGGATCTGATCCGGCTCGGCCGGCACGCGACGTCCGACACACGACGGCTCCGACACACGACGACGGGGGCGCCGGAATCCCATTCCGGCGCCCCCGTCGTCGTGCTCACGTACGGGTACGGGGCTCAGCGGCCGCGCTGCCCGCCGCCCTTCGGCAGCTTCATGCCCTTGGGCATCGGCCCCTTCGGCAGCGGCATGTTGCTCATCAGGTCGCCCAGGGCGCGCAGCCGGTCGTTGGTCGCGGTGACCTGCGGGCCGGTGAGGACGCGGGGCAGCTTGAGCATCGTGGTGCGCAGCTTCTTCAGCTCCACCTGGCCCTCGCCGGTGCCCACCATCAGGTCGTGCACCGGGACGTCCGCGACGATGCGGTTCATCTTCTTCTTCTCGGCGGCCAGCAGGCTCTTCACCCGGTTCGGGTTGCCCTCGGCGATCAGCACGATGCCGGCCTTGCCGACCGCGCGGTGCACCACATCCTGGTTGCGGTTCATCGCGACCGCCGGGGTCGTCGTCCAGCCTCGGCCGATGTTGTCGAGCACGGCCGCGGCGGCGCCGGGCTGTCCCTCCATCTGTCCGAAGGCCGCCCGTTCGGCACGGCGGCCGAACACGATCGCCGTCGCGAGGAAGGCGAGCAGGAAGCCCAGGAGGCCGAGATAGATGGGGTGCCCGATCAAGAAACCGATCGCGAGGAAGACACCGAAGGTGACGATTCCGACAGCCGCGAGTACAAGACCGATCTTCTTGTCGGCCCTGCGGGTCATCTTGTAGGTCAGGGCGATCTGCTTCAGTCGCCCGGGGTTCGCAGCGTCCGCTGCGGTTTCCTTCCTCGCCATGGCATGAAGTCTACGTGTCCCCCGGACCGCGTTCGACGGCAGTGCCGGGGTCGGCCCGGAGCGGCCGGGCTCAGGGGCGGGCGATCAGGCTCTGGTCGAGGACGCGCTGTGCCTCGACCCGGTCCTTGGCGCGTCGGCGGTCCTCCAGCACGGACGTCCAGGCGTTGCGCCGTGCGGTGCGCTGGCCGCCGCTCATCAGCAGGGACTCGACGGCGCGCAGAGCGGTGGTGAGGGACGGGATGGCGGTGGCGCGGACGGGCGCGGCCTGCATGGTGACGGTCTCCCTCGATGCCGGCGGGCAATGGTGGCGTGCGGTGATACCAGGGTCACTGCCTGGTGTTACCAGGGCGTGACCGACCGGTCAAACAGGCATGAAGCCTTCGCACCGGGGACCGGAACGCCGACGCGGCCCCGGCCTGTGCCCTCAACTGGGAGGACGGCCGGGACCGCGTTCTCTCGGCCACTACCCGCAGGTAGGGCCTTGTGCGTGAATTCACAGCATGGCGGCGGGACGACGGGGCAGGCCCGCGGTGACGTGGATGAGGTCCCGCGGCACAGCCGCCGCCGCGCTCAGACCGCCTGGGAGGCGACGAACGCGCCGTCCCGCTGCGGAGCAGCCGAATGACGCTGCTCGATCGCCATCCGGTACAGCCGGCCGGCGCGGTACGAGGAGCGGACCAGCGGCCCGGACATCACACCGGAGAAGCCGATCTGCTCGGCCTCCTCCTTGAGCTCCACGAACTCGTGCGGCTTCACCCAGCGCTCCACGGGGTGGTGGCGCACGGAGGGGCGCAGGTACTGGGTGATGGTGACGAGCTCGCAGCCCGCGTCGTGCAGCTGCTTCAGCGCCTCGCTGACCTCCTCGCGGGTCTCGCCCATGCCGAGGATCAGGTTGGACTTGGTGACCAGGCCGAAGTCGCGGGCCTCGGTGATGACCTTCAGGGAGCGTTCGTAGCGGAAGCCGGGGCGGATCCGCTTGAAGATCCGGGGGACCGTCTCCACGTTGTGCGCGAACACCTCGGGGCGGGAGGAGAAGACCTCCGCGAGCTGCTCGGGGACGGCGTTGAAGTCGGGGGCCAGCAGCTCGACCTTGGTGCGGCCCTCGGCGCGGTCCGCGGTCTGCGCATGGATCTGGCGCACGGTCTCCGCGTACAGCCAGGCGCCGCCGTCCTCCAGGTCGTCGCGGGCGACGCCGGTGATCGTGGCGTAGTTCAGGTCCATCGTGACGACCGACTCGCCGACGCGGCGCGGCTCGTCACGGTCCAGCGCCTCGGGCTTGCCGGTGTCGATCTGGCAGAAGTCGCAGCGCCGGGTGCACTGGTCGCCGCCGATGAGGAAGGTCGCCTCGCGGTCCTCCCAGCACTCGTAGATGTTGGGGCAGCCGGCTTCCTGGCAGACGGTGTGCAGACCCTCGCTCTTGACCAGGTTCTGCATCTTGGAGTACTCGGGGCCCATTTTCGCCCGGGTCTTGATCCACTCGGGCTTGCGCTCGATGGGGGTCTGGCTGTTGCGGACCTCCAGGCGCAGCATCTTGCGTCCGTCGGGTGCGACTGCGGACACGACCGGCTCCTAGCGATTGATTCTTCGGCGTCTCAAGCGTACGCCCGTGGATGTGAAAGCCCGGACGGCCCTCAGACGCCGGACGTGGTGACGGCCACCGGGGCCTTCTCGACCACGCGCGGCCTCAGGTCGGCGTTCTCCAGGACGTCCTTCAGATGGCGCTCCACGACGGGCAGCACCTCCTCGATCGTGACGTCGCGCCCCAGCTCGTTCGCCAGGGAGGCGACGCCGGCGTCCCGGATGCCGCACGGGATGATCTTGTCGAACCACTTGTTGTCGGGGTTCACGTTCAGCGCGAAGCCGTGCATGGTGACGCCCTTGGCGACCCGGATGCCGATGGCGGCGATCTTGCGGTCCTCGCGGCGCTGTCCGGCGTTGGAGGGCGCGTACTCCGGGCCGTTCAGCCGGGGGTCGAACTCCTCGTCCTGCAGCCGGGGGTCGAAGTCCAGGGAGAGCCCCCCGAGGGAGGGGCGCTGCTCGACCGGGTCGCCCAGCACCCACACGCCGCTGCGGCCCTCGACCCGCGTGGTCTCCAGGCCGAACTCCGTGCAGGTGCGGATCAGGGCCTCCTCCAGGCGCCGGACGTGCGCCACCACGTCCACCGGGCGGGGCAGCTTCTGGATGGGGTAGCCCACCAGCTGGCCGGGACCGTGCCAGGTGATCTTGCCGCCGCGGTCCACGTCGATGACGGGGGTGCCGTCGAGGGGCCGCTCGCTGTCCTCGGTGCGCCGCCCGGCGGTGTAGACGGGCGGGTGTTCCAGCAGGATCACGGTGTCGGGCACCTCGTCGGCGAACCGCGCGGCGTGCACCCGGCGCTGTTCGTCCCAGGCCACCTGGTAGTCGACCGCCTCGTCGCCGAAGCCCATCCGGACGAACCGCAACTCACCCACGGCAAACGCCTCCCTCGAGGGTCGTCAGGCGCGAAACGCGCCCACGCCACTGTACGACCGTTCGACGGACCTCCGGCTGTCGGCCGGCGCCAGTGCTGGCCGCCCCCAGTCGTCAGCTTCGGACCAATCCTCACACGATCGGATGAATGCCTGTTGATCTCTGCGATCGGGTGCTCACTCTCCGCTACATTCGCGCCGACCACGGGCCATAAGGGCTGCTCACAGGCAATCCGGACAGACCAACAGCCGGAAGGCAGGAGACCGCACCGCAGATGACGGAACGACCCGCGCAGCGCACCCCCAACCGACAGCTCGCCGCGCTCATCGCAGAAGCGGGGTTCTCCAACGCGGGACTCGCCCGTCGCGTGGACCAGCTCGGTCTCGAACACGGGCTCGACCTGAGATACGACAAGACCTCCGTCACCCGCTGGCTGCGCGGACAGCAGCCGCGCGGGACGACCCCGGCGCTCATCGCCGAGGTCTTCACCCGGCGCCTCGGCCGCCGGCTCACCGCCCAGGACCTCGGACTTGACGCCTGCGCACCGGTCTACGCGGGCCTGGAGTTCGCGGCCACCCCCGAGGAGGCCGTCGACATCGTCAGCGGGCTGTGGCGCAAGGACTCCGGCAGCCACGCCGAGCTGCGGAAGATCGCCTTCACCTCGGCGGGCCTCGTGGTGCCCAGCCGCGACTGGCTGATCGGACGGCCCGACGAGAAGGTCGGCCGCGCCGAGCCGGTCCGGGTGCCCGCCCAGGGCCGCGCGCCGGTACGGCCCGTGACGCCGGCCGAGATCGCCGCCCGCCGGCGCGGGGCGGCCGACCGCGCGCCCGGCTACCGGGTCACCGGCGGCGACATCGCCGCGCTGCGCTCCGTCGGCGAGCTGTTCCGCACCCTGGACGACGCGTACGGCGGCGGGCACGCCCGCCAGGCCCTCGTGCGTTACCTGGAGCACGAACTGGAGCCGATGCTGCGCGGCACCTACGGCGAGCAGATGGGCCGCCGGCTCTTCGCCGCCGCGGCCGACCTGACCCGGCTGGCCGGCTGGACCTCGTTCGACATCGCCGCGCACGGGCTCGCCCAGCGGTACTTCGTCCAGGCGCTGCGGCTGGCGCAGGCGGCCGGCGACCGGGCGTTCGGTGCCTACGTGCTGGTCACCATGAGCCGCCAGGCCGTCTACCTCGGCCACGGGCGGGAGGCCGTGCAGCTCGCCAGGGTCGCCCAGCAGGGCATGGGCAGCTCCGCCCCGCCCGCAGTCCAGGCCCTGCTGCACGCCGCGGAGGCGCGCGGACACGGGGTGCTCGGGGAGGTGCGGGCCTGCACGGCCGCGCTGGTCCGCGCGGAACGCGCGCTGGACGCGGCGCGGCCCGGCGACGAGGTGCCGCACTGGTCGCGGTTCTTCGACGAGGCCCAGCTCGCGGACGAGTTCGGGCACTGCCACCGGGATCTCCAGCAGTTCCGGGCGGCTGCTCAGCACGCGGAGCGGTCGCTTCAGCTGCGGGCGCCGGGGTATGCCCGCAGCCGGCTGTTCTGCCGGGTCGTCCTCGCCACCGCGCGGCTCGGGCTCGGGGAGCTGGATCAGGCGTGCCAGCTGGCGGCGGAGGCTGCCGCGCAGGCGGGGGAGATGCGGTCGGTGCGGGCGGTGGAGTACGTGCGGGACTTCGAGCGGAGGCTGGAGCCGTACCGGGACGCGGGGCCGGTCCGTACGTACCGGGACAGGGTGGCGACCACGTTCGCCTGACAGGCCGGGGTGCGGGGCGGGCGGGGTCTTGCGCACCTCGGCGCTTTCGAGGTGCCGCTGCGCCCGCCCTCCCCCGCTCTCGGCTTCGCTCGAGCTGGGAGGTACTCCCACCGCCCTGGGGGTGCCTCCCAGGCCCTCAAGGCACTGGGGGAGGCACGACTGCCCGCACCTGCGGCGCCTCTGAGGGCGCGGGGAACTGCGCGGCCGGCCACGGACCGCCCGCACCCGGCGCTGTGGAGGCGCCGCCTGCGCGGGGTGGTTGGAGGCACCCGCCGAGGGTGTTCTCACCGTCGGCGGGCGCCGGTTCGGGGGTCAGGCTGCTCGGGCCGTGGGGACGGGGTCGGCGGTGTGGAGGGGGCGGGCCACGCCCAGGTCGGTCAGGAGGGCCGTGGCCGCGCGGTCGGCGGAGCGGAGGGCGCCCTGCACCGCGCCGCTGTCGCGGTGGTCGCCGCAGACGTACAGGCCGGCCAGGAGCCGTACCGGACGGTGCAGGTCGTGCGGCGGTCGCATCGCCGGGACCGCGTCCGCGGTGTGCCGCACGGCCAGCGTCTCCCAGCGCGTCGTCGCCACCCCGTACAGCCGCGCCAGGTGCGCCCGCACGGCCGTGTCGGTGTCCGCCGTGGCCGGGCCGAGGACCGTGGAGGTCACCAGCGTGCGGCCGGCCGGGGCGCGGGACGGGTCGACGGCGCTGACGACCGCGGTGTGCGCCACCGGCCCGCCCCGGTCCGCGTCCAGCAGCAGCGAGGCGTCCGTGCCGGGCGGTTCGTCGGTGGTGTGGTGCACCACCGTCACCGGGTGGAAGTCCGGCACCCGCAGCCCCGGCAGCAGCTCCGCCGCGTCCCGCGCGCCGGTCGCCACCAGCACGGCCGTGCACCGGAACTCCCCGTGCTCCGCGGTGGTCACCGAGGTCGTCGAGACCGAGGTGACCCGCACGCCGGTGCGCACGGTGCCCGGCGGCAGGGACCGCGCCAGCAGCTGGGGCAGCGCCTCCGCCCCGCCTTCCGGCAGGCACAGCCGCCCGCTCGCGAAGTCCCGCAGCGCGAGGTCCGCCGACCTGCTGGACGTGGTGAGCCCGGGGTCGCACAACAGGGCGGCGAGCAGCGGGCGAAGGAAGTTGTCGACGGTGCGGGCGGGCAGCCCCCGGCCGTGCAGCGCCTCGGCGGCGGTCGTCTCCGGACGGGCCAGCAGCCGCTCCACCGACGTGCCCGCCAGCCGGTTCAGCGCGGCGCCCAGCCGTGCCTGGTCCAGCGCCGTGCCGAGCGGGGCGCCGGCCCGGTGGCGGGGCACGGACACCTGCCGTCCGGGCACCGCGACCGGCCTGCGCGGTCCCGGCAGGGGGGCGCTTGCCAGGGCGCGCACCGCGTGAAGTGCGCCCCTCGCGCTCCGGGCGCCACGTGCGCGCCGGTTGCCCGGCTGCACGCCGGCGCGATGATGTCGCCCGTCGCTGTGCAGCAGGACACCGGGCGCGAACGGCCGCAGCACCAGGTCCTCCAGCCCCGGGGTGACGTGCAGTTCGGCGCAGGCCGTGGACAGCAGCCGGCCGACTCTGTCGAGGCGGAAGCCGTCGACCTTCTCGGTCGCCATGCGGCCCCCCGTCTCATGGGCGGCCTCCAGGACGACGGTGGAGACTCCTGCGCTGGTCAGTCGACGTGCCGCGGAGAGTCCGGCCACCCCGGCTCCCACGACGACGACGTCCGCCTGGTACGTGGGCTCTAGCACGTGCCCCTCCTCGAGGTTGCGCGGGCGCTGGAGACGTCATGCCCTCAACAGGCCCCAGGGATAACCGAGTTCGGCTCGAGGTTAGGTCCGTACTCTGGTGCCGGGTCAGGCGCGCACGCACAGTGCACGGGCGCACGACGGTCGCATACGCGCCCCCGGTGGACACGACGCGGTCGCAGAGGGATCAGGAGAGGTCGCCCGCCGCCCCCGCCCCCGCCCCCTGCAGCGCCGCCCTGATCGCCCCCTCGATCCGCGGGAAGGCGAACCGGAAACCCGACTCCAGCAGGCGCGCCGGAACGACCCGCGCGCTGCCCAGCACGTCCCCCGCCATCTCGCCGAGCACCGCCCGCAGCACCGGCGCCGGCACCGCGAACACGGCGGGACGCCGGAGCACGTGCCCCATCGCCGCGGTGATCTCACGGTTCGTCAGCGGGTCGGGCGCCGTCAGGTTGAACGGCCCGGACAGCCCGTCGGTGTCCAGGAGATGACGCAGCGCCGCCACCTCGTCGTGCAGCGCGATGTACGACCAGTACTGCCGCCCGTTCCCGAGCCGCCCGCCCAGACCGGCCCGGAACAGCGGGAACATCCGCCCCCACGCCCCGCCCCCGGGCGCCACCACGAGGCCCGTGCGGGCGAACACCGTCCGCACGCCCGCCTCCTGGGCAGGCGCCGCGGCGGCCTCCCACTCCACGCACACCTCCGGCAGGAAGCCCTCGCCCGGAGGCGCGCCCTCGTCCACCGCGCGGTCGCCGGTCTCGCCGTAGTAGCCGATCGCGCTGCCGTTGAGGAACACCCGCGGCCGGACGTCCTCGGGCAGCCCCGCGACCGCCTCGGCGAGCGCGGTCGTGCCCCGCACCCGGCTGGAGCGGATCAGCTCCTTGTACGCGTCCGTCCAGCGCCGGTCGCCGACCCCTGCGCCCGCCAGGTTCACCACCGCGTCGCACCCGGCGAGCCCCGCCGCGTCCACGGAGCCCCGCTCCGGGTCCCACCGGACCTCGTCCGCCGACCGGGGCGCCCGGCGCACCAGCCTCACCACCGAGTGACCGTCCGCCGTCAGCGACCGCACCAGGGCTGAGCCGATCAGTCCGGACGCCCCGGCCACCGCGATCCGCGCAAGTTCCATGACGTCCATCCTGCCCCGCCCGCGA
Source organism: Streptomyces sp. NPDC014764 (assembly GCF_043082785.1). Taxonomy (NCBI): domain Bacteria; kingdom Bacillati; phylum Actinomycetota; class Actinomycetes; order Kitasatosporales; family Streptomycetaceae; genus Streptomyces; species Streptomyces sp. NPDC014764. Next base: position 280,571 of record NZ_JBIBXY010000001.1, on the reverse strand, counting down.
AGACATGCACGGTGAGCCCGGCGGGTGGCGTTCCGAAAGACGTGCACGGTGAGCCCGGCAGGTGGCGTTCTAGAGTGACGCGCATGCCGGAACCGCTCATACGTCCCGCCCGCTCCGACGACGAGGACGCCCTGGCCCGCCTGGACCGGGAGACCTGGTCGCCGCTGCACGAGGTCCGGCCTGCGCCGCCCGAACCCGGTGAGCCCTTCTTCCGCCCCACGTGCGGCCCGGACGCCCATCTCGTCGCCGAGCACGACGGACGGGTCGTCGGCTACGTCCGGCTCCTGCGGCCCACGCCCCTGGAATCCAACGCGCACGTGCTGCAGATCTGCGGCCTGGCCGTCGCGGCCGAGGCCCGCGGCAAGGGGACCGGCCGGGCGCTGGTGCGGGCCGCCGTCGCCGAGGCACGCCGCCGGGAGGCGCGCCGGATCACCCTGCGGGTCCTCGGCCCCAACACCGTCGCCCGCACCCTGTACGCGTCCGAGGGCTTCGCCGTGGAGGGCGTGCTGCCCGGCGAGTTCCACGTCGGCGGCCGCTACGTCGACGACGTCCTCATGGGGCGGAGCCTCCTCTGACCGGCGGCCCCCGCTACGACGTCACCGGGCGGCCCGTGTCCACCGGCGTGGTCGCCGTGGCCGCCCGTGCGGCCTCCTCCGCCACCTCGTCCGCCGTCAGCACGTACCCCGTCTCTGCGTCCGACGTGGAGCGCGCGAACACCACGCCGAACACCCGTCCGTCGGTGGTCAGCAGCGGTCCGCCCGAGTTGCCCGGGCGGACTGTGGAGCGGATCGAGTAGATCTCCCGGGTGACCGGCGCGTCGTTGTAGATGTTCTGCCCGCGCGCCTGCACCCGCGCCGCGACCGTCGCCGCCTGGAGGTTCAGGTCGCCGTCCTGCGGATAACCCGCCACCACCGCCGCCGCGCCCCGCTCCGCGTCGTCGTCGAACGCCAGCACCGGCGCCGTCAGGTCCGGCACGTACAGCACGGCCACGTCGGTCTGCGCGTCGAACAGCACCACCCGCGCCTCGTACGTCCGCCCGACGCCGCCCACCCGCACGGTCGGCTCGTCGATGCCCGCCACCACGTGCGCGTTGGTCATCACGTGCTCCCGCGCGTACACGAACCCGCTGCCCTCGCGGCCCTGCGTGCCGGCCACGCCCTCCACCTTCACCGTGCTGCGCTGCGCCGCGCGGGTGGCGGCCGCCGTCACGTTGTCCCCGGTCGGCGCGGCCACTTCGGCGGTCGACTCGTTCTCGAACGGGTTGAACACCTGCGGGAAACCCGCCTCGGTCAGCGCCGACGTCGCCCCCGAGAACCAGGCCGGCGTGGTGTCGGGCATCGCGTCCTGCACCGCGCCCAGCAGCCGCGAGTCCCGGATCGCCGACGTCACTAGCGGCGACGAGGACGCGCCCAGCACGCTCGCCGCCACCCACGCCACGATCAGCACCGCCACCGCGTTCGCCGCGGCCCCGCCGACCCCGTCCGCCACCCGCAGCGGGCCGCGGTCCAGCTCCCGGCGCAGCCGCAGCCCCAGCCGCCCCGCCAGTTCGTGCCCCACGACGGCCGGCAGCAGCACCGTGAACACCGCGGTCACCGTCGCCCGCGTGGTCCCCGGCGTCACCAGGTCCATCACCCACGGCAGGATCCACACGCCGACGGCCGCGCCGCCCACGAAACCGGCCAGGGACACACAGCCGGCCACCAGCCCGCGCCGGTAACCGGACGCCGCATAGGCCAGGACGACCAGCATCAGCAGGATGTCGAGCAGATCCACGCACGCCGCCTTTCTCTCGGGACCACGACCCTCAGTACGGGGCCCGGGGGCCACGTGATCAGCCACGCGCCCGCCGGACGCGGGAGGGCCGCCCACGAGGCGCGCGTGCACTGGGGAAAACGTCACGCACCGGGACGATGGTTCCACCGGCCGTCCACCGACTGGCGGAGCAGACGTCGCGTGCCGCTGTGGCCCGCCCCACAGTGGGACCATGCGTGTCCCCAGGAGACGACCGCGCGGCGCGCGGAAGCACCGCCCGGCCCGGATACCCGGCGAACCCGGCTCCACGCGGCTGCCGAGAACGGTCACCGTGCCCCTCGGCTTCGTGCCGGGCGCGGCCGCGTCCGTCGCGCTGGTGCTGAGCGCCTACGGCGTCGAACGGGCCGCCGAGTCCTCCGACGCCCAGGCCGCATTCCGCCCCGTACCCGCCTTCCACGCCCCCCGGCCGGCCATGGTGCCGCGCGCGGCATGGCTCGGCGACGCGGCCCGCGACCAGCCCCCGCCGCGCTACGACGACCAGGTCGTCGCCGTGTTCATCCACCACACCGACTCGCCCAACGGGTACGACTGCGCCGACGCCCCCGGCATCATCCGGGCGCTGTACGAGGGCCAGACCGAGGGCCGCGACTGGGACGACCTGGGCTACAACTTCGTCGTCGACCGATGCGGCACCGTCTACGAGGGCCGGGCCGGCGGCGCCGACCGGCCCGTCACCGGCGCCCACACCCAGGGCTTCAACCACCGCACCGCGGGCATCGCCGCCCTCGGCACCTTCACGGAGGGCGCCGAGGTGCCGGACGAGATGCTGCGCTCGATCGCCGCCGTGACCGCCTGGAAACTCGGCCCCTCGGGAACCGACCCGCGCTCCGAGGTGCGGCTGGTCTCCAGCAACGGCGGCAGCCGTTACGCGGCCGGCACCACCGCCGTCCTGCCCGCCGTCGCGGGGCACAGCGACGGGTACATGACCGACTGCCCGGGCGCCGCCCTGCACGCGCGGCTCCCGGAGATCAGGGACCTCGCGGCCCGCATCCAGGGCCGCGACACCGGCACCGGCACCGACCGGGACACCGGTACCGACACAGAGCGCGTCGATCTGGAAGACGGCGCACCGAACGAAGAGCTGAGCCCATGAGCGACACCCCTGACCGAAGTACCCCCTGGGCGGACGCCCTGCGCCGCCCCTGGACCGCCCTGTGCGCGGCCGCGGCCGTCGTCCTCGGCCCCGCCGCCTCCACGGCCTCCGCCCTCATGCAGGCCAACGCGGCCCCCCTGCGCCACGCGCAGAGCCCTCACCGGCGCCTGTGACCGGCGCCCGGCGCCCGCGCCCCGCGGCTCAGTCCCCGCGGAACCTCTCCCACAGGCGCGGGTAGCGCGCGGCGAGCAGCGCCTCGTTCTCGAAGTCGAGCGGTGTGCCCTCCGGCTCCTCGGGGGCCGGAGGGAGGCCGAGGTCGGGCATCACCACCCCGGTGAGCTGCTCGTACGCCTCGTCGGCCGCGTAGCCCAGGTCCTCGGCGTCGCCGTCGATCTCCTCGTCGAAGTCGCCGAGCAGCTCGGCGAGCGCGTCCGGGTCGTGCAGCGCGCCCTCGAACACCTCACGGCCCTGGCCGATGAGCCAGCATCGGAAGAAGTCGAAGGCGTCGTCGCTGGCTCCGTCCAGCAGCACCCACGCGGCGCCCCACAGGTCCCAGCGGTACGCGCGCTGGTAGCGCGCCTCGAAGTGACGGGCGAAGTCCAGCACGGCCTCGGGGTCCAGCAGCACGAGCCGCTCCACGAGCAGATCGGCCTGCTCCTCGGGATCCCGCTCGGCATCCTCCCGAGCCCCGTCCACCAACGCCCAGAACTCCGTCTCGTCCATCACGGAACAAGCATCGACCCATTCACCCCCGAGGGGCGCGGGGAACTGCGCAAAAGGGGGTCTGGGGGCGAAGCCCCCAGGGACGGGAAGGGCAGGGGCGGAGGGGGCGAAAGACCCTACCCGCACCCCACACCCCCTCACCCCCGGTACAACCGCACCACCCTCTCCGCCTCGGAGGCGAAGAACTCCCGCAAAGAGGGCGGAGCCAACACCTCCACCTCCGCCCCCAGCGAAGCCAACTGCGTCCGGGCGACCTCCTCCGACTCCACCGGCAAGGTGACGGTCACCCACTCCCCGTCCCCGGGCGCGGCCACCCCCTCCAGCACCTCCCGCACCACCCCCGGATCCATCGCGTAGGGGAGCCTCCGCACCCCCTCCGCCGACAGCCGCACCACCACCTCCGCCCGCAGGATCGACCGCGCGAACTGCTCCGCCCGCTCCTCCCAGAACGCCGGCAGGTCGAAGTCCTCCGCCCGCTCGAACCGCTCCTCACGCGGCTCCACCGCCGTGAACCGGTCGATCCGGTACACCCGGAAGGAGTCCCGCCCCGCGACCCGCGCGCACAGGTACCAGACGCCGGCCTTCAGCACGAGCCCGTACGGCTCCAGCTCCCGCTCCACCTCGTGCCGCCGCTCCCCGGACCCGCGGCGGTAGCGGGCGCCGATCCGCCGGTCGTCCCACACCGCGTCCGCCACGGCCGGCAGCAGCTCCGGCGTCTTGGGCTCACGGAACCAGTTCGGCGCGTCCAGGTGGAACCGCTGCGCGGCCGTCCGTGAGGCGTCCCGCAGCGACGGCAGCAGCGCGGCCGACACCTTCAGCCGGGCCGCCGAGGCCGCGTCCTCCAGGCCCATCTCGCGCAGCGCGCCCGGCACTCCGGAGAGGAACAGCGCCTCCGCCTCGCTGCGGGCCAGCCCCGTCAGCCGGGTCCGGTATCCGCCGACCAGCCGGTAGCCGCCGATTCGCCCCCGGTCCGCGTAGACCGGCACGCCCGCCTCCGACAGCGCCTGCGCGTCACGGGTGACCGTGCGCTCCGACACCTCCAGCTCCTGGGCCAGTTCGGCGGCGGTCATGGAGGGCCGGGACTGCAGCAGCAGCACCATCTTGATCAACCGGGCAGCACGCATGCGCCCATCATGCAAGAGGCCCCCGCCGCCACGCGCACACGCGTGACGACGGGGGCCTCCCGCAACTCGGGCCTTACAGCCCGTACTTCTCCCGGGCCTCCTTGACCGCGGTGGCCTTCACCTCGCCGCGGCGGGCGAGCTGGGCCAGGGCGGCGACGACGATGGACTCGGCGTCCACGCCGAAGTGACGGCGGGCCGCCTCACGGGTGTCCGACAGGCCGAAACCGTCGGCGCCCAGCGAGGAGTAGTCCTGCTCGACCCACTGCGCGATCTGGTCCGGGACCTGGCGCATGTAGTCGGACACCGCCAGCACCGGGCCCTCGGCGCCCTGGAGCGCCTGCCGGACGTACGGCGTGCGGTCCTCGCCGCGCAGCAGGGCCTCGTCGGCGTCCATCGCGTCGCGGCGCAGCTCGGTCCACGAGGTGGCGGACCACACGTCGGCGGACACACCCCACTCCTCGGCGAGCATCCGCTGCGCCTTCAGCGCCCAGTGGATCGCCGTGCCGGAGCCCAGCAGCTGGATGCGCGGGGCGTTCGCCGCGGGGGACAGGCCCGCGGACTCTGCCGTGTTGAAGCGGTACAGGCCCTTGACGATGCCCTCGTCCAGGCCCGCCGTCTGCGGCTTCGCGGGCTGCGGCAGCGGCTCGTTGTAGACCGTCAGGTAGTAGAAGACGTTCTGGTCCTCGTCCGGCTTCGCCTCGCCGAACATCCGGCGCAGACCCTCCTTGACGATGACCGCGATCTCGTAGGCGAACGCCGGGTCGTACGTCAGGGCGGCCGGGTTGGTCGCCGCGATGACGGGGGAGTGGCCGTCGGCGTGCTGGAGACCCTCGCCGGTCAGCGTGGTGCGGCCCGCGGTGGCGCCGACAAGGAAGCCGCGGCCGAGCTGGTCGCCGAGCTGCCACATCTGGTCGCCGGTGCGCTGCCAGCCGAACATCGAGTAGTAGATGTAGAACGGGATCATCGTCTCGCCGTGCGTCGAGTACGACGTCGACGCGGCGATGAACTCGGCCATGGCGCCGGCCTCGGTGATCCCCTCGTTGAAGATCTGGCCGTTCTTGGCTTCCTTGTAGTACATCAGCTGGTCGCGGTCGACCGGCTCGTACGTCTGACCCATCGGCGAGTAGATGCCGAGGGACGGGAAGAGGCTCTCCATGCCGAAGGTGCGTGCCTCGTCGGGGACGATGGGCACCCAGCGCCTGCCGGTCTCCTTGTCGCGGACCAGGTCCTTGACCAGGCGGACGAACGCCATGGTGGTGGCCACGTTCTGCGAGCCGGAGCCCTTGTCGAACGCGGAGAACGCCTTGTCGGCCGGCTGCGGCAGCGGCGCGACCGGGTGCACGCGGCGGGCCGGGGCGGGGCCGCCGAGGGCGGCGCGGCGCTCCTGGAGGTAGCGGACCTCGGGGGAGTCGGCGCCGGGGTGCACGTAGGGCACCACGCCGTCGGCGAACTGCGAGTCCGCGATCGGCAGCTCCAGACGGTCGCGCATCGCCTTGAACTCGTCCACCGTCAGCTTCTTCATCTGGTGGTTGGCGTTCTTCGACGCGAAGCCCTCACCGAGGGTGTGGCCCTTGACGGTCTGCGCCAGGATCACGGTCGGCGCGCCCTTGTGGGACAGCGCGGCCTTGTACGCGGCGTACACCTTGCGGGACTCGTGGCCGCCGCGGGAGAGGTGGAAGCACTCGAGGATCTTGTCGTCGCTCAGCAGCTTCGCCATCTCGACGAGCGCCGGGTCCTTGCCGAAGAAGTCCTCGCGGATGTAGGCGGCGTCGCGCGTCTGGTACGTCTGCACCTGCGCGTCCGGCACCTCACGCAGGCGGCGGACCAGGGCGCCGGTGGTGTCGAGCCGGAACAGCTCGTCCCAGGCGGTGCCCCACAGGGTCTTGATCACGTTCCAGCCGGCGCCGCGGAACTGGGCCTCCAGCTCCTGCACGATCTTGAAGTTGGCGCGGACCGGGCCGTCGAGGCGCTGGAGGTTGCAGTTGACGACGAAGGTCAGGTTGTCCAGCTGCTCACGGGCGGCCAGGGTGAGCGCGGTCGTCGACTCGGGCTCGTCCATCTCGCCGTCGCCGAGGAACGCCCACACGTGGGAGTCGGAGACGTCCTTGATGCCGCGGTTGGTCAGGTAGCGGTTGAAGCGCGCCTGGTAGATCGCGGAGATCGGGCCGAGGCCCATCGACACGGTGGGGAACTCCCACAGCCAGGGCAGGCGCCGCGGGTGCGGGTAGGACGGCAGGCCGTTGCCGCCCGCCTCACGGCGGAAGTTGTCGAGCTGCTCCTCGCCGATCCGGCCGTCGAGGAACGCGCGGGCGTAGATGCCGGGGGAGGCGTGGCCCTGGATGTAGAGCTGGTCGCCGGAGCCGTCCCCCTCCTTGCCGCGGAAGAAGTGGTTGAAGCCGGTCTCGTAGAGCCACGCGGCCGAGGCGAAGGTGGCGATGTGGCCGCCGACGCCGTACTTGCTGCCGCGGGTCACCATCGCCGCCGCGTTCCAGCGGTTCCAGGCGGTGATGCGCTGCTCCATCGCCTCGTCGCCGTCCACGGCGGGCTCGGCCGCGGTGGGGATGGTGTTGACGTAGTCGGTCTCGAGCAGCTTGGGCAGCGCGACGCCGGCGCCCTCGGCACGCTCCAGTGTGCGCCGCATCAGGTACGCGGCACGGTGCGGCCCGGCCGCCGTGGTCACGGCGTCCAGGGAGGCCTGCCACTCGGCGGTCTCCTCGGGGTCGCGGTCCGGGAGCTGGTCGAGCTCGCTCGGCTGGATGGCGTTGGGGTCGGTCATGTCGCCGCCTTCCTCAGTCGAAGGGGGTGCCCTCAGAAGGGTTCGGGGGTGCCCTTTGTCTTTGGCAGGACAGGGCTGCGGACTTCGGTGGAAGTCCGCAGGCGACAATAACTCCGTGATCGATGATCGATCAAAGGGTTGAGGGGCAAAATCGCCTGATCCGGAGAAAGTCGGCACGGGGTGCCTCCGACGGTGGCACGCGGTGACGGGTTTTTGCCGCGTTTGCGCAGGTGAGGGGCGCGTCGCGCGGAAGAGCACGGGGGTGCGGTGGATGGCGACCGCGGGTCGTCCGTGGCTGGTCGCGCAGTTCCCCGCGCCCCTGAAGGGGCGCGGGGAACTGCGCGAACGGGGTCTGGGGGGCGGAGCCCCCAGGGACGGGAAGGGGCGGCGGGGGCGAACTCCCTAGGCGCGCGGGGCGCATCCGAGGACGTGGGACTTGACCAGCTCCGCGATACGGGGGTCGCGGCGGCGGAAGGCCGCGACCAGCTCCTCGTGCTCCTCCGCGTACGACTGCTGCACGGTGCCGAGCCACCGTATCGACAGCGCCGTGAACACCTCGATCCCCAGCCCCTCCCACGTGTGCAGCAGCACCGAGTTCCCCGCCGCCCGCACCAGCTCCCGGTGGAACCCCACCGTGTGCCGCACCTGCGCGGTCCCGTCGGACAGCCGGTCCGCCTCGTACAGCGCGGAGACGTGCGGCTCCAGCGCCGAGCAGTCCTCCGCCAGCCGCGCCGCCGCCAGCTCCGCCGCGATCGCCTCCAGACCGGCCCGGACCGGGTAGCTCTCCTCCAGGTCGGCCGCCGTCAGGTTCCGCACCCGCACGCCCTTGTTCGGCGCCGACTCGATCAGCCGCAGCGACTCCAGCTCGCGCAGCGCCTCCCGCACGGGCGTCTGGCTGACCTCCAGCTCGGTCGCGATGCGCCGCTCCACGATCCGCTCGCCCGGCTTCCAGCGCCCGCTGATGATCCCTTCCAGGATGTGCTCGCGGATCTGTTCGCGCAGCGAGTGGACGACGGGCGCGGTCATGACGGGCTCCTTAGCGGGGCCCGCGGGCCCCCGGGGGGCTTTGACGAATAGACAATACGGCCGGGAGCCCGCCCGGGTGGGGCGCGCGGGGGCGCTTTCGCCCAGGTGAGACGAGACTTACACGCCCCATGTGACGGTGCCCCCGTCCGGAAGCCGTGAGGGCTTCCGGACGGGGGCACCGAGGGACCGGATCAGCGGCCCGGGGTCACCGCCCGGTTCACAGACCGAGTTCGACCTCGAACTCGCCCGCCTCCAGGATCGCCTTGACCGCCGTCAGGTAACGGGCCGCGTCGGCGCCGTCCACCAGGCGGTGGTCGTAGGAGAGGGTCAGGTACGTCATGTCGCGGATGCCGATGACGGGACCGTCCTCGGTCTCCACGACGGCCGGACGCTTGACCGTGGCGCCGATGCCGAGGATCGCGACCTGGCCCGGCGGCACGATGATCGTGTCGAAGAGCGCGCCGCGCGAACCGGTGTTGGAGATGGTGAAGGTCGCGCCGGACAGCTCGTCCGGGGTGATCTTGCTGCCGCGGACCTTGCCCGCCAGCTCCGCCGTGGCCTTGGCGATACCGGCGAGGTTGAGGTCGCCGGCGTTCTTGATGACCGGGGTCATCAGGCCCTTCTCGGAGTCCACCGCGATACCGATGTTCTCGGTGTCGAAGTAGGTGATGGTCCCCTCGGCCTCGTTGATCTTGGCGTTGATCGGCGCGTGGGCCTTCAGCGCCTGGGCCGCGGCCTTGACGAAGAACGGCATCGGGGAGAGCTTGACGCCCTCGCGCGCCGCGAACGCGTCCTTGGCCCGGGCGCGCAGCTTCATCAGGCGGGTGACGTCGACCTCGACGACCGAGGACAGCTGGGCCTGCTCGTGCAGGGCCTTGACCATGTTGTCGCCGATGACCTTGCGGATCCGCGGCATCTTCACGGTCTGGCCGCGCAGCGGGGAGGCCTCCAGCGTGGGGGCCTTCTTCGCGGCGGGCGCTGCGGCAGCGGCGGCCGGGGCCGGAGCCGCGGCCTTCGCGGCCTCGGCGGCGGCGAGCACGTCCTGCTTGCGGATACGGCCGCCGACGCCGGTGCCCTTGACGGTGGACAGGTCGACGCCGTTCTCGGCGGCGAGCTTGCGCACCAGCGGGGTCACGTAGGCGCCGTCGTCCGAGGCCTGGGCCGCGGCCGGGGCCGGAGCGGCGGGCGCCTGCGGGGCCGGCGCGGGCGCCGGAGCAGGAGCAGGCGCCGGGGCGGCCGGGGCCGGAGCGGCCTGCTGCGGAGCCGGAGCCGGAGCGGCCGGGGCGGGAGCCGGGGTGGGCTCCGGGGCCGGGGCGGGCTCGGGCTGCGCCGGGGCGGCCGGGGCCTCCTGGGCGGGGGCGGCGGCCGGAGCGGCGCCGGCCTCGCCGATGACGGCGAGCTTCGCGCCGACCTCGGCGGTCTCGTCCTCGCCGACCACGATCTCCAGCAGGGTGCCGGACGCGGGGGCGGGGATCTCGGTGTCGACCTTGTCGGTGGACACCTCGAGCAGCGGCTCGTCGGCCTCGACGGTGTCGCCCACCGACTTCAGCCAGCGGGTGACGGTGCCCTCGGTGACGGACTCGCCGAGCGCCGGCAGGACCACGTCGGTGCCCTGCGCGGAACCGCCGCCGGCCGAGGCCTCGGCGGTGGGGGCGGGGGCCGGGGCGGCCTGCTCGGTGGACGGCTGGGCCTGCGGCTCCGGCTCGGGGGCCGGCGGGGCGGCCTGCTCGGCGGCCGGGGCCTCGGTGGCCGCGGGGGCGCCGCTGCCGTCGTCGATCAGGGCCAGCTCGGCGCCGACCTCGACCGTCTCGTCCTCGGCGACCTTGATGGAGGACAGCACGCCGGAGGCAGGGGCCGGGATCTCGGTGTCGACCTTGTCGGTCGACACCTCGAGCAGCGGCTCGTCGGCCTCGACGCGCTCGCCCTCGGCCTTCAGCCAGCGGGTGACAGTGCCCTCGGTGACGCTCTCGCCGAGCGCCGGAAGGGTTACGGAAACCGCCATGGTTTCGGTTGCTCCTTAGAAGTGCGGAAGTCTGTGTCGTCGCGCCCGGTGACCGATGGCTCAGTCGTGGGAGTGGAGGGGCTTGCCGGCCAGGGCCAGGTGGGCCTCGCCGAGCGCCTCGTTCTGCGTCGGGTGGGCGTGCACGAGCTGGGCCACCTCGGCCGGCAGCGCCTCCCAGTTGTAGATCAGCTGGGCCTCGCCGACCTGCTCGCCCATACGGTCGCCGACCATGTGGACGCCGACCACCGCACCGTCCTTGACCTGGACGAGCTTGATCTCGCCCGCGGTCTTCAGGATCTTGCTCTTGCCGTTGCCCGCGAGGTTGTACTTCAGGGCGACGACCTTGTCCGCACCGTAGATCTCCTTGGCCTTGGCCTCGGTGATGCCGACGGAGGCGACCTCGGGGTGGCAGTACGTCACCCGCGGGACGCCGTCGTAGTCGATCGGGACGGTCTTCAGACCGGCCAGACGCTCGGCCACCAGGATGCCCTCGGCGAAGCCGACGTGTGCGAGCTGGAGGGTCGGCACCAGGTCGCCGACGGCGGAGATCGTCGGGACGTTGGTGCGCATGTACTCGTCGACCAGGACGTAGCCGCGGTCCATGGCGACCCCGGCCTCCTCGTAGCCCAGGCCCTGCGAGACCGGGCCGCGGCCGACGGCGACGAGCAGGACCTCGGCCTCGAACGTCTTGCCGTCCGCCAGGGTGACCTTGACGCCGTCCTGGGTGTACTCGGCCTTCTCGAAGAAGGTGCCCAGGTTGAACTTGATGCCGCGCTTGCGGAAGGCACGCTCGAGCAGCTTCGAGCTGTTCTCGTCCTCGACCGGGACGAGGTGCTTCATGCCCTCGATGACGGTGACGTCGGTGCCGAAGGACTTCCACGCGGACGCGAACTCGACCCCGATGACGCCGCCGCCCAGGACGATCGCGGACTTGGGCACGCGGTCCAGGACCAGGGCGTGGTCGGAGGAGATGATCCGGTCGCCGTCGATCTCCAGGCCCGGCAGCGACTTCGGCACGGAGCCGGTCGCCAGCAGGACGTGGCGGCCCTGGACGCGCTGGCCGTTCACGTCGACGGAGGTGGGGGAGGACAGCCGGCCCTCACCCTCGATGTAGGTGATCTTGCGGGAGGCGATCAGCCCCTGAAGGCCCTTGTACAGTCCGGCGATCACGTCGTCCTTGTACTTGTGGACGGCCGCGATGTCGATGCCCTCGAAGGTGGCCTTCACACCGAACTGCTCGCTCTCGCGGGCCTGGTCGGCGATCTCACCCGCGTGCAGCAGGGCCTTGGTGGGGATGCATCCGTTGTGCAGGCAGGTACCGCCGACCTTGCCCTTCTCGATCAGGGCGACGTCCAGGCCCAGCTGCGCCCCGCGCAGGGCCGCGGCGTACCCACCGCTGCCACCGCCGAGGATCACTAGGTCGAAAACGGTGCTGGCGTCGTTCGCCACGTCACGTCCTCCATGCATGTGCGCCACGCCGGTCTCCAGTGACCGGTCGGCGGCTGGTGTCCGGCCGCTCTATGTTCTCGGCCCTTGTGTGGGGCCCTGTCCTGCCGAGCCCTATCCTCGCACTTGTCGGGGCCGTACGAGACGCCGGGCCGTGGTGTGAGACGTCCCACTCCCCGGTGACGGGGCCCCGTCGCACCCGCGTACGAGGCCCGTCACCCGGGGTCGCGTCAGCTCAGCTCGCCCGCCGCGGCACGCTCCGCGAGCCGCACCAGGGTCCGCACCGCGGAACCGGTGCCGCCCTTCGGGGTGTAGCCGAAGGGGCCGCCCTCGTTGAAGGCGGGGCCGGCGATGTCGAGGTGGGCCCAGGTGATGCCCTCGCCGACGAACTCGCGCAGGAACAGGCCGGCGACCAGGCCGCCGCCCATCCGCTCGCCCATGTTGGCGATGTCCGCCGTCGACGACTCCATGCCCTTGCGCAGGTGCTCCGGCAGCGGCATCGGCCAGGCCGGCTCGCCCGCCTCCTCGGCGGCCTCCTGCACCACGGCGCGGAAGCCCTCGTCGTTGGCCATGATGCCGAAGGTGCGGCTGCCCAGCGCCAGCACCATGGCGCCGGTCAGCGTCGCCACGTCCACGATGGCGTCCGGCTTCTCCTGCGAGGCCGCCCACAGCGCGTCCGCCAGGACCAGCCGGCCCTCGGCGTCGGTGTTGAGCACCTCGACGGTCTTGCCGCTGTACATGCGCAGCACGTCGCCCGGGCGGGTCGCCGAGCCGGACGGCATGTTCTCGGCGAGCGCGAGCCAGCCGGTGACGTTGACCTCGAGCCCCAGGCGCGCGGCGGCGACGACCGCGGCGAACACGGCGGCGGCGCCGCTCATGTCGCACTTCATCGTCTCGTTGTGGCCGGCCGGCTTCAGCGAGATGCCGCCCGAGTCGTAGGTGATGCCCTTGCCGACCAGCGCGATGTGCTTCTTCGCCTTGGACGAGGTGTACGACAGCTTCACCAGGCGCGGGCCGGACGCGGAGCCGGCGCCGACCCCGAGGATGCCGCCGTAGCCGCCCTTGAGGAGGGCCTTCTCGTCGAGCACCTGCACCTTGATGCCGTGCTCCTTCGCCGCCGTCTGCGCGACCGCGGCGAACGCCTCGGGGTTGAGGTCGTTCGGCGGGGTGTTGATCAGGTCGCGGGCGCGGTTGAGCTCCTCGGACACGGCGACGGCGCGCTCGACGGCCGCCTTGTACGCCTTGTCGCGGGGCTTGCCGCCGAGCAGCGCGGCCTCGCCGAGCGGGGCCCTGCCGTTCTTGCCGTTCTTCGCGTCGCCCTGGTCCTTGTAGGCGTCGAAGGAGTACGCGCCGAGCAGCACGCCCTCGGCGACCGCGCCGGCGTCGGCGGCGTCCGTCAGGGGCAGCGCGAACGCGGCCTTCTTCGCGCCGGAGAGGGCGCGGGCGGCGGCGCCGGCCGCCTTGCGCAGCGCCTCGGCCGCGTAGCCGGAGTCCTCCTGGGGCTGGGCGCCGAGGCCCACCGCGAGAACGAGCGGGGCCTTGAAGCCGGCCGGCGCGGGGAGCTTGGTCACCTCGCCCTCGGCACCGGACGCGCCGAGGGTCTCCAGGACACCGGCCAGGTTGCCGTCGTACGCCTGGTCCACGGCCTCGGCGCCCGGAGCGACGACGGGTCCTCCGGGCTTGGACGCGGAGCCCTTGGCGACACCGATCACGATCGCGTCGGCGCGCAGGCCGGCGACCGCGGCGGTGCTGAGAGTCAGAGCAGTCACGGTGGTGAATTCTCGCTTCCGATGTGAAGTTGCAGTGGCCGAAGGGTGTGGGTCGACCGGGCCCGGCAGCCGACCCTAATCGTGACGTCCGGGTGCGATCCCGGCGGGGGCGCCCCCGGTGCGGCGAACACTCGGCCCCGAGCCTACGCGCGTGTGCGCCCGCACTCATGGCCGGTGCACGCACGTCCCGGCGCGGCGGGTGCCCCGGGACGGCCCGTCGACGCCCGCGCGATCATGGGGGTGACGTCGTGCCGCACGGGTGCGGCGGCCATGAGGTGGGGGAGCGTCCGGTGAGAAGAGCGTGCGTGCTCGTCGTCCTGCTGGCCCTGGTGCTGACGGGGTGTTCCGGAGGCTCCGGCGGCGCGGCGCCGGAGCCGACGCCGGAGCGGTCGGGGGAGTGGTGGCGGCCGCGCCCAGGTCTGGGCTGGCAGTGGCAGCTCACCGGCCGCCTGGACACCTCCGTCGACGTCCCCGTGTACGACATCGACGGCTTCCACCACTCGAAGGAGACCGTCGACGCGCTGCACCGTGACGGCCGCAAGGTCGTCTGCTACCTGTCCACCGGGGCCTGGGAGGACTTCCGCCCGGACGCGGACGGCTTCCCGAGGTCGGTGATAGGCCGGGGCAACGGCTGGGAGGGCGAGCGCTGGCTCGACATCCGCCGCACCGACGTCCTGGAGCCGCTGATGGCCGAACGTCTCGACATGTGCCGCGACAAGGGCTTCGACGCGGTCGAGCCCGACAACATGGACGGCTACCGCAACCGCACCGGCTTCCCGCTCACGGCCGCCGACCAGCTCCGTTACAACAGGCTGATCGCCCGGCTGGCGCACGAACGCGGCATGGCCGTCGGCCTGAAGAACGACCTGGACCAGATCCCGGAGCTGGTCGGCGACTTCGACTTCGCGGTCAACGAGCAGTGCGCCCAGTACGGCGAGTGCGAGCGGCTCACCCCGTTCGTGGAGGCGGGCAAGGCCGTCTTCCACGCCGAGTACGAGCTGCCCACCGCCCGCTTCTGCGCCGACTCCCGCCGGCTCGGGCTGAGTTCGCTGCTCAAGAGGTACTCACTCGACGCGTGGCGGCGAACCTGCTGAGCTCCACGGACGCCACCGAGGTCCCGGCGACCCGGTCGGCGAGGGACCGCCGCCGCCCGCCCAGCACCGGCAGCGCGTTCAGCAGGAACAGCGCCACAGCGACCAGCCACACCAGCACCGACAGCACGATCTCGCCCTCGACCAGCAGCACGCACGCCACCGCGTACACGGCGATGTCGGTGGCCGTGGTCACCGCCGCGCGCAGCGCCGCCCGGCGGGGCGTGCGCGGCATGACCTTCAGCCCGGTCAGGGCCTTGCCGGCGGTCCGCCCCGCGAGGGCGAGGCACGCCCACTGGTAGAGGAAGGCGGCGACCACCAGCAGCCCGAACGCCTGCTGCACGTACCCGACCGACCTGTCCCACAGCGACGTGCCGAGTCCGGCGGACGCGTCCAGCACGTCCCCGCGCGAGGTGAGCAGGTCGAAGCCGCCGCGCGCGGCCAGTTCGGGCACGTCGGTCACCAGTGCGGATATCCGGTTGAAGGTGAGCACCGCCAGCAGCGAGGCCAGCGTCACCACCAGTGCGAAGTCGATCAACCACGCCGTGGCACGACGAAATGCCGACATCAACGTCCCCCGTCAGTCTGCCGATCCGACCCCACAGGGTAGTGGCGGGGCGGAAGGGGTCCACAGGGGTCGCGAAGACCGTCTCAGCCCAGTGACATGACGACGAGCGCGGTCGTCGCCGCCGTCTCCGCGGCCCCGCCGAAGATGTCGCCGGTCACCCCGCCGAACCGCCGCACGCAGCGCCGCAGCAGCAGTTCGGCCGCCCCGGCCGCCACCACCACCGCCAGCCCGGCGCGCACCGCGTCGTACGCCCCCAGCGCCGCACCCGCGCCCGCGAGCAGTCCTGCCGCCAGCAGCGCGACCGCCGCGGCACCCCGCGCCGGCACCGCGCCCGCGACCGCCGCGCCCAGCCCTTCCGGCCGGGCGGCCGGCACACCGGTGCGCGCGGCCAGGGTGAGGGCGACCCGCCCCGCGACCGCCGACACCACAACAGCCAGCGCGCCCCGCGCCCAGGAACCGCCGTACGCCTGCGCCAGCGCGGCGACCTGCGCCAGCAGCACGAGCACCAGCGTGAGCACCCCGAACGGTCCGACGTCCGACTGCTTCATGATCCGCAGCGCGTCCTCGGCGGGCTTGCCGCTGCCCAGACCGTCCGCGGTGTCGGCCAGCCCGTCCAGGTGCAGCCCTCGCGTCAGCGCGGCCGGCACGGCGACGGAGGCCACGGCGGCGAGAGGCGCCCCCGCCCCGAGGGCCAGCAGCGCCAGTCCCGTCGCGGCGGCGAGCACGCCCACCACCAGACCGACGACGGGCGCGCAGAGCATGCCCGCCCTTGCGGCCGGACGGTCCCAGCGGGTCAGCCCGGCCGGGAGCACGGTGAGGGTGCCGAAGGCGAAGCGGAGGCCGTCGGCGGGGGAGGCGGAGGCCGCGGGGGACGCGGGGGAGGGCTCGGGCACCGGCGCAGATTACCCGGCGGTCACCAGGGCGCCGGGTGGGACCGTGAATAAAGTACGCATATGGGACAGTGGCTGGAGCGGAACATCATCGAGCCGGGCAAGCTCCCGCTGCTCCTCGCCCTGGCCGCGTTCGTCCTCACCTTCGTGATCACCCGGATCATCACGCGTCTGATCCGGGCCGGCAAAGGCCCCTTCGGCAACGTCACCGCGGGCTCGGTGCACATCCACCACGTGGTGCCCGGCGTCATCCTCACCGTCGTCGGCGGATTCGGCGCGGTGGCGAGCGGGGGGCGGGGCTTCGGCGCGTACTTCAGCGCGGTGCTGTTCGGCGTCGGCGCGGGGCTCGTCCTCGACGAGTTCGCGCTGATCCTCCACCTGGACGACGTGTACTGGTCCGAGGCCGGACGCAAGAGCGTGGAGATGGTGGTGCTCACGGCGGCGCTGGTCGGCCTGCTGCTGGCCGGGTTCGCGCCGTTCGGCGTCAACGACCTGTCCCGGCAGGAACTCCAGAACCGCGCGGGCGCGCTGACCGGCGTCGGGGTGAACTTCGCCTTCGCGCTGATCGCGCTGAGCAAGGGGAAGGTACGGCTCGCGGCCTTCGGGGTGATCGTCCCGGTGGTGGCGCTCGTCGGCTCCCTGCGGCTGGCCCGGCCGGGGTCGCCGTGGGCCAGACGCTTCTACCGCCACCGGCACCGGGCGCGGGCGAAAGCGCTGCTGCGGGCCTACCGCCACGACCGCCGGTGGTCCCGCCCGGCACGGGCGATCCAGGACTGGCTGGGCGGCAAACCGGACCGCCCCTGAACAGGGGCGCGGGGAACTGCGCGACCGGTGGCGAAGCCAACTCCCCCTGGAAACGCGGGAAGGGCCATCACCCCTCAGGGGCGCGGGGAACTGCGCGAAGGGGGTCCGGGGGCGAAGCCCCCGAGGGTGTGACGGCCCCCCCGGGGCCTCAGGGCACCGTGAGTCCACTCCCGTTCGCGCAGTTCCCCGCGCCCCTCGAGGGCGCCGACCTCACGCCTCTTCGACAAGCTCCCGCCGGACCGGCAACTCCGCCGCCAGCGCCCCCGCCGCCTGCACCAACGGCAACGCCAGCAACGCCCCCGCACCTTCCCCCACCGAAACCCCCTGCGGCAGCACCGGCTCGAGCGCCATCCGGTCCAGCGCCTTCGCCTGCCCCGGCTCCCCACTCGCGTGCGACGCCAGCCACCAGTCCGGCGCCCGGAACGCCACCCGCTGCGCCACCAGCGCGCACGCCGCCGTCACCACCCCGTCCAGCAGCACCGGCACCTTCCGCACCGCGCTCTGCAGCAGGAACCCGGTCATCGCGGTCAGGTCCGCCCCGCCCACCGTCGCCAGCAGCCGCAGCTGATCCCCCAGCACCGGCCGCGCCCGGCGCAACGCGTCCCGGATCGCCGCACACTTGCGCATCCACGCCAGGTCGTCGATCGGCAGGCCGCCGCGCCCGGTCACCACCGACGCGTCCGTCCCGCACAACGCGGCGACCAGCGTGCCCGCCGCGGTCGTGCCGCCGACGCTGACGTCGCCCAGCACCACCAGGTCCGTGCCGGAATCGGCCTCCTCGTCCGCCACGGCCATCCCCGCGCGGAACGCCGCCTCGGCCTCCTCCGGGGTCAGAGCGTCCTCGACGTCGATGCTCCCGCTGCCGCGCCGCACCCGGTGGCGTACGACGTCCTCGGGCAGCGACGCCGGGTCGCAGTCCAGCGCCATGTCGACCACCCGCACCGGCACGTCCAGCCGGCGCGCCAGCACCGAGACCGGCCGGCCTCCCTCCAGCACGTCCCGCACCAGCTCCACGGCGGTGCCCGCCGGACGCGCGGAGACCTCCCGCCCGGCGATCCCGTGGTCGCCCGCGAACAGCACCACCCGCGGCCGCTCCACCGGCCGCACCGGTACCGAGGACTGCGCCGCGGCCAGCCACTCACCCAGGTCGTCCAGGCGGCCCAGCGACCCGGGCGGCACCACCAGACGGGCCCGGTGCTCCTCCGCGTCGCGGCGCACCCCGCCGTCCGGACGCTCGATCAGATCGGTGAAGTCGTCGAGATTAAGCGAGCTCATTCGCCGAACAGTACCGGCCTCAGTCGAACACGCCGGAGTGCCGGTCGTCCCCGCGTTCGCGCCCTCACCCCCACCACGCCACCCCGGCGGTGATCCACCCCGTGAGGGCCTCCCGTACGTAACGTTTTGCTCGGGAATGCCGGAGATCCCTCCGTCCGTCCCCGACCGTCCCCGCACGTCGCGCCACCCGCGTGCCGTACGACCTCACGCCGGGAGCCGCCCATGTCCGCCACCGCCCCCGACACCGCGTTCCCCGCCCCGCACGGCTCGGCCCGCGTGCACGAACCGCGCCGCCCCGACTGCCCCTGGTGCGGCTCCGCGCGGCTGCGCACCCGGCTGAGAACGGGCGACCTGCGCCGGCACCGGCCCGGGCTGTTCACCGTCGACGAGTGCCGGGACTGCGGCCACACCTTCCAGAACCCCCGGCTCACCCCCGAAGGCCTGGCCTTCTACCGGCGGGCGGTGCGCGGCGCCCCCCGCGACCCCGCCACCGAACGGGTCCTCGCCCTGCACGCCGTACGCCACCGCCGCCGCGCCACGGCCCGCGCGATGCTGCCGTACGGCGAACCGGAGAGCTGGCTGGACGTCGGCACCGGGCGCGCCCGGTTCCCGGACACCGCGCGGGAGTTCTTCCCCTACACCGCGTTCGACGGCACCGACCTCACTCCGCGCGTCGAGCAGGCCCGCGAGCTCGGCCGGATCGAGGAGGCGTACGTGGGGCCGCTCACCGACCCCGGGGTGCTGGCCCGGCTGGCCGGCCGCTACGACGTGGTCAGCCTGCTGCACCACCTCGAGCGCACCACCGACCCGCGCGCCGAACTCCACGCCGCCCTCGACGCCCTGCGCCCCGGCGGACATCTGCTGATCGAGGCGCTCGACCCCCGCTGCGCGTACGCCGCCCTGTTCGGCCGCTGGTGGCTGCCCTACGACCAGCCCCGCCGGCTGCACCTGCTGCCCCGCCGCAACCTCCGCGAGGAACTGCAGGCGCGGGGCTGCGAGATCGTCACCGCCGGCCACCGCGCCGCCCACGTCCCGCACGACCTCGCGGGCCTCGCCGCCCTCGCCCTCTCCCACGCCCTGCCCGCCCCGGACACGCCCTGGCGGGCGATCCCGCCCTCCCCGGCCGAGCGACGCGTGCGTACGGCCCTCCTCCACGCGGGCACCCCCCTGGTCGTCGCGGCGGCGGCGGTGGACCTGGCACTGTCCCCCCTGGCCCGCCACACCCCGCTCGCCAACACCTACCGCCTGATCGCCCGCAAACCGAAGCGGTGACGCCGGGGCGTCGCGCCGCCTCCCGCGGCCCCGACGCCCCCTATCGCCTCACCCCCGCCCAGGCCGCGTTCCGCCCGTGCGCCGGTCCTGGGCAGGAGCCCTCGGCGGGGTGCGCCGCCCGCGGCCGTGGTGGGCGGTGCCGACGCCCCGCTCGCGGGCGACGGCACGGCCACGGCGCGCGGCCGGCGAGGCGCGGACACGGCGGGAGCGCACCGAGGCCACCGGGGGCGGCCCGCCGCAGCCCGACAGCCCTCGCACGGGCGCCCCGGCGGCCTGAGCCGGCCCGGTCGCCCCGGCCGTCGCTCCGCGGTCCGAGCGCGCCGACGGGCCGCGCCGATGACCGGGGGCGCGAGCCTGGGGCCATGGGCTCCGGATGAGCGCCGCCGGGTGCCGGCGAGCCGATGGTGCCAGGGCCGGCCGCCCGTCGCCGTCTCAGCCCCGCAGCACCAGCGCCTGACCCGCCACCACCAGCAGCACCTGGTCGCACTCCGCCGCGAACGCCGCGTTGAGACGGCCCAGTTCGTCGCGGTAGCGGCGGCCCGACGCGGTGGCGGGGACGATCCCGGAGCCGACCTCGTTGGAGACCGCGACCACCGTGCGGCGGGTCTCGCGGACCGCTTCGGTGAGGGCCCGCACGCGGTCGCGCAGGGCGCGCTCGCCGCCGTCCGCCCACTCCGCGTCGTCCCAGGCGCCCACCGCGTCCATCGCGTCCGTCAGCCACAGCGAGAGGCAGTCGACGAGGAGCGGCGGGCCGTCGTCCTTCAGCAGGGGCACCAGGTCGCAGGTCTCCACGGTGCGCCAGGACCCCGGCCGCCGCTCCTGGTGCGTGGTGACCCGCGCCGCCCACTCCGTGTCGCCGTTGCGCGAGCCGCCGGTCGCCACGTACAGCACCTCGGGGAAGGATTCCAGGCGCCGTTCCGCCTCCACCGACTTCCCCGACCGCGCCCCGCCCAGCACCAGCGTGCGGCGAGGCACGTCGGGCACGTCCTCGTACGCGCCGACCTCCAGCGTCGTCCCGTCCGGCACGGCCCGCGCCCCCGCAGCCGCGAGCCGGCGCCGTACCTCGGCGCCCGGCGGCACGTCGTGGTCCAGGTGCACGGCGATCACATCCGTGGTCGGCGCCACCGCGCCCGTCTCCCGCAGCCGGGCCAGCGCGTCCGGGCGCCCCACGACGTCCAGCACCACCATCGCGTACGGCTCGGCGGGCGCCTCCAGACCGGCCGGGGCGCCGCCCGGGGGCAGGTACAGCAGCCGCTGCCCGTCAGGGCCGGTCACCGCGTACCCGGTGCCGGGCGCGTCCAGCGCCACCGCCCGGACCCGATGTCCCGTCAGCAGCGCCAGCTCACGCCCGTCCGGCACCCGCCCCGGCTGCGGCAGCCCGGCCGGCACCTCCACCGCGGGCCCGTCGTGCGGGTGCGACAGCAGCACCTGGCGCACCCCGCCCAGCGAACGTCCCGCACGGGCCGCCGCGAAGGCCGCGCCGGGGGTCAGGTCGAGCAGCAGCGCGCCGTCCACCAGCAGCGACGTCGCCGCCCGCGCGTCCGGTCCGAGCGCGCACGCGCACGCCGCGCAGGGACAGTCGGGGCGGGGCAGTCCCGCCGGGGCGCCGGTGCCGAGCAGAGTCAGTTCCACGCCCCGATTCTCACCTTTCCCCACAGCCGATGCCCGTCCGACTACGCTCTTGGTCAGGAGCCGGACCAAGATCCGGCTTCTGCTGTGCAGTGAGCTCACACGCTTGGGAGGCGTACATGGCGGCATGGACGTGGCGGTTCGAGAAGGCCGACGGGACGCAGGTCGAGCCCGCGGTGGCGCCTGAGGAGTTCACCACGCAGGGGGACGCCGAGTCCTGGATCGGGGAGAACTGGAAGGCACTCCTGGAGGGCGGCGCCGACCAGGTGCGGCTGCTGGAGGACGACACCGAGATCTACGGCCCGATGAGCCTGCACGCGGACGAGGCCGCGGCGGCGGAGAGCGAAAGCGCCGGCGAAGGCGCCTGAGCGGACGGCGCGGGGGCCGGTGGCACCGGGACCGAGGTCCCCACGGCAGGCGTTCTCCGGGGCTGAGCCCTCAGCCCCGGACCCCGCACAGGTGCAGCAGCGCCGCGACCCCCCGGTACGGGTCCGTCCGCCCGGCCCGGTCCTCGACGGCGAGCACCGCGTCCAGATCGTCCGGCAGCACCGCGTCGTCCGCCGCCGTGTCCGTGAAGACCCGCACGCCGTACCAGGTGTGCAGCGGCGCCCCGATCCCCGCGAGCGTCGACGTCAGCCGCTTCAGCCCGTACGACGTCGTAGGCGGGCAGAACGCCGCCAGCGCCCCCGCCCAGTCGCCGGACAGACCCGCGCGCATCGCCGCCGCGTCGCCGTTGCGCACGAGAAGCGACAGCATCCCGCCGGGCGCCAGCATCCGCGCCACCCCCGCGAGCAGCGCGTCCGGCTCCTCCACGTCGTCCATGAGCACGCCATGACAGAGCACGACGTCGAAACTGCCCGGCAGGAAGTGCACACCGGTGTCCCCGGCCTGCCCCTCGATGATCCGCATCCGCTCCCGGATGCCCTCGGGCTCCCCGGCGAACGCCTCCCGGGCCGCCGAGATCGACGCGGCGTCGTGCTCGACGCCCGTCACCTGATGGCCGGCCCGGGCCAGCCGCAGCGCCTGCACGCCCCGGCCCATGCCCACGTCGAGCACCCGCAGCCGCTTCCCCACCGGGAAGCGCGCGACTATCTGCTCCTCGAGCTGGCGGGCCACCAGCTCCTCACGGACGACGTCACGCAGCCCGCCGGGCCCGCCGAGCGGACCCGGCGCCGTCGTGCCGTGCGCGAACGGGGTGGTGCTCAGGGCCGCTCCCCGCGCTTCACCTGAGGCTTGGGCAGCCGCAGCCGGCGCATCTGGAGCGTGCGCATCAGCGCGTAGGCGACCGCGCCGCGGCGGTTCTCGTCCGGGAAGCGCTCGGCGAGCGTCTTCTTCAGGCGGACGCCCGTCACGACCGAGTCGAGCACGATCATCACGATGACGACCAGCCACAGCAGCAGCGCGATGTTCTGCAGCTGCGCCACCTGGACCATGCTGAGCACGAGGATGACCACGGCCATCGGCAGGAACCACTCGGCGATGTGGAAACGCGAGTCCACGAAGTCACGTGCGAACCGGCGCACGGGACCCTTGTCGCGCGCGGGCAGGTACCGCTCGTCGCCGCTGGCCAGCGCCTGGCGCTGACGCTCCAGTGCGGCACGGCGCTCCTCGCGCTGACGCTTGGAGGCCTCCTTGCGCGACATCGTCGTGTTGGCCACGCTGCGGCGCTGCGACTGGGCCGCGCTGCGCTTGGGCGTGGGGCGGCCCTTGGGGGCCTCGGGGTGACGGGGCTGATTGGAGTCGGTCACCGTCGCCTTGTCGGCGCCCGGTGCCTTCTCTTCCTTGGCACGGCTTCGGAACACAAAACCCAAGGGTACGGGGTGGCCGGGGTTGGACCACAGCCCTGCGGGGAACGATCCGGCAACACCGGACGTCTCTCCTAGGACAGATGGGGACGTAGCGGGGGCCTCCGGGACGGCCGTCGGCCGCCACCCCGGGAGCCACCTACTCCCTACGCCGGATCAGGAGGGTACTCAGTCGTCCTTGGGGATGAGCGCATCCGTCCCCGAACAGTGCGGTAATGGATGCAGGGCCCGTACTGTGGGTTCTGAGGCAGTCACTGGAGCTGGAGTCCGTCAGAAGGGGGCGCGCGAAGCCCATGAGCGGTGTCATGAAGCGTATGGGGATGATCTTCCGCGCGAAGGCGAACAAGGCCCTTGACCGGGCCGAGGACCCGCGCGAGACCCTCGATTACTCGTACCAGAAGCAGCTGGAGCTGCTCCAGAAGGTCCGCAGGGGCGTCGCCGACGTGGCGACCAGCCGCAAGCGCCTGGAGCTCCAGCTCAACCAGCTCCAGTCCCAGTCGGGCAAGCTGGAGGACCAGGGCCGAAAGGCGCTCGCGCTCGGCCGTGAGGACCTGGCGCGCGAGGCTCTCTCCCGCCGCTCCGCGCTGCAGCAGCAGGTGACCGACCTGGAGACGCAGCACGCCACGCTCCAGGGCGAGGAGGAGAAGCTGACGCTGGCCGCGCAGCGCCTCCAGGCCAAGGTGGACGCCTTCCGCACCAAGAAGGAGACCATCAAGGCCACCTACACCGCCGCCCAGGCGCAGACCCGGATCGGCGAGGCCTTCTCCGGCATCTCCGAGGAGATGGGCGACGTCGGCCTGGCCATCCAGCGGGCCGAGGACAAGACCGCCCAGCTCCAGGCGCGGGCCGGCGCCATCGACGAGCTGCTCGCCTCCGGGGCCCTCGACGACCAGTCCGGCATGCACAAGGACGACATCCAGGCCGAGCTGGACCGCCTCTCCGGGGGCACGGACGTGGAGCTCGAACTGCAGCGCATGAAGGCCGAGCTGGCCGGAGGCTCCTCCGGCGACCGGCAGGCCATCGAGGGCGGCCAGGGCCAGGCGCAGCCGCAGGCCCAGCAGCAGCCGCAGGACACCCCGCGCTTCGACAAGCAGTAGCCCACGCCGAGGAGGGCGACATGATCGTACGGATCATGGGGGAGGGGCAGCTGACGCTGGAGGAGAGCAGGCTGCCCGAGCTGAACAAGCTGGACGAGGAACTGCTCGCCGAGATGGAGAACGGCGACGGGCCCGGCTTCCGCACCACGCTCCAGGCACTGCTCGACAAGGTGCACGAGCTGGGCGAGCCGCTGCCGGACGACTCCCTGGAGCCGTCCGACCTCATCCTCCCGTCCCCCGACGCCACCCTCGAGGAGGTCCGCGGCCTCCTCACCGACGACGGCCTCATCCCGGGGACCTGAGACGTCCCCGGGACCGACCGGGTCCGCCGTCAGCGACAAGGCAGTCCGCAGAGAGGGGGGAGCCGGGGCCGCGCCGCACGGGCGTCCGCCCCGGTCACCGCAACCAGCCGTGAGCACCCTGACACGCGCCCGCTGCCGGGCGCGGGCCCACCCGGCCGCCGTGGACACGGTGCTGGCCGTCGGCGTCCTGCTGTGCATGGTCGCCGGGTCCTTCGTCGAACCGCACGACCCCGACGGGGTCAGCTGGGGGCTGCGCACCCCCGACCCGCTCAGCCTGGTCCTGATGACGCTCGGCGCCGCCGCGCTCGTCTTCCGCCGCCGCGCCCCGCGGACGGTGCTCGGCGTCACGGGCGGCCTCTCCGTCGTCGAGTCCGTCACCGGCGACCCGCGCACCCCCGTCGCCATGTGCGCGGTGATCGCCCTCTACACCGTCGCCGCCTCCACCGACCGCCCCACCACCTGGCGGCTCGGCCTGCTCACCATGACCGTCCTCACCGGCGCCGCGATGGCCGCGGGGCCCCTGCCCTGGTACGCCCAGGAGAACCTGGCGATCCTCGCCTGGACCGGCATCGGCGCCACCGCCGGAGACGCCGTCCGCAGCCGCCGCGCCTTCGTCCAGGCCATCCGCGAGCGGGCCGAACGCGCCGAACGCACCCGCGAGGAGGAGGCCCGTCGCCGCGTCGCCGAGGAGCGGCTGCGCATCGCCCGCGACCTGCACGACGTGGTCGCCCACCACATCGCCCTGGTCAACGTGCAGGCCGGGGTCGCCGCCCACGTCATGGACAAACGCCCCGACCAGGCCAAGGAGGCCCTCGCCCACGTCCGTGAGGCCAGCCGCCACGCGCTCGGCGAACTGCGCGCCACCGTCGGCCTGCTGCGGCAGTCCGGCGACCCGGAGGCGCCCACCGAGCCCGCACCGGGACTCGACCGCCTCGACGAACTCGCCGCCACGTTCCGCAACGCCGGACTCCGGGTCGAGGTCGCCCGCGCCGACCAGGGCACCGAACTGCCCGCGGCCGTCGACCTGGCCGCGTACCGGATCATCCAGGAGGCACTGACCAACGTGCAGAAGCACGCCGGGACCGGCGCGCGCGCCGAGGTCAGCGTCGTACGCGTCGGACCGCACATCGAGGTCACCGTGCTCGACGACGGCAACGACGACGGACATCACCCCGCGCCCGGCGGCGGGCACGGACTGCTCGGCATGCGCGAACGCGTCACCGCCCTGCGCGGCACCCTGACCACCGGCCCCCGCTACGGGGGCGGCTTCCGCGTGCATGCGATCCTTCCCGTCGAGCCCCGCACCTCCGCCGCCCCCGGCGGCCGCCCGTGACCGACGCCCCGCTGGAGCCCGCATGACGATCCGCGTCCTGCTCGCCGACGACCAGGCCCTGCTGCGCAGCGCCTTCCGCGTCCTCGTCGACTCCGAGCCGGACATGGAGGTCGTCGGCGAGGCGTCCGACGGCGCCGAGGCCGTCCGGCTGGCGCGCGAACACCGCCCCGACGTGGTCCTCATGGACATCCGCATGCCCGGCACCGACGGGCTCGCCGCCACCCGTGAGATCAGCGCCGACCCCGCGCTCGACGGGGTGCGGGTGGTCATACTGACGACGTTCGAGGTCGACGACTACGTGGTGCAGTCGCTGCGGGCCGGCGCGTCCGGCTTCCTGGGCAAGGGCTCCGAGCCCGACGAGATGCTGGGCGCCGTCCGTATCGCCGCCGGGGGAGAGGCGCTGCTGTCCCCGCAGGCCACCAAGGGCCTGATCGCCCGGTTCCTCGCCCAGGACGGCCCGCCCGGCCCCGACGGCGACCCCGAGCGCGCCGAGCGGCTCGACTCGCTCACCGTGCGGGAGCGGGAGGTGCTGGTCCAGGTCGCGGGCGGCCACTCCAACGACGAGATCGCCGAGCGCCTCGAGGTCAGCCCGCTCACCGTGAAGACCCACGTCAACCGCGCCATGGCCAAGCTGGGCGCCCGCGACCGGGCCCAGCTCGTGGTCATCGCCTACGAGTCCGGCCTGGTCCGTCCGAGGACGGACCAGGCGTAGCGGGGAGTACTGCGGCGGGAGTAGGCGCCGTGTGAAGAATCGGACCTCGGGACCACGGATCGGCCCCGGGCCATGGCCCAGGGTGTAGAGCGGGCCGCCCACTGTGCGCGCGCCCGTCTGCCGGACCTTCGCCGCTCGACGGAAAAGAGACCCTGACCCATGTCCTGGCTGTCCAGATTCAGCCTCGCGCAACGGGCGCTGATCGGACTGATGTCGATCATCGCGCTCGTCTTCGGGGCGATCGCGATACCCCAGCTCAAGCAGCAGCTCCTGCCCACCATCGAACTGCCCATGGTCTCCGTGATCGCCCCCTACCAGGGCGCCTCCCCGGACGTGGTGGAGAAGCAGGTCGTCGAACCCATCGAGGACAGCCTGGAGGCCGTCGACGGCATCTCCGGCGTCACCTCGAAGGCGAGCGAGGGCAACGCCGTGATCATGGCGTCCTTCGACTACGGCAACAACTCCCAGCAGCTCGTCGCCGACGTGCAGCAGGCCGTCAACCGGGCCGGCGCCCGCCTGCCGTCCGGGGTGGACCCGCAGGTCGTCGCCGGATCCACGGACGACCTCCCGGCCGTGGTCCTCGCCGTCACCTCCGACAAGGACCAGCAGGCGCTCGCCGACCAGCTGGACCGCACGGTGGTGCCCGCGCTGAAGGGCATCGAGGGCGTCGGCCAGGTCCTGGTGGACGGCGTGCGCGACGTCCAGGTCACCGTCGTCCCCGACGAGGCGAAGCTCGCCAGGGCGGGCCTGACCGGCGCTTCCGTCGCGCAGGCCCTGCAGGCGGGCGGTGCCACCGTCCCGGCGGGCTCCTTCGACGAGAACGGCGCCAACCGCACCGTCCAGGTCGGCGGCGGTTTCACCTCCGTGCGCCAGATCCAGGACCTGATGGTCACGGCGGGCCCCGGCGAGGGCAAGCCGGTCCGCCTGGGCGACGTCGCCACCGTCCGGCAGGAGGAGGCGGCCTCCGACTCCCTCACCCGGACCAACGGCAGGCCCAGCCTCGCCGTCATGGCCACCATGGACCACGACGGCAGCGCGGTCGCCATCTCCGAGGCCGTCGAGAAGAAGCTGCCCGGACTGCGCGAGGACCTCGGCAAGGGCGCCACCCTCACCGTCGTCGCCGACCAGGGCCCCGCGGTCTCCAAGGCCATCGACGGCCTCACCACCGAAGGCGCGCTCGGCCTGCTCTTCGCCGTGCTGGTGATCCTGGTCTTCCTCGCGTCGGTCCGTTCCACCCTCGTCACCGCCGTGTCCATCCCGCTGTCGGTGGTGCTCGCGCTGATCGTGCTGTGGACCCGCGACCTGTCCCTCAACATGCTGACCCTGGGCGGCCTGACCATCGCCATCGGCCGGGTCGTCGACGACTCCATCGTCGTCCTGGAGAACATCAAACGGCACCTCGGCTACGGCGAGGAACGCCAGGCCGCGATCATGAACGCGGTGCGAGAGGTGGCCGGCGCGGTCACCTCCGCCACCCTCACCACCGTCGCCGTGTTCCTGCCGATCGGCCTGGTCGGCGGCATGGTGGGCGAGCTGTTCGGCTCCTTCAGCCTCACCGTCACCGCCGCGCTGCTGGCGTCCCTGCTGGTGTCGCTGACGGTCGTCCCGGTGCTGTCGTACTGGTTCCTGCGGCCGCCGAAGGGCACCCCGGAGGACGCCGAGGAGGCCCGTCGGCTGGCGGAGGAGAAGGAGGCCAGGAGCCGCCTGCAGCGCGCGTACGTGCCGGTGCTGCGGTTCGCCACCCGGCGTCGGCTGGCCAGCGTCGCCATCGCCGTCGTCGTGCTGCTCGCCACCCTCGCGATGGCCCCGCTGCTGAAGACCAACTTCTTCGACGCGGGGGAGCAGCAGGTCCTCTCGGTCCAGCAGAAGCTGAAGCCGGGCACCAGCCTGGCCGCCACCGACGCCCAGGTGAAGAAGGTCGAGAAGCTGCTCGCCGGCACCGAGGGCGTCGAGGACTACCAGGTGACCATCGGTTCGTCAGGCTTCATGGCGGCCTTCGGCGGCGGCACCGACACCAACCAGGCGAGCTACCAGGTCATGCTGGAGGACTCCGCGTCCTCCGACGACGTGCGGGACGGCATCGAGAAGGGGCTGGCGGAGCTCGACGGCATCGGCACCGCCAAGGTGGCGGCCGGTGACGGTTTCGGCAGCCAGGACCTCAGCGTGACCGTCAAGGCGGCCGACGCGCAGGTGCTGCGCAAGGCGACCGAGCAGGTCCGCGACGCGGTGGCCTCGCTGGACGACGTCACCGACGTCACCAGCGACCTGGCGCAGAGCGTGCCCCGCATCTCGGTCACGCCGAACGACAAGGCGGCCGCGGCCGGTTTCGACGCCCAGACCCTCGGGATGGCCGTCGCCCAGTCGGTGAAGGGCACCCCGGCCGCCAAGGCGGTCCTCGACGACACCGAGCGGGAAATCGTGATCCGCTCGGCGCGGCCCGCCACCACCGTGGAGCAGCTGCTTACTCTGCCCCTCGGCCCGGTGAAGCTGGGTGACATCGCCACCGTCCGGCAGGTCGACGGCCCGGTCTCCATGACCCGGATCGACGGCCAGCGCGCGGCCACCGTCACCGCCCGCCCGCTCGACGAGAACACGGGCGCCGTGGGCACGGCCCTGCAGAAGAAGCTCGACGAGCTGACGCTGCCCGCCGGCGCCACGGCCGAGATCGGCGGTGTGACCGCGGACCAGGACGAGGCCTTCGTCAACCTGGGCCTGGCCATGCTGGCCGCCATCGCCATCGTGTTCATGCTGCTGGTCGGCGCCTTCCGTTCGCTGGCCCAGCCGCTGATCCTGCTGGTGTCCGTGCCGTTCGCGGCGACCGGTGCGCTCGGCCTGCTGCTGATCACCGGCACCCCGATGGGCGTCCCCGCGATGATCGGCATGCTGATGCTGATCGGCATCGTGGTCACCAACGCGATCGTGCTCATCGACCTGATCAACCAGTACCGCGCGCAGGGGCACGGCATCATCGAGGCCGTGATCGAGGGCGGCCGCCACCGTCTGCGCCCGATCCTCATGACGGCCCTGGCGACGATCTTCGCCCTGCTCCCGATGGCGCTCGGCGTCACCGGCGAGGGCGGCTTCATCGCCCAGCCGCTCGCGGTCGTGGTGATCGGCGGCCTGATCACGTCGACCCTGCTCACCCTGCTCCTGGTCCCGACGCTCTACGCGATGCTGGAGCTCCGCAAGGAGCGCCGGGCGAAGAAGCGCGCGGAGAAGCGGGCCGGCAAGGCGGGCCTGCCCGAGCAGCCGGCGCCCGCGCCGGACGCCTCCTCCGACGAGACGCGGCCCGCGTCCGTCTGACCGCGTGACCCGTGACGGCCGGGCCCGAACCGGAACAACCGGTTCGGGCCCGGCCGTCGCCGTCCCGCCGTTACATATGCTGGGGCCTCGAACTGGCTCACGGGGGAGGGGCTCGGGGTGCCGCTGCGCAAGGACGACCCGAAGTCGGTCGGTGGATACCGGCTGCTGGACCGGCTCGGCGCCGGCGGCATGGGGGCCGTCTACCGGGGCAGATCGCGGTCCGGCCGCGAGGTCGCCGTGAAGGTGGTGCACGCCCAGTACGCCGAGGACCCCGTCTTCCGGACCCGTTTCCGCCGGGAGATCGCCGCTGTCCGCAAGGTGAGCGGCGTCTTCACCGCCCCTGTCGTGGACGCCGACCCGGACGCCGAACGCCCCTGGATGGCGACCCAGTACGTGCCCGGTCCCTCGCTCGCCGCGCGGATCCGCGACGAGGGCCCGCTGAACCGCACCGAGCTGCGACGGCTGGCGCTCGGCCTGGTGGAGGCGCTGCGGGACATCCATCGCGCCGGGGTCGTCCACCGCGATCTCAAGCCCGCCAACGTGCTGATGGCCCCCGACGGCCCCCGCGTCATCGACTTCGGCATCTCGCGCGCGGCCGAGAACCACAACACCCTCACCGAGACCGGCCAGATGATCGGCACCCCGCCGTTCATGTCCCCGGAGCAGCTGACCGACGCCCGCTCGGTGGGCCCCGCCTCCGACGTGTTCTCCCTGGGCGCCCTGATCGTCTTCGCCGCCACCGGCCGCGGCCCCTTCGACGCGGACAGCCCTTATCTGACGGCCTACCGGGTGGTCCACGACGACCCGGTCCTGGACGACGTGCCGGACCAGCTGCGCCCGGTCCTGGAGCGCTGCCTGGCCAAGGACCCCGGTGAGCGGCCTGAACCGGGCTCCCTGGCAACCGGGTTCATGGCCGCGCTGCCGGAGAGCGGCGACGAGGAGAGCGCCACGGTCCGGCTGCGCACCGGCGAGCTGGCCACCGTACGGACACAGCCCGCCGGAGCCCCCGACACCGGCTCCGACGCCCTGTCCGCCTCGGAGCCGCCCGCCCGCAGGGGCCGTGCCCGCAGACTGTGGGCCGTGGCCGGGACCGCCGTCGCGCTCGCCCTCGGGCTGACGGCCTACGTCCTCTCCGGCCCCGGGGACGACGGCCGCCGGAAGGGCACGGACGTCGCCGCGTCCTCGCGGTGGGCCGCCCCGCCGGACGGCTGGCGGCCGTGGCAGACGACGGTGGAGGCGACAGCGGCGAGCGGGGTACGACGGGCGTCCGACGTGGCCGGGCTGGGCGGCTTCTCCGCCCCGCAGTGTGCGGCTGACGGGAACGCCGTGTTCTGCGCGGGGGACGGGACACTGCCCCTGCGGATCGACGCGTTCACCGGGCGGGTCGTCTGGCGCGCCGACGGGGTGCCCTCCGCCCTGGGCGAAGGCGAGTTCGCCTTCTCCGTACTCGGGGTCGCGGACGGCACGGTGGTGGTCGAGCAGCAGTACCTCCCCAGCCAGGACGGAGAGATCCGGACCTCGGTCAGCGCCCTCGACGCGCGCACCGGGAAGCGCCTGTGGCACCGCGGCCTGAACGCCAGTCAGGCCCGCGCTCACCTCCACGGCGACCTCGTGGTCGCCCCGGACGACGACAACGGCCGGTCGCTCGTCGCCCGCTCGGCACGTACCGGCGCCGAGCATTGGACGGCCGCGCTGCCGGAAGGGCAGTACTGCGAATGGGCGGGCTCCCGCGCCGACGCCCTCCTGCTGTGCGGGCCGGGCCAGGCGCCCGCGAAGAGCCGGGTGCTCCTGGCCCTGGACGGAACCGACGGCACGGCGCACACCGCCGAGGTGCCCTACGACTCCGAGCTCCTCGGATCGCTCGGCGGGCGCGTCCTCCTGCTCGACCGGTCCGAGGACGAGAGGGACGCGTACACGCGCATCCGGCTGGTCGACATCACCACGGGCCGCTCCACCACGACCCGGCTCGCGCACGAGCTCGAAGGAGACGTGACGCTCGCGAACGGCGTCCTGTGGTGCACCTCGTCCTCCGGCCGGCTCACCGCCGTGTCGGCCCGGACCGGCGCACGGCTGTGGACCACCCGGACCAGCCTGGAGCAGCCCTCCGGCGTCACCCACGACCCGCGTGCCCGGACGGTCCACCTCTCCACCGCCAGCGGCCGGGTCGCCGCCCTCGACGCCACGAAGGGCACCCTGCTGTGGGAGACCCTGCCGCGTGCCCGGCGGGCGGTGAACGTGGGCCGGGAGTCGTCACAGGTGCTGCTGAACGACGGCGCCCTGGTCGTCACCACGTACGAGGGCGGTCTGTTCACGCTCGACCCCGCCCACCCCGACCGGGAGCCCGTGCCGGGGTGAGGGCGGGGCGGCGGCCGGCTACGGCAGGGCCAGCATGCGCTCCAGGGCGAGCTTGGCGAACGCCTCCGTCTCCTTGTCCACCTCGATGCGGTTGACCAGGTTGCCCTCGGCGAGGGACTCCAGGGCCCACACCAGGTGGGGGAGGTCGATGCGGTTCATCGTGGAGCAGAAGCAGACCGTGCGGTCGAGGAACACGATCTCCTTGTCCTCGGACGCGAAACGGTTCGCCAGGCGCCGGACGAGGTTCAGCTCGGTGCCGATGGCCCACTTGGAGCCGGCCGGGGCGGCCTCCAGCGTCTTGATGATGTACTCGGTCGAGCCGACGTAGTCGGCCGCGGCCACGACCTCGTGGCGGCACTCGGGGTGCACCAGGACGTTGACGCCCGGGATGCGCTCACGGACCTCGTTCACCGAGTCCAGGCTGAAGCGGCCGTGCACCGAGCAGTGGCCGCGCCACAGGATCATCTTCGCGGCGCGCAGCTCCTCGGCGGTCAGGCCGCCGTTCGGCTTGTGCGGGTTGTAGACGACGCAGTCCTCCAGCGACATGCCCATGTCCCGCACCGCCGTGTTGCGGCCCAGGTGCTGGTCGGGGAGGAAGAGGACCTTCTCGCCCTGCTCGAACGCCCAGTCCAGGGCGCGCTTCGCGTTGGACGAGGTGCATATCGTGCCGCCGTGCTTGCCGGTGAAGGCCTTGATGTCGGCGGAGGAGTTCATGTACGAGACGGGGACGACCTGCTCGGCGATCCCGGCATCGGTCAGCACGTCCCAGCACTCGGCGACCTGCTCGGCGGTGGCCATGTCCGCCATGGAGCAGCCGGCCGCGAGGTCGGGGAGGACCACCTTCTGGTCGTCGCCGGTGAGGATGTCGGCGGACTCGGCCATGAAGTGCACACCGCAGAACACGATGTACTCGGCCTGGGGACGCGCGGCGGCGTCCCGCGCCAGCTTGAAGGAGTCGCCCGTGACGTCGGCGAACTGGATGACCTCGTCACGCTGGTAGTGGTGGCCGAGGACGAAGACCTTGTCCCCGAGCTTCTCCTTGGCCGCGCGGGCGCGCTCCACCAGGTCCGGGTCGGACGGGGAGGGGAGGTCGCCGGGGCATTCCACACCGCGCTCGCTCCTCGGGTCGGCCTCGCGGCCGAGGAGCAGCAGGGCGAGAGGCGTCGGCTGGACGTCGAGCTCCGGGGTCTGGGCGGTGGTCACGACACGCACCCTTTCTGTTCTGGCGACTTCTCGTCGATTTGACGCTATCTATCATAACCGGTTCACGTCACTTTGACGATGGCCATAGCGTCCATGTGACGTGAATCCCGGCGGCCGCTCGTACATCCCCACGGGCCCCCGCAAGCGACGGTTTCCGCTCCGCACCGCGTGTGCGAGCATGAAGAGCGAGGCGAGGAAATCACGCGCCCGGCCCGGAATGAATCCGCGGTCCCGCCGGTTGCAACCGTCGGCAAGCAGTCTCCGTACAACCCGGGAGAGATGTAGATGTCCGTATCGGACGAGACCACCACCGTCACCGACGGCATCGTCCTGACCGACGCCGCCGCGTCCAAGGTCAAGGCCCTGCTCGACCAGGAAGGCCGTGACGACCTCGCCCTGCGCGTCGCCGTCCAGCCCGGCGGCTGCTCCGGCCTGCGCTACCAGCTCTTCTTCGACGAGCGCTCGCTCGACGGCGACGTGGTGAAGGACTTCGGCGGTGTGAAGGTCGTCACCGACCGCATGAGCGCCCCGTACCTGGGCGGCGCCACCATCGACTTCGTCGACACCATCGAGAAGCAGGGCTTCACGATCGACAACCCGAACGCCACGGGCTCCTGCGCCTGCGGCGACTCCTTCAGCTGAGCACCGCCGGTCCGCCCGGCGGACCGCATGACGAAGGCGGCGGACCCGTGACCACGGGTCCGCCGCCTTCGTCATGCGCGCGTGCGCTGTTCAGCGGGCGGCGGGTGGTGCGGGCAGGCGGGCGCCGCCCTTGTGCAGCGGCACCGGCTCGCCGTCCGCCGCCACCACCTGGCGGTCGCCCAGCGGGGCGTCCAGCCGCAGCGTCTGCTCGTACTGCTTCGCGATCAGGATGCACACCTTGTCCGGCCAGGGCGTCTCGGTCACCCGCACGGTGACCTTTCCGCCGCTCTCGCTCGCCGTCGCCTTGTAGTCGGCGCAGACGCCGCCCGTGAACGTCACGGTCAGCTCGTCGCCCTCGGCCGTGTAGCCCTCCACCTCGACGTCACGGGTGGCCGGCGCGGACGTCGGCTCGTCACCGGGGCCCGACGGCTCATCCCCCGGACGCTCCCCGGACCCCGTCGGCGCGGCGAGGAACTCCGGCTCAACCGCCGGATGCGTCACCGTGAACGGGTTGTCGGACCCCGCCGGGCGCACCTCGAACAGCCATGACGGCACCAGCGCGGGACGCCCGTCCACCGAGTGCGCGGCCAGCCCGAACACCGCCCCGTCGACCGCGACGGTGTCACCGGCCGGCTTCGCCGGGGCGCAGGGCTCCTCCTGCTGCTGCCCCTCGTCCAGCGGTACGGGGGTGGCACAGCCGCCGATCTCCACCCGGTCGCCGGCGCCGGGCGCCCCG
Source organism: Streptomyces sp. NPDC014764 (assembly GCF_043082785.1). Lineage (NCBI taxonomy): Bacteria > Bacillati > Actinomycetota > Actinomycetes > Kitasatosporales > Streptomycetaceae > Streptomyces > Streptomyces sp. NPDC014764. The sequence goes on along the minus strand of NZ_JBIBXY010000001.1, from coordinate 245,783 downwards.
TTCATCGCGTCCAGCGCCTCCTGGGCGCTCACCACCGGGTACTCGTCGCCCTTCACCGGTTCCGCGAGCCGCCCGCTGCCGCCGACGACCTCGCCGCTCGCCCCGACGACCACGCCGGTCGTCCAGCCGTACGTCGGCAGCCCGCCGACCTCCGGCTCGGCGTTCACCACGCGGCTGCCGTCCAGCACCTGGCCCGCGTCCAGCTTGGCGTCGTCCTGGCCCACCGACTTCAGCACGGGCGCGGCGGCCTTCTTCGCGGCTTCCTCGCTCACCGCGGTCGTCCCGGCACCGGTCGGGGCCTTGCAGGTGGCGCCCTTGCAGTTGTCGCTGCCGGGGATGTTCCGGCTGAACGTCCAGGTGCCGGGGGCCTGCTGGTCGACGCGCAGGGTCGGACCCGAGCCGTCCTGGCCGCCGATACGCCAGGAGCCGCCCTCGGCCACCGGCCGGCCCTCGACCCCGAGCGCCTCGGCCAGCGCGACCACCCGGTCCTCGGTGACCCGGCCCCGCGCGTGGAACACGGGCGCCGCGTCCGGACCGCCGGGGAGGGCGCCCTCGGCGCGGTAGGTCGCGCCGTACGGGTTGGGCTCGCCCGGCGCGATGCCGTTCGGGCCGCTCTCGGAGTAGCCGTCCAGGGCGAGCGGCGGGGGAGTGGTGTCGCCGTTCGCCCCCGGCGTCGCGCCGCCCCCGGAATCCCCGGCCGTCCCGGCCGCGAGATACGCCCCGCCGCCACCGACCAGCAGCACGGCGGCGGCGACGGAAGCGACCAACGCGGGCGTGCGCCGACGGACCGGCCCCTCGGACCCACGGTCCGCGTCCCGGCTCCCGCCGACCACGGGCTCGGGAGCGGTGTACGCGTGTTCGTCGCCGGCCGGCGGGGTGGGGGGTTCGGTGGCGCCGGTGCTCGCGGGCGCGTCGGCCGGCGTGGACGCGTCGTCCCCGGCCTGTCCGGTCCGGGACGCGTCGGTGTCGTGCGGGCCGGTCGCTTCCGGCTTCGTCAGCCCCGAAGGCACGGAGGCGTCGGCGTCCGCCGCCCTCGGTCCGGCCCCTTCCGCACCGGCGGCGGTGTCGCCGGGCGCGGCCGGGAGCTGTCCGTCGGCGTTCACGCTCGCCCGGGCCTCGGCGGGGCCGTCCTGCTTCTCCCGCGGCCGATCGGCCGTGCCGCTTTCACCTGCCCGCGTGAGGTCCCCGGCCTCGGGCCCAGCGTCCCCGGCGTCTTCGGCCGGGCCGTGCTCCCCGGCCGCGCCGACGTCCCCGGCCCCGGCGTCCCCGGCCTCGGGCCCCGCGTCTTCGGCCGGGCCGGATGTCCCGGAGCCCTCCGTGTCCTCGGCCGCCGCGCCACGCGTCTCCACGGCGTCCGTGCCGGAGGCGGCCGCCTCCGAGGAGGTGGTGCGCGGCCGTGCGCCCTCCGTGTCGGGCGCGTCGCCCGAGACGGAGCGCCGCTCGTCGTCGTGGTCGGGTCGCTCGGTGTTCACCGCATCGCTCCTTCGCCTGCACAGCTGTCCCATGCGGACCCTGCCCGGTCGCACCCGGGCTGCCGAGGGTTCGTATCCCGCATCCCCTCTACGGGGGACAGCGATGGGACGCAGTGGGGGAGCGCGCGGTTCCCCGCGTTCGCTCAGTCGCCGTAGTCGGACATGGCGTCGAGCATCCGCGCCGAGGAGGGCGGCACGTCCACCCCGTGGATCAGGGAGGGCGACACCGGCCGGGCCGCCGTCCGCTCGGGCGCCGCCCAGTGCGGGACCATCCGGGCGCAGTCACCGCGCAGCGAGGTCAAGTCGCCCTCGAGGTCGACCGGAGCGGGGGCGTGGACCTTGATGTTCGTCATGTTCGCACCGTATGCACGCCGACAGCCGCCAGGAAAGAGCTACTATCGGGTAGTTTCGGCTGCTTCTACGGGCCGTCCCCACCCGGTAGCGTGAAGTGTCAAACCCCCTCCCTCAGGAGAATCCACGCCGTGCGCATCGCAGTCACCGGCTCCATCGCCACCGACCACCTCATGACCTTCCCCGGCCGGTTCGCCGACCAGCTCGTCGCGGACCAGCTGCACACGGTCTCGCTGTCCTTCCTGGTCGACAACCTCGACGTGCGACGCGGCGGGGTGGGCGCGAACATCGCCTTCGGCATGGGCCAGCTGGGCACCCGCCCGATCCTGGTCGGCGCCGCCGGCTTCGACTTCGACGAGTACCGTGCCTGGCTGGAGCGGCACGGCGTCGACACCGACTCCGTCCGCATCTCCGACACGCTGCACACCGCCCGCTTCGTGTGCACCACGGACGCCGACCACAACCAGATCGGCTCCTTCTACACGGGCGCCATGAGCGAGGCGCGGCTGATCGAGCTGAAGACCGTCGCCGACCGCGTGGGCGGCCTCGACCTGGTGTCCATCGGCGCCGACGACCCGGAGGCGATGCTCCGGCACACCGAGGAGTGCCGCTCGCGGGGCATCCCGTTCGCCGCCGACTTCTCCCAGCAGATCGCCCGTATGAACGGCGAGGAGATCCGGATACTGCTGGAAGGGGCGACCTACCTCTTCTCCAACGAGTACGAGAAGGGGCTCATCGAGACCAAGACCGGCTGGAGCGACGAGGAGATCCTCGCCAAGGTCGGCCACCGGGTCACCACCCTCGGCGCGCGCGGCGTGCGCATCGAGCGGGCCGGCGAGGAGACCATCGAGGTCGCCTGCCCCGACGAGGAGCGCAAGGCCGACCCCACCGGCGTCGGCGACGCCTTCCGCGCCGGCTTCCTGTCCGGCCTGGCGTGGGGCGTCTCGCTGGAGCGCGCCGCGCAGGTCGGCTGCATGCTGGCGACCCTCGTCATCGAGACCGTCGGCACCCAGGAGTACCAGCTGCGCCGCGGTCACTTCATGGAGCGCTTCACCAAGGCCTACGGCGACGACGCCGCCACCGAGGTGCGCGAGCACCTCGGCTGAGGCCGGCCCCGGTCACCTCACGACAGCCGGCGGACCACGTAGGCCGCGCCCCGGTCCGCCGGCTGCTCGCCGACGTACTCCTGGCCGCGCATCTCGCACCACGCGGGGATGTCGAGCCGGGCCGCCTCGTCGTCGGCGAGGACCCGCACCAGACCGCCCACCGGCACGTCGCCGATCACCTTGGCCAGCTCGATCACCGGGATCGGGCAGCGCCGCCCCAGTGCGTCCACCACCAGCGCCTCGTCCCGCTCCCGTGTGACGGTCTCCGTACGGGACACCGGCGCGCCCAGCTTCTCCCGCACCCCGGCGACCACCCCCGGCAGCACGTCGAGGAAGCGCTCCACGTCCTCCTCCTCGGCGCCCGGCGGCAGTGAGACCCGGACGTTGCCCTCGCTGAGCACGCCCATCGCCCTCAGCACATGGCTGGGCGTCAGCGTGCTGCTGGTGCAGGACGAGCCGGACGACACGGAGAACCCGGCCCGGTCCAGCTCGTGCAGCACGGTCTCCCCGTCGACATAGAGACAGGAGAAGGTGACCACGCCCGGCAGCCGCCGCTCCGGGTCCCCGACCACCTCCACGTCCGGCACCAGCTCAGGCACCCGCGCCCGGATGCGGTCCGTCAGTTCACGCAGCCGGGCCGCCTCCTGGGCGGCCTCCGCCCGCACCGCCCGCAGCGACGCCGCCGCGGCCACGATCGCGGGGAGATTCCCGAACCCGGGCACCCGCCCCGACTCCCGCTCGTCCCGCGGCCCTTGGGGCGCGAACCGAACCCCCTTGCGCACGGCAAGCAGACCCACCCCCGAGGGCCCGCCCCACTTGTGGGCGCTCGCCGCGAGCAGCGACCAGTCGCCTTCCACCGGACCCCAGCCCAGCGACTGCGCCGCGTCCACCAGCAGCGGCACCCCGGCGGCCCGGCAGGCCTCCGCCGCCTCGGCCACCGGCTGGAGGGTGCCCACCTCGTGGTTGGCGGACTGCAGACAGGCCAGCGCGGTGTCCGGCCGCAGCGCCCCGGCGAACTCGGACGGGCGTACGGCACCTGTGCGGTCCACCGGGACCTCGGTGACCGTGCCGCCGCCGTCCCGGTGAACTTCCGCCGCATGGAGTACAGAAGAGTGTTCGACCGCTGACACGATCAGGTGATGCCCGGTGCGCCGTCTGCCTGCCAGCGCCCCCGCCATCCCGGTGTGCACCGCCGCGGTCCCGGACGGGGTGAACACGAGCTCGTCGGGCCGGCATCCCACGGCCTCGGCGGCCGCCTCCCGGGCGGCGTCGAGCAACAGCCGAGCCCGCCGCCCTTCCTTGTACAGCCGCGCCGGATCCGCCCACCCGTCGTCCAGCGACGCCAGCAGAGCCTGACGGGCAACAGGGTGGAGAGGAGCACCGGAAGCAGCATCGAAGTAGGACACACGGCAACGCTAACCCCCTCAGGGACGCGGGGAACTGCGCGATCGACCACGACGACGCCCAGCCGCCACGACGCCCGTACCCCCGGATGACGAGGCGCTCGACGTAACCCGCGGCGCGTACGGCACCCCTCCCCGCGACCCCTCGGAGGGCGTCGGCTAGGGTTTGGTCCGCATAAACATCCAAACCCCTGCCCGACGCAGGGCGGCGACCGACCGGCGAGAAGGGCAGGCCGCAGCCGAACAGCGCGGGCGAGACTCTCGGGAAGGCGCTACGTGAGTCCCAACGGCTCCGACCTCCCCCACGGCCTGGAAGGCGTGGGCGGTACCCCCAAGCCGCGGCGCCCGATGCGGCGGAAGCTGCTGCAGGCACTGACCGCGGGCCTGGTCCTGGCGACCGCCACCGGTTGCACATGGGAGGACTTCCCCCGCCTTGGCATGCCCACCCCCACGACGGAAGAGGCTCCGCGGATCCTCTCCCTGTGGCAGGGGTCCTGGGCGGCCGCGCTCGCCGTCGGCGTGCTGGTGTGGGGCCTGATCCTGTGGAGTGCTTTCTTCCACCGGCGCAGCCGCACCAAGGTCGAGGTACCTCCGCAGACCCGGTACAACATGCCCATCGAGGCGTTGTACACGGTGGTCCCCCTCATCATCGTCTCGGTGTTCTTCTACTTCACGGCCCGCGACGAATCCGAGCTGCTGAAGCTCGAGAAGAAGCCCGACGTCACGGTCAACGTGGTCGGCTTCCAGTGGAGCTGGTGCTTCAACTACGTCGAGAACGTCGAGGGTTCCACGGGCGACGCCAAGACGTCCAAGGAACTCGACGCGATTCCGGACCGCTACAAGGAGGCCTTCCCGGCCGACGCCGGCGGTGTCTACGACTGCGGCATCCCCGGAACCCGGAACCCGCAGACCAACAACCCGGGCCCCACCCTGTGGCTGCCCGAGGGCAAGCGGGTCCGCTTCGTGCTGACCTCGCGTGATGTCATCCACTCCTTCTGGGTGGTGCCGTTCCTGATGAAGCAGGACGTCATCCCGGGCCACACCAACGCCTTCGAGGTGACCCCCAACCGTGAGGGCACCTTCCTCGGCAAGTGCGCCGAACTCTGCGGCGTCGACCACTCCCGGATGCTGTTCAACGTGAAGGTCGTCTCCCCCGAGCGGTACGAACAGCACCTGAAGGACCTCGCGAAGAAGGGGCAGCAGGGCTACGTGCCCGCGGGCATCGAGCAGTCCGGCCCCGAGAAGAACCGGGAGTCGAACATCCTGTGAGCATCCTCAACGAACCCAAGGGTGCCGCGGCAGCTGGGTCCCACTACGAGGACGAACTGCCGGTCAGGCGCCAGAACCGTGGCAGCGTCGTGGTCAAGTGGCTGACGACCACCGACCACAAGACGATCGGCACGATGTACCTCGTGACGTCGTTCGTCTTCTTCGTCATCGGCGGCGTGATGGCCCTGGTGATGCGCGCCGAGCTGGCCCGCCCGGGTCTGCAGATCGTGTCGAACGAGCAGTTCAACCAGGCGTTCACGATGCACGGCACGATCATGCTGCTGATGTTCGCGACGCCGCTGTTCGCCGGCTTCGCGAACTGGATCATGCCGCTGCAGATCGGCGCGCCCGACGTGGCGTTCCCGCGGCTGAACATGTTCGCCTACTGGCTCTACTCGTTCGGCTCGCTCATCGCGGTCGGCGGCTTCCTGACGCCGGACGGCGCCGCCAGCTTCGGCTGGTTCGCCTATTCGCCGCTGTCGGACGCGGTCCGCTCGCCGGGCATCGGCTCCGACATGTGGATCATGGGCCTCGCCCTCTCCGGCTTCGGCACCATCCTCGGCGCGGTCAACTTCATCACCACCATCATCTGCATGCGCGCTCCCGGCATGACGATGTTCCGCATGCCGATCTTCACCTGGAACGTGCTGCTCACCGGTGTGCTGGTGCTGCTGGCCTTCCCGGTGCTCGCTGCCGCGCTGTTCGCCCTGGAGGCGGACCGCAAGTTCGGGGCGCACATCTTCGACTCGTCGAACGGCGGAGCGCTGCTCTGGCAGCACCTGTTCTGGTTCTTCGGTCACCCCGAGGTGTACATCATCGCGCTGCCGTTCTTCGGCATCGTCTCCGAGATCATCCCGGTGTTCTCCCGCAAGCCGATGTTCGGCTACATGGGTCTCATCGGCGCGACCATCGCGATCGCGGGTCTGTCGGTGACGGTGTGGGCGCACCACATGTACGTCACGGGCGGTGTGCTGTTGCCGTTCTTCTCCTTCATGACCTTCCTGATCGCGGTCCCGACCGGTGTGAAGTTCTTCAACTGGATCGGCACCATGTGGAAGGGCAGCCTGTCCTTCGAGACACCGATGCTGTGGACGCTGGGCTTCCTCATCACGTTCACCTTCGGCGGTCTGACCGGCGTCATCCTGGCCTCGCCGCCGCTGGACTTCCACGTCTCCGACTCCTACTTCGTGGTGGCGCACTTCCACTACGTGGTGTTCGGCACCGTGGTGTTCGCGATGTTCGCCGGCTTCCACTTCTGGTGGCCGAAGTTCACCGGCAAGATGCTCGACGAGCGGCTCGGCAAGATCACCTTCTGGACGCTGTTCGTCGGCTTCCACGGCACCTTCCTGGTCCAGCACTGGCTGGGCGTCGAGGGCATGCCGCGCCGGTACGCGGACTACCTGGCCGCGGACGGCTTCACCGCCCTGAACACGGTCTCGACGATCGCGTCGTTCCTCCTCGGCATGTCGCTGCTGCCGTTCTTCTACAACGTGTGGAAGACCGCCAAGTACGGCAAGCCGGTCGAGGTCGACGACCCGTGGGGCTACGGCCGCTCCCTCGAGTGGGCGACCTCCTGCCCGCCGCCCCGGCACAACTTCCTCACCCTGCCGCGGATCCGCAGTGAATCCCCGGCGTTCGACCTGCACCACCCGGAGATCGCCGCGCTCGACGAGCTCGAGAACGCCGGTCACGGCGAGAAGGCCCTCTCCGGCGGCAAGGAGGCCGGCAAGTGAAGATCCAGGGCAAGATGTTCATGTGGCTGAGCCTCTTCTTCCTGGCCATGGCCGTGGTCTACGGCCTGTGGTCGAAGGAGCCGGTCGGCACCACTGCCCTCGTCCTGTCCTTCGGCCTGAGCATCATGATCGGCTTCTACCTGGGCTTCACCGCCCGGCGGGTCGACGTGGGCGCCCAGGACAACAAGGAGGCGGACGTCGCCGACGACGCCGGCGAGGTCGGGTTCTTCAGCCCGCACAGCTGGCAGCCCCTGGTCCTGGCCGCGGGCGGCGCCTTCGCCTTCGCGGGCGTGGCGATCGGCTGGTGGCTGATGTACTTCTCCGCGCCGCTGCTGCTCATCGGTCTGTGGGGCTGGGTCTTCGAGTACTACCGCGGTGAGAACCGCACCCAGTAACACGCCACACGGCACCCGGGAGCCCGGACACTCCGTCAGGAGGGTCCGGGCTCCCGCTTTTGCCGCGTCCGCCTCACCCGTTCGGACCGCCCGGTGAGCCGGGACCCGCCCGGCTCCCTAGCGTGGGGCCATGAGAGACACAGAGTCCCCCCGCACCGGCCTCCGCGGCACGCGGGCCCGCCTCGCCGGCTGCGCGCTGCTGGTGGCGGCCCTCGGCGCGGGCGTCACCGGCTGCTCCTCAGACGGCAGCCCGCTGTCCGCCGAGCCGTACGACGCGGCGGACCAGATCTCCTTCAGCGACTCCCTCGACGAGGGAAAGTCCGCCGACCCCGACAAGCCCCTCGAGATCACCGCCGAGGACTCCGACGGGCGCATCACCGACGTCGTCGCCGTGGACGCCTCCGGACGGCACCTGGCGGGCGAACTGGCCGCCGACGGCAGCCGCTGGCACAGCACCACCCCGCTGGCCTCCTCCGCGCAGTACACGGTCCGCGTGAGCACCGAGGACGAGGACGGCAGACCCGGCCGCAAGGTCCTCACCTTCACCACCGGCAAGCCCGGCACCGCCAAGCGCCTGGGCGTCACCTTCGGCCCCGAGGCGGGCACGTACGGCGTGGGACAGCCGCTCGTCGCGGAGCTCAGCGAGCCCGTCAAGGAGCCCGCGCAGCGGGCCGTGGTGGAACGCGGCCTGAAGGTCGACTCCACGCCCTCCGTCACCGGTGCCTGGTACTGGGTCGACGACAAGAAGCTGCACTTCAGGCCCAAGGACTACTGGCCGGCCAACGCCACCGTCCAGGTGCGCAGCAACCTGGAGGGCATCAAGATCGGCGACCGGCTGCGCGGCGACGCGGCCGAGCCGCTCTCCATCCGCACCGGTGACCGAGTGATAGCCGTCACGGACGCGGCCGCGCACCGGCTGACGGTCTACAAGAACGGCGAGGAGATCAAGCAGATCCCCGTCACCACCGGCAAGCCCGGCTTCGAGACCCGCAACGGAGTCAAGGTGGTGCTCGCCAAGGAACGCTTCGTACGCATGCGCAGCACCACCGTCGGCATCGCCGAGGGCTCCGCCGAGTCGTACGACCTGGACGTGCACTTCGCGACGCGGGTCACCTGGAGCGGCGAGTACGTGCACGCCGCCCCGTGGTCGGTCGGCTCACAGGGCTACGCCAACGTCAGCCACGGCTGCGTCGGGATGAGCACCGCCGACGCCGAGTGGTTCTTCGACGCCTTCCGCCAGGGCGACCTCGTGGAGGTCGTGAACTCGGAGGGCGACGTCATGGAGCCGTTCGGCAACGGCTTCGGCGACTGGAACCTCGACTGGGACAAGTGGCGCGAGGGCAGCGCCCTCACGGGCAGCGGGAAGACCCCCGAGACCGCCCAGCAGGTGGCACGGCTGCGGCCCGCGGCCGCGTGAGGCACCGCGGGGCCGCCGCGCACGCCCACGGGCGGCCGGCGGCCCCGTCGGCCGCGAGGACCGGCGCGGACGCCTCAGGCGCCCGCCAGCGCCTTCCGGCGCAGCAGTGAGGCCAGGGCGTTCGCGAACTCCACGGGCTCCACCGGGAGCGTCACCGCCGCCTCCGCGCGGCTCCAGGTCGCCAGCCAGGCGTCCTGCGGGCGGCCCATCAGCAGCAGCACCGGCGGGCAGTTGAAGATCTCGTCCTTGATCTGCCGGCACAGCCCCATGCCGCCCATCGGCACGGCCTCGCCGTCCAGGACGCACACGTCGATGCCGCCCCGCTCCAGCTCCGTGAGCACGGCCGCAGGCGTCGCGCACTCCACGAACTCCACGAGGGGCACGTCCGGTGCCGGCCGCCGCCCGGTGGCGAGCCGCACCTGCTCCCGGGTGTTGGCGTCGTCGCTGTAGACCAGCACCGTGGCGGTCGCCTGCATTGTTCCTCCACGCGTAAGAGAGAGGGCACGGCTCGGTCGGGACCCTCGGGTACCGATGGCGCGGATGCTACCCCCTCGGACCGCCCGTCAACACCGGTTCGGACACGGCTTCGAAAGGGCTCCCATGGGCCATACGGGCAGTCCAGGAGGGGCGAACACACCGAACGGCACCCCCGGGAGTGAGGGCGGGATAAGCGACCGACATAATGTCGGCGTGGCGACAGCAACGACAGTAGACACCGGGCACGCGCACCCGTCGGTCAACCGACCGAACCTCACCAGCGTCGGAACCATCATCTGGCTGAGTTCCGAGCTGATGTTCTTCGCGGCCCTCTTCGCGATGTACTTCACCCTGCGATCGGTGACGGGACCGGAATTCTGGTCGGAGAAGGCCGACCTGCTGAACTTCCCGTTCTCGGCGACGAACACCACGATCCTGGTGCTCTCCTCGCTCACCTGCCAGCTCGGCGTCTTCGCCGCCGAGCGCGGTGACGTGAAGAAGCTCCGGATGTGGTTCATCGTCACCTTCATCATGGGCGCGGTGTTCATCGGCGGCCAGGTCTTCGAGTACACCGAGCTGGTCAAGCACGAGGGCCTGTCCCTCTCCTCCGACGCGTACGGTTCGGCCTTCTACCTGACCACCGGTTTCCACGGCCTGCATGTGACGGGCGGCCTGATCGCCTTCCTCCTGGTCCTGGGCCGCACCTACGCGGCCCGGAGGTTCACCCACGAACAGGCCACCGCGGCCATCGTCGTGTCCTACTACTGGCACTTCGTCGATGTCGTCTGGATCGGCCTCTTCGCCACGATCTACATGATCAAGTAGGCGGGCCTCATCCGCGCGCGCTGGACACAGCGCACCCAACAGAAGCATCGACGCAGAAGATCCTGACACCGGGGTAATCCGTGAAAAAGCTCTCCGCACGACGACGCCATCCGCTGGCGGCGCTCGTCGTCCTACTCCTCGCGCTGGCATGCACCGGGGGGCTGTACGCCGTGTTCGCACCCGCGGACAAGGCGCAGGCCGACGAAACCGCCCAGTCCCTCACCATCGAGGAGGGCAAGAAGCTTTACACCGTCGGCTGCGCGAGCTGCCACGGCACCGGCGGTCAGGGCACGTCCGACGGCCCGAGCCTGGTGGGCGTGGGCGCCGCGGCGGTCGACTTCCAGGTGGCCACCGGCCGTATGCCGGCCGCCACCTCGCAGGGCGCGCAGGTCCCGCGCAAGAAGAACATCTACTCCCAGGCCGAGATCGACCAGCTGGCGGCGTACATCGCCTCCCTGGGCGCCGGCCCGGCCGTCCCGACCGAGGAGCAGTACGGCCCCGAGGGCGCCGACGCGGCCAAGGGCGGCGAGCTGTTCCGCAACAACTGCGCGCAGTGCCACAACTTCACCGGCAAGGGCGGTGCACTCACGCACGGCAAGTACGCCCCGAGCCTGGAGGGCGTCACGCCCAAGCACATCTACGAGGCCATGCTCACCGGCCCGCAGAACATGCCCTCCTTCCCCGACACCACGCTGTCGGAGCAGAACAAGAAGGACGTCATCGCGTACCTGAACGCGGTCAACGGCGAGGAGACCGAGAGCCCCGGCGGCCTGTCGCTGGGCGGGCTCGGCCCCGTCTCCGAGGGTCTGTTCGCCTGGGTCTTCGGACTCGGTGCGCTGATCGCGGTCGCCGTCTGGGTCGCCGCTCGGACCGCAAAGGCCAAGAAGTCATGAGTAGCCAAGACATTCCCGAAGAGAACCTGCCCGCAGCGCAGGACACCAGCCACGGCGCGGTGAAGCTCGCGGACGAGCAGAACCCGTTCGCCGACCCGGGCCTCCCGCCCCACGAGCCGCGGGTGCAGGACATCGACGAGCGGGCCGCCAAGCGGTCCGAGCGCACGGTCGCCCTGCTGTTCACGGTGTCGATGCTGGCCACCGTCGGCTTCATCGCCTCGTACGTGACGATCCCGGTCGACAAGTCGGTCTACATCTGGCCGATCGGGCACATCAGCGCGCTGAACTTCGCGCTGGGCATGACGCTCGGCCTCGCCCTGTTCTGCATCGGCGCCGGCGCGGTCCACTGGGCCCGCACGCTGATGTCTGACCACGAGCTGGCCGACGAGCGTCACCCGATCGAGGCCGCTCCCGACGTCCGCGCGAAGGTCATGGACGACTTCCGCCAGGGCGCCAAGGAGTCGGCGCTCGGCCGCCGGAAGCTGATCCGCAACACCATGTTCGGCGCGCTGGCCCTGTTCCCGCTCTCCGGCGTGGTCCTGCTGCGTGACCTCGGCCCGCTGCCCGGCACGAAGCTGCGCCACACCCTGTGGTCCAAGGGCAAGCTGCTCGTCAACATGAACACCAACGAGCCGCTGCGTCCGTCGGACCTGATCGTGGGTTCGCTGACCTTCGCCAAGCCCGAGGGCCTGGAGGAGCACGACCACGGTTTCCAGACCGAGATCGCCAAGGCCGCCCTGATGCTGGTCCGCATCCAGCCGGACGACATCAAGGACAAGCGCGCGCTCGAGTGGTCGCACGAGGGCATCCTGGCGTACTCGAAGATCTGCACCCACGTCGGTTGCCCGATCTCCCTGTACGAGCAGCAGACGCACCACGCGCTCTGCCCCTGCCACCAGTCCACCTTCGACCTCTCCGACGGCGCCAAGGTGATCTTCGGTCCCGCCGGTCACGCGCTGCCGCAGCTGCGCATCGGCGTGAACGACGAGGGTTACCTCGAAGCGCTCGGCGACTTCGACGAGCCCGTCGGCCCTGCCTTCTGGGAGCGCGGATGAGTACTACGACGACACCCGAGTCCCGCGCACGCGGGAAGGCACCGGCCGGCGAACGCGTCGCCGACTGGGCCGACGGCCGGCTGGGGATCTACTCCCTGGCCAAGGCCAACATGCGCAAGATCTTCCCCGACCACTGGTCGTTCATGCTGGGTGAGATCTGCCTGTACAGCTTCATCATCATCATCCTCACGGGTGTGTACCTGACCCTGTTCTTCCACCCGTCGATGAACGAGGTGGAGTACCACGGCAGCTACGTCCCGCTGCAGGGCCAGCTGATGAGTGAGGCGTACAAATCGACGCTGGACATCAGCTTCGACGTCCGTGGCGGTCTGCTCATCCGGCAGATCCACCACTGGGCCGCGCTGATCTTCGTCGCCGGCATGTTCGTGCACATGATGCGCGTGTTCTTCACCGGCGCGTTCCGCAAGCCGCGTGAGATCAACTGGCTGTTCGGCTTCCTGCTGCTCGTCCTGGGCATGTTCACCGGTTTCACCGGCTACTCGCTCCCCGACGACCTGCTCTCCGGCACCGGTATCCGCTTCATGGAGGGCGCGATCCTGTCCGTGCCGATCGTCGGCACGTACATCTCGTTCTTCCTCTTCGGCGGCGAGTTCCCCGGCGACGACTTCGTGGCCCGGTTCTTCTCGATCCACGTCCTGCTGCTGCCGGGCATCATGCTCGGTCTCGTGGTGGCGCACCTGATCCTGGTCTTCTACCACAAGCACACGCAGTTCCCGGGTCCCGGGAAGACCAACAAGAACGTGGTCGGTATGCCGCTGCTGCCGGTGTACATGGCCAAGGCCGGAGGCTTCTTCTTCCTGGTCTTCGGTGTGCTCGCGGCCGTCGCCGCGATCGCCACGATCAACCCGATCTGGTCCATCGGCCCCTACCGGCCCGACATGGTCTCCACCGGCGCCCAGCCCGACTGGTACATGGGCTTCTCCGAGGGTCTGATCCGTGTCATGCCGGGCTGGGAGATCAACTTCTGGGGCCACACGCTCGTCCTGGGCGTGTTCATCCCGCTGATGATCTTCCCGCTGGTCCTGGCTGCCATCGCGGTGTGGCCGTTCATCGAGTCCTGGGTCACCGGCGACAAGCGCGAGCACCACATCCTGGACCGCCCGCGCAACGCCCCGACGCGCACCGCGTTCGGCGTCGCCTGGCTGACGCTGTACTTCGTGCTCCTCATCGGCGGCGGCAACGACATCTGGGCCACGCACTTCCACCTGTCGATCAACGCCATCACCTGGTTCGTCCGGATCGCGTTCTTCGTCGGCCCGGTCGTGGCGTTCATCATCACCAAGCGGATCTGCCTCGGCCTCCAGCGCCGGGACAAGGAGAAGGTGCTGCACGGCCGCGAGTCGGGCATCATCAAGCGCCTGCCGCACGGTGAGTTCATCGAGGTCCACGAGCCGCTCAGCCAGGAGCAGCTCTACACCCTCACCGCGCACGAGCAGCCCAAGCCGCTCGAGCTCGGCCCGGAGGTCGACGAGAATGGCGTCCGGCGCAAGGTGAAGGCCAGCGAGAAGCTGCGTGCGAAGCTCAGCAAGGGCTTCTACGGCGAGGAGTCGCAGATTCCGAAGCCGACCGTCGAGGAGTACAAGGAGATCACGAGCGGCCACGGCCACCACTGATCACCGGAGCTTCTCCACACGTCGCCACACGACAGCGAAGGGCCCCCGTCCGTTCTGCGGACGGGGGCCCTTCGCCGTGCCCCCGGCTGGATAGGGTGGGTGCGGGACCCGTCCGGTCCCCGAGGACCCGCAACGACCGTCAGGAGCGACCATGAGCGCTGTGACCCCCGCTGGAGGCGACACCGCGGCGGGCCGCTCCTGGCCCGCCCTGCTGAACACCCTTCTGGACGGCCGGGACCTGACCGCCGACGAGGCCGCCTGGGCGATGGACCTGATCATGCGCGGCGAGGCGACCGACGCGCAGATCGCCGGGTTCGCGGTGTCCCTGCGGGCCAAGGGCGAGACCGTCGACGAAATCACCGGCTGTGTGCGGGCGCTCTACGACCACGCCAACGTCATCGAGGTGCCCGGCGCCACCGTCGACATCGTCGGCACCGGCGGCGACGGCGCCAAAACGGTGAACATCTCCACCATGTCCTCGATCGTCGTCGCCGGCACCGGCGCGAAGGTCGTCAAGCACGGCAACCGCGCCGCGTCCTCCGCCTCCGGCGCCTCCGACGTGCTGGAGAAGCTGGGCGTCAATCTCGAGCTGACCCCGCGCCGGGTCGCCGAGGTCGCCGAGGAGGCGGGCATCACCTTCTGCTTCGCGGTGAAGTTCCACCCGGCGCTGCGTCATGTGGCCGCCGCCCGCGGCCAGCTCGGCGTCCGCACCGTGTTCAACTTCCTCGGCCCGCTCGCCAACCCGGCGAAGGTCAAGGCGCAGGCCGTCGGCGTCGCCGACGCCCGGATGGCGCCCATCATGGCCGGGGTGTTCGCCGGGCGCGGCAACTCCACCCTGGTGTTCCGCGGCGACGACGGCCTCGACGAGCTGACCACCACCGGCACCTCCAAGGTCTGGGTGGTCCGCGACGGCGAGGTCACCGAGGAGACCTTCGACCCGCGCGACGTCGGCATCGAGCTGGTCCCGGTGGAGGCACTGCGCGGCGCCGACGCCTCCTACAACGCCGAGGTGGCCCGCCGGCTGCTGGACGGCGAGCGCGGCCCCGTGCGGGACGCGGTGCTGCTGAACTCGGCGGCGGCCCTGGTGGCCCTTGAGCCGGGCAGCGGCACGCTCACCGAGCAGATCCGCGCCGGGATGGAGAAGGCCGCCCAGTCCGTCGACTCCGGCGCCGCCAGGCGCGTCCTCGAACGCTGGGTCGCCGTCACCAACGCGTAGGTCCCGTACGGCCGTCCCGCCATCCGGATACGGGTTGCGGGACGGCCGTCACCTCACGTACGTTCCCTTCCAGGTCATGAGTGACAGCCATCAGGCCCCGGCCGGCTGTCCGGCAACCCTCCGTCCGTGGCGGGGTGCCCCGGGTGAAGACCAGGCCGTGAGCAGCAGGGCTCACGGCAAGCGCGGACCCCTCGCACACCAGGGGTCCTGGTCGTCGAGGAGTCTTCTGTGAGCAAGCGAATGCGCTAGGGCCTTTCGTTCGGATCAGGCCGGTTGTGAGGCGCGGTGCGTCTTCGGCCGACCCGAGCGGGGTCTGGTGCGTGCAGCTGCAAGGCGGAGGAGGGCGTCAACGCGGAGCGTTGGCAACCGACGACAACGCCGCAGATGTGCGTGCCAGGGCCCGCGACGCCGGGGTGATCCGAACGGAAGGCCCTGAGGGCGTCGAGCCCCGCCTCCGCACACCCTTGTCACCTCCTTCTCCGCGCTGGAGCGACGCGTCGCGCCGTCCGCTCGCGCGAGGATCCGCCCTGCCCTCCGGGAGTTCCGTCATGCCTGCTGCCGCCACCACCGCCCCCGCCGTCGCCGCCGAGCCGTCCGTCTGCGCCCCGCTGCCCGTCCTCGGCCGGGACGTCGCCGTGCCCCTCGTCACCGGCGGCGAGGTCACCTACGCCGCCCTCGACTACGCCGCCAGCGCTCCCGCCCTCCAGCGCGTCTGGGACGACGTGGCCGCCTACGCCCCGTACTACGGAAGCGTCCACCGCGGCGCCGGCTACCTCTCCCAGCTCTCCACCGACCTGTTCGAGAACGCCCGCCGGACCGTCGCCGAGTTCCTCGACTGCCGGGACGGGGACGAGGTGGTGTTCACCCGCTCCACCACCGACTCCCTCAACCTGCTCGCCGCCGCCCTGCCCGCCGGCTGCGAGGTCTTCGTCTTGGAGACCGAGCACCACGCGGCGTTGCTGCCCTGGCAGCGGGCGGGCCGGGTGACCTGCCTCGATGCCCCCGACAGCCCCTCGCAGGCCGTCGCCACCCTGGAGCGCGCCCTCGCCGGCCGTGACCCCCACGGTCCGGCCCTGGTCTGCGTCACCGGCGCGTCCAACGTCACCGGCGAACTGTGGCCGGTCCGCGAACTCGCCGCCGCCGCGCACGCGCACGGCGCCCGGATCGTGCTGGACGCCGCCCAGCTCGCCCCGCACCGCGCGGTGTCCGTGCGCGAGCTGGACGTCGACTGGGTCGCCTTCTCCGGGCACAAGCTGTACGCGCCCTTCGGCTGCGGGGTGTTGGCGGGCCGCGCCGACTGGCTGCGCGAGGCGGAGCCGTACCTCGCCGGCGGCGGCGCCAGCCGCACGGTCGCCCGGCGCGCGGACGGGGGAGTGGACGTGCAGTGGCACGAGACCGCCGCCCGCCACGAGGCCGGCTCGCCCAACGTCATCGGCGCCTACGCCATCGCCTCCGCCTGCAAGGCGCTCACCGAGGCGGGGTTCGAGGCGCTGGCCGCGCGGGAGGACGCGCTGGTGCGCGCGGTGCGGGAGGGGCTGGCGGACGTGCCCGAGGTGCGCTTCCTGTCCCTGTTCGGTGACGACGCGCCCCGGGTCGGGGTGCTGTCCTTCGTGGTCGAGGGCTGGAACAGCTCCCACTTCGCGGCGGCGCTGTCCGCGGAGTACGGCATCGGGGTACGGGACGGGCTGTTCTGCGCGCACCCGTTGGTGCGGAGGCTGCTGGGCGGCGAGACGGGCGGTACGGGGGAGTGCGGGGCGCCGGACGCGGGGGCGCTGAACGCGATCCGGGTCAGCTTCGGGGCCGGCACGCCGGAGGAGCACGTCGCACGGTTCGTGCGGGCGGTACGGGAGCTCGTGCGGGACGGGGCGCGGTGGAAGTACCGCACGGTGGAGGGGCGGTGCGTCCCGGACACGTCGGGGCGGTCGTAAGAGGCACCCCGGGCTCCGCCCCGGACCCCGCTCCTCGAACCCCGGAAGGGCTTCTTGTAGCCCGTCCGGCGTCTGAGGACGAGGCCCGGAGGGCCGACGGGAGGTCTGGGGCGCAGCCCCAGGGACGGGACGGGAAGGGGCGGCGGGGGCGAACTCACCCCTGGGCGGCCGGGAGCCGAGCGCCCAAGACGATCAGCCTCAGCGCCCTCTCCGTCGCGTCGGTCAACAGCTCCGCCCCCCGGACCAGCGCCTCCGCCAGTTCCATGGGCCCCGGCAGGATCCCCTGACACGCGTCCACCCCCGGCACGTCCCCCGCGCCTTCCCCCAGCGTCCCCGCGATCGCCAGCACCGGCCTCCCCGCCAGCTTGGCCCGCCGGGCCACCTCGCCCGGCACCTTCCCCCGGGGCGTCTGCCGGTCCAGCGCCCCCTCCGCCGTGACCACCAGATCGGCACGGGCGAGCCGCTCGTCCAGACCGAGATGGTCCAGCAGCACCGGAAAGCGCGGGACCAGCGCCGCGCCCAGCGAGGCCAGTCCCGCCCCCAGCCCGCCGGAGGCACCTGTGCCGCGGCCCAGCCGCAGGTCGACGCCGGTGACGGCGAGGTCGCGGGTGAGGATCCGCGCCCAGTTCTCCAGCCCGGCCGACAGCTCCTCCACCTGCCGCGGGGTCGCCCCCTTCTGAGGCCCGAACACCCGCGCCACGCCCCGCTCCCCGCACAGCACGTTGTAGGGGTTGCACGCGACGACCAGTTCCACGCCCCCGAGCCGCGGGTCGAGCCCGGTCACGTCGACGCTCGCCAACCGGGTCAACTCTCTTCCGCCTGCGGGCAGTTCCACCCTTTCCGCGTCGAGCAGCCGCGCACCCAGCGCCTGGAGCGCGCCCGCGCCCCCGTCGGAGGTGCCGGAGTCGCCGCAGCCGACCAGGATCCGCCGCACACCCTGGTCGAGGGCGGCGCGGATCAGCTCTCCGACGCCGTAGGTGGTGGTGGCGCCCGGATCGCGGCGGGTGCGGGGGACCAGGGAGAGTCCGGCCACCGCCGCCATCTCCACCACCGCCGTGTCCTCCTGCCCGCCGAGCAGCGCGAAGTGGGTGCCGACGGGTTCGCCGACCGGGCCGGTGGCGGCCAGGGCGACCAGTCGGCCGCCGGTCGCCCGGGCCAGGGCGGCGGCCGTTCCCTCCCCGCCGTCCACCAGCGGGACGCGGTCGATCTCGGCGTCCGGCAGCACCCGGCGGACGCCCGCCGCGATGGCGTCGGCCGCTGCCGGGGCGGACAGTGATTCCTTGAAGCCGCTGGGGGCGACGACGACTCGTTTCAGCATGGGTGCGGTACTCCTCATGGGGTCACCGGCACGCCCAGCGCGGGCCACACGGTGAGGGCGAACAGCAGGACGAGGACGGCGGTGAGCGGGGCCAGCACGGCGGACAGCCGCAGCAGGTCGCGCGGGGTGTAGGTGGGGGTGCCGGGGACCTCCGCGAACAGCGCGACCGGCTTGGCGGAGGCGGGCAGGGTGTGGCAGAAGCCGGCGGCGGCGGTGGACGCGAGCGCCGCCGCCACCGGGTTCACCCCGGCGGCCAGGGCCGCCGCGACCACCAGCGGCACCAGTACGGAGGACCGCGCGGACCGGGACTGCAGAATCAGATGGGCGGCCGTGCTGACGGCGACGACCACCGCCAGGAACGTCAACGGGCCGATCCCCGCGGGCAGTCCGCCGACCAGCCAGCCGGCCGCGCCGGACTCGGCGAGCGCCACGCCCATCGCCATGGTCGCCGCCATGAACAGCAGCAGCGACCACGGCACGGTCCGCAGCGCGTCCTTCAGCCGCACGGTCCCCAGTGCAGGGGAGGCGGCGACGACCGCGCCGATCAGTGCGACGACGGCCGGCGACACCCCGTGCAGGGGCTCGCTGCACCAAAGGGTGACCACCGTGGCCAGCAGCAGGGCGCACCGCTTCTCCGCCTGCGTCCAGGGGCCGGTGACCGGGCGGTCGCTGTGCCGCTGGATCTCCTCCGCGGTGATCCGCACGGGACCGGTGCGGTCGGCGCGCCGGGTGGCGGTCAGCAGCACGGTCTCGGCGGCGACATGGGAGGACACCACGGCCAGCGGCAGGCCCAGCAGCAGCCACTCGGTGAAGCCGACCCGCTCCCCGGTGGACTCCCACAGCACCGACACGGTGATCAGATGGGCGCCCGCCCCGATCAGGGTCGCCACCGCCGACAGCAGGATCACGGTGGGGAACAGCAGCGCCAGCATCACGACCAGCCGTCCGCGCCCCGCCAGCGCCTTGGCGAGGGCGAGGAACACCGGCAGTGCGAGCGCCGCCCGTCCCGAGGTGGCCGGCACCGCGAACGCGGTCACCACCAGCGCCGCCGTCGTCAGATGCGTCAGCTGCCGTACCGTGCGCGCCCCGCCGACCAGGAAGACGGCCGCCCGGCCGGCGAGCCCGGTCCGGGTGACCGCGGCGGCCAGCACGAACGCGCAGATCAGCAGCCACACCGTCGAGTCGCCGAGGGTGCCGAACAGGGTGTCGCTGCTGATCACCCCGGTCACGGTGAGCGCGAGCCCTGCCCCCAGCGCGACGTAGGTGTCGTCGACGGGGGTGCCGATCCAGGCGCAGGTGGCCAGGGCGAACACGGCGAGGGTGAGGCGGGCGTCCCCGCCGAGGCCGGGGAAGGCTCCGGGGACGGCGAGCGCCGCGCACAGCGACAGGGCCGCGCACAGCGCCACGGTCGATCGGATCGTCAAGGTCACGCCGTAGACGCTCCCGGCGGGCGGTGAGCCGCCGATGAGCCCCGCATGAAGGAACCTTCACCGCAGCCGGGCAGGGTCAGGCCGGCAGGCGGTAGCCCATCCCGCGGACCGTCTCCACCTGGTCCGCGCCCAGCTTCTTGCGCAGCGCCCGCACGTACACGTCCACGATGTTGGAGCCCGGGTCGAAGTCGTAGCCCCACACGTGGGAGAGGATCTGCTCACGGGACAGCACCTGGCCGGGATGCCTCAGGAACAGCTCCAGCAGCACGAACTCACGCGCCGTCAGGTCGACGGTCCGCCCGTCCGCCCGGGCGCGCCGGGTCCGCAGGTCGAGGCTGAGCGAGCCGGACCGCAGCACGGTCACCTCCGGCGCCCTGGCCGCCGTACGCAGCCGCAGCCGGATCCGGGCGAGCAGTTCCTCGAAGCGGAACGGCTTGGTCATCCAGTCGTCGGCGCCGCCTTCGAGACCGGCCACGGTGTCCCGTACCGAGTCACGCGCGGTCAGCACGATCACCGGGGTCGTCACCCGTGCCTCGCGCAGCTCCCGGAGCACGGTGAAGCCGTCCCGGCCCGGCAGCCCGATGTCGAGCACCACCAGGTCGAACCCGCCGGTGAGGGCGTACTCGTAGCCGGCCTCGCCGTCGCCGACGACGGTGGTGGTGAAGCCGTTGGCGCGCAGCCCCTTCTCCACGAAGGAGGCGATGCGCTCCTCGTCCTCGACGATCAGGATCCGGTTCATCCGAGGGCCTCTTCCAGGGTGAGTACGAAGGTGGCGCCGCCGCCCTCGGTGTCGTGCAGCCGTACCTGTCCGCCGTGGCCCTCCGCGATGGCCTTGACGATGGACAGGCCGAGACCGGCGCCGGAACCGCGCGCCCCGCGCCGTGAGGTGCCGCGCCGGAACCGTTCGAAGATCAGCTCCCGGTCCTGCGGGCGCACGCCCGGTCCGGAGTCGGCGACGTACAGCTCGACGCGGGAGCCGTCCCCGCGGGAGCCGATGCGGATGGTCTGCCCGTGCGTGGTGTGCTGCACCGCGTTCTGCGCGAGCTGCACCATCGCCTGCGTGATGCGCTGCGGATCCAGCTCGGTCTCCCGGTCGGCCGTGTCGGTGAGCCGCCAGTCACGGTCGCCGAGGGTGCGCGCCTTGACGAAGACGTCGGCGGTGAGTTCGGCGAGCTGCACCGGCTCGGGGCGGACGAAGTCGGGCCGTTCGGCCTTGGCGAGCAGCAGCAGGTCCTCCACGATGCGGCTCATCCGGTCCAGTTCGTCGGTGACCAGGCGGACGGTCTCCTCGCGTTCGGCCGGGTCGTCGCCCATCAGTTCCAGGTGGCCGCGCACGATGGTGATCGGGGTGCGCAGCTCGTGTCCGGCGTCGTCGACGAACTGGCGCTGGGCGGCGAAGGCCCGCTCCAGCCTGTCCAGCATGGCGTTGAACGTCTCGGCGAGGGCGGCGATGTCGTCGTGGCCGCGCACCGGGATGCGGCGGGTGAGGTCCTGCTCGGTGAGCTGCGCGGCTGCGGTGCGCACCAGCCGCACGGGCTGCAGGATCCGCCCGGCGACCGCCCACCCGATGCCGGTGGTCAGCAGCAGCGCCACCCCGGAGATGGCGAGCAGCACCCGGAACACCTCGTCGACGCGGGCCACTTCACGCTCGGGGTGGAAGGCGACGACGAAAGCGGCCTGGGGGTCGCCGTCGTGCCGGGCCACGGGCACCTTCGCCCACCGGATCTCGCCCTCGGGCCGGTGCAGCACCCCGGACTGGTCCGGGGAGTCGAAGATGCGGCGCCGGGCGTCGGCGTCCCGGTGCAGCGGCAGCGCGACGGGCAGGTCGCGGGGCTGGATGAACTGCGCGGGGTCGCCGCCGGGCCGGGCGACCAGGCCGATCAGCTCCTCGTCGGGGTCGGCGTACTGCCGCTCGAGGAACACCTTCAGCAGCCGCTCCGGCTCGGTGAACGGCCGGCCGGTCTCCGGGTCCAGGCCCCGGTCCTCGAACGCGGCGAACTCGCCGGTCTCCTGGGCGAGCAGCCCGTTGCTGCGGTGGTCGACGTCCCGCAGCAGGAAGGAACGGGTGGTGGCGGCGACCGAGGCGAGCGCCACCGCCATCACGAACAGCAGCCACAGCAGGATGCGGACCCGGGCGGAGAGCCGTCTGCGGCCCCGGTCAGCCGTCGTCCCGGTCGGGGCCGTCGTCCGAGGAGTCCTGGCCGTGGTCGTCGTCATCGTCGTCGTCCGTCGGTCCGTCGGTCACCGGAGGCCGGGACACGACCTCGTCGCTGGGCGTGGCACCGGGCCGGGCGTCCGACGGCGTCGGCGCGGGCGACCCGCTGTCCAGCTCGACCCGCGGGGGGACCTTCGGCGGTTCGGGACTGTCGGCGAGCGCGAAGCTGGTCGCGGCGACGCCGAGGGGGATCAGTACGACGGCGGCGAGGGCCGCCATCCGGCGAGGGAAGGCCATGCCTCCACCCTGGGCCCCGTTTCCGGGGCCTTGGATGAAGCCCGGATGAAGGCTTCTTCATGTAACGCGTCCGGCCCCTGCGGCGTTCGACGAGCGGGGTCCGGGGCGGAGCCCCGGGAGGTCAGCTGTCCAGCCCGATGGCGAAGGCGGCCTCGAGGTCGTGCTGGGAGTACGTCCGGAACGCCACGTGCGTGTCCGTACCCTCCACTCCCGGGATCTTGCTGATGCTGCCGGGGATCACCTCGGCGAGATCCTCGTGCTCCCGCACCCGCACCATGGCGATCAGGTCGTACGTGCCGGTGACGGAGAAGACCTCGCTGACGCTGTCCAGCGCGGCGATCTGTTCCGCGATCTCGGGGATCCGGTCCACGCTGGTCTTGATGAGGACGATCGCGGTGATCACGGCTGGTTCTCTCCCTCGGGGGCCGGAGCAGGGGCGGACTTCACTGTAGTCGCCCCGCCGCGCCACACCCACGCGCAGCCGAAGCCCAGCGCGAAGCCCACCAGGTGCGCCAGATGGGCCACCCCGGGGCCGCCCTCCGGCGTCCGCCCGGCCGCCGCCCACTGCAGCGCCGCCCAGAACGGCAGCACCGCCCACGCGGGCAGCCGTACCGGCAGGAAGAAGGCGAACGGCAGGAGACTGGTGACCCGCCCGCGAGGGAACAGGAAGAGGAACGCCCCGAGCAGCGCCGAGATCGCCCCCGAGGCCCCGACCAGGGACCGCTCGGAGCCGGCGTTGGCGGCCGCGTATCCCAGCAGGGCCAGGTAGCCGCAGCCGGCGTAGCAGAGGGCGAACCGCACCCGGCCCATCCGTGCCTCGGTCAGCGGCCCGAACACGTGGAGGAACAGCATGTTGCCCAGCAGATGCACCCAGCTGCCGTGCACGAAGAGCGCCGTGGCGGGGGTGAGGACGGCCGCGGGGGACTCGTCGAACAGGTCTGCGGGGATCACGCCCCAGCGGCGGAAGTAGTCCTGCTGCGCTGCTAGCAGCTCCTCCCCGGAGCCGTACGCCGGATGCAGCCCCGAGGCCGGCCCGATCAGGAAGACCAGGCAGCACAGCACGATCAGGGTGCGGGTGACCGGGGCGGGCGTGGTCCTCAGCGCCCCTGCGGCCGCCGCGGTCCAGTTGCGGATCATGGGTACAGAGCATGACGTAACCGGACGCAACCATGCGGATCGCCTCGCCGCCGTGGACGGGCGGGCGGCGCGGGCCCCGCAGGCCGTAGGGTTACGAGCCACACGCACCGGCCGCCCGGTGCGTCAAGGACACTGGAGAAAGGCGAACAGCCACGATGACGGTTCCCCTGCCGACCGACTCGACGCGGTGGCGCTGCACCCTCTGCGGCAACCTCACCCGCTTCGACGTCACCCGCTCGTCGAAGGTCGTCGAGTACGTGCACCTCGACCTGGCCGGAGAGCCCAAGGTGGAGGAGCGCGAGGTGCTCGACGAGACGATCGAGTCGGTACGGTGCCGCTGGTGCAACGCCGTGGACCAGGTGGAACTCGTGGACAGGCCGGGCGCCGACTCCTGACACGGAGCCGGCCCCGCTGACGGCGGTCCCGCGGAAGGGGCCGCACACAGGCATTGGGGTGTGACGGATGGTGGAGACCACGGGCGGGGGGCCGCAGGACGGCGCCGCCGAGGTGCTCGACCGTCCGCTGCCCGACGGGGTACGCCGCAGGGTCGTCCAGATCGTCGCGGACGGCTTCGGCGGACTCACCGTCGCCGAGCTGCCCGCACAGCTGAGGCAGTACGCCCGGTTCACCCCGAACCGCCGCGCCAAGTTCGCCGGGAACGCGATGGCGGCGGCGCTGGAGACCGATCCGCTGTTCCGGCAGCGGATCGGGGAGAAGCTCAGAGAGGCCGAGCCGGAACTGACCGGCGCCCTCGACTCCGGCTCCCCGCCCCCGGCCGCGGACCCGCTCGACGTGGCGGCCGCGGCCTACGTGCTCCGCCCGCCGGGCTGGGTCAAGCTGGTCACCGCCGCCGGCGAGGAGGCCCAGCGGGCCGACGCCGAGCGCGCCGACGAGGAGACCCGCGCCGAGCTGGAGCGGCTGCGCGGCGAACTGGACCGCGCCCGCGAGCACACCCGCTCCGAGGCCGAGCGGCTGCGCGCCGAGCTGGACGCGGCGAAGAAGGAGACCGACTCCCTGCACCGCAAGCTGCGGTCCGCCCTCGCCGACGTCAAGCGCGGCGAGGCCGCCCTGCGCAAGCTGCGCGGCGAGATGGAGGCGGTGCGCGCCGAGGGCCAGGCCCAGGTGTCCGCCGCCGAGAGCGAGACCCGGCGCCTCAAGGCCCGGCTCGGGGAGACCGAGGCCGCCCTGGAGGCCGCCCGCCGCGCCGCCCGCGAGGGCCGCAGCGTCGAGGACATGCGCGTGCGGCTGCTGCTCGACACCGTGCTGGACGCCGCCCAGGGGCTGCGGCGCGAACTGGCGCTGCCTCCCGTGTCCGTGCGGCCCGCGGAGACCGTGGACGCCGTGGAGCCGGGCCGGATGACCCCCAAGGACATCGCCGCCCGCGCGCTCTCCGAGGACGACCCGGCCGTCCTCGACCAGCTCCTCGCCCTGCCGCAGGCGCATCTGGTCGTCGACGGCTACAACGTCACCAAGACCGGCTATCCGCAGATGCCGCTGGAGAAGCAGCGGCTGCGGCTGCTCGGCCAGCTCGCGCAGCTCGCCGCCCAGACCGGCGCCGAGGTCACCTGTGTCTTCGACGGCGCCGAACTGGCCGCGCCGGTGCTGCTGGCGCCGCCGCGCGGGGTGCGGGTGCTGTTCTCCAAGCCGGGCGTCACGGCCGACGAGCTCATCCGGCAGCTCGTGCGCGCCGAGCCGCCGGGGCGGCCGGTCATCGTGGTCTCCACCGACCGCGAGGTCGCCGACGGGGTCGCACGCGCCGGCGCACGCCCCGTGGCGTCAGTCGTGCTCCTCAAGAGGCTTTCCTGATATCTGATGCACGTCAGTCCCTCGTGCAACGTACAGGGCTAATGCCTGAATTGACGGAACCGTCACGCAACGTAGCGTCAAGAGGGTGTCACTGCAGGTGAGTTGTCACGGAATAAACGCGCTGTAGCGGAGATTTTGTGCCCAGGGATTTGAACTGATCACAAGAGAATCACTAGGGTCTGCCTTCGAACCCTCGCTCGCGCGATCACTCTCGAGAAGGAGCTCGTCTCCGTGGCGTCCCACCGTCGTCCCAAGCAGCCGAGCCGCGCACGCGTGACCGTGCTCACCACCGCCGCCG
This sequence comes from Streptomyces sp. NPDC014764, assembly GCF_043082785.1. Lineage (NCBI taxonomy): Bacteria > Bacillati > Actinomycetota > Actinomycetes > Kitasatosporales > Streptomycetaceae > Streptomyces > Streptomyces sp. NPDC014764. Next base: position 220,168 of record NZ_JBIBXY010000001.1, on the reverse strand, counting down.
CTGCTGCTGTCGTCATGAGCTCGCAGGCCGCCAACGCGGCCCCCAGCGAGAAGCCGAGCAAGGACGAGGTCAAGGCCAAGGTCGACAAGCTCTACCAGCAGGCGGAGCAGGCCACCGAGAAGTACAACGGGGCCAAGGAGAAGCAGGAGAAGCTCCAGAAGGAGATCTCCACCATCCAGGACAACGTCGCCAAGGGGCAGCAGGAGCTCAACGACCTGCGCGACGGCCTCGGTTCGATGGCCAGCGCCCAGTACCGCAGCGGCGGCATCGACCCCTCCGTCCAGCTCTTCCTCTCCGCCGACCCGGACGACTACCTCGACAAGGCGTCCACCCTGGACCAGCTGAGCGCCCAGCAGGTCGACTCGCTGAAGAAGATCCAGGAGAAGCAGCGCGAACTGGCCCAGCAGCGCGCCGAGGCCGCCGAGAAGCTCAAGGACCTCTCCTCCACCCGGGCCGAACTGGGCAAGAAGAAGAAGGAGGTCCAGGGCAAGCTCTCCTCCGCGCAGAAGCTGCTCAACAGCCTGACCGCCGCGGAGAAGGCGCAGCTCGCCGAGGAGCAGAACCGCGCCACCCGCGCCAGCGAGCGCGACGCCCTGTCGGTCAACGTCCCGGCCGGGTCCGGCCGCGCCGCCGCCGCCTTCGCCGCCGCGCAGAGCAAGCTCGGCACCCCCTACGTCTACGGCGCCACCGGCCCGTCCTCCTTCGACTGCTCGGGCCTGACGTCCTGGGCGTACGCGCAGGCCGGCGTCGGCATCCCGCGCACCTCCGAGGCCCAGACCGGCGCCGGCACCAAGATCTACTCGGTGGACCAGCTCAAGGTCGGCGACCTCGTGTTCTTCTTCAACGACCTGCACCACGTGGGCCTCTACGCGGGCAACGGCCAGATCATCCACGCCCCCCGCACCGGCACCGTCGTGCGCTACGAGTCGATGAACACCATCGGCGGTCCCTTCATGTTCGGCGTCCGCGTCTGACCGATACCGCCCGAGGTGCCCCCGTTCGGGGGATTCCCGGCGGCCCCGCTCCACCCTCACGCCCCGCCTTGGCCCAGGTCAACGGCGGGGCGTCACCGTGCGTGCCGCCCTGGCCGTGGCTCCGCGGGCGGCCCCGGCGGCTACTGTCTGCCGCGTTTCCCTGTCCGCCAGCGGAAGGAGCGCGACTTCCCGTGGGGTCCCATCGCCGTAACGCACCGTCCTCAGGGCCCGAGCGGAGCACCGCCCTCGCCCTGGGCCTGCTCTCCGCGGCCGCCACCGCCCTCGGCGCGGTACCCGCCACGGCCGCGCCCCAGGAGGACACCCGGGCCGAGGTCGACCGCCTCTACCGCGAGGCCGAGAAGGCCACCGAGGCCTACAACGCGGCCGACGAGCGCGCCGACGCCCTGCGCCGGGAGATCGCCGACGCCCAGGAGGGCATCGCCCGCAAACAGCAGCGGGTCAACACCATGAGGGAGACGCTGGGTTCGCTCGCCGGCTCCCAGTACCGGTCCGGCGGCCTCGATCCCGCCCTCTCCCTGCTGCTCTCCGAGGACCCGGAGGACTACCTCCGGAAGGCCTCCGTCCTCGACCGGCTCGGCGTCCACCAGACCGCCGAGCTCAGGAAGCTCCGCGGCACCCTGCGCTCCCTGTCCCAGGACCGCGCCGAGGCCGGGAAACGGCTCGGCGCCCTCGAACGCAGCCGCACGGCCGCCGCCACCCACAAACGCACCGTGGAGCACAAGCTCGCCGAGGCCCGCCGGCTGCTCAACTCCCTCCCGGCCGGCGAACGCGCCGCCTGGGACCGTGCCTCCCGCTCCGGCCGCACCGACCTTCTCGGCCCCGGCGGCGCCCCCGCCTCCGGACGCGCGGCCGCCGCCGTCGCCGCCGCCCGCTCCGCCCTCGGCAGCCCCTACGTGTGGGGCGCCAACGGCCCCTCCGGCTTCGACTGCTCCGGGCTCACCCAGTGGGCGTACGCGCAGGCCGGTGTCGCACTGCCGCGCACCTCGCAGGCCCAGCGGTACGCCGGACGGCAGGTCCCGCTGTCCGAGGCCCGCCCCGGCGACCTGGTCCTCTACCGCTCCGACGCCTCCCACGTGGCGATGTACATGGGCAACGGCCAGGTGATCCACGCCCCCTACCCCGGCGCACCCGTGCGCTACGACCCGGTCGGCATGATGCCGGTCTCGTCGGTCACCAGGGTCTGACTCCCGCGGGCCCGCGCCCGTACCCTCGGAAAGGTGGCCGGTCGAGCGCGGGTGTCCCTCCAGGCGGCGGTGGCGGGGTTGTGCCTGCTGCTCGCCGCCCTCGTGGGATGCGGCGGCGGCCCCGCCGTGGACGCCGCCCGCGCGGAGGTCCAGTCGCTGCTCGACCGGCGTGCCGAGGCCGTCCTCGACCGTGACGCCGCCGCCTACGCCCGCACCGGCACCCGCGACGGCTTCGACAACCTGCGCGCGGTGCCCCTCGCGGACTGGTCCTACCGGCTCACCGCCCTGGACCGCACCGGCGACCGGGCCGTCGCCGCCGCCGACCTCAGCTACCGCGTCGACGGCCACGACCGTTCCCCGGTCGTCACCGCCCGCTCCCTGAGCCTCAGCCGGGACCAGGACGGCCACTGGTCGGTGGACTCCGACCGTCCGGCCGAGAAGTCCGGCGAGCAGCTCTGGGACCAGGGCAGGGCGCAGGCCGTACGCGGCGAACGCAGCCTGGTGCTGGGCGTCGGGCAGTCCGAGGAGACCCTGCGCGACTACGCCGGCCTCGCCGACCGTGCCGTGCCCGCCGTCTCCGACGCCTGGGGCCCCGAATGGGCGCGCAGCGTCGTCGTCCTCGTCCCGGAGACCCTGGAGGGCATGGCAGGCCTCCTGGGCTCGCCCCCGTCCTCCTACCGGGGCATCGCGGCCGTCACCACCGGGGCGACCGGAGGCGGACCGCGGGCGCCCGCGGACCGGGTGATCGTCAACCCGGACGCGTTCGGGCTGCTCGGCGACTCCGGACGGCAGGTCGTCCTCACCCACGAGACCGCGCACGTCGCCACCCGCGCCCACACCTCCGCGGCGACGCCGCTGTGGCTGTCCGAGGGGTACGCCGACTGGGCCGGCTACCGCGGCGTCGCCCGTGACCCCGCCGAGGCCGCGCCGGAACTCGCGCTCGCCGTCGGGCGGGGCGAGGCGCCGGACGCGCTCCCGGAGGACGAGGACTTCGGCTTCACCGGCGACGCGGACGGGCTGGCGCGGGCGTACGAGGGCAGTTGGCTGGCGTGCCGGATGATCGCGGAGCGGTGGGGGGAGGAGCGGCTGGGGGCGTTCTACCGCGCCGTGGGCGCGCACGAGGGGCGGGAGGGGGCCGTCGAGGATGCGATGCGGCGTGTGCTGGGGGTGACGCCGGAGGAGTTCACGCTCCAGTGGCGGGACTATGTGCGGGGGGTTCTGGCGGAGTGAGGGGTGCCCTCGGAAGGGCCGCGCAGTTCCCCGCGCCCCTGAGGGGTGTTACGAAGGCACCCTCGTTCGTTCCGCCCAGGACGGGCCCGGCGTGGAGGGAACTTCCCTCCGGCCCGGCACCGTCGCCCGCCACAAGGCGCAGGCCGCCAGCAGCGACGCCGTCACCAGGAGCCCGTTACGGACCGCCAGCAACGTGACGCCCAACGCGTCGCTCGCGACCACGTGGCCGAACCACACGGGGAACTCCAGCATCGTGACCGGGCACGCGGCCAGCACCAGGGCCGCCGGGCGGCCCATGCGGCTCTCCCGGAAGCAGAGGCACACCGCCGCGGTCCCCACCAGCCACACCATGTACTGAGGGCTGATCACCCGGCTCGTGACCGTGAACAGCAGCACCGCCGTGAACGCCGCGTCTGCCGCGGTGTACGGCGCGAACCGGGTCGCCAGCAGCCGCCACAGCACCAGCCAGGCCAGGGCGGCCCCGGTCAGGAACAGCGCCCCGGTGGACACCCAGCTCACATACGGACCGAGGAACTCCACGGAGCCGTAGTTCAGCAGCACCTCGCCGTCCCAGCCGTGGTGCCGGGCCACGTGGAACACCAGGGACCCCAGCGACTCCACCTCCGTGCCCCGGTCCCGCTGGAAGCCCAGGAACGCGAACGCGCCCGGCATCAGCACCGCGAACAGCCCGGCCACCACCACGCCCGTCACCGCCGCCGACACCCACGCGACGCGCCTGCGCACCGCGAGCAGCAGCAGCGCCGGCCACACCTTCAACAGCGCCCCGAACGCCATCAGCGCGCCGGCCAGCCGGGGATGCCGGCCGGCCGCGAGCAGCGCGGCCACCGCGACCGCGGTCACCATCACGTCGTAGCGGGCGTACACCGTCGGACCGAGCAGCGGAACGCCCGCCACCCACAGCCACGCCCCGCGGCGGGAGCGGCCCGTGCCGCGCGCCCCGCGCAGCAGCAGCGCCAGCGCCGCCGCGTCGGCCACCAGCGCCAGCACGAAGAAGGCGGTGGCGTACTCCAGGAACGGCAGCACGGCGGGGGAGAGGACGGCCAGGGCCGCGGCGGGCGGGTACTGCCAGGTCACGTCGTCCTGCGGAAACGTTCCGGTGACCAGGACGTCGTACCAGCCCCGGTAGATCACCGACACGTCGCTGGTGACGTCCGGGCCCGGGAAGACCACCACCTTCAGCACGCACAGCAGCAGCGCCGCGCGCGTCACGCCCCAGATCCCCAGCAGCCCAGCCAAGGACCCCCGTGCGGCCGTCGGTTCCACGTGATTCCTGCCCGTCCGGTGTGCGGTCGATGAGGGGCCATGATGTCCCGGAAGCCGGTGCACATGCCACCGAGCAGCGCCGTCGGCGGACGCACGACAACCGTTCGGTAGGGTCGGCGGCGATGCACAAGACCCTGATCGTCACCAACGACTTCCCGCCCCGTCCCGGCGGCATCCAGGCCTTCTTGCACAACATGGCGCTGCGCCTGGATCCGGAGCGCGTCGTCGTCTACGCGTCCACGTGGAAGCGCACCCGGGAGGGTGTCGAGGCGACCGCGGCCTTCGACGCCGAGCAGCCCTTCACCGTCGTCCGCGACCGTACGACGATGCTGCTGCCCACCCCGGCCGCCACCCGGCGGGCCGTGGGGCTGCTGCGCGAGCACGGCTGCACCTCGGTGTGGTTCGGGGCGGCGGCGCCGCTCGGCCTGATGGCGCCGGCGCTGCGCCGCGCGGGCGCCGGGCGGATCGTCGCCACCACCCACGGCCACGAGGCCGGCTGGGCCCAGCTGCCGGCCGCACGGCAGTTGCTGCGCCGGATCGGGGAGTCCACGGACACGATCACCTACCTGGGCGAGTACACCCGCTCCCGGATCGCCCGCGCCCTCACCCCGCAGGCCGCCGCCCGCATGGTGCAGCTGCCGCCCGGGGTCGACGAGAAGACCTTCCACCCCGGCTCGGGCGGGGACGAGGTGCGCGCCCGGCTCGGGCTGACGGACCGCCCGGTGGTCGTGTGCGTCTCGCGTCTCGTGCCGCGCAAGGGACAGGACACGCTGATCCGGGCGATGCCCGCGATCCTCGCCGCCGAGCCGGACGCCGTCCTGCTGGTCGTCGGCGGCGGCCCCTACGAGAAGGACCTGCGCCGCCTCGCCGCCGACACCGGCGTCGCCGCCTCCGTCCGCTTCACCGGCTCCGTCCCCTGGTCCGAGCTGCCCGCCCACTACGGCGCCGGCGACGTCTTCGCGATGCCCTGCAGGACCCGGCGCGGCGGCCTGGACGTGGAGGGCCTCGGCATCGTCTACCTGGAAGCGTCCGCGACCGGCCTCCCGGTCGTCGCCGGCGACTCCGGCGGCGCCCCGGACGCCGTCCTCGACGGCGAGACGGGCTGGGTGGTCCGCGGCGACTCGCCCGCCGAGACCGCGGAACGCGTCACCGCCCTCCTCGCCGACGGGGAACTGCGCCGCAGCATGGGCCGCCGAGGCCGGGAGTGGGTCGAGGAAAAGTGGCGCTGGGATCTCCTCGCCGACAACCTGAAGGCTCTCCTGTAAAGCGAAAGCCGCCCCAAAGGGCGGCTTTCGCTTCACAGGGGCGCGGGGAACTGCGCGCTCAGCCACGGAATACCCGCACCCGGCGCTGCAGAGGTGCCGCTGCGCCCACCCTCCCCCACTCTCGGCTTCGCTCGAGCGGGAGGTACCCCCATCGCCCCGAGCGGCACAACTGCCCGCAGCTGGGGCGGCACGCCCCTTCAGGGGCGCGGGGAACTGCGCGACCAGCCCTCACGAACCGGCACCCGCCAACGGCGAACAGAGCCGACCCGGTTGGCGCTACTTCGCGTAGATCGCCTCGATCTCGTGCGCATAATCCTTGGCCACAACATTCCGCTTCAGCTTCAGCGAAGGCGTCAAGTGCCCCGACTCCTCCGTGAACTGCGCCGGAAGAATCCGGAACTTCCGTACCGACTCCGCCTTCGACACCGCCGCGTTCCCGTCGTCCACCGCGTCCTGGATCGCCGCCAGCAGATCCGGGTCCTCGACCAGCGACGCCGCCGTCGACCCTTCCGGCTTGCCGTGCTCGGCGCACCAGCGGCCCAGGAACTCCTCGTCGACCGTGATGAGCGCGCCCACGAACGGCCGCCCGTCGCCGACCACCATGCACTCCGCGACCAGCGCGTGCGCCCGGATCCGGTCCTCGATGACCGCCGGGGCGACGTTCTTGCCGCCGGCCGTCACCAGGATCTCCTTCTTCCGGCCGGTGATCCGCAGGTAGCCGTCCTCGTCCAGGGTGCCGATGTCCCCGGAGTGGAACCAGCCGTCGGCCAGCGCCTCGGCGGTCGCGCCGGGGTTGTTCCAGTACTCCTTGAACAGGTGCTCGCCGTGCAGCAGCACCTCGCCGTCGTCCGCTATGCGCACGACCGAGCCGGGCAGCGGCTGGCCGACCGTGCCGATCTTCTGCCGGTCCCACGGGTTGAAGGCGGTGGCCGCGCAGGACTCGGTCAGGCCGTAGCCCTCCAGCACGCTGAAGCCGATCCCGCGGAAGAAGTGGCCGAGCCGCTCGCCGAGCGGGGCGCCGCCGGAGATGGCGTACTCGCCGCGTCCGCCCAGCACCGCGCGGAGCTTGCTGTAGACCAGCTTGTCGAAGACCTTGTGCTTGACCTTCAGTCCGAACGACGGGCCCGACGGGGAGTCCAGCGCCTGGCTCCAGGCGATCGCGGCGTCGGCCGCCTTGTCGAAGATCTTGCCCTTGCCGTCCGCCTGGGCCTTGGCGCGAGCCGAGTTGTAGACCTTCTCGAAGACCCGCGGCACGCCGAGGATCAGCGTCGGACGGAACGAGGCCAGCTCGTCGGTGAGGTTCTTGATGTCCGGGACGCAGCCCAGCTTGATCGGCGCCACCATCGGCGCGATCTGCACCATCCGCCCGAAGACGTGGGCGAGCGGCAGGAACAGCAGCACCGAGCACTCGCCGGTGCGGAACAGCGGACGCAGCCGCTCCACGATGTTGCCGCACTCGGCGAAGAAGTTGCGGTGGGTGAGCACACAGCCCTTGGGGCGGCCGGTGGTGCCTGAGGTGTAGACGATGGTCGCCGGGTCGTCGGCCTTGGCGACCGAACAACGCTCCTCGACCGTCTCGTCGCCGACGTCCGCGCCGAGACGGCCCAGCTCCTCCAGGCCGCCGCCCTCGATCTGCCACACGTTCTTCAGCCCGGGCAGCCGGTCGCGCACGGACTCCACGGTCGCCGTGTGCGAGTCGAGCTCCACCAGGCAGGCGGTGGCACCGGAGTCACCGAGGATCCACGCGACCTGCTCCGCCGAACTGGTCTCGTACACCGGCACGGTGATCGCGCCGGCGCTCCAGATCGCGAAGTCGAGCAGCGTCCACTCGTAACGGGTGCGGGACATCAGGCCGACCCGGTCACCGGGCTGCACGCCCGCCGCGATCAAGCCCTTGGCGGCGGCCCGCACCTCCGCGAGGAAGGTGGTGGCCGTCACGTCCTGCCACGTGCCGGCGACCTTGCGGGCCATGACGGCGACATCAGGATGCTGCGCGGCGTTTCGGCGGACGATGTCGGTCATGTTGCCGTCCGCGGGGACCTCGTACAGGGCCGGAAGGCTGAACTCGCGCAAGACTGCTGCTCCTCTTAGGGCGCCGGCGCCACGACGTTGTGCGATGCGACGGTGCGGTCCAAGGCTCGGGCGGGTGCTCGCGAATTCACTGGTTGAAATCCCGAGCACGACTGGACTGCCCGGACGTTACCCGCCGGTATGCCTGTCACGACAGGGGGCCCTGCCAGATGTTCGCTGCGTCACACAGCTTGGTGTTTCATTGCGCACAGTAGTGCACCGCGGATCCGGCGAGCCAGTAACCGCAGGTAGGACCGCCATTGTTCACGTATGCCCCACAGGATTACGCTTGATCGCCATGGCATCCTCTCCCGGCGGCGGCCGCGGCACCCGCGTCCACGTGGTCAGCGACGTACACGGCAACGCGGCAGACCTGGCCCGCGCCAAGGAGGGCGCCGACGCCCTGGTCTGCCTCGGTGACCTGGTGCTGTTCCTCGACTACGCCGACCACTCGCGCGGCATCTTCCCCGACCTGTTCGGCACGGAGAACGCCGACCGCATCGTGCAGCTGCGCACCGCCCGCCGCTTCGAGGAGGCGCGCGACTTCCAGCGCGGGCTGTGGGCCGGCATCGGCGTCGACCGCGCGACGGCGATCGAGACGGCGGTGCGCAAACAGTACGCGGAGCTGTTCGCCGCCTTCCCCACTCCTACGTACGCCACCTACGGCAACGTCGACGTGCCGCCCCTGTGGCGTGAGTACGCCGGGCCCGGCACCACCGTGCTCGACGGGCAGCGGGTGGAGATCGGCGGCTGGACCTTCGGCTTCGTCGGCGGCGGCCTGCGCACCCCGATGCGCACGCCGTACGAGATCGACGACGAGGAGTACGCGGCGAAGATCGAGGCCGTAGGCGAGGTCGACGTGCTGTGCACGCACATCCCGCCGGAGGTCCCGGAGCTGGTCTACGACACCGTCGCCCGCCGCTTCGAGCGCGGCAGCACGGCCCTGCTGGAGGCGATACGCCGCACCCGGCCCCGCTACTCGCTGTTCGGGCACGTCCACCAGCCGCTGGTGCGGCGGATGCGGATCGGCGCCACCGAATGCGTCAACGTGGGGCACTTCGCGAGCACCGGCCGGCCCTGGGCGCTGGAGTTCTGAGACGCCCCAGGACGCCGACGCCCCAGGTCGGGTGATCTCGGTACGGGCGGTGCGCGGTAGCCTTCCGCTGCACGCGCGTGCGCTGTCCGGCCCACGCACGGTGAGGACGACCTACCGGCCCGCATCTGGAGGAGCCACGGCGATGGCGGAACACACCAGCTCGAGCATCACCATCGAGGCGGCACCGGCCGACGTGATGGGGGTGATCGCCGACTTCGCCCGCTATCCCGAGTGGACGGGAGAGGTGAAGGAGGCCGAGGTCCTCGAGACCGACGCCGAGGGCCGCGCCGAGCAGGTGCGCCTGGTCATGGACGCCGGCGCGATCAAGGACGACCAGACCCTGGCGTACACCTGGAGCGGCCCGCACGAGGTCTCCTGGACCCTGGTGAAGTCCCAGATGCTCCGCTCCCTCGACGGCTCCTACGTCCTCAGCCCGGCCGGCGCGGACACCACCGAGGTCACCTACCGCCTGACCGTCGACGTCAAGATCCCGATGCTCGGCATGATCAAGCGCAAGGCGGAGAAGGTCATCATCGACCGCGCCCTGGCGGGCCTGAAGAAGCGCGTGGAGTCCGGGATCAGCCCCTCCGGCGCTTGAGGAGCGGGGGCCGGGGCGGAGCCCTGTGACGGCCGGTCCCGGTAGCGTTCACCCTCATGCGCACCCTCCTGATCACCGGCCCCGGCGGCAGCGGCCGCACCACTGTCGCGGCCGCCACCGCGTTCGCCGCCGCCCGTGAGGGCGCCCGCACGCTGCTGCTGGGGACCGATCCGGGGGACACCCTGGGGCAGGTCCTCGGGGACGCGGACCTCCCCGGGCTCACCGTGCGGCGGGTCGACGCGGACGCGGGGTTCCGGGCCGACCTCGCCGCGTTGCAGGAGCGCGCGGGCGGTGCGCTGGACCTGCTCGGCGCCTCCCGCCTGGTGCCCGAGGAGACCGGCTCCCTCCCCGGCGCGGAGGAGCTCGCCGTGCTGCGCGCCCTGAGGGACGCCGCCGCCTCCGAGGACGCCTACGACCTCCTCGTCGTCGACCTGCCCGCCGCCCCCCGCGCGCTCCCCCTCCTCGCCCTGCCCGAGGAGCTCCGCCGCGTCCTGCGCCGCCTGCTGCCGCCCGAACGGCAGGCCGCCCGCGCGCTGCGCCCGGTGCTCGGGCGGCTCGCGGGCGTCCCGATGCCCGCGGAGTGGATCTACGAGACGGCCGCCCGCCTCGACCTTCAGCTCGCCGTCGTCGAGGCCCTCCTCACCGACCGCGGCACCGCCGTACGCCTGGTCGCCGAACCGGGGCCCGCCGGCGCCGACGCCCTGCGCACCGCCGCCCTCGGCGTCGCCCTGCGCGGCCTGCGCCTGGACGCCGTCGTCGCCAACCGCGTCCTGCCGGAGAGCGAGGCGGCGGGCTGGCTCGCCGAGCCCGTCGCCCAGCAGCGCAAGGCGCTCGACGAATGGCGCGAGGAGCACACCGTGCGCACCGTCGCCCACCTCGGCCGCGACCCGCGCGGCGCCGACGACCTGGCCGCCCTGGCGGCACCCGCCGCCCCCGCGGTCACCGGCCCGGTCCGCTGGCCGGTCGCCGACCGGATCGCCGAGGACGGCGTCCTGGTCTGGCACCTCCCCCTGCCCGGCGCCCGTCGCGACGCCCTCGACCTCGTCCGCCGCGACGACGAACTGACCGTCACCGCCGGGCCGTTCCGCCGCGTCGTCCCGCTGCCCTCCGCCCTGCGCCGCTGCACCGTCGACGGCGCCGCCCTCCGCGAGGGCGAGCTGCGCATCCGTTTCCGGCCCGATCCGGAGCTCTGGCCGCGCACCCGGTGAAGCCTCGACGGCCGTTCGGGTACCGTCGAGGGGGCCACCCGCAGTCAAGGAGTCCGTCATGAGCGAACAGCTCCCCCCGCCCGACGACACCGCGAACGAGGCCGGGGACGAAACCTTCGGCAAGCGGGCCGACGACGCCCGGGGCGACCGCGCCGAGGCGCCCGCCGAAGCCCCCTCCGAGGTACACGACGACGCCTGGGCCACCGCCGCCGCCGAGGACCTGGAAGCCGAGCGTGCCCGCCGCCGCGCCGGCCACGGCACGCCCCCCGGCTCCGCCGCCGAAGAGTTCAGGAAGCTCGTCGACGCGGTCGCCGGCAAACTCTCCGACCTCCAGTCACCGCTGCTCGGCGCGGTCGCCGGACCCGCCGCCCAGCAGGTCGTCCGCCAGGTCGTGCAGCAGGCGAAGGCCGCCGTCGAACCCGTCATCGAACGCAACCCGGACGTCTTCGACCACCTCGCCGCCGCAGGCAGCGAACTCCTCGCCGCCTACCGCTCCGCCGTGCAGGACCAGGAGCGCCGCTGGACGGCGCGCGACACCCCGCCGAGCGCTCCCGAGGAGCGCCGCGACCCCGGTGACGACCCCGGCACCGGCCCCGGCGAGCGCATCGACCTCGACTGAGTGCCGCCCGGACCCCTCGGCGGTTCCGGGCCGCCCGGCCTGCGGACACAGGGACGGCGCGCCCGTCACCTCGGGTACCGTTGGCGTAGCGGGGCTCGACCGAAACTGAGGGATTCATGGGACTCACCATCGGCGTCGACATCGGCGGCACGAAGATCGCGGCCGGCGTGGTCGACGAGGAAGGCACCATCCTCTCGACACACAAGGTGCCGACCCCGGGCACCCCCGAGGAGATCGTGGACGCCATCGCCTCCGCGGTGGAGGGGGCACGCGCAGGACACGACATCGTCGGCGTGGGCATCGGCGCGGCCGGATACGTCAACCGCCAGCGCTCCGAGGTCTACTTCGCCCCCAACATCCACTGGCGCAACGAGCCGCTCAAGGAGAAGGTCGAGGCCCGCGTGGGCCTCCCGGTCGTCGTGGAGAACGACGCCAACGCGGCGGCCTGGGGCGAATACAAGTTCGGCGCGGGCAAAGGCCACCGCAACGTCATCTGCATCACCCTGGGCACCGGCCTCGGCGGCGGCGTGATCATCGGCAACAAGCTGCGCCGCGGCCACTTCGGCGTGGCCGCCGAGTTCGGCCACATCCGCATGGTGCCGGACGGCCTGCTGTGCGGCTGCGGCTCGCAGGGCTGCTGGGAGCAGTACGCCTCCGGCCGCGCCCTCGTCCGCTACGCCAAGCAGCGCGCCAACGCCACCCCCGAGCAGGCCCAGACGCTGCTCGCCCTCGGCGACGGCACCCCCGAGGGCATCGAGGGCAAGCACGTCTCCATGGCGGCCCGCCAGGGCGACCGGGTGGCCGTCGACTCCTACCGCGAGCTGGCCCGCTGGGTCGGCGCGGGCCTGGCCGACCTCGCCTCCCTGTTCGACCCGTCCGCGTTCATCGTCGGCGGCGGCCTCTCCGACGAGGGCGAGCTGGTCCTCGGACCGATCCGCAAGTCGTACCGCCGCTGGCTGGTCGGCGGGAACTGGCGTCCCGTCGCGGACGTCCTCGGCGCCCAGCTCGGCAACAAGGCCGGCCTGGTCGGCGCGGCCGACCTCGCCCGCGAGCCCGACCCCGTCATGTGACGGCCCATCGGCACCCGGCCGGCGCCCGCCCGACCCCCCGAAGGGAACGGCGGGCGTCGCCGTTCCCGGCAGGCCCCCGCGGCGTATCTTGATCCGCATGGCGACGACTGAGCTGCTGCCAGGGTCCCGCACCGACGCCGACGGCTCGGCCGTCGTCCGGGTCCTCAGCTACAACATCCGCTCGATGAAGGACGACACCGCCGCCCTCGCCCGGGTGATCGGCGCCTGCGCGCCCGACCTGGTGCTGCTGCAGGAGGCGCCGCGCTTCTTCCGCTGGCGCAAGAAGCTCGCCCGGCTCGCCTCCGACTCCGGACTGGTGATCCTCTCCGGCGGCGCGACCGCGGCCGGACCCGCCCTGCTGTGCTCCCTGCGGGCCACCGTCGAACGCACCGAGGACGTGCTGCTGCCGCTGACCCCCGGCCGGCACCGGCGCGGCTTCGCCACCGCCGTCGTACGGTTCGGCGGCGCCCGCCTCGGCGTGCTCGGCTGCCATCTGTCCCTGGAGAAGACCGAGCGGTACGAGCAAGGCGGGATGCTGCTGGACCGGGTGGCCGGGATGGGCGTGGACCACGCCGTCGCGGGCGGGGACCTCAACGACGAGCCGTCCGGGCGCACCTTCCGCCGGCTGGCCGGCACCCTCACGGACTGCCGCACCGCCGCGCCCTGGGGCGGCGAGCACACCTGGACCCGCACCGACCCGCCCAAGCGCATCGACGCCCTGTTCGTCACCGAGGGCGTCGAGGTGCTGGGCTGCGGCGTCCCCCACGACCAGCCCGGAGTCACGGAGGCGGACCTGCGGGCGGCGACCGACCACCTGCCCCTGCTGGCCGCCCTCAAGGTCCCGGCAGCCGTCTGAGCACCGTCAGACCACGGCGCCGCGGCCCGGGTCCTCGTCGTCCTCGTCGTCCGTGCGCATGCGCATCACCAGCGTGAGCGCGCCGCCCAGGAAGCCGCCGATGCACGCGGTGGTCAGCCACCAGGTCATCTCCCAGCCCAGCAGTATCGCCAGCAGGAGCAGCACCGGCGCGCCCAGCACCCCCAGCCAGGCGAACCTGGAGGTCGCGTCGGCCTCCGGCAGCGGCGGCGGCTCCGGCGGCACGAAGTGCCCCTCGTCGCTCTCGTCGAGGTCCTCCTCGGCCGGCTCCGGCACGCTGTAGTCACGCGGCCCGACCCCCGGCGCGAACGCCACCGAGCCGCCCAGCGGCCTGGCCGGCGGCTCCTCCTCCGCCTCCCGCGGGGGCGCCTTGGTCCCGACGCCGTCCGCGCCGTCCTCGTCGTTGGTCTCGGACTCCAGCAGCGCCAGGTCCTCCACCGACTTGAAGGGCTTGGCGCCCGGCGGGTCCGGCGGCTCCTCGCCGTAGCCGGCGACGATCGCCTCCCACGCGGCGGCCTCGTCGAAGGGGACGCCCTTCTCCTCCGGCTCGCGGCCCTCACGGTCCGAGTCGTGGTCAGCCACCTGCGGTCGTCCCTTCCTTGCCGAGACCGGGCTCCCTGACGGCGCCGGGTGCGAGCCGGCCGATGAACGCGGTGCTCTCCCGGAAGATCAGCTCCGCGTCGTAGTCCAACGTCGCCACGTGGTAGCTCTGTTCCAGCAGGACCTCCGACACGTCCGTCGACGACACCCGGGACAGGATCCGCGCCGAGTCCGCCGGGGGCACCACATGGTCCTGCGGGCTGCGCATCAGCAGCAGCGGCTGCGTGACCTGCGGCAGCTCACCGTCGACCATCCGGAAGAAGTTCCGCAGGGAGTGCGCCGCGTGCAGCGGCACCCGGTCGTACCCCAGCTCCCGGGTCACCGGCTTGGCGATGTCGCTGGCGATGCCCTTGGTCGCCGGGACGAGATGGCGCAGCACCGGAAGGGCGTGCGCCGCCACTCCGTGCACCTTGTTCGCCGGGTTGACCACCATCACCCCGCTCACCGCGTCACCGTGGAGCGCCGCCAGCCGCAGCGCCAGCGCGCCGCCCATCGACAGCCCGGCCACGAACACCCGCGCCGAACGGTCCCGCAGCAGCCGCAGCTCGCGGTCCACCTCCGCGTACCAGTCCTGCCAGCCCGTCACCCGCAGGTCCTCCCAGCGGGTGCCGTGCCCGGGCAGCAGCGGCAGCGACACGGTCAGCCCGCGCTCGGCGAGATGCTCCGCCCACGGCCGCACGGACTGCGGCGAACCGGTGAAGCCGTGGCAGAGGAGGACCGCGGTCTCCCCGCCCTCGTGGCGGAACGGCTCGGCTCCGGTCAGCAGCGGCACCTTCGGCCTCCTGTTCCTGGGACTTCCCTCGGACTCGTGGACGGTCCGGCACGTCGTCCCGGCCGGCGCGGGGCCGGCGCGGCAATTGCAGGACCTTCACCGTACGCGACCGCACTGACACCGACCAGGGCCGTCGGGGCCTTCGGCGCCGCTGCGGGATATGGTCTGACCAACACGCACAGGAGGCACTCGGTTGTTGTACGGCACGATGAAGGTCGCCATCGGAGGGCCGCTGAAGCTCGCCTTCAGGCCCTGGGTGGAGGGCATGGAGAACATCCCGGCCGAGGGGCCCGCCATTCTGGCCAGCAACCACCTGTCGTTCTCGGACTCCTTCTTCCTCCCCGCGGTGCTCGACCGCAAGGTCACCTTCATCGCGAAGGCCGAGTACTTCACCACTCCGGGCGTCAAAGGCAGGATGACGGCGGCCTTCTTCAAGGGCGTCGGCCAGCTCCCCGTCGACCGCTCCGGGGCGCGCGGCGCCGGCGAGGCGGCGATCAGGAGCGGCATAGAGGTGCTGGAGCGCGGCGAGCTGTTCGGGATCTACCCCGAGGGCACCCGCTCGCCCGACGGCCGCCTCTACCGCGGCAAGCCGGGCGGCCTGGCGCGCGTGGCGCTGGCCACTGGGGCGCCCGTCGTCCCGGTCGCCATGATCGACACGGAGAAGATCCAGCCCCCCGGGCAGGTCATGCCCAAGCTGATGCGCCCGGGCATCCGGATCGGCGAGCCCCTCGACTTCACCCGCTACCAGGGCATGGAGCACGACCGCTTCGTGCTCCGCGCGGTGACGGACGAGGTCATGTACGAGATCATGAAGCTGTCCGGCCAGGAGTACGTCGACATGTACGCCACCGCCATGAAGCGGCAGCTCGCCGAGGCGGCCAAGGCCGAGAGGGAAGCCGAGAAGGCCGAGAGGGAAGCGGAGAAGGCCGCCAGGGCCGCCGTCGCCCGGGCCGACAGGGAGCAGGCGGAGAAGGTCAGGGCGGCGATGGAGCAGACGGACCGGGGACAGACCGGGGGACCGTCCGAGCCGTAGCCGGGCCGGGCACGCACCGGGGGGAGTGGGGGAACATGGCCCAGCGCGACAGAGTCATGCGCATGTCGGTCGAGCAGCCGCTGTGGCGCGCGCTCGCCGGCTACCGCGTGCTCAGCATGATCTACGCGATCGGCCTGTTCGCCGCCGCCCACGGCGGGTTCGCCCGCCCCTGGCTCGCGATCGCCTACTTCGCCGTCCTCGGCGGGTGGACCCTCGCCACCCTGCCCAAGGTCGCGAGCGCCGCCGCCTGCACCAAGCGGTTCCTCGCCGTCGACCTCACCATCGCGCTCACCGGCATCCTGATCACCCCGCTCGCCGACGCCGCCCAGCGCGTCCACGACGGCGGACCCACCCTGCCCTCCATCTGGACCGCCGGCTCCGTGCTCGCCTTCGCGGTCAAGGGCGGCTGGCGCTGGGCCGCCGTCGCCTCCACCCTGGTCGCCGTGGCCAACCTGATCGAGCGCGGCACCCCGGCCCGCGACACCGTGCACAACGTCGTCCTCGTCTGGGTCGCCTCCATCGCCATCGGCTACGTCGTCGAGGTCGCCCGCGCCTCCGAGCGCACCCTCGCCCGCGCCCTGGAGATCGAGGCCGCCACCCGGGAACGGGAGCGTCTCGCCCGGGACATCCACGACAGCGTGCTCCAGGTGCTGGCGATGGTGCAGCGGCGCGGCGCCGTCCTCGGCGGCGAGGCGGCCGAGCTGGGCCGCATGGCCGGCGAGCAGGAGGTGGCGCTGCGCACCCTGGTCTCCGGCGGTCTCGTCCCCGTCTCCCGCGCCTCCGAGGACACCGCCCAGGGCGCCGTCGTACGCAGCGTGGAGGAGGACGAGCCGGACGACGACGGGCCGGTGGACCTGCGGTCCCTGCTCGCCCCGCACGCCGGGTCGCGGGTCGGCCTCGCCGAACCCGGAGCGCCCGTGACGCTCGCCCCGGACGCCGCGCGCGAGGTGGCCGCCGCCGTCGGCGCCGCCCTGGACAACGTCCGCCGGCACGCCGGGGAGGACGCCCGCGCCTGGATCCTGGTCGAGGACGAACCGGACGAGGTGATCGTCACCGTCCGCGACGACGGCCCCGGCATCCCGGAGGGACGCCTCGCCCAGGCCGAGGGGGAGGGACGGCTCGGCGTGGCCCAGTCCATCCGGGGCCGGCTGCGCGACCTCGGCGGCAGCGCCGACGTGATCTCCGTGCCGGGACAGGGCACGGAGGTCGAACTCCGGGTGCCGAAGCACCGTCAGCAGACGAACGACCCGCGGGGGAAGGCGGAACAGCGATGACCGGGACGACACCGATCAGGGTGATGGTGGTCGACGACCACCCGATGTGGCGCGACGCCGTCGCCCGCGACCTCTCCGAGTCCGGCTTCGAGGTCGTCGCCACGGCCGGCGACGGCGACCAGGCGGTGCGCCGAGCTAAGGCCGTCGCGCCCGACGTCCTCGTCCTCGACCTCAACCTGCCGGGCAAGCCCGGCGTGCAGGTGTGCAAGGAGGTCGTCGCCGCCGACCCCTCCGTCCGGGTGCTGGTGCTCTCCGCGAGCGGCGAGCACGCCGACGTCCTGGAGGCGGTGAAGTCCGGCGCCACCGGCTACCTGCTGAAGTCCGCCTCCACCGAGGAACTGCGCGACGCCGTGCGCCGCACCGCCGACGGCGACCCGGTGTTCACCCCGGGACTCGCCGGACTGGTTCTCGGCGAGTACCGCCGCCTCGCCTCCGAACCGGCCGCGCCGGCCTCCGGCGGCGAGGAGCAGAAGGCGCCCCGGCTCACCGAGCGCGAGACCGAGGTGCTGCGCCTGGTCGCCAAGGGCCTGAGCTACAAGCAGATCGCCGAACGCCTCGTCATCTCGCACCGCACCGTGCAGAACCACGTCCAGAACACCCTCGGCAAACTCCAGCTCCACAACCGCGTGGAACTCGTCCGGTACGCCATCGAACGCGGCCTCGACGACGAGTAGCCCCGTCCCGGTCCTGTCCCAACACCCGGACGCTTCCCGGTATTTACCGTCCCGGCCATGTCGAGGTGACCCCGGTCACCCTTACCGTGCCAGGTGGGAACGAACGGCATTCCGTCAACCATGGCGAAGGGACACTTCCATGCGGGTCGGAGTACTGACCGGAGGCGGCGACTGCCCCGGGCTCAACGCCGTCATCCGGGCCGTGGTCCGCAAGGGCGTACAGGAGTACGGCTACGAGTTCACCGGGTTCCGGGACGGCTGGCGCGGTCCCCTCGACAACGTCACCGTCCCCCTCGACATCCCCACCGTGCGCGGCATCCTGCCCCGCGGCGGCACCGTCCTCGGCTCCTCACGGACCAACCCGCTCAACGAGCGGGACGGCATCCGCAGGATCAAGGACAACCTCGCCGCGCTCGGCGTGGACGCCCTCGTCACCATCGGCGGCGAGGACACCCTCGGCGTCGCCACCCGCCTCGCCGACGAGTCCGGCGTCCCCTGCGTGGGCGTGCCGAAGACCATCGACAACGACCTGTCCGCCACCGACTACACCTTCGGCTTCGACACCGCCGTCGGCATCGCCACCGAGGCCATCGACCGGCTGCACACCACCGCCGAGTCCCACATGCGGGTGCTGGTCGTCGAGGTGATGGGCCGCCACTCCGGCTGGATAGCCCTCCACTCGGGCCTGGCCGGCGGCGCCAACGTCATCCTCATCCCCGAGCACCCCTTCGACGTCGAGCAGGTGTGCGCGTGGGTGACCTCACGCTTCCGCGCCTCGTACGCGCCGATCGTGGTCGTCGCGGAGGGCGCGGTGCCGCGCGACGGCGACATGGTGCTCAAGGACCGGTCCCTGGACGCGTTCGGACACGTCCGGCTGTCCGGGGTCGGCGAATGGCTCGCCAAACAGATCGAGAAACGCACGGGGAAGGAGGCCAGGACCACGGTCCTCGGCCACGTGCAGCGCGGCGGCACCCCGAGCGCGTACGACCGCTGGCTCGCCACCCGCTTCGGCCTCCACGCGATCGACTGCGTCCGCGACGGAGACTTCGGCAAGATGGTCGCCCTCCAGGGCACGGACATAGTCCGAGTCCCGATAGCACACGCGACAGCCCAGCTGAAGACGGTCCCGCCGTCCCTCTACGAGGAGGTGGGCGTCTTCTTCGGGTAGCGCCCGACCGCGGGCAGCCCGTGGCCGGTCGCGCAGTTCCCCGCGCCCCTGAGGGGCGCCCCCGCCGCCCCAGCCGCGGGCAGTCGTGCCGTAGGGCGGAAGGGTGGGCGCGGCGGCATCCCGCATGCGCCGGGCTGCGCGACACCCCCGCCCCGCACGGCACCCGGGACCATCCGGCCCACGCCGAAGTCACCTAGGGCCTCGTAAGCTCACCGCAGGGAAGCAAACAGGACGAACCCCAGGAGGGGCCCCGTGGAGATCCTCGCCTTCGGCGTCCAGGCAGACGAGAAGCCCCTCATCGAGGGCGCCTTCGCCGACCACCACCCCGTCCACTCCCTGGACGTGTTCCTCACCAACGACACCGCCCCCATCGCCGCCGGCCACGAGATCATCTCCACCAGCGTCAACTGCGACCTGGGCGCCGACGTCCTGTCGAAGCTCGCCGCCGGCGGCACCCGGATGGTCGCCCAGCGCTCCACCGGCTTCAACAACGTCGACCTGGACGTCGCCGAACGCCTCGGCATCACCGTCGCCCGCGTCTCCTCCTACTCCCCGTACTCGGTCGCCGAGTTCGCCTGGACCCTCGCCATGGCGGTCAACCGCCGCATCGTCCGCGCCTCCACCCGCACCCGCGACTTCGACTTCCGCCTCGACGGGCTGATGGGCCGCGACCTGCACGGCCGCACCGCCGGTGTGCTCGGCACGGGGAAGATCGGCGAGGCGTTCGCGCGAATCGCCCACGGCTTCGGCATGCGGCTGCTCGGCTGGGACGTCGCCGAGAACCCGGCCTGCCGGGAGCTGGGCATGACATACGTCCCGAAGGAGCAGCTGCTCGCCGAGTCCGACCTGGTCAGCCTGCACGTCCCGCTGCTGCCCAGCACCCGGCACCTCATCGACGCGACCGCGCTGAAGTCCATGCGGGACGACGCGATCCTGGTGAACTCCAGCCGGGGCGGCCTCGTCGACACCGCCGCCCTCGTCGACGAGCTGCGCGCCGGCCGCTTCACTGGCGTCGGCCTGGACGTGTACGAGGCGGAGGCGGGCCTGTTCTTCCTCGACAGGTCCCTGGAGGCCGTCGACGACGACACCCTGGCCCGCCTCGTCACCTTCCCCAACGTCCTGGTCACGTCCCACCAGGCGTACTACACCGTGGACGCCGTCACCCAGATCGTCGCGACGACGGTCGACAACGTCCTCGACTACACCGCCGGCCGCCGCTCCGAGAACGTGCTGGTGCCGCGCAGCTGACCCATCAGCTCCCGCACCACGGCCGCCCCGTCCAGGCTCAGCACCGACTCGGGGTGGAACTGGACGCCCGCGAAACCGGGGCCCCGCACCGCGTGCACCTCGCCGTTCGCCGCGCGGCTCACCTCGACGCCGTGCGCGGCCAGCTCCCGCGCGGCCTCGTCGTCGCAGTGCGCCACGAAGCTGTTGTAGAAGCCGACCGTCTCCGGACGCCCGAACAGGTCGATCTCCGTCTGCGCCCCCTGGTAGGGCACCTCCTTGCGGACGATGTCCAGGCCCAGCTCCGCCGCGATCAGCTCGTGGCCGAGGCACACGCCGAGCACGCCGTGCCGGTTGCCGGCGATCACCTCGGCGGTCAGGCCGCGCAGGAACCGCATCTTCGGGTCGTCCGTGTCCGAGGGGTCGCCGGGGCCCGGGCCCAGCACCAGCGGACCCTCGTGCGCCAGTGCCGCCTCGCGCAGTCCGGGCTCGTCGTAGCGACGCACGGTGACGTCCAGCCCCGCCGCCCGCAGCACATGGGCGAGCATCGCGGTGAAGGTGTCCTCCGCGTCCACGACCAGCGCGTGTCCGGTCAGCGCGTCGGACCGCTCCTGCATCCGCAGCCAGAACGGCGCGAGCGAGGACCGGCGCCCGTCCAGCGCGGCCCGCACCCGCGGGTCGTCCGCCAGCTTCGGCCGGACCGCCTCCGCGCGCGGCCGCCCCGGACGCACGCCCAGCGCGGCCAGAACACCCGCGGCCTTGGCGTGGGTCTCCGCGACCTCACCGGCCGGGTCCGAGCCGCGCACCAGCGTGGCGCCGACCGGCACCCGCAGCCGACCGGTGGCGTCGATGTCGGCGGTGCGGATCAGGATGGGGGAGTCCAGCGTCTGGGCGCCGCCCTCGTCACGGCCGATCAGGGCCAGCGCGCCCGCGTAGTAGCCGCGCCCGCCGGCCTCGTGCCGTTCGATGACCCGGCAGGCGTTCTGCACGGGCGAGCCGGTGACCGTCGCCGCGAACATGGTCTCCCGCAGGACGTCGCGCACGTCCAGCGAGGACCGGCCGCGCAGCTCGTACTCGGTGTGCGCGAGGTGCGCCATCTCCTTCAGCCGGGGTCCGATCACCACGCCGCCCATGTCGCCGACCGTGCACATCATCTTGAGCTCCTCGTCGACGACCATCGACAGCTCCTCGATCTCCTTGCCGTCGGCGAGGAAGCGGAGCAGGTGCTCGGGGGTGGGACCCTCGGCGGGGTACCGGTACGTCCCGCTGATGGGATTCATCACGACGGTCCCCCCGGACGCGCGCACGTGCACCTCGGGGCTGGCCCCGACCAGGGTGCGGTCGCCGGTGTGCACGACGAAGGTCCAGTACGCGCCCCGCTCGCCCTCCAGCAGCCGCCGGAACAGCGCGAGCGCGTCGGCCCGCCCGAACCCGGGAATCCCGCCCTCGTACGTTCTGCGGATCACGAAGTTGGCGCCCTCGCCCCGGCCGATCTCCTCGTCGAGGACCCGGCCGACGATCCGCGCGTACTCCTCGTCGCCGACGTCGAAGCCGCCGCCCTCGACCCGCACGTCGTGCGCCGGAAGCGCCGCCAGAGCATCGTCGAGAGGGATCTCGTGACGCTCCTCCGGGGTCAGCACCAGCAGCGGGGTGCCGTCGTCGCGGACGTCGAAGCCGCGCTCGCGGATCTGCCGGAAGGGGACCAGGGCCAGGCCCTCGTCGGGCAGGTCGGCCAGGCGGGCGTGGGCGGTGACCGGGCCGATCAGCAGCTCCACCGTGTCGTGGTCGTGGCCGGGGGTGCGGCGGCGCAGCAGGGCGAAGGGGCGGTCGTCGTGGGGGAGCCGTGCCAGGTCCATGGGGCGTTCCTCGTTTCGTCGCTGTCGTGAGCGGTGAGGAACGGCCCCGGGAAACACGGAAGGCCGCCCCTCGGGCGGCCTTCGCGAAGTCGGTGCGTACGCGCAGTCAGTGGGCCGCCGGATGAGCGGTCCACCACCAGGTGCGGGTCGAGTGCGCGAACATGGCCCCGACCATAGCGCATCGCGCACCGGTGCGGACCTTGTCTCATTTGGTGGGCGTCGGGATGGACGACCGTTCCGACCCCGTAATGTGGGATGCGTGACCGTGAACGCTAAGACCAGCGCGAGCGCTGGCAACACCTGGCGAGACCTGCCCGCGGCGCAGCAGCCCGAGTACCCCGACCCCGAGGCTCTGCGCGCAGTGATCGCGGACCTCGAGTCGTATCCGCCGCTCGTCTTCGCGGGCGAGTGCGACCAGCTGCGCGCCCGGATGGCGTCCGTCGCCAAGGGAGAGGCGTTCCTCCTCCAGGGTGGCGACTGCGCCGAGGCGTTCGACGCCGTGTCCGCCGACCACATCCGCAACAAGCTCAAGACGCTGCTCCAGATGGGCGCCGTCCTCACCTACGCGGCATCCGTGCCCGTGGTGAAGGTCGGGCGGATCGCCGGGCAGTACTCCAAGCCGCGCTCCAAGCCGACCGAGACCCGTGACGGCGTGACGCTGCCGACGTACCGGGGCGACTCGGTCAACGGCTTCGAGTTCACCGAGGAGGCCCGGGTCCCGGACCCCGAGCGGCTGAAGCGGATGTACCACGCGTCGGCGTCCACGCTGAACCTGGTGCGCGCCTTCACCACCGGCGGCTACGCCGACCTGCGCCAGGTGCACGCCTGGAATCAGGACTTCGTGAAGTCGTCGCCGTCCGGCCAGCGCTACGAGCAGCTGGCGCGGGAGATCGACCAGGCGCTGAACTTCATGCGGGCCTGCGGTGCGGAGCCGGAGGAGTTCAAGACCGTCGAGTTCTTCTCGTCGCACGAGGCGCTGCTGCTCGACTACGAGTCGGCGCTCACCCGTGTGGACTCCCGCACCGGTCAGCTGTACGACGTGTCGGCGCACATGGTGTGGATCGGCGAGCGCACCCGGCAGATGGACCACGCGCACATCGAGTTCGCCTCGCGGATCCGCAACCCGATCGGCATCAAGCTCGGCCCGACGACGACGGCCGAGGAGGCGCTGCGGTACATCGACCGCCTCGACCCGGAGCGGGAGCCCGGCCGGCTGACGTTCGTCGTGCGGATGGGCGCGGACAAGATCCGCGACAAGCTCCCCGAGCTGGTGGAGAAGGTGACCGCGTCCGGCGCGACCGTGGCGTGGGTGACGGACCCGATGCACGGCAACACCTTCGAGGCCGCCTCCGGGCACAAGACCCGCCGCTTCGACGACGTGCTCGACGAGGTGAAGGGCTTCTTCGAGGTCCACAAGGAGCTGGGCACCCACCCGGGCGGCATCCATGTGGAGCTCACGGGTGACGACGTCACCGAGTGCGTGGGCGGCGGCGACGAGATCTTCGTCGACGATCTGCACCAGCGCTACGAGACGGCGTGCGACCCGCGGCTGAACCGCAGCCAGTCGCTCGACCTGGCGTTCCTGGTCGCGGAGATGTACCGGGACCAGTGACCGGCCGGGCCGGCTGACAGCAGTCGGGGGTGGGGCGTGTCTCACACGGGATCACGCCCCACCCCCCTTTTCCGCCCTCGAAGGGCGCAGGTAAGGTTAGGTTTGCCTCACCGGCGAAGGGTCGGTACGGCACGACCCCAGTCTTCGTCGGGAGGTGACCCGCGTGTTCGTCTGCAGCTGTTTCGGCGTGACCGAGGAACAGGTGAAGAGCCACGCGGAAGCCGGTGCCTGCACGCCCCGGCAGATCGCCTCCGCCTGCAAGGCCGGCACCGACTGCGGCGGCTGCGTCCGGCGCATCCAGGCGCTGCTCGGCCGCGGCGCCTGCCCCCGGCGGCAGCTCATCGACGAGGGTGAGCAGCCGCTCGTGGCAGAGGTCGCGACGGAGGTCCCGGAAGCCGCCTAGGCGGTTCCCCGACGCCGTCAGGGCGTCTTGAACCCGTGCGTCCCGGGGCCCGAGGGATCGGGCTGGGTCTGCTCGATCACCGTCGACAGGTACAGCGCCTCACCCAGTTTGTCGATCAGCTCCAGCTGGGTGTCGAGGTAGTCGATGTGGTGCTCCTCGTCGGCCAGGATGGCCTCGAAGATGTTCGCCGAGGTGATGTCGTTCTTGTTGCGCATGACCTCGACGCCGCGGCGGAGCCGGTCGATCGCCTCGAGCTCGATCTCGCGGTCGGCCTGGAACATCTCGGTGACGGTCTGCCCGACGCGGACGTGGAACAGCCGCTGGTAGTTCGGCAGGCCGTCCAGCAGCAGGATCCGGTCGGTGAGCAGCTCGGCGTGCCGCATCTCGTCGAAGGACTCGTCGCGGGTGTACTTGGCGAGCTTGTGCCAGCCCTTGTGGTCCTGGAGCTTGGAGTGCAGGAAGTACTGGTTGATCGCCGTCAGCTCGGCGGTCAGCTGCTCGTTGAGGAACTCGATGACCTCGGGATCGCCCTGCATGGCACGGGCTCCTTCCGCGTGGGGGAAATGTGCGGGTCGGGGCGCATGATTGCACCGGCATGAAAGATCGTCCAGTAAGTCTTGACTTAGTAAGTAATCCCATAGTTGGTCCGTTCTGACCATGAATGAGTGAATGTGTGGGGCCCGGTTCAGGAGCATGGCCACCGGTCTGTCAGGATGGAGACATGGGTCAGCCGGCGGAACGCGAATCGGGGGAGCGCGCGACACGAGGAGCGGCGGATCTCCAGCTCCCGCCGGGACAGCGGCTCCAGAAGGGCTGGCCGGTCACCCACTACGGACCCGTCCCCAAGTTCCGGCCGGAGCGCTGGGAGTTCCGGGTCTTCGGCGCCACCGCCGACGGCGAGAAGCACTGCTGGACCCACGAGGAGTTCACGGCGCTGCCGTACACCACCGTCGAGGCCGACCTGCACTGCGTGACCAAGTTCAGCATGGTCGGCGCCGAGTGGGGCGGGATCCCGGCGCGCACGGTCGTGGAGACCGCCCCGCCCGCGCCGGACGTCACCCATGTGATGGTGTGGGCCGAGTACGGTTTCAGCTCCAACCTGCGGCTCGAGGACTTCACGTCCGACCGCACCCTCTTCGCCACCCACAAGGACGGTGAGCTGCTCACCGCCGAGCACGGCTTCCCGCTGCGCCTGATCGTGCCGCACCTGTACGCGTGGAAGGGACCCAAGTGGGTCCGCGGGGTGGAGTACATGACCGCCGACCGCCGGGGCTTCTGGGAGGAACGCGGCTACCACAACGTCGGCGACCCCTGGCGGGAGCAGCGCTACTCCTACCAGGAGGAGCCCGGGGACGGTCCCGAGCTCTGACCCGCCCGCCGGCTCTCAGCCGTCGCGGAGCTTCTTCAGCCGCTCCACGTCCGCCGCGTGCCCCTCCTTGCCGCCGGGCGTCTCGATCACCAGCGGTACGCCCGCGGTCTCCGGGTGCGTCATCAGGTCCCGGAACGGGTCCTCGCCGATGTGTCCCGCGCCGATGTTGGCGTGCCGGTCCTTGTGCGCGCCGACGACGTCCTTGGAGTCGTTGGCGTGGATCAGCTTCAGCCGTCCCGTGCCGACGGTCGCGGCCAGCTCGTCCAGGGCGCGGTGCGCGCCGCCGGGCGCGGCCAGGTCGTGCCCGGCCGCGAAGACATGGCAGGTGTCCAGGCACACGCCGAGCTTCGGGTGGGCGTCCAGCTGCTCGAAGTACGGGCCCAGGTCCTCGACCAGGGAGCACAGCGAGGCGCCCTGCCCGGCGGTCGGCTCCAGCAGCAGACACGGGTCGTCGTCACGGGTCAGCTCGTCCAGCAGCGGCAGCATGTGCTCCCGTACCTGCCCCAGCGCCACCGCGCGCTCGCGTCCGCCCGTCGCGCTGCCGGTGTGCACCACCACCCCCAGCGCGCCGATCTCCCGGCCGCGGCGCAGCGAGTGCCGCAGGGACTCCACCGACCGCTCCACGGTCGCCGGGGTGTGGGACCCGAAGTTGATCAGGTACGGGGCGTGCACGTACGCCGGGACCGACGCCTCGGCGCAGGCCGCGCGGAACGCCTCGTCCTGGAGCGGGTTGCCGACGGGGGTGGCCCAGCCGCGCGGGTTGGCGACGAAGACCTGCACGGTCTCCGCCCCCAGGTCACGGGCGTAGGACAGACCGACGGAATGCAGACCGCCGGCCACGGGGACGTGACTGCCGATCGGATTGCGGGCGGGGCCGGACGGGTGACTCTTCACCCGTCAAGGGTGTCACGGACGCGCGCGTCACCCGGACGGCCCCCTCCGTCACCTGATCTTGAGGGTGATCGTCGAACCCTTGGGCGCGGTCTCGCCGCCGTCCACCGACTGGTCCCTGACGGTGTCGCCGAACAGGCCCAGCAGACCGCGGTCCTCCTTCACCCCGAAACCGGCGCCCTCCAGCTTCTCCCTGGCCTCGTCCACGCTGTCGCCGACGACGTCCGGCACCTCGACCATCTCCGGGCCCTTGGACAGGGTGAGGGTGACCGTGTCGCCCTCGGCGGCCTCACCGCCGGCGCCCGGCGCCTGCCGGGCGACCCGGCCCGCATCGTGCTCGGAGTGGACCCGCCCGTCGGCGATCTCCACCTTGAGCCCGGCCTCCTCCAGCTCGGCGCGGGCGTCCTCCGGGTCGTCGCCCGTGACGTCGGGCACGTCCACGGGGCTGCCCTTGCTCACCGTCAGCTTCACCGCGGTGTCCGCGCGGACCTTGGTGCCCTTGCCCGGCTCGGTGGAGATCACCGCGTCCCTGGGCACGGAGTCGCTGAACTCGCGGGTCACCATGCCCGGCTTCAGGCCCTCGTCCTCCAGCAGCGACCGGGCCTTGTCCAGGCGGTAGCCGTCCAGGTCGGGCACCCGCACGGTCTGCGGACCCTTGGACACGGTCAGGGACACCGAGGCGCTGCCGCGGACGCGGGCGCCCGCCGCCGGGTCGGTGCCGATCACCTTGCCGCGCTCGACGGTGTCGCTGAACTCCTCCTTGACCTCGCCGACGTCCAGTCCGGCCCCGGCGAGCCGGTCGCGGGCCTCCTGCTCGGTCTTCGACAGCACCGGCGGGACCTTGGTGAACTGCCCGGAGTTGATGTACCAGATGCCGGCGCCCAGGCCGAGCACCAGCAGCACGGCCACGACGATCGCCGCCGGGCCGCGGTGCAGCGCCGTGCGACGCCGGGGCGGCAGCGGGGGAGGGGACCTGAAGCGGCTGGTGCGGTGCACCGCACCGTCGTCGTCCTCGTTCACGGGGAGCGGGCGAGGCACGGTGAGGGAACGCGGGATGACGCTGGTGCGGTCGTCGGCGTTGTCGTGCTCCGCGGACAGCGCCTGTGGGGGCATCGCGTCGAGCTGCTCGTCGGTGAGCCGGCCGCGCGTCTCGCGGGTCAGGGCGAACAGCGCCACCGCGTCGGCCGGGCGGCCCCCGGCGTCGCGCGCGGTCGCCGCCCCGACCAGCGAGTCCAGCGCCGGCGCCAGACCGGGCACCACCGTGGAGGGCGGCGGCACGTCGTCGTGCAGATGCTTGTAGAGGACGATCGCGGGGGAGTCGCCGTCGTGCGGCTTCTCACCGGTCAGCATCTCGTAGAGCAGGATGCCGCAGGCGTACACGTCGACGCGGGGGTCGGCGGTGCCGTGCTCTATCTGTTCCGGGGCCAGGTACGACACGGTGCCCAGCACCGTGCCCGTGCTGTTGGTGACCGTGTCCACCGAGCGGACCAGGCCGAAGTCGGCGACCTTGACCCGGCCGTCGTCCCCGATCAGCACGTTCTCCGGCTTCATGTCGCGGTGCACGAACCCCGCGCGGTGGGCGGCGCCCAGTGCGGCCAGCACCGGCTCCAGGATGTCCAGCGCGGCCCGCGCCTGCAGCGCCCCGCGCTCCCGCAGCACGTCCCGCAGGGTGCAGCCCGGGATGTACTCCATGGCCAGGTAGACGTACCCCCCGTCGGTGCCCTGGTCGAAGACCTGGACGACGTTGGGGTGGGCCAGCCGGGCGACGGACTTGGCCTCGCGGATGAAGCGCTCCACGAAGCCGGCGTCGGAGGCCAGCGAGGGGTGCATCACCTTGAGCGCGAGGATGCGGTCGAGGCGGGTGTCCAGGGCCCGGTAGACCGTGGCCA
Source organism: Streptomyces sp. NPDC014764 (assembly GCF_043082785.1). Classification (NCBI taxonomy): domain Bacteria; kingdom Bacillati; phylum Actinomycetota; class Actinomycetes; order Kitasatosporales; family Streptomycetaceae; genus Streptomyces; species Streptomyces sp. NPDC014764. The sequence goes on along the minus strand of NZ_JBIBXY010000001.1, from coordinate 191,910 downwards.
TCCCGCCGACGGCGATCCGCGCCTCGACGCGGTAACGGCCGTCGAGCACCTGCCCGACCAGCGGGTCCTGAAGGGTCGTGTCCACGCAGCGAGTCTACGAGTCCGCGAGGACAGCCCCGGCCCGTTCAACCGCCGTTGGAGCGGACCTGTGACCTGTGTTACCCGACCGCGTCCCGGTCGAAGCCGGGACGCGGGCCCTGTGACGGCATCCTCGTGCGGGCCGCGATGCCGCCGTCCGCCGTCAGAACGCGGGCCGTTCCGGGTCCAGCTCCGCCCGGCCCTCGACCGGCGAGGACGCCTGCGCGAAGTGGCGCCGGGGGATGCGTCCCGCCCGCCGCGCGAGCCGGCCCGCCTCCACCGCGGCGCGCATCGCGGACGCCATCAGCACCGGCTCCTGGGCGCGGGTCACGGCGGACGCCAGCATCACGCCCGCGCACCCCAGCTCCATCGCCAGCGCCGCGTCCGACGCCGTGCCGGCCCCGGCGTCCAGGATCACCGGCACGCCCGCGCGCTCCACGATCAGCTCGAAGTTGTGCGGGTTGCGGATGCCGAGGCCGGAGCCGATCGGCGAGCCCAGCGGCATCACCGCCGCGCAGCCCACGTCCTCCAGCTTCCGCGCCAGCACCGGGTCGTCGTTGGTGTACGGCAGCACCGTGAACCCGTCGTCGACCAGCGTCTCCGCCGCGTCCAGCAGCTCCACCGGGTCCGGCAGCAGGGTGCGCTCGTCCGCCACGACCTCCAGCTTCACCAGGTCCGTGCCCAGCGCCTCCCGGGCCAGGCGCGCGGTGAGCACGGCCTCACCGGCGGTGAAGCAGCCGGCCGTGTTCGGCAGTACCTCCACGCCCAGCTTCCTGAGCACCGACAGCACCGACCCCTGCACCGAGGGGTCGACCCGCCGCATCGCGACGGTCGTCAGCTCGGTGCCGGACGCCACCAGCGCCCGCTCCAGCACGTCGAGGCTCGGCGCCCCGCCGGTGCCCATGACGAGCCGGGACGTGAAGGTCCGCCCGCCGAGGACGAGGGGATCGTCGGCCATGGTCAGCCTCCTTGGACGGCGGTGAGGACCTCCACCCGGTCCCCTTCGGACAGGGGGGTGGCGGGCCACTGCGCGCGCGGGACGACGGTTTCGTTGAGGGCGGCGGCCACCCCGGAGGGCGCCGCGGTGAGCGACCTCACCACGAGGTCGAGGGCCGTGCCGGGCGGGACCTGACGGCTCTCGCCGTTGACGGTGACGGTGACCGTGGTGACCGGGTCGTTCATACGGACTGCTCCGCGAGGACGGGGGCGCCGAAGCGCCGGGGGGTGAAGGGGAGGACCTCGGAGGGCAACCCGCCGCCGGTCAGCAGCCGCGCCATGGCGTCGCCGGTGACGGGCGTCAGCAGCACGCCGTTGCGGTGGTGCCCGGTGGCCAGCAGCAGCCCGTCGAGGCGGGTCGGGCCGAGCAGCGGCGCGTTGTCGGGGGAGCCGGGGCGCAGACCGGCGATCGTCTCGGTCAGCGGCAGCTCGGTGATGCCGGGGACCAGCTCATGGGCGTCGCGCAGCAGCTCGTAGACGCCACCCGCCGTGACGGTGGTGTCCCAGCCCATCTCCTCGCTGGTCGCGCCGATCACCAGCTCGCCGCTCTCGCGCGGCACCAGGTAGACGTGGCTGCCGCGCACCACCGCCCGCACCGTGCGGCTCAGGAACGGCTCGGGGCGGTCCGGCATGGTCAGGCGCAACACCTGCCCCTTCACCGGACGCACCGGAGGCAGCACCTCCGCGGGGACGCCCGCCAGCCGCCCGCTCCAGCTGCCGCCGGCCAGCACCACCTGGCCCGCGCCCAGCTCGCCGCCGTCCGCCGTGACCACGCCGGTCGCGCGGTCGCCCGTGACGACGAGCCGCTCCGCCCAGGCGCGGTGGAGCGTGACACCGGCCCGCTCGCAGGCGGTGAGCAGCGCGGACGCCAGCCGGCGCGGGTCGATCTGGTGGTCGCCGTCGACCCGCAGCCCGCCGCGCACACCCGGCGCGAGCATCGGCTCCAGGCGCCGGCACTCCCGCCCGGTCAGCCACTGCGAGTCAAGTCCGGAACGCTCGTGCAGGGCGTGCAGCTCCCGCAGATGGGCGCGGTCGTCGGCGTCCAGCGCCACGGCGAGGGTGCCGCAGCGGCGGTAGCCGAGGTCCTGGCCGGTGCAGTCGGACAGCTCGGCCGCGAAGTCGGGGTAGCGGCGGGCCGAGGCCAGGTTGAGGCCGAGCAGCGTCTGCTCGCCGTGGTGCAGTTCGGTGACGGCGGCCAGCATCCCGGCCGCCACCCGGGCGGCGCCCCCGCCCGGATCGGGGTCCACGACCGTCGTGGCGAGACCGGCCTGCGCGGCCCGCCAGGCCGTCACCAGACCGATGATCCCGCCCCCGACGACGAGGACGTCTGAGGTACGCGTGGGCGACATGGGCGTCCAGCCCCTCCCTTCGCCGGCATGACCCGGATCAGGTTCGTACGGTCGGAGGCCGCCAGCCTCCCTCTCAGCCCGGTCCGTCCGGGCTCCCGCGAGTGCGTGTACGCGAGCCACCCTAGCCCGCGCCGCGCCGTGCCCGTAAGGGACCCCGCGCGGCAGCGGTCCGGTGCGGCGGGCACGGGTGTCTATGGTGAGCGGGTGAGCGAGCAGACGCAGGAACCGGGAGGGGCCGCGCCGCGCCGGGTGGTGGTGGCGGGCGCGGGCATGGCGGGCGTGCAGACCGCGGTGGCGCTGCGGGAGCGGGGCTTCACCGGCGAGGTGACGCTGATCGGCGCGGAGCCCCATCAGCCGTACGACCGGCCGCCGTTGTCCAAGGCGGTGCTGCTGGGCACCGCCGAGAGCTCCGCCTTCGACGTGGACTTCGAGGAGCTCGGGATCGAGCTGCGGCTGGGCTGCGAGGTGACCGGACTGCGCCCCGGCGACCACGAGCTGGACACCGAGGCCGGGCCCGTCCCGTACGACGTGCTGGTGATCGCCACCGGCGCGGAACCGCTGCGGCTGCCCGGCGCGGAGGGCGTGCCGGGCGTGCACCTGCTGCGCACCCTGGACGACGCCGAACGGCTGCGGCCGGTGCTCGCCGGCCGGCACGACATCGTGGTCGTCGGCGCCGGCTGGATCGGAGCCGAGTTCGCCACGGCCGCCCGGGAGGCGGGCTGCGCGGTCACCGTCGTGGAGGCCGAGGAACGGCCGCTGGCGGGCGTGCTGCCCGCGGAGGTGGCCGCGCCGATGACCGTCTGGTACCCGGAGGCCGGCGTCGCGCTGCGCACCCACGCGCGCGTGGCGCGCGTCGAGCCCGGCGCCGTGCTCCTCGACGACGGCACCCGGCTGCCCGCGGGCGCGGTTGTCGTCGGCATCGGCGCCCGCCCCTCCACCGCCTGGCTGGCCGGATCCGGGATCGTCCTCGGCACGCACGGCGAGGTCGTCGCCGACGCCCACCTGGCGACCTCACTGCCCGACGTGTACGCGGTCGGCGACTGCGCGTCGTTCCCGTCCGCCCGCTACGGCGAGCGGCTCCTCGTCCACCACTGGGACAACGCCCTCCAGGGGCCGCGCACGGTCGCCGCGAACATCGTCGACGGGGACGGGGGCGGTGTGGTGTACGACCCGGTGCCGTACTTCTGGTCCGAGCAGTTCGGGCGGTTCGTGCAGTACGCCGGGCACCACGCGGACGCCGATCGCACGGTGTGGCGCGGCGACCCGGCCGGCCCGGCGTGGAGCGTGTGCTGGCTGCGCGGGGACCGGCTGGCCGCGCTGCTCGCGGTGGGGCGGCCCCGGGACCTGGCGCAGGGGCGGCGGCTGATCGAGTCGGGCGCCGCGCTGGACCCGGACCGGGTCGCGGACCCGGCGCGGCCGCTGAAGTCGGCGACGGTCTGAACCGACTCGCCCACGCGCTGGGACGGGGCTGACTTCCGACTGTCGGCGGCAGGTGGCAGGCTTGTCCCGTGACCGAGATTGACGCAAAGATCGATGCTCTCGTCCCCGCCTGGCTCACCCTCCCCGACATCGCCGAGAAGTTCGGCGTCGAGGTGACGCGCGTCCGGCAGCTGGTCAAGGAGGGCCAGCTCATCGCCGTGCGCCGCGGTGAGAACCGCGCGCTGCACGTCCCCGCCGCCTTCATCGACGGAGACAAGGTCGTCAAGGGCCTGACCGGGACCCTGACGCTCCTGCGGGACGACGGCTTCACGGTCGAAGAGATGCTCGAGTGGCTCTTCACCCCCGACCCCAGCCTGCCGGGCACGCCCGCGCAGGCCCTCGCGGAGAACCGCGGCACGGAGGTGAAGCGCAGGGCCCAGGCCCTCGCAGTTTGACCCACGTCCCCCCAAAAAACCCCAGAGGCGCGGGGAACCGCGCGCTCGGCCCCCAGGGACCCGCAGGCGACCGGACCGCCAGGCTCGGGCCCGCACGTCCGGCCGACGCCCCCGGGACCCCCTGGGGGCGCGGGGAACCGCGCGCCCGGCCCTACGGCCCCGCGGAGAACAGACCCCGCCCGGGAGCGGCGCCGGCCGCCGCTCCCGGCGTCCGCGTACCGACAGGCACCGCATAGGGTTCCGCCGACGGGCCCGCCCGGCCCGTGCCGACGCGACGACCCGGGGGGACCCCATGACCACCACGCCCGACACCCCACGTGCCCACCTCGCCGACGCCCGCGTCTACCTCTGCACCGACGCCCGCAAGCGACAGGGCGACCTCCCGGAGTTCCTGGACGCCGTCCTCGCCGCCGGCGTCGACATCGTGCAGCTCCGCGACAAGGGCATGGAAGCCGCCGAAGAGCTCGAGCACCTCGCGGTGCTCGCCGACGCCTGCGCCCGGCACGGCAGGCTGCTCGCGGTCAACGACCGCGCCGACGTCGCCCACGCGGCCCGCGCCGACGTCCTCCACCTCGGCCAGGGCGACCTGCCCGTCCCCGCCGCCCGAGCGATCCTCGGCGAGGGAACACTGATCGGCCGTTCCACCCATGCGGAGCAGGAGGCGGCAGCGGCCGCCGTCCAGCCCGGCGTGGACTACTTCTGCACGGGCCCCTGCTGGCGAACCCCCACCAAGCCCGGCCGCCCCGCGCCCGGCCTGGACCTCGTCCGGTACACCGCCGGGCTCGGCACCGACCGCCCGTGGTTCGCGATCGGCGGCATCGATCTCGCCAACCTCGACCAGGTGCTGGACGCCGGCGCCCGCAGGGTGGTCGTGGTCCGCGCCCTCACCGAGGCGGACGACCCGGGCGCCGCGGCCGCCGAGCTGGCCCGTCGTGTGCGGGAGGCCGCGGACGACGGCTGACCGGCGCCGCGGGAGACCCGGGCGTCTCAAGTTTGTCCACACTGTGGACGCCAAGTCGGCAAATCGGACAAATATCCCGCTTCTGGTTGGGGGGCCGCCCACCCGTGGCTACCCTGCCCGTATGGCCCTCGGAACCGCATCCACCAGGACGGACCGCGCACGCACCGTGCGCGACATGCTCGCCAGTGGGAAGACGACGTACTCGTTCGAGTTCTGGGCCCCCAAGACGGAGAAGGGCGAGCGGAACCTCTGGAACGCGCTCCGCAGGATCGAGGCCGTCGCGCCCAGCTTCGTCTCCGTGACCTACGGCGCGGGCGGCTCCACCCGGGCCGGCACGGTGAAGGCGACCGAGCGGATCGCCGCCGACACCACCCTCACCCCGGTCGCGCACCTCACGGCGGTGGAGCACTCCGTCGCCGAACTGCGCAACATCATCGGCCAGTACGCCGACGCCGGGATCCGCAACATGCTGGCCGTGCGCGGCGACCCGCCCGGCGACCCGATGGGCGAGTGGGTCCCGCACCCCAAGGGCCTCACCTACGCGGCCGAACTGGTGCGTCTCATCAAGGAGTCGGGCGACTTCTGCGTGGGCGTCGCCGCCTTCCCCGAGATGCACCCGCGGTCCGCGGACCGGGACAGCGACGTCGCCCACTTCGTGGACAAGTGCAGGGCCGGCGCCGACTACGCGATCACGCAGATGTTCTTCCAGCCCGAGTCGTACCTGCGGCTGCGTGACCGAGTCGACGCGGCGGGCTGCGAGACGCCCGTGATTCCCGAGGTCATGCCTGTGACCAGCGTGAAGATGCTGGAACGGTTGCCAAAGCTCAGTAATGCGGTGTTCCCCGACGCCCTCAAAGAGCGGATCCTCACAGCGAAGGACGATCCGGCGGCGGTACGCTCCATCGGTATCGACTTCGCCACGGAGTTCTGCGCACGGCTGCTGGCCGAAGGAGTGCCCGGTCTGCACTTCATCACGCTCAACAACTCCACGGCGACGCTGGAAATCTACGAGAACCTGGGTCTGCACCACCCGCCGCAGGCCTAGACCGGTCGCACGCGCATACGACACACTGCGTAACGACCACTGGGAGAGGGGCGTACATGGGCTGGACGGTCCTCTACATCGCGTTCGGCATCGTCGCGCTGTGGTTGCTGGGTGAGGTGCTGCTGCAGTACAAGGCGCGCCTGCGCTGGCGACTGCTCGCCTTCGTCGGGTTCCTGGGCGTCGTGTTCGGCGTCCTGATCCCGTCCGTGGTGGTGATCGGACTGGGCGCCGCGGCCTTCGCCGTGGGGCAGACCTACGTCACGCTGTCGTTCCGCCGCGGCTTCCAGGCCGGCTGGGCGGTCAACGCGCCGATGCTGTCCGCCGTGAAGGGGCGCCGCGAAGAACCCGCGCTGGAGGTCACCGACCTCGAGGCGTCCGGCGACCGCGCCGACGCGTTCGACACGGGCCCCGTGACGGCCGGTCACGGCGCCGACGACGACTACGACCGCGACGACGTCTTCACGCCCGCCGCCGACCGCCAGACGGCCGCGGAGTCCACCGCCGTCTACGAGCCGCAGCCGATGCCCGACGACACCGGCTCCTACGGCGTCTACGGCGACCAGGGCTACGCGGGCCAGGGACAGGACCAGTACGCGGGCCAGGGGCAGGACCAGTACCCGGGCCAGGACCAGTACGCCGCGACCGCGCAGACCGCCGACCCCAACTACGCCTACGACTACTCCGGTTACGGGCAGCAGCAGGGCTACGACACCGGCCAGCAGTACGCCGCGTACTCCGACCCGTACATCGGCAACGCCACCTACGGCGGCGGCACGTACGACACGGGCTACACGGACCAGCAGTACGCCCAGCAGGGCTACGCGGCCCAGGACCCGTACGGGACGGGCGGCTACGGAGGCGAGACCCCGGCCGGCGGCCTGTGGGTGCCGCAGCAGCGCAGCGCCGACGACCCGTACGGCGGCGAGCTCCCGCCGGAGCAGCAGTACCCGTACCAGGACGGCGGTCAGCAGCAGGGCACCCAGGGCCCCCAGGGCAACGGGTACGACGAGCAGTACCGCTACTGAGCGGGCGGGCGGTCACGGGCGGCCGAGGACGCCCTCAACCGCTCGTGCCGCGGCCCGTGTTCACTGGGAGCCGCGGAAGTCCGGCCCCTCCACGATCAGTCCGGCGACCAGCGCCCCCGACATCCCGGCGTGCGGCAGCCCGCCGCCGGGGTGCGACCACCCGCCGACGGTGAACAGCCCCGGCAGCCGCGTGGTGTTGGACGCGTGCAGGAACCGGCCGTCCGCCGCGGCGAGCGCCGGCGCCGGCACCGCGCCGCCCTCCGCGCCCGTCTCCCGCGCGACGTCCTGAGGCGTGCGCACCTCGTGCCACAGCAGCCGGTCCCGCAGGTCCGGCACCGCCCGCGCGGCGGCCGTGACCATCCGCTCCGCGAACTCCTCGGCACCGTCCGCCCCGGAGGGCGTCACCGCGGTCACGGTCACCGCCTCGTGCCCGGCGTCCGGGACCAGCGCCGGGTCGTCGGGCCGCAGCACGGTCACCGTCGGCTCGGCGGGCAGCCCGCCGCCGGACAGCGCGTCCAGCTCCGCCGTACGGTCCCGGGTGTGCACCACCGTCCGGTGCGGGGTGTTCTCCGGGCGGGCACCGCGCAGCGCCAGCAGCACCGTCGTGCGGCTCGCCCCCTCCCGCCGGGCGGGCACCTCGCCCTCCCCGCGCAGCCGCGTGCCGCACATCCGCTCCAGCAGCCCGGGGCCGACCCCCGCGACCACCAGGTCCGCCTCCACCGCCGTGCCGTCGGCGAGTTCCACGCCCGCCGCCCGGCCGTCCTTCTCCCGCACCGCGGTGACCTCCGCGCCGAACCGGAACTCCACCCGGCGGGCCAGACACCGCTCGTACATCGCCCGTGCCAGCTCCCGCAGCCCGCCCCGCACGTACCAGGTGCCGAAGGCGTGCTCCATGTACGGCAGCACCGCCGCGCTCGCCGGCGTGGTCCGCGGGTCCAGGCCGAACGCCAGGGCATGACTTTCCAGCAGCGCCCGCAGCCGCGGGTCGCGCAGCTCCCACTCACCGGCCTCGGCCAGTGTGGCCGCCTTGCGCAGGCGCAGCAGCCGCCGGTGCGGGACGGCCGGGTAGGGCTCGCGCTCGGCCAGCACCTGCCAGTTGGGCCACAGCGGCTCCTCCAGCAGCGGGCGGCGCGCCCGGTCCCAGGCCTCGCGGGCCCGCACCAGGAAGTCGCCCCAGCGCCGCGCCGCGTCCGCGCCCAGCGCCTCCTCCACCGCGGAGACCACGCCCGCGCGGGAGGCGTTCGGCAGGGACACCCGGGTGCCGTCCGCGAAGACGTGGTGCGACGACGGGTCGGCCTGCACCAGCTCGACGCACTCCTCCAGCGGCTCCCGGCCCGTCTTCACGAACAGGTCCCGGTAGGCGGCCGGCAGCGGCAGCAGCCCGGGGCCCGTGTCGAAGGCGAACCCGTCCCGCTCCCGGCGGCGCAGCGCGCCGCCGTACGTCTCCGTCCGCTCGTACACCGCCACCCGGTGGCCCGCGACGGCCAGCCGGGCGGCGGCCGCCAGCGCGCCCGCACCGGCGCCGATCACCGCAATCCGTGCCATGCCAGGGACTTTATCGGCCGCCGGTCAGGGGCCCGGCCCCGAGTATCCGCGCCCCCGCAGCGTGACCGTGCGGGCGCGCACCGTGTGGGGCCGGGTGCGCAGGCGTGAGTACATGTACCTAGCCGGCGACTTGAGTACGGCGGCGGATGGGCCCGGACCGGCCAGAACGGGAGAGTGGGGACCACGGAGAGAGGGACCGGGCCCACGGCACCGGCGACACGGGGCGCCGGAACGGGGACCGGCCCGCGATCCGCTCCTTCCGCCGGCGCCGTCGGCGGGAGCGAGGCACGGGGGAACCCGGGGGACGACCGCAACGGGGTTCCACGGGGGGACGTACGGGGGATCACGGGGGAACAGGGAGGCGCCGGCCCGGCCGGTGGCCCGCGGGGGACGCGGCCACCGGCGGACCGGCGCCTTCGCGTGTCCGGCGCCGGGGCGGACCAGGGTCTTCGGTTCGGATCGGGCCGGACCCCGCGAGCCCGGCGTGATCCGAACGAAAGACCCTAGCCGCGGCCGCTGACCCGGCCCTGCAGCAGCCGCGACAGCGCCGCGTGCACGTCGTCCAGCGACCGCTCCGGCTGGAACGACTTCCAGTCCAGCGCCGCCACCAGCACCATGCCCACCAGCGCCGCCGCCGTCAGCGGCACGTCGATCTCCTCGCTGAACTCCCCGGCCGCCACGCCCTCGCGCAGCACCCCCTCGACCACCGCCACGGCCTGCTGCCGCACCACCATCAGCGTGGACTGCCAGGCCCGGTTGGTGCGCCAGAGCTCCGCCACGTACAGCTGGGTGAAGGCCGGGTAGCGGTCGATGAAGACCAGCCCCGCCCGGATCATGGCGTCGAGGGCGTCGACCCTGCTCCCGCCCTCCTGTTCCGTCCGCTCGGCCGCCTCCCGCAGCGAGGAGGTCAGCAGGCCGACCCCGTGCCGCAGCAGCTCCTCGAAGAGGACCGACTTGCTCGCGAAGTTGTAGTAGACGGTGCCCTTCGCGACGCCCGCCCGCTCGGCGATCTCGTCCACGGTGGTGGCGGAGAACCCCTGTTCGGCGATGAGCGTGACGGCCGCCTCGTAGAGCTTCTGCCGGGTTGCCTCGCGGCGGGCGCTGCCGCCCGGCGTGGTGCTGCTGCGTTCCATGGCCCTGATTCTCACAGGAGCTCCGGCCGGCCGGTTCACAGGCTCAGCTCCGGGTGCAGCCGGTCGAGCGTCCACACCTGGCGGCGGCGGGCCGACAGCGCGGTCAGCGCGAGCGCGCCGGCCGTGAAGGCCGCCAGCACCGCGCAGGCCGTCCACACCGGCCCGAGACCGCCGCCCGAGATCAGCCGCCGCAGCGCCTCCACGACGTGGGTCATCGGCAGGAACGGGTGCAGCGCGTTGAAGAAGTCCGGACTGGTCTGTACGGGGTACGTGCCGCCCGCCGAGGTGAGCTGGAGCATCAGCAGCGCCAGCACCAGGATGCGGCCGGCCGCGCCGAAGCGGGCGTTCAGCCACTGCACGAGCGCCGCGAAGCACGCCGTCACCAGGAACAGGAAGCCCACCGTCCCTGCCGCCCGGGCCATCCGGAGGCCGAGCCCCCAGTGCAGCACCGACATCAGCGCCACGGTCTGCAACACCCCGATCGCCACCACCGGCAGCCAGCCCGCCAGCGCGATCCGCCAGGCGGAGGCGCCCGCCGCGAGCGCCCGCCGGTTCATCGGCGCGATCAGCATGTACGCCACCATCGCGCCCACCCACAGCGACAGCGGGATGAAGTACGGGGCGAAGCCGGTGCCGTAGTTGGGCGCCTTGTGCAGGTCGCGGGAGACCAGCCGCACCGGGTCGGCCATCACCTCGGTGCGCTCGTCGCGCTCGGCCTTGTCGTAGTCGGGGATCTGCTCGGCGCCCTCGTGCAGGCCGCCGGCCAGTTCCTCGGAGCCGTCGACCAGCTTGAAGAGTCCGCCGCTCAGGTCGTCCGCGCCCGTCGTGAGCTTCCTGACGCCCTTGTCCAGGTCGAGGGCGCCGGTCTCGGCGGTGGCGAGTGACTTGTTGAGCTTCTTCGCCCCCGCCGCGACCTTGCCCGCGCCGGCGTCGAGCTTGTTGATGCGGCCGACGGCGTCGTCGAGGTCCTCGGAGAGGTGCGGGGCGCGGCCGGCGAGCGCACGCGCCTGCTTCTCCAGGGTGGCGAGGTGGCCGTCGAGCTTCTTCAGGTCCGCGCGGTGTCCGGTGACCAGGTCGCCGACGTCGTCCGCGACGGACGAGGCGGTCGCCACCGCCTCCTTGGCCTTCCTCAGCTCCGGGCAGGCCGGGTCGGGCTCGTCGGCGTCCTCGCAGCGCTCGCGGTGGAGCGCCTCCATGGTGCCCAGCGCCTCACGGGCGTCCTTCGCGGCGGCAGGGGCCTTCTCCGTCAGCGCGTCCAGGTCGTCGCGCAGCTGACCCGCCGTGTCGGCCACGGAGCGTGCCGTCTCCCCGATGGCCTTCTCGTTCCTCTTCAGGAACGGGCCCGCCTCCGCGTTCAGCGCGTTCACCTTCTCGGCGAGCCGGCGTGTGCCGTCGGCCACCTTCCCGGAGCCGTCCTCCAGGGTGCCCGCGCCCTTGTGCAGGTCCTTCAGGCCCTTGGACAGCTTGCCGCTGCCCGCGCGGGCGTCCTTCAGCCCGGCGACGAGGTCCTTGGAGCCCTTCTCCGCCTTGCCGATGCCCCCGTTCAGCTTGTCGGCGCCCTGCGCCGCCTTCACCGTCTCGCCGTGCAGGTCGGAGAAGGAGACGAAGATCTGGTCCAGGAAGGACCGGGAGGTCTTCGTCGACGCGGCCCGCCGCACCTCGCCGAAGACCGTGCGGGAGATCTGCCCGACGATGTAGTTGTTCGCGTCGTTGGTGCGCACCTGGAGGGCGCCGGTCTCGGGGGAGTCGCCCGAACTGGAGGCGACACGGCGGCTGAAGTCGGCCGGGACGGTGAGCGACAGGTAGTACGTGCCGTCCTCGATCCCGCGCCGGGCCTCCTCCTCGCTCACCTCCCGCCAGTCGAAGGCGGAGCTGTCGTGCAGCCCCTCGGTGATGTCGTCACCGGCCGTGATCCGCTCGCCGTTCGCCGTGGCTCCCTCGTCCTCGTTCACGAGGGCCACGGGGATCCGGTCGAGACGGCCGTACGGGTCCCAGAACGACCACAGGTACAGGGCGCCGTAGAGCAGGGGCAGCACCAGCAGGGCGACGAGCGCCGCGCGCGGGAGGGTGCCGCGGCCGAAGCGCCGCAGCTCAAGAGCGGCCAGTCGCGGCGATCGCATCGTCGGCCTCCTTCTCGTGGGGGGTGGCCGGGCCGGAGGGTGCGGTCTCCGGCGCCGCTTCGGTCCTCTCGTGGGCGGCGTCCGCGGTGACGGCGGGGGACTCGTCGGGCTCGTCGCCGGTGAGGGCGGCGGGCCCGTCGTTCGCCGCGCCGCCGGACCGGTCCGCGCCCGTGCGGACGACCACCGCGTCGGACGGCGGCTCGCTGCACACGGCGAGCACCGTGACCCCCATGCCGGTGACGGACCGCAGCAGCTCCCACACCTCCTCCCGCTCGCCGGCCGACAGCTTCAGGTCGGTGTCGTCGACCCCGAGCAGCCGGGGACGCCCCAGCAACGCCAGCGCCAGCGACAGCCGCAGCGCCTCCACCCGCTCCAGGTCCCGCACCGCGGTCCGCTCGCGCTTGGGCAGGGCGGCCGGATCGAGCCCGGCGGTGGCCAGCGCCTCGTCGATGTGCCGGCGCCGCTCCCGCCGCCGCTCGGCGCGCGGGCGCAGCAGCTGCCGGGGCCGGGGGAGCGCGTCCCCGAAGCGGCGCCGCAGCAGCTCCTGCTCGCGGAGGTGCTCGGCGACGGTGAGCGACGGATCGAGGTCGGTCACCCCGCTCACGTGCGCCAGGGCGCTGCGGCGGCGTACGGCGGCCATGTGCCGGGGCAGTTCCAGACCGCCGACGGCGGCCCGCCCCGCCGTGGGCCTCATGCGTCCGGTGAGCGCGAGCAGCAGACAGGTGCGGCCGGTGCCGGACGGCCCGGCCACCGCTGTCAGCGAGCCGGGCCGGGCGTCGGCCGACACGTCGCGGAAGGCCCACCCCCGTGGTCCCTTCAGGCCGAGGCCGTCGGCCACGACGGCGAGTCCGCTCGGATCGTCCACGAATCCCCCTGGAACGTGTCGCTTCTTTTGAACCGGCTTTTGAACTGACTGGTCAGTGCAAAAGTTAGCTCGAACCGGCAAGCGAGGCAACGTCGCAGGTCAGAACGGATTGTCAGTGCCATACCGCACGATGTGCACATACGGCACTTGCCTCATGGCGTGCCGTCACGAAGACGACAGGAGGTTCGTCATGGCCCACTCGTCCGCAGCCGCCGCCCGTCGGCGCCGCGCAGCCGGCCCTGCCCCCTCACTGAACAACGGCCCGGCGAGCGACATCCACCCCGTGCTGCGCCGGGCCGCGGCCCCGCCCGCCGCCCTCGACCTGCTCGCCCAGGCCCGTGCCGGACTCGACGAGGCCGCCGTCCTCGACACCCCCAACGAGCGTTACGCGACGGCCCACCTGGCCGCCCTGCGCACCGCCGCCGCCGTGCTCGCCGCCCGGGGCAGGCCCGAGACCTCGCCCCGGGCGCGGGCGAAGATACGAAGTGCCTGGGAGGTGCTCCCGGAGATCGCGCCCGAACTCGCCGAGTGGAGCGCCCTCTTCGCCTCCGGGGCGCGGCGCCGGGCCCGCGCAGAGGCGGGCATCCAGGGCGCGGCGACCGTGCGGGACGCCGACGACCTGATCCGGGACGTGGCGATGTTCCTGCGCCTGGTCGAGCGGATGCTGGTGCTCCAGCCGGTGCTGCCCCAGCCCCGCCCCGACCACGACGGCGGCCCGGACAGCGCTCCGCGCGGCGACCTGCCCGACGCGGGCTGACCCGGGGCCCACCGGGTGACGGCGGGCCACCGCGCAGGCCATAGGGTGGACAGCGCCTGAAACCCGATCGCCCCGCCCCACCCCAGGCGGTGCCCCGCCGAGGAGTCACCACCGTGTCGGACCCGATGCGCCCCCGCGCCGCTCTCCGTACCGCCGTTGTCTGGGACGTCCTCCAGGACGCCCTGGAACGCAGGGTCAAGGCCACCGGACGGCAGGCCCTGGACGTCCTCGACACCGGCGGCGGCAGCGGCAACTTCGCCGTGCCCCTGGCCCGGCTCGGACACCGGGTGACCGTCGTCGACCCCAGCCCGAACGCCCTCTTCGCCCTCGAGCGCCGCGCCGCCGAGGAGGGCGTCGCCGACCGGGTGCACGGCGTGCAGGGCGACGCCCGCGGCCTCTTCGACGTCGCCGAGCGCGGCGGCTACGACGTCGTGCTGTGCCACGGCGTCCTGGAGTACGTCGACGACCCGGCGGAGGGCGTGCGCAACACGGTGGCCGCCCTGCGCCCCGGCGGCGTCCTCAGCCTGCTCGCCGCCGGCCTGGGCGGCGCGGTCCTCGCCCGTGCCCTCGCCGGCCACTTCACGGAGGCCAGGCAGGCCCTCGACGACCCGAACGGCCGATGGGGCGAGGGCGACCCCGTACCCCGCCGCTTCACCGCCGAGCAGCTCACCGGGCTGGTGCGCGGTGCGGGCCTGGAGGTCGGCGCGGTGCACGGCGTCAGGGTCTTCTCCGACCTCGTCCCCGGAGTCCTGGTGGACACCGAGCCCGGGGCGCAGGAGGCGCTGCTGAAGCTGGAGGCCGCCGCGGCCGAGCTCACCGCGTTCCACTCCGTGGCCACGCAGCTTCATGTGCTCGGTGAGGCGGGAGAGGCCGCCGGGGCGTGAGCGGCCCCCGTGACACGGCGCTGATCAGCGGCGCGTCCGGCGGCCCCGGGGCGCATGGACTCTGCCACAGGCCCCCCGAATGGCGGCTCGGAGCCGTATGATCGAGGGAGACCGCCCGGCATGACGGGTCGGCCGCCGGGGAATGACAGCCTCAGCGGACCGGTGCGTGATGGCGGACACCGGTTGGCAATTGGCGCAGAGGGGCGGGTTTCACGGGGGCGATTCCCTGCCTATCCTTAAGGGACCCCCCGGGTCGCCCCGGCGACTGCACGATGAGGAGGACTCCGTGCCGCTCTCGGAGCACGAGCAGCGCATGCTCGAGCAAATGGAGCGAGCGCTGTACGCCGAAGATCCCAAGTTCGCGACGGCGCTCGAGGGAAGCGGGCTGCGTACGTACACCCGGCGACGGGTCTACCAGGCGGTCGCGGGCTTCCTCGTAGGTATTGCGCTCCTCATGGCCGGTATGGTCGCCCAGCAGGTGTGGCTCAGCGTCGTGGGTTTCCTCGTGATGCTGGGGTGCGCCGTGCTCGCGGTGACCGGATGGCGCAAGGCGCCAAAGCCGGGCGAGCAGGCCGCGGGGGCGGCAGCAGCCCCGCGTGCGGGCCGCCAGGGCAGAACGCGGCGCTCGATGATGGACCGCATCGAGGAGCGGTGGCAGCGCCGGCGCGACGAGCAGGGCGGCGGCCACTGAGGCCTACGTGATCTTTGGTTCAGGGGTGTCCACCGACATGGGTGGGCACCCCTGAGTTGTCTCTGCGTATTCCTGCGGGTGCGTGGCGGGCTCTTCGCGCAGTTCCCCGCGCCCCTTCAGGGGCGCGGGGAACTGCGCGAACGGCTCACGACGGCCAGCAGCCGCCGATGAGACCTCAGCCCCGCTGACGCGTGGGCAGATGCCAGTCGGGGCGAAGGGCGACCACACGGTCCCGGAGGGACACCCAGCGGTCGGACACCGCCCACACCACCCGTACGGCCGATCGCGGCACCAGTACCGCCCGCAGACGGCCCGCCCGGGACGCCGAGTCCCGCAACGCCCCCGACGCGCGCCGCACATCCTCCGCCAGCCCGACAGCCGGCCGCGGACGGGGCGCGTACAGCACCTGCTCCACCGCCTCCGCCAGCCTCCGCACCGACACCGCCGCATCCCCCTCGAGCCCGCCCGTCCGCACGATGCGGTCGGCCGCCCCGCGCGGGGTCAGCGACTCGTCCGGCACGATCCCGTGGTCCCAGGCCGTGTCCGTCAGCTCCTCCCAGGCGGCCAGCACCCGCGGAGCGACGGCCTCCTCCGTACGGCCGTGGCCGCCGAGCCGGATCGCCCGCATCCGCGTCCGCCACAGCAGCGGCGACAGCGGCAGTGCCAGTACCAGCAGCCCGGCCAGTGCCCACAGCAGCACCACGTGCCACTTCGGTCCGTCGCCGTCCGTCGGCAGGGCCGCCTGCGGCGACTCGCTCTCGCAGGAGCCCGGGTCGCTGCCGTCCGCCCGGCAGTCGGTGCTCTGCGACGGCTGCGCCGACGGGTCGGCCGGCGCGGCCTGCGACGGCCGGGCCGGATCCGCGGGACCGTTGTCCTCGACGTCCTGCACGGTGTAGTCCGGCGTGGAGCCCCGGGTGGGGGTCGGCTCGAACCGCGTCCAGCCCACGCCCTCGAAGTACAGCTCGGGCCAGGCGTGCGCGTCCCGCATAGCGACCGAGACCGTGCCGTCGGCCTGCGGGGTGCCGGGCGCGAAGCCGACCGCGATCCGCGCCGGGATGCCCAGCGACCGCGCCATGGACGCCATCGCGAAGGAATAGTGCACGCAGAAGCCACGCCTGTCCTGCAGGAAGCGGGCGATCGCCTGCGAGCCGCTGCCGACCTCGACCTCGGTGTCGTACTGGAAGTCCCCGCTCAGCGTGAACCAGTCCTGCAGCATCACCGCGCGGTCGTAGTCGCTCTTCGCGCCGTCCGTCACGTCACGGGCGGTCTCGGCCACCACGGGGGGCAGGGAGTCGGGCAGGTCGGTGTACTCGCGCAGCAGGTCGGCCGGCGGCTCCGGGGCCTTGGCCAGCTGCTCCGCCGTCGGCCGCACGTCCAGGCTGCGCACCTCGTAGGTCAGGCCGCGCGTGTTCTGCCCGTGGTCGCCGACCAGCGTCATGCCGACCGGCTCGTACCGCCAGTCGCCCTGCACGCTCACCCGGCTCGGCGGGTACGGCATCGGCAGCCACGTCTGGCCGTACCACTCCGCGACCGAGACCGACGTGCCGACCTCGCTGAACTCCACGTCCGGGCCGAGTCCCGGCGGGGCGGGGAAACCTTCGGGCACCTGGGTGATCGCCCGCTTCGACGGCTTCCACGTGGTGCCGTCGAAGTCGTCCAGGGACACGATGCGCAGGTACAGGTCCGAGGTGTTCTCCATCTCGGTGCGCACCGAGAACACCGCGCGGTCGTCGTTGTTGTTCAGCGAGTCGCGCAGCGACACCAGAGGGTTCACCGCGGAGATCGTGCCGCCCCCGCCGACGCCCGCGCCCACGCCCCGGCCGTTCGGATCGAGCAGACCGCCGTCCATAGCGGGCAGCGCCAGCGGCGCCACCAGGGCGATGCCCAGCGCCACCGCCCCGATCCGGTGCCCGAACCGAGCCGGCGCCGGCGCGCCCGGCGTCTCCCGGCTCCGGCCGCGGGGCGGCCCGGCGAACACCCGGCCCCACTGCGACAGCCGGTCCCGGCCCTCGGCGAGCAGCAGCATCAGGTAGCCGGCCGCCGCCAGCAGGAACCACAGCCACTCGATGCCGTTGTCCGTCAGGCCCGCGGCCACCGAGTACAGGGCGAGCAGCGGCAGCCCGGCCGGGGCCGCGCTGCGGAAGGTCACCGCGAGCACGTCCACCAGAAGGCCGATGACCAGCACCCCGCCGACCAGCATCAGCCGGATGCCGTCGCTCAGCGGCGCCGGTATCGCGTACCGGTTGACGTCCTGGCCGCCCTGCTCCAGCAACTGCCCGAGGAAGCGCAGCGCGTCGGGGCCGGGTATCAGCCCGGCGACGGCCTGCTCCCGGGCGAACAGCAGCGTGAGCAGCAGCAGCGTGACGACGACCTGCGCCGCCACCGTCAGCGACCGTGCCAGCGGCACCCGCCGCGCCGCCGCGCCCACGCCCGCCTGCACGCCCAGCAGCAGCGCCGCCTGAAGGATCCAGAGGGTCGACTCCACGAGCGGCAGCAGGGCGCAGGCCGCCAGCAGGGTGGCCGCCCACGCGCGCACCGTGAGCCTGGCCAGTGAGCTGATCACGGTCCCTCCCCGGCGCCCGCCGCCACCAGGCCCGAGCGCTCACGGTCCGCCTGCCGCCACAACTGCTCCAGCGAGGCGCCCCGCGGTACCGCCACGGCCGTCCAGCCCGACTCACGCAGCATCCGCAGATGCTCCTCGCCCGGCCGCCCCTCCGGTCCGGGCACGTCAGACGGCTCCCGCAGCCAGTCGTCGCTGTCCAGCAGGAACGCCACGGCGCCGCCGCTGCGCTGCCGCATCCGGGCCAGCACCGCGGCCTGCTCGTCGTCCAGGTCGCCGAGGAACGCCACCAGGAGTCCCTCGCTGCCGGACCGCAGCACGTCGTAGGCGCGGGACAGGCCCTCCTCGTCGGAGTGGTCCACCACGGCCAGCGTGTCCATCATCAGTCCGGCCGCCTCCGCGGACTCCTGGTGCACCCCCGAGAAGCCGTCGGCGCCCTCCCCGGGCACCGAGTCGCCGGTGTCCGTCAGCAGCCGCACCGAGAAGCCCCGCTCCAGCATGTGCACCAGCACCGAGGCCGCGCCGGACACCGCCCACTCGAACGCCGAGTCGGGCCCGGCGCCCTCGTAGGCGATGGCACGGGTGTCCAGCAGCACCGTGCAGCGGGCCCGCCGCGGCTGCTCCTCGCGGCGCACCATCAGCTCGCCGTAGCGGGCGGTGGAGCGCCAGTGGACGCGGCGCAGGTCGTCGCCGTAGCGGTAGCCGCGGGGGATCACGTCGTCCTCGCCGGCCAGCGCCAGCGAGCGCTGCAGCCCGTCGCCGTACCCCCTGGACTCGCCGGACAGCCGCACCGGCGGCAGCGCCTCCACCCGGGGCGTCACCGTCAGCGTGTCGTACGAGGAGAACGAGCGGTTCAGCTCGCACATCCCGAACGGGTCGGACAGCCGCAGCTGGAGCGGGCCCAGCGGGTAGCGGCCGCGCAGGTCGGAACGGACCCGGTAGGACACCTCGCGGCGCCCGCCCGCCTCCATCCGGTCCAGCACGAACCGCGGGCGCGGGCCGAGCACGTAGGGCACCCGGTCCTGGAGCATCAGCAGGCCCGTGGGCATCCGGGAGACGTTGTCCATGCGCAGGTGCACCCGAGCCTCGGTGCCCGCCGGCACCCGGCCGGGGGAGAGACGGCGGCTGCCCGCGACCCGGTAGCGGGTGCGGTGGAGCACGGCCGCGCACACCAGCGGCAGCACGGCGAGGAGCAGGCCGACCCGCAGCAGGTCGCTCTGCCCGAGCACGTACGCGCAGACGGCGGCGGCGATCCCGGCCGCCAGGAAGGAGCGCCCCCGGGTGGTGAGCCCCGCCAGGGCGGTCCTCAGCCCGCTCCGGTCGCCCCGGTCGTCGTCGGCGTGGACCGCGCCGGCGGTGCTCATCACAGCCTCCGGGGCGGCTGCTGGCCGTAGCCTCCGCGGCCCAGGCCGAACCCGGCGGGCTGGCCGGCCGCCGCGGGCACCGTGGTGCGCTGCAGGATCTCCTGGACCACCTGCTCGGCGGTGCGGCGGTTGAGCTGGGCCTGGGCGGTGGGCAGCAGACGGTGGGCGAGCACGGCCACGGCGAGCTCCTGCACGTCGTCCGGCAGCGCGTAGTCACGGCCCGCCAGAGCGGCCGCCGCCTTCGTCGCCCGCAGCAGGTGCAGCGTCGCGCGCGGCGACGCGCCGAGTCTCAGGTCGGGGTGCGTGCGGGTGGCGGCGACCAGGTCGACCGCGTACCGCCGGATCGGCTCGGCCACGTACACGCCGCGCACCGCCTCGATGAGCTTCACGATGTCGTGCGCGTGCGCCACCGGCTGGAGGTCCTCCAGCGGGGAGACGCCGCCGTGCACGTCGAGCATCTCCAGCTCGGCCTCCGCGCTCGGGTAGCCGACCGACACGCGGGCCATGAAGCGGTCGCGCTGGGCCTCCGGCAGCGGGTAGGTGCCCTCCATCTCGACCGGGTTCTGCGTCGCCACCACCATGAAGGGGCTGGGCAGTTCGTAGGTCTTGCCGTCGATGGTGACCTGTCGCTCCTCCATCGACTCCAGCAGCGCGGACTGCGTCTTCGGCGAGGCGCGGTTGATCTCGTCGCCGATGACGATCTGCGCGAAGATCGCGCCCGGCTTGAACTCGAAGTCACGGCGCTGCTGGTCCCAGATGGACACACCGGTGATGTCCGAGGGCAGCAGGTCCGGTGTGAACTGGATGCGCCGCACCGAGCAGTCGATCGACCGCGCCAGTGCCTTCGCCAGCATCGTCTTGCCTACTCCCGGGACGTCCTCGATGAGCAGATGTCCCTCGGCGAGCAGCACGGTCAGCGAGAGCCGTACGACCTCGGGCTTCCCCTCGATCACGCCTTCCACCGAACCGCGCACGCGCTCCACGACGGCGGTCAGGTCCTCCCCGACCGCCCCGTATGCCCGGTCGGGGGCGCCCCCATGGCTTGCACGATCGTCATAGGTCGTCACCCGGCCCTCCTCGGCCTTACCCACGCTCAGCGATGAGCGGGGGGTTCCCCAAATGTGCCGGCCGATCCCGTACCCGGCGGACCGGCCCACCCCGAATCACGGGCGCCACGCGGAATCAGTTCCGCGTGACACCACTTCCGCATTCTTGCCGCCGTTACCGTTTCGTGTCACTCGCCTGTGGACAACTGACAGCGATATGTCAGCTCTTACGACGTTCGACGGCTCTCCGGGTACGGCCGGCCCAGGACGGGCGGCCGGTCAGGCGGGGTCGACCTCGCGCAGCAGACCCGTCTTCACGTCGAAGACGAACCCGCGCACGTCGTCGGTGTGCAGCAGGAACGGCGAGGTCCGCACGCGCTGCATCGACTGGCGGACGTCCTGGTCCACGTCCCGGAAGGCCTCGACGGCCCACGCCGGACGCTGTCCCACCTCCATCTCGAGGTCGTGCCGGAACTCCTCGGTGAGGGACTCCAGGCCGCAGTTGGTGTGGTGGATGAGGACGACGCTGCGGGTGCCCAGCGCCCGCTGGCTGATGGTCAGCGAGCGGATCACGTCGTCGGTGACCACACCGCCGGCGTTGCGGATGGTGTGACAGTCGCCCAGCGCCAGGCCGAGCGCGTCGTGCAGGTCGAGGCGGGCGTCCATGCACGCCACCACGGCGACGTGGAGCACCGGGCGCGCGTCCATGCCCGGATCGGTGAACGCGGCGGCGTAACGCTCGTTGGCCTCGACCAGTCGGTCGGTCACGGTGCCGGAGCCGGCGATGGCGTTCCCGGAACCTGCGGGCACGGATGCAGAAGTCGTCATACCCATGACGGTAATGGTCACGCGGGCCTCGAGCCCGTTGTGAGAGGTGACAAAGAACGTCACCGATGCTTGGTGTGAGGTAACCCACAGGAGTGGTGTGACCCCCTGCCTACGGGTGATGTGCCCGATCCGCCTCTTGACCCGCGCGGGCCGCGACGCGCAGTCCGGTTGATTGACCGGGCCGGACCGTGGACTAAAGTGACGCGAAGCGGGAGGTGAGACCGTCCGCTGCATTGACTTCCCCGGATCCCCCGGCGCCGACCAGGGGATCTCCCGCGTGCGCGGCGCGTACGTACGGCTCGGCCTTCTCCCGCCGCCGCCCGGCCGACGCCTCCGGCGCCGGCCGCCCCCTCACCCGGGGAGGGCGGGAACCCGGCAGTGCGTGAGCGCCGAGCCGGAATTGAGAGGGCCTCTTGAGCCAGCGACACGTCCCGGTGATGCTCCAGCGGTGCCTGGACCTGTTGGCACCCGCCCTGGAGCGGCCGGGAGCGGTGGTGGTCGACTGCACGCTGGGCCTCGGGGGCCACAGCGAGGCGCTGCTCAGCCGCTTCCCCGCGGCCCGGCTCGTCGCCCTGGACCGCGACAAGGAGGCGCTGCGCCTGTCCGGCGAGCGGCTCGCCCCCTTCGGCGACCGGGCCACCCTGGTGCACGCCGTCTACGACGAGCTCCCCGACGTCCTCGACCGCCTCGGCGTCCCGCGCGTGCAGGGGATCCTGTTCGACCTCGGGGTGTCCTCGATGCAGCTCGACGAGGCCGGCCGCGGCTTCGCCTACGCCCAGGACTCCCCCCTCGACATGCGCATGGACCAGACGACCGGCGTCAGCGCCGCCGAGGTCCTCAACACCTACCCGCCCGGCGAGCTGGTCCGCATCCTGCGCGCCTACGGCGAGGAGAAGCAGGCCAAGCGGATCGTGGCCGCGATCGTCCGGGAGCGCGAGAAGGAGCCCTTCACCACCAGCGCCCGCCTGGTCGAGCTGATCCGCGACGCGCTGCCGCAGGCCGCCAAGCGCACCGGCGGCAACCCGGCCAAGCGCACCTTCCAGGCCCTGCGGATCGAGGTCAACGGCGAGCTGTCGGTGCTGGAGCGGGCGATCCCGGCGGCCGTGAAGTCCCTGGACGTCGGCGGCCGCATCGCCGTGCTGTCGTACCACTCCCTGGAGGACCGGCTGGTCAAGCAGGTGTTCGCGGCGGGCGCCGCCACCACCGCCCCGCCCGGACTCCCCGTCGTCCCCGAGCAGTACCAGCCGCGGCTCAAGCTGCTCACGCGCGGTGCCGAACTTCCCACCGAGGAGGAGATCGCCGAGAACCGCCGTGCGGCCCCCGCACGGCTGCGCGGCGCGGAGCGCATCCGGGAGGACGTCGGGTGAGGCGGCTCCGGTGAGGCACGGGCCGGTCCGGAAGCGGACGACGGCCGGGTGAAACGGGCGGGACGAGCGGACTCAGGGGAGCGTGAGTGACCAGGAAACCCGAACAGAAGGGGCGGCCCGAGCTGCGGGGGAGGGCGGCGAGGCTCGCGCACCTCCTGCCCACCGGCCGCGCCCAGGCGGCGCGCACCCCTTTCGTGCTTCTCGTGGTCCTGCTCCTCGGGGGCGGTCTGATCGGCCTGCTGGTGCTGAACTCCGCGCTCAGCGAGGGCGCGTTCCGCCTCGACGACCTCCAGCGGGAGACCAAGGAGCTCACCGACGAGGAGCAGGCCCTGCAGCGCGACATCGACGCCTACTCCGCCCCCGACGCCCTCCAGCGCCGCGCCCGCGAGCTCGGCATGGTGCCCGGCGGCGACCCCGCCTTCCTCGGCCCCGACGGCAAGGTCAAGGGAGTGCCCAGCGCGGCCTCCGCCGCCCGCGCGCCCCTGGTCCTCGCGCCCGAGGCGCTGGCCACGGCGACGGCCCCGCCGCCGTCGTCAGCGCCGTCGCCGCAGTTCGCCCCCCGTTCCCCGCACGCCACGACCCCCGGCAGGTGACGGAAGTGTCCGACAGGCAACCGCCCCGCCGCCGGGTGCCCGGACCCGCCCGGCCCGTCCGTCCGGCCGCCCGCGGCCGCACCGGCCCCGGCGCCCGCCCGGCCCGCGGGCCCGGCGGACCGCGCCCCGGCGCCCCGAAGACCATCCGGCTGGGCAGCCCGCGCCCCCGGCTGCGCCTGGTCGGCGTCGGCCTGACCCTCGTCATGCTCGCGTTCGTCGTCCGCCTGGTGCAGGTCCAGGCCGTCGACGCGAGCACCTACGCCGGCAAGGCCGAGCGCAACCGCTACGTGGGGCAGGTGCTGGCCGCCGAACGCGGCGAGATCACCGACCGCAACGGCGTGGCCCTGGCCACCAGCGAGGACGCCTACGACATCACCGCCGACCCCACGATGTTCGCCCCGGACGAGCTGAAGATCGACGACGGGCCCGAGCAGGCCGCGGCGCTGCTCGCCCCGATCCTCGGCGCCGACCAGGAGGACCTGGTCCGCAAGCTGCGGCCCGACAACCCGGCGCTGCGCTACGTGAAACTGGCCGGGCGGCAGACCCCGCAGGTATGGAGGCAGATCAAGGACCTCAGGTCCGCCCTCGCCGCCAAGTCCGAGACGGACAGCTCGACGGTCAACGTGCTGGCCGGCGTCTTCTCCGTGCCGACCAGCAAGCGGGTGTACCCGAACAACGAGCTCGCCGCCGGGATACTGGGCTGGGTCAACGCCGAGGGCAAGGGCAGCGGCGGCGTCGAGCTCCAGCTCGAGAAGCGGCTGGCCGGCGAGGAGGGCAAGATCCGCTACGCCCAGTCCGGCGGCCGTCTGGTGCCCACCGCGGGCTCCACGGAGACCCCGGCCGTGCCCGGCGACGACATCGAGCTCACCATCGACCGCGACATCCAGTGGGCGGCGCAGAACGCCATCAGCAAGCAGGTGGAGGAGTCCGCCGCCGACCGCGGCTACGTCATCGTGCAGGACACCCGCACCGGCGAGGTCCTGGCCATGGCGAACGCCCCCGGCTTCGACCCGAACGACCTGTCCGACGCCGACCCCAGGACGCTCGGCAACGCGGCCCTCCAGGACGCCTTCGAACCGGGCTCCACGGCCAAGGTGCTGTCCATGGCGGCCGTGCTGGAGGAGGAAGCCGCCACCCCCGGCACCCATGTCGTGGTGCCCAACCGGCTGCACCGCGGCGACCGGTTGTTCAAGGACGACATCGACCACCCGACCTGGTACCTGACGCTCAACGGCGTCCTCGCCAAGTCCAGCAACATCGGCACCATCCTCGCCACCGGCCAGCTGGGCAGGACCCAGTCCCAGGCCAACAAGGTGCTGTACGACTACCTGCGCAAGTTCGGCCTCGGCAGCCACACCGGACTGGGCTTCCCGGGCGAGACCAAGGGCATCCTCGCCCCGCCGGACCAGTGGTCCACCTCGCAGCAGTACACGATTCCTTTCGGCCAGGGCGTCTCCATCAACGCGATGCAGGCCGCCTCCGTCTACTCGACCATCGCCAACGGCGGCGTCCGCGTCGAGCCCACCCTCGTCCGCGGCTCCAAGGGACCGGACGGGCGCTTCACCCCCGCCCCCGAGCCCGAGAAGACACGGGTCGTCAGCGAGAAGACGGCGAAGACCCTCGCGCAGATGCTGGAGTCGGTCGTCGACGACGAGGAGGGCACCGGCACCAAGGCCCGCATTCCGGGGTACCGGGTCGCCGGCAAGACCGGTACGGCGAACCGCGTGGATCCGGCCACCGGGAAGTACCACGGCTACACCTCGTCCTTCGCCGGCTTCGCCCCCGCCGACAAGCCCCGGATCACCGTCTACTGCGTCATCCAGAACGCCACCCAGGGCAGCTACTTCGGCGGGCAGATCTGCGGCCCCGTCTTCAAGAAGGTCATGGAGTTCTCCCTGAAGACCCTCCAGGTCCCGCCCACCGGAGCCGCCCCCGCCGCCCTGCCGGTCACCTTCAAGCCCTGATCCCGTACCGAGCACCGAGCCACCAGGAACCACCTCGTGACAACGATCACCCCCGACCCCGGGAACCAGAGCCGCCGCGGCCCCTCGCTTGGCCCGCCGAGCGCTACGCCCGGTACGCTCACCGCCGTGCCACACGCTGATCAGTCCCAAACCACCCAGAAGGGCCACCCCGTGACATATCCGGGACCGCCCCGTCCGGACCAGGTCTCCGCCGCACCCCTCGCGGAACTCGCCGGTCAGCTGGGTGTCCCCGCACCCGCGCAGGCCGCCGAGGTCACGGGCATCACCCACGACTCGCGCGCCGTCCGGCCCGGGGACCTGTACGCCGCCCTCCCGGGCGCCCGCGTCCACGGCGCGGACTTCGTCACCCAGGCCGCGGGCCTCGGGGCCGCCGCCGTGCTCACCGACCCGGCGGGCGCCGAACGCGTCGCCGCGACCGGCCTGCCCGCCCTCGTGGTCGACGACCCGCGGGCCCGGATGGGTGAACTGGCCGCCACCATCTACGGCCACCCCGGCCGCGATCTGCTCCAGATCGGCATCACCGGCACCTCCGGCAAGACCACCACCGCCTACCTCGTCGAGGGCGGTCTGCGGACCGTCCGCAGCACGGGACTGATCGGCACGGTCGAGATGCGCATCGGCGACGAGCGCATCAAGTCCGAGCGCACCACGCCCGAGGCCACCGACCTCCAGGCGCTGTTCGCGGTCATGCGCGAACGCGGCACCGAGGCCGTGGCCATGGAGGTCTCCAGCCACGCCCTGGTCCTCGGCCGGGTCGACGGCTGCGTCTTCGACATCGCCGTCTTCACCAACCTCAGCCCGGAGCACATGGAGTTCCACTCCGGGATGGAGGACTACTTCCAGGCCAAGGCGCAGCTGTTCACGCCCGCCCGCAGCCGGCTCGGCGTGGTCAACGTGGACGACGAGTACGGCCGCCGCCTGGTGAAGGAGGCCGGCGTCCCGGTCGTCACCTACTCCGCCGAGGGACACCCGGACGCCGACTGGCGCGCCGAGGACGTCCGGGTCGGCCCGCTGGACTCGGCGTTCACCGTGGTCGGTCCCGAGGGCGAGCGCGTCACCGCCCGTTCGCCGCTGCCGGGCCCGTTCAACGTGGCCAACTCCCTGGCCGCGATCGTCGCGCTGGCCGTGGCCGGACTCGACCCGCAGTCCGCCGCCGACGGCGTCGCCGCCGTGCCGGGCGTGCCCGGCCGCCTGGAGCGCGTCGACGTGGGCCAGCCGTACCTGGCGGTCGTGGACTACGCCCACAAGACGGACGCCGTGGAGTCGGTGCTGCGCGCCCTGCGCAAGGTCACCGAGGGCCGGGTGCACGTCGTGCTCGGCTGCGGCGGCGACCGTGACGTCACCAAGCGGGAGCCGATGGGCGCGGCCGCCGCGCGGCTCGCCGACACCGCCGTACTGACCTCCGACAACCCCCGCTCCGAGGACCCGCTGGCGATCCTCGCCACGATGCTCCAGGGCGCGGCCTCGGTGCCCGCCCACGAGCGCGGCGAGGTCGCGGTCTTCGAGGACCGGGCCGCCGCGATCGCCGCCGCCGTCGCCCGGGCCGAGCCCGGCGACACCGTGCTGGTCGCCGGCAAGGGCCACGAGCTGGGACAGGACATCGCCGGGGTGGTGCGTCCCTTCGACGACCGCCAGGTGCTTCGCGAAGCCATCAAGAAGACCCAGGGATGAACTTGTGATCGCCCTCTCCCTCGCCGAGATCGCAGAAGTCGTCGGCGGGCAGACGCACGACATACCGGACCCCTCCGTCCTGGTCACCGGCGAGGTGGTCCGGGACTCCCGGGAGGCGGGTCCGGGGAGCCTCTTCGTCGCCTTCGTCGGCGAGCGCGTGGACGGCCACGACTTCGCGGCCCAGGTCGTCGAGGCGGGCGCGGTCGCCGTGCTCGCCTCCCGGCCGGTCGGGGTGCCCGCGATCGTCGTGGAGGACGTCCAGGCCGCCCTCGGGGCTCTCGCCCGGCACGTCGTGACCCGGCTCGGCGTCACCCTCGTCGCCCTCACCGGGTCGGCCGGCAAGACCAGCACCAAGGACCTCGTCGCCCAGGTGCTGCGCAGCAAGGCCCCCACCGTCTTCACGCCCGGCTCCCTCAACAACGAGATCGGGCTGCCGCTGACCGCGCTCACCGCCACCGAGGACACCAGGTTCCTCGTGCTGGAGATGGGGGCGCGGGGCATCGGCCACATCCGCTACCTCACCGGTCTGACGCCGCCGCGGATCGGCCTCGTGCTGAACGTCGGCTCCGCGCACATCGGCGAGTTCGGCGGGCGCGAGCAGATCGCCCAGGCCAAGGGCGAGCTCGTCGAGTCGCTGCCGCCGGCCGAGGAGGGCGGCGTCGCGATCCTCAACGCGGACGACCCCTACGTCCGCGCCATGGCCTCCCGTACGAAGGCGAAGGTGATCCTTTTCGGAGAGTCCGGCGAAGCGGACGTCTCCGCCGAGAACGTGCGACTCACGGACAGCGGACAGCCTTCCTTCAGGCTTCACACACCCTCCGGTGCAAGCGATGTGACCATGCGCCTGTACGGTGAGCATCACGTGTCGAACGCGCTCGCCGCGGCCGCCGTCGCCCACGAGTTGGGCATGTCCGCAGACGAGATCGCCCGCGCGCTCTCCGAGGCGGGCTCCCTCTCCCGCTGGCGCATGGAGGTCACCGAGCGACCGGACGGCGTGACGGTCGTCAACGACGCCTACAACGCGAACCCCGAGTCCATGAAGGCCGCGCTGCGTGCGCTGGCTGCGATGGGCGAAGCCTCACGGGCAAAGGGGGGACGTACGTGGGCGGTGCTCGGCAAGATGGCCGAGCTCGGGGACGAAGCGCTCGCCGAGCACGACGCGGTCGGACGGCTCGCCGTCCGGCTCAACGTCAGCAAGCTCGTCGCGGTCGGGGGCAGGGAAGCCGCCTGGCTGCAACTGGGCGCATATAACGAGGGTTCGTGGGGTGAGGAGTCGGTGCACGTGTCCGACGCACAGGCGGCGGTCGACCTGTTGCGCAGCGAATTGCGCCCGGGGGATGTCGTACTCGTGAAGGCGTCCCGTTCGGTCGGGCTCGAGAGCGTGGCGCAGGCGCTGCTCGAGACCGGTGCCGAGGGTGAGGTCGCCGCCCGATGATGAATCAGGTCCTGTTCGCAGGAGTCATTGGCCTCTTCCTGACGCTGATCGGCACGCCGCTGCTGATCAAGCTGCTCGCCCGCAAGGGATACGGGCAGTACATCCGCGACGACGGCCCGCGCGAGCACGCCAGCAAGCGCGGTACGCCGACGATGGGCGGCATCGCCTTCATCCTGTCGACGGTCGCCGCCTACTTCCTCTCCAAGGTGATCAGCGGCGAGTCGCCGCGGTACTCCGGCGTGCTGGTGCTGGGCCTGATGGTCGGCATGGGCCTGGTCGGCTTCCTCGACGACTACATCAAGATCGTCAAGCGGCGTTCGCTGGGTCTGCGGGCCAAGGCGAAGATGGCCGGCCAGCTGATCGTCGGCGTCGCCTTCGCGGTGCTGTCCCTGCAGTTCGCGGACTCCCGCGGGCAGACCCCCGCCTCCACGAAGCTGTCGTTCATCACGGACTTCGGCTGGACCATCGGTCCGGTGCTGTTCGTGATCTGGGCGCTGTTCATGATCCTCGCCATGTCGAACGGCGTGAACCTCACCGACGGCCTGGACGGTCTGGCCACCGGCGCCTCCGTGCTCGTCTTCGGCGCCTACACCTTCATCGGCGTCTGGCAGTTCCAGGAGTCCTGCGCCAACGGCGAGACGCTGACCAACCCGGGCGCCTGCTACGAGGTGCGCGACCCGCTGGACCTCGCCGTCGTGGCCTCCGCGCTGATGGGTTCCTGCCTGGGCTTCCTGTGGTGGAACACCTCCCCGGCCAAGATCTTCATGGGCGACACCGGTTCCCTGGCGCTCGGCGGTGTGCTCGCGGGTCTGGCGATCTGCTCCCGCACCGAGCTGCTGCTCGCCATCCTCGGCGGCCTGTTCGTCCTCATCACGATGTCGGTGGTCATCCAGGTCGGCTCCTTCCGGCTCACCGGTAAGCGGGTCTTCCGGATGGCGCCGCTCCAGCATCACTTCGAACTCAAAGGCTGGTCCGAAGTCCTTGTGGTGGTCCGCTTCTGGATCATCCAGGGCATCTGTGTGATCGTCGGACTCGGCCTCTTCTACGCGGGATGGGCAGCGGACAAGTGACCGACTGGCAGGGCAAGCACGTCACCGTCGCGGGACTCGGCGTCTCCGGCGTCCCGGCGGCCAAGGCACTCCACGGACTCGACGCGAGGGTCACCGTCGTCAACGACGGCGACGACGCCGGGGCCCGGGAGCAGGCCGCGGAACTGGAGGCGCTCGGCGTCACGGTCCGCCTCGGGGACGGCGACACCCTGCCCGACTCCACCGAGCTGATCGTCACCGCGCCCGGCTGGAAGCCGGACAAGCCGCTGTTCGCGGCGGCGGACGCGGCAGGCGTGCCGGTGTGGGGCGACGTCGAACTCGCCTGGCGGCTCAGGAAGCCCGGCGCGGCCGACTGGCTCGCGGTCACCGGCACCAACGGCAAGACCACCACCGTGCAGATGCTCGCCTCCATCCTGGAGGCGGCGGGCCTGCGCACCGCCGCCGTGGGCAACATCGGCGTCTCGCTCCTCGACGCGGTGCTCGGCGACGAGGAGTACGACGTGCTCGCCGTGGAGCTGTCCAGCTACCAGCTCCACTGGGCGCCCTCCCTGCGCGCCCACTCCGCCGCCGTCCTCAACCTGGCGCCCGACCACCTCGACTGGCACGGTTCCATGGAGGCGTACGCCAGGGACAAGGGCCGCATCTACGAGGGCAACCGGATCGCCTGCGTCTACAACACGGCGGACAAGGCAACCGAGGACCTCGTCCGCGAGGCCGACGTCGAGGAGGGCTGCCGCGCCGTCGGCTTCACCCTCGGCACCCCCGGCCCCTCCCAACTCGGCGTCGTGGAGGGCCTCCTGGTCGACCGCGCCTTCGTGGAGAACCGGCAGAAGAACGCCCAGGAGCTCGCCGAGGTCGCCGACGTGAAGCCGGCCGCTCCGCACAACATCGCCAACGCCCTTGCCGCGGCGGCCCTCGCCCGCGCCTACGGGGTGCCCGCCGGTGCCGTGCGGGAAGGCCTGCGGAACTTCCGTCCGGACGCCCACCGCATCGCGCACGTGGCGGACGTGGACGGCGTGGCCTACGTCGACGACTCCAAGGCCACCAACACGCATGCCGCGCAGGCCTCGTTGGCCGCGTACGACTCCGTCGTGTGGATCGCCGGCGGGCTCGCCAAGGGCGCCACCTTCGACGAACTCGTCGCCGGGGCGGCCGGGCGGCTGCGCGGCGCCGTGCTGATCGGCAAGGACCGGGCCCTGATCCGCGAAGCCCTCGCGCGACACGCGCCGGAAGTACCCGTCGTGGACCTCGAGCGGACCGACACTGGGGCGATGCTCCAGGCCGTCCAGGAGGCGCGGCGGCTGGCACGCCCCGGTGACACGGTGCTGCTGGCCCCGGCCTGCGCCTCGATGGACATGTTCGCCAACTACAACAAGCGCGGTGACGCGTTCGCACAGGCGGTGCGCGAGCTCGGCGCCTGACCCCGGCCGCCCCGGCGCGCCGGGCGACCCTGGGAGGGACGCGTGGGACCGTCCGAGACCTGTTGGCCGGCGTACCGCGGAGGTCGCGATGTCCAGTAGCCGTACCGGCCGTCCGCCCGTCCAGCGGGCCGCCCGGCGCCCCGTCGCGCCCCGCCCCCAGGGCGAGAACCCCGTGCGCACCCTGGTGACCCGGGCGCGCAGGGCCTGGGACCGGCCGCTGACCGCGTACTACGTGATCCTCGGCGGCAGTCTGCTGATCACCGTGCTGGGGCTGGTGATGGTCTACTCGGCCTCCCAGATCACGGCGCTGCAGATGTCGCTGCCGGGTTCGTACTTCTTCCGCAAGCAGCTGCTGGCCGCCGCGATCGGCGCCGTGCTGCTGCTGGTGGCCTCCCGGATGCCGTTGAAGCTGCACCGTGCGCTCGCCTACCCCATCCTCGCGTGCGCCGTCTTCCTGATGGCCCTGGTGCAGGTTCCGGGGATAGGAGTCGCGGTCAACGGCAACCAGAACTGGATCGCGCTCGGCGGCAGTTTCCAGCTCCAGCCCAGCGAGTTCGGCAAGCTGGCGCTGGTGCTGTGGGGCGCCGACCTGCTCGCCCGCAAACACGACAAGCGGCTGCTGACCCAGTGGAAACACATGCTGGTGCCGCTGGTGCCTGCCGCGTTCATGCTGCTCGGGCTGATCATGCTCGGCGGAGACATGGGCACCGCCATCATCCTCACCGCGATCCTCTTCGGCCTGCTGTGGCTGGCGGGCGCCCCGACCCGGCTGTTCGCCGGGGTGCTGGCGGTCGCCGCGCTGCTCGGCGCCATCCTCATCCGCACCAGCGAGAACCGCATGGCCCGGCTCGCCTGCCTCGGTGCCACCGAGCCGCAGACCGGTCCGGTCGACTGCTGGCAGGCCGTGCACGGCATCTACGCCCTGGCCTCCGGCGGGATCTTCGGCTCCGGGCTCGGTGCGAGTCTGGAGAAATGGGGTGAACTGCCCGAAGCGCACACGGACTTCATCTTCGCCGTCACCGGTGAGGAACTGGGCCTGGCGGGGACGCTGTCGGTGCTCGCCCTGTTCGCCGCTCTAGGCTATGCGGGTATCCGCGTGGCCGGACGCACGGAGGACCCCTTCGTCAGGTATGCCGCGGGAGGCGTGACCACCTGGATCACGGCGCAGGCCGTGATCAACGTCGGTGCGGTGCTCGGTCTGCTGCCGATCGCCGGAGTCCCGCTCCCGCTGTTCTCCTACGGCGGGTCCGCCCTGTTGCCGACCATGTTCGCCATCGGGCTGCTCATCGCCTTCGCGCGTGAGGACCCCGCTGCGCGGATGGCGCTTGCGATGCGGCAACCCCGCTTTGGTAAAAAGCGGATCGGGGGTTCTCAGCGGCCCCGGAGATGGAACACGATGCGACGGCGTGCCCCGGGGGCGCGTTCGTCCGGAGAGCGGTGAATTTCGGTGCATGTCGTACTCGCCGGCGGAGGAACCGCGGGCCACATCGAGCCCGCGCTCGCCCTCGCGGACGCGCTGCGCAGGCAGGACCCGTCCGTGGGCATCACGGCCCTGGGCACGGAGCGCGGCCTGGAGACCCGTCTCGTACCCGAGCGCGGGTACGAACTGGCGCTGATCCCCGCCGTCCCGCTGCCACGCAAGCCGACCCCCGAGCTGATCACGGTCCCGGGCCGGCTGCGCGGCACCATCAAGGCGACCGAGCAGATCCTGGAGCGGACCCGGGCCGACGTCGTGGTCGGATTCGGCGGCTACGTCGCCCTGCCCGGCTACCTCGCGGCCAAGCGCCTCGGTGTGCCGATCGTCATCCACGAGGCCAACGCCCGCCCCGGCCTGGCCAACAAGATCGGCTCCCGCTACGCCGCCCAGGTCGCCGTCGCCACCCCGGACAGCAAGCTGCGCAACTCGCGCTACATCGGCATCCCGCTGCGGCACACCGTCGCCACTCTCGACCGGGCCGCCGTGCGCCCCGAGGCGCGCGCCGCGTTCGGGCTCGACCCCAACCTGCCGACGCTGCTGGTCTCCGGCGGCTCGCAGGGCGCCCGCCGGCTCAACGAGGTCGTCCAGCAGGTCGCCCCGTGGCTCCAGCAGGCCGGCATCCAGATCCTGCACGCGGTCGGCCCGAAGAACGAACTGCCGCACGTGCAGCAGATGCCGGGCATGCCCCCGTACATCCCGGTAAGTTACCTGGACCGGATGGACCTCGCGTACGCGGCGGCGGACATGATGCTCTGCCGCGCGGGTGCGATGACCGTCGCCGAGCTCTCCGCCGTCGGACTCCCGGCCGCCTACGTCCCGCTGCCCATCGGCAACGGCGAACAGCGGCTGAACGCCCAGCCGGTGGTGAAGGCCGGCGGCGGACTGCTGGTCGACGACGCGGACCTGACCCCGGAGTGGGTCCAGCAGAACGTGCTGCCCGTGCTCGCCGACCCGCACCGGCTGTACGAGATGTCCCGCGCCGCAAGCGAGTTCGGCCGCCGGGACGCCGACGAGCTGCTCGTCGGCATGGTGTACGAGGCGGTCGCCGCCCGTGCCCACAGGTAGAGGCATGTGACGGAAGGCAGGGAGCGTGGCCGGATCGACGACCGCCGAGCGCGGTGAACGCAAGCGGGAGTCGTCCGGCCCGCCGCCCGTACGAGCCGTACGGCGACGGCGTCTTCGTCTGATCATCACATCGGCGGTCGCCTTCCTGTTCCTCGGCAGCGGAGCCTTCTGGCTGCTGTACGGCTCCGATCTGGTCCGCGTGGAGCGCGTCTCGGTGTCCGGGACCGACGTCCTGACGCCGGACCAGGTCCGTGAGGCGGCCGACGTGCCCCTCGGGGAACAGCTCGTCTCGGTCGACACCGGGGCCATCGAGAAGCGGGCCGCCGAGGCGCTGCCCCGCATCGACACCGTCGACGCGGTCCGTTCCTGGCCCGACGGGATCAGGCTCCGGGTCACCGAGCGCACCCCGGTCCTCCTGGTCCACAAGGGCGGCAAGTTCGTCGAAGTGGACGACGACGGCGTGCGGTTCGCCACCGTCGAGAAAGCGCCCGAGGGGGTGCCCGCGCTGGAAATGGATCTCTCCCGTTCCGGGTCCTCCGCGGCCAGCCACCGCCGATTCGGCGAGGACCGTCTGGTGCGGGAGGCGGTACGCGTGGCCGGCGCCGTCCCCGAGTCCCTCGCGGCGGAAACACGCAGCGTCAAGGTCCGTTCCTACGACGCCATCTCGCTGGAACTCACGGACGGCCGTACGGTCGACTGGGGAAGCAGCGAGAAGGGGGCGCAAAAGGCGCGCGCCCTCACCGCGCTGATGAAAGCGGAGCCGGACGCACGGCACTTCGACGTCAGTGTTCCCAGCGCCCCGGCGTCATCAGGGAGTTGACGCACATCCGCGCAGGCCAGCACCCTGGTTGGGCAGCGACACGGCTGATCACATAGGGTGAAAAGAAAAACGGGAGGTTCGGCGTGTTCGTTGAACGTGCGCCACGTGTCGACTTAGTGTCCTGTTCAGAAGACTCCAGGGAACAGACACACTGGTAACCCTAAACTTCAACGTTAGGGTTCGGGTCGGCGATACGGACCGTCCCATTCGGCATCAGTCGTCGGATCGCGGGGGCAGCAGTTGCTCCGGCGCCCCGGCGACACGTAACTCGAGGCGAGAGGCCTTCGACGTGGCAGCACCGCAGAACTACCTCGCAGTCATCAAAGTCATCGGTGTCGGCGGCGGTGGTGTCAATGCCATCAACCGGATGATCGAGGTCGGTCTCAAGGGCGTCGAGTTCATCGCCATCAACACCGACGCGCAGGCGCTGTTGATGAGCGACGCCGACGTCAAGCTCGACGTCGGCCGTGAACTCACCCGCGGACTCGGCGCCGGAGCGAACCCGGCCGTCGGCCGCAAGGCCGCCGAGGACCACCGCGAGGAGATCGAGGAGGTCCTCAAGGGGGCCGACATGGTCTTCGTGACGGCCGGTGAAGGCGGCGGCACCGGCACCGGCGGCGCGCCCGTCGTGGCCAACATCGCCCGCTCCCTCGGCGCCCTCACCATCGGTGTGGTCACGCGCCCGTTCACCTTCGAGGGACGGCGCCGCGCGAACCAGGCCGAGGACGGCATCGCGGAACTCCGCGAAGAGGTCGACACCCTCATCGTGATCCCCAACGACCGGCTGCTGTCCATCTCGGACCGCCAGGTGTCGGTTCTCGACGCCTTCAAGTCGGCCGACCAGGTCCTGCTCTCCGGTGTGCAGGGCATCACCGACCTCATCACCACCCCCGGTCTCATCAACCTCGACTTCGCCGACGTCAAGTCGGTCATGTCCGAGGCGGGTTCGGCCCTCATGGGCATCGGCTCGGCCCGCGGTGACGACCGCGCGGTGGCCGCGGCCGAGATGGCCATCTCCTCCCCGCTGCTCGAGGCGTCCATCGACGGCGCCCGCGGCGTCCTGCTCTCCATCTCCGGCGGCTCCGACCTCGGCCTGTTCGAGATCAACGAGGCCGCCCAGCTGGTCAGCGAGGCCGCACACCCGGAGGCCAACATCATCTTCGGCGCCGTGATCGACGACGCCCTCGGCGACGAGGTGCGGGTCACCGTCATCGCCGCCGGCTTCGACGGCGGCCAGCCGCCCGCCAAGCGGGACAACGTCCTCGGCTCCTCCTCGGCCAAGCGCGAGGAGCCCGCCCCAACGGGCCGCCCGGAGAGCCGCCCGTCCTTCGGCTCGCTCGGCAGCGTCACGCCGAAGGAGGACCCGGAGCCGGCCCCGGCCCCCGAGCCCGTGGCCGACATCCCGGCCGTCCAGCCCCCCGTCCCGCCGTCCCGGAGCTACGACAGCGCGGCCGAGGAACTGGATGTCCCGGACTTCCTGAAGTGATAGGACAGCGCGAGAGCGTGAGCGGCGCGCACTTCGGCTTCACCGACCGGTGGGGCGGGGTGAGCGCCGCTCCGTATGAGGAGCTCAACCTCGGGGGCGCGGTCGGCGACGACCCCGGGAACGTGCGGACCAACCGCGAACTGGCCGCCAGGGCGCTCGGCGTGGACCCGGCCCGCGTGGTCTGGATGAACCAGGTGCACGGAGCGGACGCGGTCGTCGTCGACGAGCCGTGGGGCGACCGTCCGGTGCCCGAGGTGGACGCGGTCGTCACCGCGCGGCGCGGACTCGCCCTCGCCGTGCTCACCGCCGACTGCGTGCCCGTGCTGCTGGCCGACCCCGTCGCGGGTGTCGCCGCCGCGGCGCACGCGGGCCGGCCCGGACTGGTCGCCGGGGTCGTCCCGGCCGCGGTCCGGGCCATGACCGACCTCGGGGCCGACCCCGCCCGGATCGTCGCGCGCACCGGACCCGCCGTCTGCGGCCGGTGCTACGAGGTGCCGGAGGGCATGCGCGCCGACGTGGCCGCCGTCGAGCCGGCGGCGTACGCGGAGACGAGCTGGGGCACCCCGGCGGTCGACGTCGTCGAGGGTGTGCACGCGCAACTCGAGCGGCTGGGCGTCTCCGGCGCCGGGCGCTCGCCCGTGTGCACACGGGAGTCGGACGATCACTTCTCGTACCGTCGCGACCGCACCACCGGGCGGCTCGCGAGTTATGTGTGGCTGGACCCGAGGACATGACGGACCGTAAGGACGAACTCGCCGTGAATCTGGCGAGAGTGGAGGAGCGGATCGCCGCCGCGTGCGACGCGGCCGGTCGCGGACGCGACGAGGTGACGCTGATCGTGGTCACCAAGACCTGGCCCGCGAGCGACGTGCGGATCCTCTCCGGACTCGGCGTGCGGCACGTCGCCGAGAACCGCGACCAGGACGCCGCCCCGAAGGCGGCGGCCTGCGCTGATCTGCCCCTTGTGTGGCATTTCGTCGGTCAACTTCAGACCAACAAGGTGCGTTCGGTGGTCGGTTATGCCGATGTCGTGCAGTCTGTCGACCGTGCCCGTCTTGTGTCGGCGCTCTCCAAGGAGGCCGTCCGGACCGGGCGTGAGGTCGGCTGCCTCATCCAGGTGGCGCTCGACGCCGGCGTGGACGGCCGGGGCGAGCGCGGCGGCGTGGCGCCCTCCGGTGTCGCGGAGCTGGCCGACCTGGTGGCCGGCGCCGAAGGGCTGCGGCTGGACGGCCTGATGACCGTCGCGCCGCTCACCGGGGAGTACGCCGGCCGCCAACAGGCGGCGTTCGAGCGGTTGATGGATTTGTCGACCGACCTGCGCCGGAACCATCCGGCTGCGAACATGGTGTCGGCAGGGATGAGTGCGGACCTCGAACAGGCCGTGGCCGCCGGAGCGACACATGTGCGCGTCGGCAGTGCGGTACTCGGAGTCCGCCCCAGGCTCGGGTAACGTCGCCAAGAAGTCGGACCACAGCAGAAAATATGGTCATTTCCGCCCAACGGCGGAACAAGGACCCAGTGGATCGCGGGCACTTGGCGGTCGTCAGCGGATCCACCACAGAGCGGAGGACTCGGAGCATGGCCGGCGCGATGCGCAAGATGGCGGTCTACCTCGGCCTCGTGGAGGACGATGGGTACGACGGCCGCGGATTCGACCCAGACGACGATTTCGAACCGGAACTCGACCCTGAGCCGGAGCGGGACCACCGGCGGCACGAGCCGTCGCACCAATCCCACGGAACACACCAGCCGCAAAGGGGCGAAGAGGTACGAGTCGTCCATCCGCCCGCGCCTCGCGAACCGGTGTCCCGGTCCGCTTCGCTGCCCGCGGAATCACCCCGCCCGGCGCGGATCGCGCCCGTGGCATCCATCACACAAGAACGCGCCAGCCTGGAGAAGAACGCACCGGTGATCATGCCCAAGGTCGTGTCGGAACGAGAGCCTTACCGGATCACCACGCTTCACCCCCGGACCTACAACGAGGCCCGTACCATCGGGGAACACTTCCGTGAGGGCACCCCGGTGATCATGAATCTGACTGAGATGGATGACACAGACGCGAAGCGACTTGTCGACTTTGCGGCGGGTTTGGTGTTTGGTCTTCACGGCAGTATCGAGCGGGTGACGCAGAAGGTGTTCCTGTTGTCGCCTGCTAACGTCGATGTCACGGCGGAGGACAAGGCCCGCATCGCAGAGGGCGGGTTCTTCAACCAGAGCTGAGACGCAGGACCGGACAAGAGCGGTACAGGGGAGAGGGAAAAGCAGACCATGGGCGTGTTCGCGCAGGTGATCTACATCGCGCTGATGGTGTTCCTCATCGTGCTGATCTTCCGTTTGGTCATGGATTACGTGTTCCAGTTCGCCCGCTCATGGCAACCCGGCAAGGCGATGGTGGTCGTTCTGGAGGCCACCTACACTGTCACCGATCCACCGCTGAAGCTTCTGCGGCGGTTCATCCCGCCGCTGCGTCTCGGGGGCGTGGCGCTCGACCTGTCCTTCTTCGTCCTGATGATCATCGTCTGGATCCTCATCTCCGTCGCACAGAGGTTTGTGTGATGAGGCTGGACGATACGGTCTTGCCGACTGCCGATGACTACGTTGAGGTGAAGAGATGCCGTTGACCCCCGAGGACGTGCGGAACAAGCAGTTCACGACCGTCCGCCTCCGAGAAGGCTATGACGAGGACGAGGTCGATGCCTTCCTCGACGAGGTCGAAGCCGAACTGACGCGCCTGCTGCGCGAGAACGAGGACCTGCGCGCCAAGCTGGCCGCCGCCACGCGTGCCGCGGCGCAGAACCAGCAGAACATGCGCAAGCCTCCGGAACAGCAGGACCAGCAGCAACAGCAGGGTCCGCCTCCCGGCATGCCCCAGCAGGGCATGCGAGGTCCCGGCGCTCCGGTGCCCGCCGGCATATCGGGCCCGCCGCAGCAGCAGATGGGCGGCCCCATGGGTGGCCCGCCCCAGCTGCCGAGCGGTGCTCCTCAGCTGCCCGCCGGCCCCGGCGGACAGGGCGGCCCGCAGGGTCCCGGCCCCATGGGCCAGGGTCCCGGGCCGATGGGCCAGGGCGGCCCGATGCAGGGGCAGATGGGCCCTGGCGGCCCGATGGGCGGTCCCATGGGCGGTCCCGGTCTCCCCGGTCAGGGGGGTCCCGGTGGCGACAGCGCCGCGCGCGTCCTGTCGCTGGCCCAGCAGACCGCCGACCAGGCGATCGCGGAGGCCCGCAGCGAGGCCAACAAGATCGTGGGCGAGGCGCGTTCGCGTGCCGAGGGTCTCGAGCGTGACGCCCGTGCCAAGGCCGACGCCCTGGAGCGGGACGCGCAGGAGAAGCACCGCGTCGCGATGGGCTCCCTGGAGTCCGCCCGCGCCACGCTGGAGCGCAAGGTCGAGGACCTGCGCGGCTTCGAGCGCGAGTACCGCACGCGGCTGAAGTCCTACCTGGAGTCGCAGCTGCGCCAGCTGGAGACCCAGGCGGACGACTCGCTCGCCCCGCCGCGTCAGCCCGCGAGCGCCGCTCCGTCCCTGCCGCCGTCCCCGGCGCCCTCGATGGCTCCGGCCGGCGCGGGTGCCCCGTCCTACGGCGGCAACCAGACGATGGGCGGTGGCCCCGGCGGCCAGTCCGGCCCGTCCTACGGCGGCCAGCAGCAGATGCAGCCTGCGATGACCCAGCCCATGGCTCCGGTCCGTCCGCAGGGCCCGTCGCCGATGGGTCAGGCTCCCTCGCCTATGCGTGGCTTCCTGATCGACGAGGACGACAACTGACGGCCCTGTGGCCATAGGTACGGCGTAGCAGTCGGCAGCGTTCAGGGCGGGGCCCCGGGTTCACCAACCCGGGGCCCCGCCCTTGTGCTACGCGTGTTCCCGCTGGTTTCCCCGGGTTCGTTCCGTTTGTTCGGATGCGACGGACATGTCCGACGGACGCAACGCCGAAGGCCCGGCCCCCCGGACAACTTCCCCCGGGGGGCCGGGCCTTCGGCGTGTGACGGTGGTTACGCCTTGCGCAGACGGAACGTCAGGGACAGGCCCTCGTCCGTGAACGGGGCGCCGTAGGCGTCGTCCGCCTCGCCCCGTGCGAAGTCCGTGGCGAGCACCTCGTCGGCGATCAGCTCCGCGTGCTCCGTCAGCGCGGCCGCCGTGGCGGCGTCCTCCGACGTCCAGCGCAGGGCGATCCGGTCGGCCACGTCCAGGCCGCTGTTCTTGCGGGCCTCCTGGATCAGCCGGATCGCGTCACGGGCCAGACCGGCGCGGCGCAGCTCCTCGGTGATCTCCAGGTCCAGGGCGACCGTGGCGCCCGCGTCGGACGCCACCGACCAGCCCTCGCGCGGCGTTTCTGTGATGATCACCTCGTCCGGGGAGAGGGTGATCGTCTCGCCGTCGACCTCCACGGAGGCCGTGCCCTCGCGCAGGCCCAGGGACAGCGCCGCGGCGTCCGCGTTCGCGACCGCCTTGGCCACGTCCTGGACGCGCTTGCCGAACCGCTTGCCCAGCGCGCGGAAGTTGGCCTTGGCCGTGGTGTCCACCAGCGAGCCGCCGACCTCGGACAGCAGCGCCAGCGACTCGACGTTCAGCTCCTCCGTGATCTGGGCGTGCAGCTCCGGGTCGAGCGTGTCGAAGCCGGCCGCCGCGATCAGCGCCCGCCGCAGCGGCTGACGGGTCTTGACGCCCGACTCGGCGCGCGTGGCGCGGCCCAGCTCCACCAGGCGGCGCACCAGCGCCATCCGGCGGGACAGCTCCGGGTCGACGGCGGACAGGTCCGCCTCCGGCCACGAGGACAGGTGCACCGACTCCGGCGCGCCCGGCGCGACGGGGACGACCAGGTCCTGCCACACCCGCTCGGTGATGAACGGGGTGAGCGGGGCCATGAGCTTGGTCACCGTCTCCACGACCTCGTGCAGGGTGCGCAGCGCGGCCTTGTCGCCCTGCCAGAAGCGGCGGCGGGAGCGGCGGACGTACCAGTTGGACAGGTCGTCGACGAACGCCGACAGCAGCTTGCCGGCCCGCTGGGTGTCGTAGTTCTCCAGCGCCTGGGTCACCTGGTCGGTGAGGGCGTGCAGTTCGGAAAGCAGCCAGCGGTCCAGCACCGGACGCTCGGCCGGGGCCGGGTCGGCCTCGCTCGGCGCCCAGTTCGACGTGCGGGCGTACAGGGCCTGGAAGGCGACCGTGTTCCAGTACGTGAGGAGCGTCTTGCGGACGACCTCCTGGATGGTGCCGTGGCCCACTCGGCGGGCCGCCCACGGAGAGCCGCCGGCCGCCATGAACCAGCGCACCGCGTCCGCGCCGTGCTGGTCCATCAGCGGGATCGGCTGCAGGATGTTGCCCAGGTGCTTGGACATCTTGCGGCCGTCCTCGGCGAGGATGTGGCCGAGGCAGACGACGTTCTCGTAGGAGGACTTGTCGAAGACCAGCGTGCCGACCGCCATCAGCGTGTAGAACCAGCCGCGGGTCTGGTCGATGGCCTCGGAGATGAACTGCGCGGGGTACCGGGACTCGAAGAGTTCCTTGTTCTTGTACGGGTAGCCCCACTGCGCGAACGGCATGGAGCCCGAGTCGTACCAGGCGTCGATGACCTCGGGCACGCGGGTGGCCGTGGCGCCGCAGCCGTCCTGCGGGCAGTCGAAGGTGACCTCGTCGATGAACGGGCGGTGCGGGTCGAGCCCCGACTGGTCGGTGCCGGTCAGCTCGCTCAGCTCGGTCAGCGAGCCGACGCAGGTGAGGTGGTCGTTCTCGCAGCGCCAGATGGGCAGCGGGGTGCCCCAGTAGCGGTTGCGGGACAGCGCCCAGTCGATGTTGTTGTTCAGCCAGTCGCCGTAGCGGCCGTGCTTGACCGTGTCCGGGAACCAGTTGGTGTTCTCGTTCTCCTGGAGCAGCCGGTCCTTGACGGCGGTGGTGCGGATGTACCACGACGGCTGCGCGTAGTAGAGCAGCGCCGTGTGGCAGCGCCAGCAGTGCGGGTAGCTGTGCTCGTACGGCAGGTGCCTGAAGAGCAGGCCGCGCTGCTTGAGGTCCTCGGTGAGCTGCTCGTCGGCCTTCTTGAAGAAGACCCCGCCGACCAGCGGCAGGTCCTCCTCGAAGGTGCCGTCGGGGCGGACCGGGTTGACCACGGGCAGGCCGTAGGCGCGGCAGACCTTGAGGTCGTCCTCACCGAACGCGGGGGACTGGTGGACCAGACCCGTGCCGTCCTCGGTGGTGACGTACTCGGCGTTGACCACGTAGTGGGCGGGCTCGGGGAACTCGACCAGCTCGAAGGGGCGCCGGTACGTCCAGCGCTCCATCTCGGCGCCGGTGAAGGTCTGTCCGGTGGTCTCCCAGCCCTCGCCGAGCGCCTTCTCGACCAGCGGCTCGGCCACGACCAGCTTCTCCGTGCTCTCGCCGTTCGTCGCGACGACGTAGGTGACGTCGGGGTGCGCGGCGACCGCGGTGTTGGACACCAGGGTCCAGGGGGTGGTCGTCCACACCAGCAGGGCCGCCTCGCCCGCCAGTGGGCCGGAGGTCAGCGGGAAGCGGACGTAGACCGACGGGTCGACGACCGTCTCGTAGCCCTGGGCCAGCTCGTGGTCGGACAGGCCGGTGCCGCAGCGCGGGCACCAGGGGGCGACTCGGTGGTCCTGGACCAGCAGGCCCTTGGAGAAGATCTCCTTCAGCGACCACCAGACGGACTCGATGTACTCCGGGTCCATCGTGCGGTAGGCCTCGTCGAGGTCGACCCAGTAGCCCATGCGGGTCGTCAGCTCGGTGAAGGCGTCCGTGTGCCGGGTCACCGACTCGCGGCACCTGGCGTTGAACTCGGCGATGCCGTACGCCTCGATGTCCTGCTTGCCGGAGAAGCCCAGCTCCTTCTCCACCGCCAGCTCCACCGGGAGGCCGTGGCAGTCCCAGCCGGCCTTGCGGGCCACGTGGTAGCCGCGCATGGTCCGGAAGCGGGGGAAGACGTCCTTGAAGACGCGGGCCTCGATGTGGTGGGCGCCGGGCATGCCGTTGGCGGTGGGCGGGCCCTCGTAGAACACCCACTCGGGGCGGCCCTCGGACTGCTCCAGGCTCTTGGCGAAGATCTTCTGCTCGTCCCAGAACCTGAGCACCGTGTGCTCGAGGGCGGGCAGGTCGACCTGGGCGGGTACCGGGCGGTACGTCGGCGTTGTCATCAGCGGGCTTCCTCCGGCGGACTTGCTGCCTTCCGACCGGAGGGACGAGAGCTGTGTCCTTGCGCCGCCGTCGGCGCGCTCCCGCGGTACCACCCTCCTTGGCCCTCCGAAGCGCCGTGCGCTCCGGTGAGCCCCCTCATTCGGGTCGCGATGCCGGTTCTACTCGCCGCGGCTGCGGCTTTCTTCCGGCGGCTCCGGGGTGATCTTCACGTCGCGCTGACCCCCGGGCTCACACCGTCCCCGGGTCGCTCTGGGCTGCGTACGCCGCTACTCGTCCCCATCCACGCTTCTCGCTCCGCCCAGTGTACGGCGCGGCGGGACGGGCGGCCGACCGCATTTCCCGCGACGGTGTGCCCGGGAATGCCCCGAATGGAGTGGTACGTCTGTTCGGAGCG
This sequence comes from Streptomyces sp. NPDC014764, assembly GCF_043082785.1. Classification (NCBI taxonomy): domain Bacteria; kingdom Bacillati; phylum Actinomycetota; class Actinomycetes; order Kitasatosporales; family Streptomycetaceae; genus Streptomyces; species Streptomyces sp. NPDC014764. The sequence continues at coordinate 148,888 of NZ_JBIBXY010000001.1, read as the reverse complement.
CCGGGACGTCCGTGCGGGCGGCATACCCGGCGGGTAGCTGGGCACAACGCATGCAGGTCGCCGCGCGGGGTGCGCGGGCGAGGTGACCGTGCGGTGCGCCCCGTTGCCGCAGGGCTCGAGTCGATTTATCGTCCCAGCACGATTCGCGCGCAAGATCACAATATGTGAAGGGGCCTCGGCCATGGTGGCGAAGAAGGGTGCGGCGGCCGAGGCCGCCGAGACGAAGGCCGGTGCGGCCGAGGCCGCGTCGGGGACGACGGCGTCGAAGGGTGCCACCGCGAAGGCCGGAGGCCGGAAGGCCACGGCGAAGAAGCTCGCCGGCAAGAAGCCGGCACGGGGGACCGCCGGGAAGGCGGCCGCCGCGGGTCGGGGTGGGGGCGGCCGTGAGGGCGCCCCCGAGGGGAAAGGTGCGGCCAGGACCAGCGGGTCCGCTCAGGACGGGGCCGGGCACAGCGCGGCCGACGACGCGGACGCGGCCGAGGCCGCGGCGCAGACGGGAGTGACGACGGTGGGTGCGAAGAAGACCCCTGGTCCGGCGGCCGCAGCGGCGGCGACCGCCGTGCCCAAGGCCCGGCACGGCGCGGTGGAGCCCGGCGAGCTGGCGGTGCGTCCCGGCGAGGAGCCGTGGACCGACGCAGAGGCCGAGGAGGCCCGGGCCGAGCTGATGTCGGAGGTGCTGCGGCTGCGCGAGGAGATCAGCTCCTCGGAGCGGTCGCTGGCCGGCCTGATGCGGGACTCCGGCGACGGAGCCGGCGACGACGACGCCGACACCGGCACCAAGAACATCACGCGCGAGCACGAACTGGCCCTCGCGGCGAACGCGCGCGAGATGCTCGACCAGTTCGAGCGGGCGCTCCAGCGGCTCGACGCGGGCACCTACGGCCTGTGCGAGAACTGCGGCAAACCCATCGGGAAGGCCCGTATGCAGGCCTTCCCGAGGGCCACCCTCTGCGTCGAGTGCAAGCAGAAGCAGGAGCGCCGGTACTGAGGAGCGGCCTCGCAGGCCGTGCCGTACCCTCGTCCTCAGTCAAGGACCTAGGCTGAGGGACTCACGTGGCAGAGGCGGAGCGCATCATCGGTACGCCGGACACCCCGGACGCGGACCGGGACGGGCAGGACCGGGACATCGAGGACCGGGACCTGCGGGACCGGGACGGTCGGGAGCCGGCCGGCGCCGACGGTACGACGGAGGAGGCGGAGCGGCCCCGCGGCAGGCGGCGGATCGCCGTCCTGTTCGCCGTCGCCGCCTTCGCCTACCTCCTCGACCTGGTCAGCAAGATGATCGTGGTCGCCGAGCTGGAGCACCACGAGCCGATCGAGGTCGTCGGCGACTGGCTGCGCTTCGAGGCGATCCGCAACGCGGGCGCGGCCTTCGGCTTCGGCGAGGCCTTCACCGTGATCTTCACGGTCATCGCGGCGGCGGTGATCGTGGTGATCTTCCGCCTGGCCCGCAAGCTCTACAGCGTGCCCTGGGCGATCGCGCTCGGCCTGCTGCTCGGCGGCGCCCTGGGCAACCTCACCGACCGGATCTTCCGCTCGCCGGGCGTCTTCGAGGGCGCGGTCGTCGACTTCATCGCGCCCAAGCACTTCGCCGTGTTCAACCTGGCCGACTCGGCCATCGTGTGCGGCGGCATCCTGATCGTGCTGCTGTCCTTCCGCGGCCTCGACCCGGACGGCACGGTCCACAAGGACTGACGGCGCGGGCCACAAGGACTGACGGCGCGGGCCCCGCGGACCGAGGGTCCCGTCACTCCGGTGCGGGAGTGACGCACCCGTCCGGCATACTCGACGGGTGAGCACGATTCCCGAGATCCGTACCCTGCCCGTGCCCGACGGCCTGGAGGGCGAGCGCGTCGACGCCGCCATCTCCCGCATGTTCGGCTTCTCCCGTACCAAGGCGGCCGAGCTCGCCGCCGCGGGGAAGGTCACGGTCGACGGGTCGGTGGTCGGAAAGTCCGAGCGGGTCAGCGGGGGCGCCTGGCTCGAGGTGGAGATGCCGCAGGCGCCCGCCCCGGTGCAGGTCGTCGCCGAGCCGGTCGAGGGCATGGAGATCGTGCACGACGACGACGACGTGGTCGTGATCGTCAAGCCCGTCGGCGTCGCCGCCCATCCCTCCCCGGGCTGGACGGGGCCGACCGTGATCGGCGGTCTGGCCGCCGCCGGCTACCGCATCTCGACCTCCGGCGCCGCCGAGCGCCAGGGCATCGTGCACCGCCTCGACGTCGGCACCTCCGGCCTCATGGTGGTCGCCAAGTCCGAGTACGCGTACACGTCGCTGAAGCGCCAGTTCAAGGAGCGCACGGTCGACAAGCGCTACCACACGCTCGTCCAGGGCCACCCCGACCCGACCAGCGGCACCATCGACGCCCCCATCGGCCGCCACCCGCACCACGACTACAAGTGGGCGGTCACCGCCGAGGGCAAGCCGTCCGTCACGCACTACGACCTGATCGAGGCGTTCCGCGCGGCGTCCCTGCTCGACGTGAAACTGGAGACCGGCCGCACGCACCAGATCCGCGTGCACATGGCCGCCCACCGCCACCCCTGCGTCGGCGACCTCACCTACGGCGCCGACCCCACGCTCGCCAAGCGGCTGAAGCTGACCCGGCAGTGGCTGCACGCCGTGCGCCTCGGCTTCGAGCACCCCGGCGACGGACAGTGGGTGGAGTTCTCCTGCGACTACCCGGACGACCTCCAGCAGGCGCTCGACCAGGTCCGCGAGGAGACGTACGCATGAGCCCGGCCGTCACGGTGCGGGTGGCGGAGGACCCCGCCGACCGCGAGGCCTGCTTCGGCGTCCGCAAGGAGGTCTTCGTCGCCGAGCAGGGCGTCCCCGAGGACATCGAGTACGACGCGTACGACGCGGACGCCGTGCACCTGCTCGCGGTCGCCGGCGACGGCACCCCGCTCGGCACCGCCCGGCTGCTGCTCGGTGCCGCCGCCGCGGCGAAGAACGGCGGCGACCCGTCGGTCGGCTCCCTCGGACGGCTGGCGGTGCTGAAGCGGGCGCGCGGCCTGGGCGTCGGCGCGGCGCTCGTGCGGGCCGTCGAGGAGGCGGCCCGGGAGCGCGGGCTCACCGGCGTCGACCTGCACGCGCAGACCCACGCCCTCGGCTTCTACGAGCGGCTCGGCTACGAGGCCTACGGTCCTCGGTTCCCGGACGCGGGCATGCCGCACCGGGCCATGCGGCGCGCGCTCTGACCGGACCCGCGTGACCGTCCCGGTCGCGCGGTGCATGGCAGGCTGGACACCGCCCGACCCGTCCGACCTCCGGGAGCGGTGACCGTGGATCAGTTGGCCCTGCTGTTCGCCCTCTTGCTCGGGGCGGTCGTGAGCGTCCCCGTGGGGGAGCGGCTGAGGCTGCCGGCGCCGGTGCTGATGACGGTGTTCGGGATCGTCCTGGCACTGCTGGAGTTCGTGCCGAACGTCGACGTCCCGCCGGAACTGATCCTGCCGCTGCTGTTGCCGCCCCTGCTCTACGCGGCCGTGCGCCGCACCTCCTGGCGCCAGTTCGCGGCCAACGTCCGGCCGATCCTGCTGCTGGCCGTGGCGCTGGTCTTCGTCACCACCTTCTGCGTCGCCGTCGTCGCCCACGCGGTCGTGCCGGGGCTGCCGCTGGCCGCCGCCGTGGCCCTCGGCGCGCTGGTCGCCCCGCCCGACCCGGTCGCGGCGACGGCCGTGGCGGGCAAGCTGGGACTGCCCCGCCGGCTGGTGTCGATCCTGGAGGGCGAGGGCCTCTTCAACGACGTCACGGCGATCGTGCTGTACCACGTGGCCGTGGCCGCCGCCGTGAGCGGCACCTTCTCGCCCTGGGCGGCCGGGCTCGACCTGATCCTGTCGGCGGTGGTGGCGGTCGCGGTGGGACTGGTGCTCGGCTGGGCCACCAACAAGGCGATGGACCTGCTCGGCGACCCCACCCTCCAGGTCGCGCTGACCCTGCTGGTCCCGTTCGCCGCGTACGTCCTCGCCGAGGAGCTCCACGGCTCGGGCGTCCTCGGGGTGCTGGTCACCGCGCTGTTCCTGGTGGAGTACGCCACCGACGCCGACGACGTGATGGCTCGGCTGGCCGGGCACACCTTCTGGGACATCGTGGACACCCTGGTCACCGGGGTGGCGTTCGGTCTGGTCGGCCTGGAGCTGCACAACGCGGTGAACACGGCGGCCGGCCACTGGGGCGAGCTGCTGGGCTGGGCGGCGGCGGTCGTCGGCGTGGTCGTCCTCGTCCGGCTGGCGTGGCTGCTGCCGGCGACCTGGCTGACCAAGCGGCTGCACAGCGAACGGGACGTCGGCGAGGAGATCCCGCTGAGCTGGCGCGAGACCGTGGTGATGTGGTGGTCCGGGATGCGCGGCGTGGCGTCCGTCGCGCTGGCCCTCGCCATCCCGCTGGAGACAGACGCGGGCGGCGACTTCCCCGCCCGCGCCGAGATCGTCTTCATCGCGTTCGGCGTGGTGCTGGGCACACTCCTGGTGCAGGGTCTCACCCTGCCCTGGCTGGTGGGGAAGCTCGGGGTGCGCGGCGACACCGGCCGGGAGAAGGAACTGGAGCGCCGGCTCGCCGTCCGGGCCGCGAAGGCCGCCAAGCGCAGGCTGCGGGAGATCGAGGACGTCGAGGAACTGCCGGAGGACCTGTCCGAGCAGATGATGCGCCGGGCGTTCGACATGGGTGCGCGGATCAGCCCGGACATCGTGGACGACGAGCGGCGCGAGGCGGTCCGGCAGCGCTCCAAGCGGCTGAAGCGGATCCGGCGCATCGAGCAGGAGATGCTGAGCGCCGCCCGGCACGAGGTGCTCACCGCGCGCAGCGAGCCGGGCGCCGACCCCGAGGTGGTGGACCGGGTGCTGCGTCATCTGGACGTGCGCAGTCTGCGGTGAGCGCCGCCGCGTTGCCGCCGTCCGCCAGCGCCCGCTCCGTAGGGTCGGGGCATGACACGCAATGTTGTGATCAGTGGCGGCGGCACCGGCATCGGGCTCGCCACCGCGCAGACGTTCGCCGCCGACGGGGACCGCGTCCTGCTCATCGGGCGGCGCGGTGACGTCCTGGAGCGGGCCGAGGTGCCCGGTGCGCTGACCTACGCCGCCGATCTGGCCGACCCGGAGGCCGTGCGGGGCGTGTCCGGGTTCGTGGGACGAGAGTTCGGCGCCGTGGACGTCCTGATCCACTCCGCCGGGGGCAACGGGATGCTCGAACCCCCGGTGGGCGGCGACGACCCGCTCGACGCCGTCGCCCGTGACTGGACGGTCAACTTCCGGCTCAACGTGCTGACCGCCGTGCTGCTCACCGAGGCGCTGCGGCACCGGCTCGCCGTGCCCGGCGGCCGGGTGCTGTTCCTGAGCTCCATCGCCGCCAGGCGCGGCTCGGGACGGGTGTCGTACGCGGCGGCCAAGGCCGGTCTGCACCCGTACGCCCACGCCCTGGCCCGGGACCTGGGGCCGCACGGCATCACCGTGAACGTCGTCGCGCCCGGCTACATCGAGGACACGGCGTTCTTCGGCGGTGACGGCCCGGACGAGGAGCGGCGGGCCAGGCTGGTCGCCGAGACGTCCGACAAACGCGCCGGCCGGCCCGGTGACGTCGCCGCGACCCTGCACTGGCTCGCCTCGCACGGCGCCGCCCACATCACCTCGCAGATCGTCCAGGTGAACGGCGGCGCCGAACGCGGCTGCTGAGGTCCGCTCAGCGCGGCTGCCGGGGCGGATGGGTGTGCAGCCGGCGCGCCGCGGGGACGCCGTCGGCGGGCGTGCTCTCCCGGGCGGTCCCTGGCGGCAGCACCGCGTCGGCCGTGTTGACCCGGGGCAGCGCGTAGGGGTGCTCGTCGGTCAGGAAGCGCATCATCTGCTCGCGGACCGTGACCCGGACCGTCCAGATGTCGTCCGCGTCCTTCGCCGTCACCAGCGCCCGCACCTCCAGAGTGCTCGGGGTGCTGTCCGTGACGGTCAGGTTGAAGGCGCGGCCGTCCCACGCCGGGCACTCCCGCAGGATGTCGCGCAGTTTCTCGCGCATGGCGTCCAGCGGCGCGCTGTGGTCCACGTGCCAGAAGACGGTGCCGGTCATCTGCGGGGTGCCGCGCGACCAGTTCTCGAACGGCTTGGAGGTGAAGTACGACACCGGCATGGTGATCCGGCGCTCGTCCCAGGTGCGCACGGTCAGGAAGGTGAGGGTGATCTCCTCGACCGTGCCCCACTCGCCGTCCACCACCACGGTGTCGCCGATGCGCACCATGTCGCCGAACGCGATCTGCAGCCCGGCGAACATGTTGCTCAGCGTCGACTGGGCTGCGACACCGGCGACGATGCCGAGGATGCCCGCCGAGGCCAGCAGTGAGGCGCCGGCCGCGCGCATCGCGGGGAACGTCAGCAGCATCGCGGCCACCGCGACCACGCCGACCGCCGCCGACACCACGCGGCGGATCAGGGTCACCTGGGTGCGCACCCGGCGCACCCGGGCCGGGTCGCGCTCCCTGTGGTTGCTGGCGTACCGGGTGTAGGAGGTCTCCACGACGGCGGCGGCGATCCGGATCGTCAGCCAGGCGGCCGACCCGATCAGCACCAGGGTGAGCACCCGGCCGACGGCGACGTCGTGCGAGGTCAGCAGCCGTGTCTCGTCGTAGGAGGCCCTGAGCAGGACCGCGCAGAGCAGCAGCTGGTACGGGACACGGGCCCGGCGCAGCAGGCCCCACAGCGGCGTCTCGTGGTGGCGTTCGTCGGCCTTCCGCAGCAGCCGGTCGGTGGCCCAGCCGAGCAGCAGCCCCAGCACCACCGAGCCGCCGACCACGATCAGCGGGCGCAGCACGTCATCCATGTCCCCGAACCTAACCGGCCCGCCCCGGCATGAACATGTGACTTCCGTCCGGTTCCGGGTAGTGCCGTCCGCGAGACACGCCACACCCGGCTGGCACCATGGGCTCCATGAACATCATGCTCTTTCACTCGACCTACGGACTGCGCCCCGCCGTGCACCGGGCCGCGGACCGGCTGCGCGCGGCCGGACACGAGGTGTGGACGCCGGACCTCTTCGAGGGCCGCACGTTCGACACCGTCGAGGAGGGCATGGAGCACAAGGACGAGGTGGGCAAGGACGAGCTGCTGAAGCGGGCCGTCCTGGCGGCGGCGCCCTACTCGGAGCGCGGCCTGGTGTACGCGGGGTTCTCGTTCGGCGCCTCGGTGGCGCAGACGCTGGCCCTGGGCGACGAGAAGGCCAGGGGGCTGCTGCTCCTGCACGGCACCTCCGACATCGCGGAGAACGCCGCGGCCGACGGGCTGCCGGTGCAGCTGCACGTCGCCGAGCCGGACCCGTTCGAGACCGACGACTGGCTCACCGCCTGGTACCTGGGGATGGGCCGGGCCGGTGCCGATGTGGAGGTCTACCGGTACGCGGGCGCAGGACACCTCTACACCGACCCCGGCCTGCCGGACTTCGACGAGGAGGCCGCCGAGGCCACCTGGCGGGTGGCGCTCGGCTTCCTGGACTCGCTGGAGGAGCACGCGGACTGATCCGCCTGCTCCGCGTCCCCGGTGCCGCCCGTGATCAGACGGGGCCGTCCGCCCGCTCGATCCGCTGGGTGCCGCTGCGGGTGCGGTAGGAGCGTGCCCAGGCCGCGGTGGCGCCCGCCTCGGTGCGGTCGGACAGCACGTAGTAGTCCATCTGCGCCCGTTCGGCCGTGAGGTCCAGCACACCGAAGCCGTGCCGGTCGGTGTCCACCCAGTGCACGTGCCGGTTGGCGGCCCGGATCAGCGGGGAGGCGACGGCGTCGACCGTGCCCTCGCCGACCTTGAGGATGTCGTCGAGGTTGTCGGAGGTGACCGACGTGACCACGAACTCCGTGGCGGCGGACGCGGACAGCGGGTAGGTGCCGGCGTTCACCGGTACGTCGTTCGCCCACGCCATGTGGATGTCGCCGGTGAGGAACACCGTGTTGCGGATGGCGTTGCCGCGCAGATGGGCCAGCAGCTCGCGTCGGTCGGCGGTGTAGCCGTCCCACTGGTCGGTGTTGAGGGCGAGCCCCTCCTGCGGCAGGCCGAGGAGCTTCGCGAGCGGCTTCAGGAGGGCCGCGGGCAGGGAGCCCAGCGCGAACGGCGAGATCATCACCGAGGTGCCGACCAGCCGCCAGGTCGTGTCCGACGCCGACAGGCCCGCCTTCAGCCAGTCGAGCTGGGCGCGGCCGGTCAGGGTGCGGCCGGGGTCGTCCACGTCGCCGTCGCCGAGCGAGACCTGCTGCGAGCGGAAGGAGCGCAGGTCCAGCAGAGACAGGTCGGCCAGCCTGCCGAAGCGCAGCCGCCGGTAGGTGGTGCCCTCGACCGCCGGGCGGACCGGCATCCACTCGAAGTACGCCTGCTTCGCGGCGGCCTGCCGGGCGGCCCAGGCGCCCTCCGCGCCCTCGGTGTGGTTCTCCGCGCCCCCGGACCAGGTGTCGTTGGCGAACTCGTGGTCGTCCCACATGGCGATCACGGGCGCGGTGGCGTGCAGCGCCTGGAGATCCGGGTCGGTCTTGTAGCGGGCGTGCCGGGCCCGGTAGTCGGCGAGGGTGACGATCTCGTGGGCGGGGGAGTGCGGGCGGACGACCGTGCCGCGGGTGCCGTAGTCGCCGGTGCCGTACTCGTAGATGTAGTCGCCCAGGTGCAGCCAGGCGTCCAGGTCACCGCGGGCCGCGAGGTGGCGGTACGCCGCGAAGTGGCCCGCCTCCCAGTTGGCGCAGGAGACCACCCCGAGGCGCAGCCCCGCCACGGACGCGTCGGCGGCGGGCGCGGTGCGGGTGCGGGCCGCGGGGGAGTCGGAGCCTCCGGCGGAGAAGCGGAACCAGTAGTCGGTGGCGGGCCTGAGACCCCGGACGTCCGCCTTGACGGTGTGGTCGGAGGCGGCGGTGGCGAGGACCGTGCCCTGGGCGACGACGTCGGTGAACGTCCGGTCGCGGGCGACGGTCCAGCGCACCTCGGTGCCGGGTCCGGCGCCGGAGCCCGGGAGGGCGTCCGGGGTGGGTGTCACGCGGGTCCACAGCAGCACGCCGTCCGGCAGCGGGTCGCCGGAGGCGACGCCGTGCAGGAAGGCGGGGGCCTGCTGGACGGCGCGTGCGGGCAGCGCGGCGGCGAGCGGTCCGGCCAGCGCCGCGGTGGCGGCGGCCGCCTTGACGACCGTCCGGCGGCGCGGGGTGAGGGAGGCGGTGTCCGCGGTGGCGGAGACGGCGCTCTCGGTTCTTCCGTGTCGACTGGTCACAGCCGCTCAGGTTACTGACGTGTACATGCCTCGTGTAGCCGCCGGAGCGGGCGAACCCGGGAAAGTTCGCCCGCTCTTCAACCGCGCGCCGGCGGGGCGTCAGCCCTTGAGCGCCTTGTCGACCGCCGTGCTGAACTCGGCCGCCGTCATGGGCGCGTTCTGCCCGTCGGAGCCGGTCAGCTTCTCGCCGTCCATCTTCACCGTCGGCGTGCCCTGGACGTCGCTGCCGTCGAACTTGTCCGACATCTCCAGCGCCCAGCGGTCGAAGGTGCCGTCCTTCACGTCCGCCTGGAACTCCTTGTTGTTCTTCAGGGCGTCCACCGTGTCGGCGATCTTGATCAGGTAGGCGTCGTCCTTGAACTTGTCGTCCGTCTCCTCGGGGTGGAACTCCGAGGAGTACAGCGCCGACTTGTACGCCATGAAGGCCTCGGGGCTGACGTCCAGCGCGGCGCCCAGGGCGCTCAGCGCGTTCTTCGAGCCCTCGCCGGTGAGGTTGCGGTCCAGGAACGAGGCGCCTATGAACTGCACCTTGTACTTGCCGGCCTCGACGTCCTTCTCGATCGTCCCGCCGACGGCCTGCTCGAAGGAGGCGCAGATCGGGCAGCGCGGGTCCTCGTAGACCTCGAGGGTCTTCTTCGCGTCGGCCTTGCCGATGACGACGGTCGTGCCGTCCTTGCCGCTGGTGTTGGCGGGCTTGACCAGCTTGGCGTCCTTCGCGGCCTCCCAGTGGTCCGGCTTGTTCGCCTGGACCACCGCGTAGCCGATGCCGCCGGCCGCGGCCAGCACGCCGACCACCGACGCGGCGACGACCAGCTGCCGCCTGACCTTCGCCTTCTTCGCCTGGCGCTCCCGCTCCTGGCGCAGACGCTCGCGCGCCGCCGACTTGGCCGCCTGGCTGTTCCGCTTGCTCATGATGATGTCTCCACAGGGGACGCACACGGTCGTGTGCGGAGTTCGTAAGGGGGGACTGCTGGTGCTCGGGCGACCGCCCGGGGCGTGATCCGCCTCAGGCGGCGAGGGAGCACGGCGGCCCGCGCCGTCCCAGGGAGTGCGCGAGGAGCAAGGTGCGCGCCACGGTCGCGCGGTGCGGCGTGCGGGCCGGTCGGCCCGTCCTCGGCGCCCGGCGCACGGTGACCACCGCGACGGCCAGCAGCAGCGGACGGACCGCCGTCGACGCCGTCGCCGCGACCGCGCTCAGCAGCTGGGCCAGCGCCCGCTCACCGCGGCGCAGCCAGGCGGCGGCGAACAGGCCGACCCCGATGTGGGCGCCCAGCAGCAGCCAGGCGGTCGCCGGTCCTGCCTCGGCCAGCACCGCCGTCACCTGGTCGCCGCCCTGAGCGGTGTGCCCGGTGACCCGGGCCAGCGGCGCGCCCACACCGGTGCCGTCGCCGCACAGCACGTCGAACCCGACGGAGCGCAGCGGACCGGCGACCGGGCCGCCCATGCGGCCGTAGCAGACGTGCTGGCCGGTGGTGAAGACCGTGTCGGCGGCCAGCTCCAGCGGGATCAGCAGGGCGGCGATCCGCCCGAAGGAACGCTCCCGCCCCGCCAGTGCGTAGGCCAGGCCGAACACGGCGGCGCCGATCGCGGCCACCGTGTTGAGCGGCAGCGGGGCCCCGGACAGCAGCACGTGCGACGCGGTGCTGAGCGTCACGACGACAGCCGTGAACAGCGCCGCGCGAACGGCTCTGAGCTGGGGTCCGGATATGTCCATGGCGGCTACGAGTGTGGCACGTGCTCCGTTAAGGGATCCCTAAAGGGGGCCTGTGAATGTGCGGAAGGTTACAGCCCCGGAATCCGGCCGTTGCGGAACAGGTCGAGGAAGGTCTGGTGGTCCCGGCGGGCCCGCGCCCCGTAGTCGTGGGCGAAGTCCACCAGCAGCGGCACCAGCCCGTCCTCGTCGGCCGCGATCGCCGCGTCGATGGCCCGCTCCGTGGAGAACGGCACCAGCGACTCGCCGGAGGTGTCGTCCGCCGCCGCGTGCATCGCCGCCGTCGCCCGGCCCAGGTCGGCGACCACCAGCGCCATCTCCTCCGGGTCGTCGAGGTCGCTCCAGTCCAGGTCCACCGCGTACGGCGAGACCTCGGCGACGAGCTGCCCGGCGCCGTCCAGCTCGGTCCAGCCCAGCCACGGGTCGGCGTGCGCCTGGAGGGCGCGCTGGGAGATCACCGTGCGGTGCCCCTCGTGCAGGAAGTACTCCCGCACCGCCGGGTCCGTGATGTGCCGCGAGACGGCGGGGGTCTGCGCCTGCTTGACGTAGATCACGACGTCGTTCTCCAGGGCGTCGCTGTGCCCCTCCAGCAGGATGTTGTACGACGGCAGCCCGGCCGAGCCGATGCCGATGCCCCGGCGGCCCACGACGTCCTTCACGCGGTAGGAGTCCGGGCGGGCCAGCGAGGAGTCCGGCAGCGTCTCCAGGTAGCCGTCGAAGGCGGCAAGCACCTTGTAGCGCGTGGCGGCGTCCAGCTCGACCGCGCCGCCGCCGGGCGCGAAGCGGCGCTCGAAGTCGCGGATCTCCGTCATCGAGTCCAGCAGCGAGAACCGGGTCAGCGACCGGGCGTCCCGCAGCACGTCCAGCAGCGGCCCCTGCGCCGTGTCCAGGGTGAACGGCGGCACCTCGTCGTCCTTCGCGCCGGTCGCCAGGGCGTGGATCCGCTCCCGGTAGGCGGCCGCGTACACCGACACGAGGTCGGTGATCTGCTCGTCGCTGAGCGCCTTCGCGTAGCCGATCAGGGCCACCGACGCCGCGAAGCGCTTCAGGTCCCACAGGAAGGGGCCGACGTACGCCTCGTCGAAGTCGTTGACGTTGAACACGAGGCGGCCGCCCGCGTCCATGTACGTGCCGAAGTTCTCCGCGTGGAGATCGCCGTGGATCCACACGCGCGAGGTGCGCTCGTCCAGGTACGGCCCGCTGTGGGCGCCGCCGCCGCGCCCGGCGTGCTCGGCGGACAGGTCGTGGTAGAAGAGGCTCGCGGTGCCGCGGTAGAACGCGAACGCCGACGCCGCCATCTTCCGGAACTTCACCCGGAACGCGGCCGGGTCGGCGGCCAGGAGCTCGCCGAAGGCGGTGTCGAGGACGGCGAGGATCTCCTCGCCGCGGTGCTCGTCGTTGAGCTGCGGGACCGACATCGCTGGGTGCCTCCTGGTGCGGGATCTCGGGGACGGGCGTGCCGTCGCCTGCCTAACGTGCGGAGGCGCGCGGGAGTGCCCGGCGCCCCGGCCGAAGGTACGCGGGGAAGGGCTCCGGGTGTCAGTGCCGGGGCATAGACTTCGACGCTGTCCCCCGGGACCCGTCCACCCGCAGCCGATGAGATCTCCCTGGAGGCCGCACCGTGTCGAAGCCGCCGTTCACGCACCTGCACGTCCACACCCAGTACTCGCTGCTGGACGGTGCCGCGCGGCTGAAGGACATGTTCAACGCCTGCAACGAGATGGGCATGACGCACATCGCCATGTCCGACCACGGCAACCTGCACGGGGCGTACGACTTCTTCCACACCGCGCAGAAGGCCGGCGTCACCCCGATCATCGGGATCGAGGCCTACGTCGCCCCCGAGTCCCGGCGCAACAAGCGCAAGATCCAGTGGGGCCAGCCGCACCAGAAGCGCGACGACGTCTCCGGCTCCGGCGGTTACACCCACAAGACGATGTGGGCGGTGAACAGCACCGGTCTGCACAACCTCTTCCGGCTCTCCTCCGACGCCTACGCCGAGGGCTGGCTGCAGAAGTGGCCCCGGATGGACAAGGAGACCATCGCGAAGTGGTCCGAGGGCATCGTCGCCTCGACCGGCTGCCCCTCCGGCGAGGTGCAGACCCGGCTGCGCCTCGGCCACTTCGACGAGGCCCTGAAGGCCGCCGCCGACTACCAGGACATCTTCGGCAAGGACCGGTACTTCCTGGAGCTGATGGACCACGGCATCGACATCGAGCACCGGGTCCGCGACGGCCTGCTGGAGATCGGCAAGAAGCTCGGCATCCCGCCCCTGGTCACCAACGACTCGCACTACACGTACGCGCACGAGGCGACGGCGCACGACGCGCTGCTGTGCATCCAGACCGGCAAGAACCTCTCCGACCCCGACCGCTTCAAGTTCGACGGCACCGGCTACTACCTGAAGTCCACGGACGAGATGTACGCCATCGACTCCTCGGACGCCTGGCAGCAGGGCTGCGCCAACACGCGGCTGATCGCCGAGATGGTCGACACCACGGGCATGTTCGAGAAGCGCGACCTGATGCCGAAGTTCGACATCCCGGAGGGGTACACCGAGGTCAGCTGGTTCCGCGAGGAAGTCCTGCGCGGCATGAACCGCCGCTTCCCGGACGGCATCCCGGACGACCGCATGAAGCAGGTCGAGTACGAGATGGACACCATCATCTCGATGGGCTTCCCGGGCTACTTCCTCGTGGTCGCCGACTTCATCATGTGGGCCAAGAAGCAGGGCATCGCGGTCGGCCCCGGCCGAGGCTCCGCGGCCGGCTCGATCGTGGCCTACGCCCTCGGCATCACCGACCTCGACCCGATCCCGCACGGCCTGATCTTCGAGCGGTTCCTCAACCCCGAGCGCATCTCCATGCCCGACGTCGACATCGACTTCGACGAGCGCCGGCGCGTCGAGGTGATCCGCTACGTGACGGAGAAGTACGGCGCCGACAAGGTCGCCATGATCGGCACGTACGGCACGATCAAGGCGAAGAACGCCATCAAGGACTCCGCGCGCGTGCTGGGCTACCCGTACGCGATGGGCGACCGCATCACCAAGGCGATGCCCGCCGACGTCCTCGGCAAGGGCATCCCGCTGTCCGGCATCACCGACCCGGACCACCCCCGCTACTCGGAGGCGGGCGAGGTCCGGTCGATGTACGAGAACGAGCCGGACGTGAAGAAGGTCATCGACACCGCCAAGGGCGTCGAGGGCCTGGTGCGGCAGATGGGCGTGCACGCGGCCGGCGTGATCATGTCCAGCGAGACCATCACCGACCACGTCCCGGTCTGGGTCCGGCACACCGACGGCGTGACCATCACGCAGTGGGACTACCCGAGCTGCGAGTCGCTCGGCCTGCTGAAGATGGACTTCCTGGGCCTGCGCAACCTCACCATCATGGACGACGCCGTCAAGATGGTGAAGGCCAACAAGGGCATCGACATCGACCTGCTGTCGCTGCCCCTGGACGACCCCACGACCTTCGAGCTGCTCCAGCGCGGCGACACCCTCGGCGTGTTCCAGTTCGACGGCGGCCCCATGCGCTCCCTGCTCCGGCTGATGAAGCCGGACAACTTCGAGGACATCTCCGCCGTCTCGGCCCTGTACCGGCCGGGTCCGATGGGCATGAACTCGCACACCAACTACGCCCTGCGCAAGAACGGCCAGCAGGAGATCACCCCGATCCACCCCGAGCTGGAGGAGCCGCTCAGGGAGGTCCTGGACGTCACCCACGGCCTGATCGTCTATCAGGAGCAGGTGCAGAAGGCCGCCCAGATCATCGCCGGCTACTCGCTCGGCGAGGCCGACATCCTCCGCCGCGTGATGGGCAAGAAGAAGCCCGAGGAACTGGCGAAGAACTTCACCATCTTCCAGGCCGGCGCCCGGAAGAACGGCTACAGCGACGAGGCCATCCAGGCGCTCTGGGACGTGCTGGTGCCGTTCGCCGGCTACGCCTTCAACAAGGCGCACTCCGCCGCGTACGGCCTGGTGTCGTACTGGACCGCCTACCTCAAGGCCAACCACCCCGCCGAGTACATGGCGGCGCTGCTCACCTCGGTGAAGGACGACAAGGACAAGTCGGCGGTCTACCTCAACGAGTGCCGTCGCATGGGCATCCGGGTGCTCCCGCCCAACGTGAACGAGTCCGAGTCCAACTTCGCCGCGCAGGGCGACGACGTGATCCTCTTCGGCCTCTCCGCGGTGCGCAACGTCGGCACCAACGTCGTGGAGTCGATCATCAAGTGCCGCAAGGCCAAGGGGAAGTACACGTCCTTCCCGGACTACCTCGACAAGGTCGACGCGGTCGTCTGCAACAAGCGCACCACCGAGTCGCTGATCAAGGCCGGCGCCTTCGACTCCCTGGGCCACACCCGCAAGGGCCTCACCGCCCAGTACGAGCCGATGATCGACAACGTGGTGGCGGTCAAGCGCAAGGAGGCCGAGGGGCAGTTCGACCTCTTCGGCGGCATGGGCGAGGAGGAGAGCAGCGAGCCCGGCTTCGGCCTGGACGTGCAGTTCACCGACGACGAGTGGGACAAGACCTACCTGCTCGCGCAGGAGCGCGAGATGCTCGGCCTGTACGTCTCCGACCACCCGCTGTTCGGCCTGGAGCACGTGCTGTCCGACAAGGCCGACGCCGGCATCTCCCAGCTCACCGGCGGTGACTTCGGCGACGGCGCGGTGGTCACCATCGGCGGCATCATCTCCGGCCTCCAGCGCAAGATGACCAAGCAGGGCAACGCCTGGGCGATCGCCACCGTGGAGGACCTCGCGGGCTCCATCGAGTGCATGTTCTTCCCGGCGACCTACCAGCTCGTCTCGACGCAACTCGTCGAGGACGCCGTGGTGTTCGTCAAGGGCCGGCTCGACAAGCGGGAGGACGTGCCGCGTCTGGTGGCGATGGAGCTCCAGGTCCCCGACCTGTCCAACGCGGGCACCAACGCGCCCGTCGTGCTCACCATCCCGGCGACGCGCGTGACCCCGCCCATGGTCAGCCGGCTCGGCGAGATCCTCACCCACCACAAGGGGGAGAGCGAGGTCCGCATCAAGCTGCAGGGGCCGACCAGGACGACGGTGCTGCGGCTCGACCGGCACCGGGTCAAGCCCGACCCGGCCCTGTTCGGCGACCTGAAGGTGCTGCTCGGCCCGTCCTGCCTGGCCGGTTAGACACCGGACCCCGACGCGCCGGAGGGGCGCACCCGTGACGGGTGCGCCCCTCTTCCCGTGCTGCCGGGCCGCAACGGCCCTTCACACCGGTGTCAGTTGTGGCCGAAGCGCTTCTGCCGGCCCTTGCCGGGGCCGACCTCGCCGGGCACCACCTGCGTGGTGCGCTGCTCGTCCGGGGTCTCGATGGTGGACGTCTGCGCGGCGCGCGGGGTGCGCTCGGCCTGGGGCTGCTTACGGTCACGGTTCTTGTTCTTGGCCATGGTGTTGCCTCCTGTGGGGACTAGGGGCCAGGGCCGAATTCAGATTCACATAAGCCGATAACACACGCATGTCGGACAATTACCGTCCGTAGTGGGGCGGTCGGGGGAGGAAGTGTGGAAACGCCACGCCGAAGATCGAGTTCGGGCCGTTAACACCGGCGGGGTCGGGCAGACTCGAAGGAAGCCCGAAGCCAAACCTCCCGGAAAGAGGGTGGATCGCGTGGACCGCTGCATCGTCCTGGTGGACGCCGGGTATCTGCTGGGGGCCGCCGCGAGTCTCCTCGCCGGGGAGCCCTCGCGGTCCCGGATCACCGTGGACCACGCCGCCCTGATCCAGGGACTGCGTGACCGCGCCGAGAACGACACGCGTCAGCCGCTGCTGCGCATCTACTGGTTCGACGGCGCCCCCGACCGCGTGCCGCAGCCCGAGCACCGCCGGCTGCGCGTGATGCCCCGGGTCACCGTCCGGCTCGGCGCGCTGACCCGCAGCGACGGGCGCTGGGCGCAGAAGGGCGTGGACGCGGCGATGCACGCCGAGCTGACCGAACTCGCCCGTAACCGCGCCTGCTCCGACATCGTGCTGGTCACCGGCGACGGGGACCTGCTGCCGGGCATGATGGCCGCCAAGGAGCACGGGGTCGCCGTGCACCTGTGGGCCGTGCAGGCCGCCGACGGCGACTACAACCAGTCCGAGGACCTGGTCGCGGAGGCCGACGAGCGCCGGGTCCTGGACCGGGCGTGGATCACGCAGGCCGTACGCGCCAAGGAGACCGGCGGGGTGTGTGCACCGCCGCCCGTGCCCCGGCCCGAGATCGCCGCGATCCTCTCCGCGCCGCTGCCCGACTCCGCGCTCGCCCCGGCCGCCGAGCGGGCCCCGGCGGAGCCGCGCCATCCGGCCGCCGCGCACAACGGCACCGTGGAGCGTGCGCCCGCGGCGAAGGGCGTCCCGACCCCGAAGGACCTGGCCGCACTGCGCCACCCCGGCCTGCACCAGCCGCAGCAGCCCGCTTCCGCGACCCTGCGGTGGTCCTCCGACAAGGGGTGGGTGGACCGGCCGGCCGCAGAGCCGCCGGAGGCCGCGTCCATGCCGACGCTGGCGCAGCTCACCACGGCGGAGCAGCGGTGGGCGGACCGGGAGGAGGACATCACCACCGTCGGCGGCGACCCTTTCGAGGTGGGGCAGGTCTTCGCCCGGCGATGGCTGGAGCGGCTGGGCGACCACAGTCATGTGCGGAAGCTGTCCGGGATGTATCCGCGGATTCCGCACCGCATCGACGGTGAGCTGCTGCGGTACGCGGCGCGGTTCGGGTTGCTCGCGCACAAGGACGACCAGATCGACGAGCGGGACCGATACGCCATTCGGGCGGGGTTCTGGCGGGAACTGGACACGCGGACGGGGACGGAGCGGTCGTCCGTGGGGGACTGAGGGACGCGCCGGCTTCACGGCCGGGGGCGGCGACGGCACCCGTTCCCGCAAGCCCCCGCGTCCCTTGCGCGGGCGGGGCCGGTCGGCACGGCCGGCGGTCGCGGCGGGCCGGCCGCGCGGTTCCCCGCGCCCGGCTGGGGGCGGAGAACCGCAACGGACCCGGGGTGTCCCGCGTGCGGGTCTACTCGCCCAGTTCGGTGAACAGTGTGAGCTGGAGGGCGGCCGGCGCCTCCAGGCGGGAGTTCAGGGAGTTCCACGGCGTGCGGGTCGGCTCGGCGACGATCTCCGCCCCGGCGGCGGCCAGCCTCTCCGTCGTCGCCGCCGAGTCGTCCACCTGGAAGGCGACCCGGACATGCCCCGCCACCCGCCGTCCCACCTCGACGTCGTCGATGAACGCCGCGTGGTTCGGATCGGTCAGCTCCAGCGTCGCCCGCCCCGCCTCCAGGATCGTGACCCGCCCCCCGTCCGAGGTGAAGGCGGCCCGTTCGGACAGCCCCAGCACATCCCGGTAGAACCGCAGCGCGGCGTCGTAGTCCTCGGCCGTCACCACCAGGCGCAGCTCTTTCACGGCGGATTCCTCGGTCATGGCAGCTCCGTCCCGTTGCCTCGTCGGAAGATCGTCCGGTACTGGGTGCGAACACGTTGCGCTGTCGCCCGATTCCCGGGCGTCGCAGCGACGGCGGCCCAGTCGCGCGGGAAGCCGGCCCCTCGCCCGGACCTGCGCGGTCCGGGCGAGGGGTGGACGCGGCGCGTTGCCGCAGCGGCCGGGGGTCCTCGCGGCGGACGGCCGCCGGGACGGGGCCCGCGAGGCCGGAGTACCTGGGGTCCGCGCACGGCGCCGGGCACGCCGTCAGTTGCGGAGCCGGACGACAGTTCAGCCCGAATCGGGCGCCGGCCTGCCGAGGAGGGTGCCCGATCCCTCCTCCAGTGTTCGGTATGCCCCCCGGGACGGGGCCGGGCGGAAGGGTGACCCGGGAGCGGGGGGACGGCGGCGACCCCGTAGGCTCGTCCCTTGTGAGTAAGCGCGCGGCACAGGCACATCGGCACGGTGGTGACGTCGTGTGTGCGGTACGCGGGCTGACCAAGACCTATCCGGCGGTGCGCGGACGGCGCGGGGTCCCGGCGACGCCCGAGGTCCGGGCCACCGACGACGTGGCGCTCGACATCGGGCGCGGTGAGATCTTCGGCCTGCTCGGGCCGAACGGCGCCGGCAAGTCCACCCTCGTCCGGCAGATGACCGGCCTGATGCGGCCCGACAGCGGCAGCGTCGATATCCTCGGCCACGACATCGTCCGCCACCCCGAGCGGGCCTCCCGCATCCTGGCCTACCTCGGGCAGGAGTCCAGCGCCCTCGACGAGCTGACCGTGTCCCTGGCCGCCGAGACCACCGGCCGGCTGCGCGGGCTCGACGTCCGGCAGGCCCGCGCCGAACGGGACGACGTGCTCGACGAGCTGGGGCTCTCCGCCCTCGCCTCCCGGCCGCTGCGCAGACTCTCCGGCGGCCAGCGCCGGCTCGCCTGCTTCGCCGCCGCGCTGGTGGGGGAGCGGCCCCTGCTGGTGCTGGACGAGCCCACCACCGGCATGGACCCCGTCGCCCGGCGCGCCGTGTGGTCCGCCGTCGACCGGCGGCGCGCCGAGCACGGCACCACGGTGCTGCTGGTCACCCACAACGTCATCGAGGCCGAGACCGTGCTCGACCGGGTCGCCGTGCTCGACCGCGGCCGGGTCATCGCCTGCGACACCCCGAACGGCCTGAAGGAGCAGGTCGCCGGGGAGGTCCGGGTCGAGCTGGTGTGGCGCGAGGCCGCCCCGCTGCACGTGCCCGAGGTGGCCGCGCTGCGCGACCGGGCCGTCGAGTCCGGCCGCCGCTGGACCCTGCGGCTGGCGCCCGAGGAGGCCCGCACGGTCGTCGCGACCGTCACCGGCGGCGCCGCCTTCGCGGCCCTCGACGACTTCACGCTGGCCACGCCGAGCCTGGAGGACGTGTACCTGGCGCTGGGCGGCGCCGTGCGGCAGGGGCTGGTGAAGGCGTGAGCACACGGGCCGTGTCATCCGTACGGAACGGGGCGACCTCCGGAGCGGCTCCGGACGGATCTCCGAGCGAAGGGGAGCAGCACGACGTGAGTGTCGTACCCGCCGGCGCCCTGCCGGCCGGCGTCCTGACCGCGGAGGAGGCCGCCCCGCCGCGGCCCGCCGCGCTCGGCCCCCGCGCACGGCTGTTGCCGTCCCTGGCGGCCGTGTACCGGGCGCAGCTGTCCCGGGCCCGGGTGGCGCGGATCCCGCTGCTGTTCGTGGCGACCTTCCAGTCCGTCGGGATCATGATCCTGATGCGGGGGGTCGTCGACGGCGGCGGCGAGGCGCGCGCCGTGGTGGCCGGATCGTCGGTGCTGGTCGTCGCGTTCGTCGCGCTGAACCTGCTCGCCCAGTACTTCGGCCAGCTCCGCGCCAGCGGCGGACTCGACCACTACGCCACCCTGCCCGTGCCGCCCGCGGCCGTGGTGCTGGGCGCGGCCGGAGCCTACGCGTCGTTCACCGTCCCCGGCACCGTCGTGACGGCCGTCGTCGGCTGCGCCCTGTTCGGGCTGCCGCTCGCCCACCTGTGGGTCCTCGCCGCGGTGATCCCCCTCGCGGGCGCCGCGCTCGCCGGGCTCGGCGCCGCCCTCGGGCTGCTCGCGCCCCGGCCCGAACTGGCCACCCTGCTCGGGCAGCTCGGCATGTCGGCGGCGCTGCTGCTCGGCGTGCTGCCGCCGGAGCGGATGCCGGAGGCGGTCCGTCTCGCCCGTGACCTGCTCCCGTCCACGTACGGCGTCGAGGCCTTCGCGCGGACCTTCGCCCCGCACCCCGACTGGGCCCATGTCCTGGGCGACCTCGCCGTGTGCGGCGTGGTCGGGGTGATCTCGCTGGCCGTGGCGACCTGGGCGTACCGCAGGGCCGCAGTCCGGTGACGCGGCCCACAGCGACGCCTGGCACGATGGCAAGGTGAGCGCACCTCTGACACCCCCGCCACCGCACGACCCGTCCGCGCACGACCCGTGGCAGCCGCCCTCCGGCGCCCCCGCCGGCGGCGCGCACCGCTACGACGGGAAGCCCGGCCACGCCGCTCACCCGCGGCACGGCTGGTGGCACGACGAGGACGGCCCGGGGTTGGCGAAGGAGATCCGCGAGGCGGCCGTGGTGGCCGTGGCGGTGGCCCTCGGCGGGGTGCTGCTCGGGGTGCTGTGGTGGTGGCTCGCGCCGCGGGTGCCGCTGGTGGGTGACGCGTCCGGTGACGCCTGGGTGGTCTACCTCAAGGATTCCGAGGGCGAGCAGAGCATCGGCGTGGACGGCACGTTCACGCTCGTGGCCCTGGGCTGCGGCGCGCTGAGCGCCCTGGCGGTCTTCCTCTTCCGCCGGCGCGGCGGCGTCCCGCTGGTGGTGGCGCTGGCGGTCGGCGGGCTGCTCGGCTCGCTGCTGGCCTGGCGGCTCGGCGTGTGGCTCGGCCCCTCCCAGGACGTGGTCGCGCAGGCGAAGAGCGTCGGCAAGGGCGTCACCTTCGACGCCCCGCTGAAGCTGAACGCGAAGGGCGCGCTGCTGGCGTGGACGTTCTCGGCGCTGGTGTTCCACCTGGGCCTGACGGCGCTGTTCGGCCCGCGCGATCCGGAGGAGTGGCTGCCGCCGGGCGAGCAGCAGCCGCCCCGGTGAAGGCGCCGGGCGCCGCGTCCCCGGTCAGGCCGGGCGCCTCCCGTGGTTGGCCCGCCGCTTCCTGATCCGCCATCTGCGCTTGCGCGTCCGCTTCGACATGCCTTCCGTACATAGCCGAGGGCGCGGGAGCCGTCGAGGTACGGAACAGGCCGGGTCAGCCCCGGCCGATCGGGGCCAGGACCGCCGATGTCAGGTTCGCCAGGTCGGCGGGGGCGAGCTCCACCTCCAGGCCGCGGCGGCCGGCCGAGACGCAGATCGTGTCGTGGCGGGCCGCCGACTCGTCCAGCACCGTCGGCAGCTTCTTGCGCTGGCCGAGCGGCGAGATGCCGCCCCGCACGTACCCGGTGGTGCGCTCCGCCAGCGCCGGGTCGGCCATCGACGCCCGCTTGCCGCCGGCCGCCGAGGCGAGCGCCTTGAGGTCCAACTGGCCCGCGACCGGCACCACCGCCACCGTCAGCGCGCCGTCCACGTCCGCCACCAGCGTCTTGAAGACGCGGTCGGGGGAGACGCCCATCGCCTCGGCCGCCTCCTCGCCGTAACTCGGGTGGGAGGGGTCGTGGTCGTAGGAGTGGACCGTGAACGGCACCCCGGCGGCGGTGAGCGCCACCGTGGCGGGAGTGCCGTTGGACTGCTGCTTCCTGGACTTCTTGGCCATGCCGGTCGTCGCTCCGCAAGCGTCGGTACGCGTGAGCACGCGTCAGTTGAGACTCGTCGGCGCCCGCGTCAGCTCCGACGCGGGCAACGACGGAAGACTACGGATGATCGCCGTCTCCGTGCGAAGCAGTTTCAGCTCGTCGCGCAGCCGGGACGCGGTGTCCGGCGCCTGGAGCAGCCGCTGCCGCGTCGGCGTGTCCAGCATCATCGCGGCGGCGACCAGGTACGACACCACGCTGGGCTCGTCCGGCAGCTCTGCGTCCGAGGTCAGCGACCGCTCCCGGGCCCCCGCCAGCCGCTTCTGGTACTGCCGGAACGCCCGCAGCACACCCTCCGCCAGCGGCCCCGCCTCGTCGCCCGGGTCCTCCTCCAGCGGCTCCAGCTCGGCCGTGAGGTAGGGACCGGAGGCGTCCACCGACAGCAGCCGCACCCGGGTCGTGCCGGTCGCCAGTACCTCGAAGGTGCCGTCGGGCCGCTCCCTGATCGTCGCCGCGTCGGCGATGCACCCCACCTTGTGGAACGCCTGCAGCGGGTCCCCGCCGAAGCCGGCCGCAGGGCCCCGCTCGGGCACGGCCGTGGGGTCGGGCAGCCCAGGGGCGCTCGGCGCCACCTCGTGGCCGTCCCGGATCGCCACCACGGCGAACTGCCGTGGCTCGTCCTCCGGGGTCTTGAGCAGCTCGCGCATCATGGCGCGATAACGCTCCTCGAAGATGTTGAGCGGGAGCACGAGCCCCGGGAACAGCACCGTGTTCAGGGGGAAGAGCGGAAGCCGGACGGTGGTCACGTCGCAAGAGCCTAATGGTCGCGGGGCTCCGGCCGTCCGCGCCGTTCGCTCCCCGGACGCCCGGACCGGGCGCCGGAGGCGTCGGGTCCGGGGGATTCGGAGCCCGACGCGACGGTATGCAGCACTTCCTGACGGACCTCCAGGAAGCGCCCGAGCGGGTCGTCGGCGTCCCGGTCCCAGGGGAACGAGGTGGCGTACGGGCCGGTCAGCCGGAACTGCTCCAGCGCGTCCCGCCGCCGCCCGAGCCGGACCAGGACGTGGGCGAGGAGGTTGCGCAGCTCCGCCGGCCACGGCTGGGCCGACGGCAGCCGCGCGGACAGGGCGGCCGCCCGGTCGGCCGCCGCGTCCAGCCGCGCCCGCTCGACCGCCGGGCCGCAGCCGTCGGTGAGATAGCCGAACGCCGCACGCAGCGGCAGCGCCTGGGTGAGCGAGCCCTCCGGAGCGTCCTGCGCGGCCGTCTCGGCGAAGTCGAAGCACTCACGGTGCGAGCCGTGCCAGGAGGACGCCAGATAGCGCAGGGCCGCCACATGGCAGCCGTGGTGGTGCGGGGCGCGGCGCACCGCCGCCTCCCACAGCTCCTCGAAGTACGTGTGTCCGGCCCGCGCGCCGCGCGCGTGGTCCAGGGCCAGCCGCCAGGGCACCGGGTCGCGGTGGTCGGCGCGGGCGGCGGCGGTGATCAGCGGGCTCACCTCGCGGAGCAGCTCGGCGCGGGCCGGGGAGTCCCAGACCCGGTCCACCGCGCGCTGGGCGTCCACCAGGAGCGCGTCCGGGTCGCGCGGGGCGCGGGCGCGCCAGGCGTCCAGCCACCCGGGCCGCGACCGCGCGAACGCGGCGAGCCGGCGTACGTAGCGGTCGCGGTGCTCCCAGGCGGCGCGGCGGCGGGTGGCGACGAGCAGTTCGGCGGCCGGGGCGGGGTCTCCGGCGGCGGCTCCCACCAGGGCGCGCCCGAGGGCGTCGTCCGGTGCGTCGAGGAGGACCTCGTCGTCGGCGGGCAGCACGGCCTGGGCGGGGGGCGGAGGGGCGCCCGTCCGCCTGCCCCGCGCCCGGGACGTGCGGGTGAACGCGTGCAGCAGAGCCATGGTGTCGACCATTGAAAGACCGCAGGTCATGGGTGCGCCAGGGTCCACGCGGAAGTTGTGGAAAGTTGTACGGGGGTTGGTCAAAGGGCGGTAAAAACGCGGGCCGCTCGGGGCGCGTCGGGTGTCGTGGGCCACCCCTGTCACACCGGCCCCGTGCCCGGGCGGAGTCGCGCAGTTCCCCGCGCCACCCGGGGATGCCGCGCCTACGTGCGGCGCAAGGTGCGGGTCGCGCCCGCTGCCACCGTGGTCGCCAGGATCCAGCCCAGGAGGATGAACGCCGCCGACAGCCACTGCCAGCCGCCGCGCAGCTGCCAGAAGCCCACCTGGCCCAGGTCGATCACCGGGAGCAGCAGGTCCAGCGCGAACAGCGCCGGGTTCCAGTCCGGGTGCTCGCCCGCCTTCAGCGGCGGGTGGTCCGCCCGCGCGAAGGCCACCGAGCCGGCCGCCCACAGCACCGCCATCCACACCGCGGCCCGGCCCGGGCGGTATCCGTAGGCGACCGTCCAGTCCTGCGCGTACCCCCACAGCTTCGCGGCGAGCGGCAGGCTCTCGCGGCGCCGCCGCTGCTTGGCCAGCAACACCTCACGGGCGTCCTCGTCCGCCCCGCTCTCCCGCAGGACGGCGGCCAGCCGCTCGTACGGCTCCGGGGTGTACTCGGCGCTCGCCGCGTCCACCCAGCGCAGCCGCAGCGCCAGCGGGAACGGGCCGCGCGGCACCAGGTTCTCGTAGGTGAAGCCGCCCATGTGCAGCCGTCCCGGGCCCGGCCAGCTGTCTGCCCGGTCCATCAGGTTCACCACGCGCGCCCCCGACAGCACCACCCGGCCGCGCGCCGGCCGCTGCCCGAGGAACCGCAGCTCCGGCGTCTGTACCCGGCGCAGCGTCAGCTCCTGCTCGTCGGTGAGGGTGAACTCGGCGCCCTCGAAGTCGACCGCGTCCCCGAACCGCCCGTCGTCCAGCCGGATCCCGCCCTCGCACTCGAACCGCTGGATGCGCGTGCCCTGCGCGGGCGTCATGCCGCTGCGGGCCTGTGACCCCACCCCGGCCGGGGTCAGGTACAGCGAGCGCTCCACGGTCAGCTGCGGCGCGTTCAGCGCGAGCCGGGCGCGAGGGTTGACCAGCCGTGCGCCGCGCAGGCTCAGCGAGACGCCGATGGTCGCGCCGCGCAGGCTCAGCTCGCCGTACGACTCGAGCATCTCCGCCTGGAGGTCCTGGCCGACGTTCATCCCGTCCCCGGCTATGGAGCGGCCGCTGCGGTCGCGGTGCACCACCGCCTGGTTGAGCAGCAGGTCCGTGCCGATCCGGGCGTCGGTGAGCCGTATGCCGCCGAGGAAGCGGCAGCGAGGCAGGTGCAGATCGCCCTCGGTGTGCAGCCGGGCGGCCTCCAGCCGGGGTACGGAGCAGTCCACCAGCCGCATCGTCGTGAACCGCGCCTCCGGCAGCAGCACGTCCCGCTCGAAGCGGCAGCCGCGCATCTCCACGTACGGCTCGACCGTGCCCCCGGCGAGGTCCAGCGGGCCGCTGATCCGCACCCCGACCAGCTTCAGCGAGGAGACGCGGCCGGCCAGCGCGGGCGGGCCGTCCAGCAGCAGCCAGCAGACCACCCGGGCCCGCACCGTGCGCTCGGGTCCCCAGGGGTGTCCTCCGTGCGGGTCGTCGACCACCGTGTCGCCGCAGCTCAGGTCGTACACGCTGCCGTTGCGGAAGGCCTGCCACATGCCCGCCTCCGCGGCGGTCAGGTCCTCCGGCGGATCGCCGTCGCGCGGTCCCACCCCCTCGGCCACGGGACTCCCCTCCTCCTCATTACTCACGGGTTCATCGCTTCGTACAGCCGTTCATGCCCGGTACGGTGACGTGCTGAACACGGAAAGTGAAGAAGATGTTGAAAACGAGTGCGGACCGTCACGAGAAGGGTGAAGTATCAGCCACTGGAACAGGCGGACGTGGTCCGGGACGGGTCTGAGAGAATTGAGCACGTGATCTCGCGAATCGACCTGCGCGGCGACGCCCTCCCCGAGGGCCCCGCCCTGCGTGACCTGCTGCCCCGTGCCGACTTCGACGTCGCGGCCGCCCTGGAGAAGGTGCGGCCCATCTGCGAGGACGTGCATCATCGGGGCGACGCGGCGCTGATCGACTTCGCCGAGCGCTTCGACGGTGTGAAGCTCGACCAGGTCCGGGTGCCCGCCGCCGCGCTGGAACGCGCGCTGGAGGAGCTCGACCCGGCCGTGCGCGCCGCCCTGGAGGAGTCGATCCGCCGGGCCCGCCTCGTCCACCGCGCGCAGCGCCGCACCACCCACACCACGCAGGTCGTCCCCGGTGGCACGGTCACCGAGAAGTGGGTCCCCGTCGACCGCGTCGGGCTGTACGCGCCCGGCGGCCGGTCCGTCTACCCGTCCTCCGTGATCATGAACGCGGTGCCCGCCCAGGAGGCCGGCGTCCCGTCGGTCGCGCTCGCCTCCCCGGCCCAGGCCGAGTTCGGCGGGCTGCCGCACCCGACGATCCTCGCCGCGTGCGCGCTGCTCGGCGTCGACGAGGTGTACGCGGCCGGCGGCGCCACCGCCGTCGCGATGTTCGCGTACGGCACCGGGTCCTGCCCGCCCGCGAACATGGTGACCGGCCCCGGCAACATCTGGGTCGCCGCCGCCAAGCGCTACTTCACCGGGAAGATCGGCATCGACGCCGAGGCAGGCCCGACGGAGATCGCGATCCTCGCGGACTCCACGGCCGACCCGGTGCACGTCGCCGCCGACCTGATCAGCCAGGCCGAGCACGACCCGCTGGCCGCCGCCGTCCTCGTCACCGACTCCGCGGACCTCGCGGACGCGGTCGAGAAGGAGCTGAAGCCGCAGGTCGAGGCCAGCAAGCACGTCGAGGAGCGGATCGCGCCGGCCCTCGCCGGCCGCCAGTCCGCGATCGTCCTGGTCGACGGCGTCGAGGAGGGCCTGCGGGTGGTCGACGCCTACGGCGCCGAGCACCTGGAGATCCAGACCGCCGACGCCGCCGCGGTCGCCGGCCGGGTGCGCAACGCGGGCGCGGTGTTCGTCGGTCCCTGGTCCCCGGTCTCCCTCGGCGACTACGCGGCAGGATCCAACCACGTGCTGCCCACCGGCGGCTGCGCCTGCCACTCCTCGGGCCTGTCCGTGCAGTCCTTCCTGCGCGGCATCCACATCGTCGACTACACCGAGGACGCGCTGGCCGAGGTCGCGCACACCGTGGTGACGCTGGCGGAGGCGGAGGACCTGCCCGCGCACGGCGCGGCGATCAAGGCCAGGTTCGGCTGGAAGGTGCCCGAGAACAAGTGAGCGACGTGAGCATCGACGACCTCCCCGTGCGGGACGAGCTGCGCGGCAAGTCCCCCTACGGCGCGCCCCAGCTGGACGTCCCCGTACGGCTCAACACCAACGAGAACCCCTACCCGCTGCCCGAGCCGCTGGTCGAGCGGATCGCCGAGCGGGTCCGCGAGGCCGCCCGGCACCTCAACCGCTACCCCGACCGGGACGCGGTCGAGCTGCGCACCGGGCTGGCCGAATACCTGACGAAGACCACCGGCCACCCGGTCGCCCTGGAGAACGTGTGGGCGGCCAACGGCTCCAACGAGGTCATCCAGCAGCTGCTGCAGACCTTCGGCGGACCCGGCCGCAGCGCGCTCGGCTTCGAGCCGTCGTACTCGATGCACGGCCTGATCGCGCGCGGCACCGGCACCGGCTGGATCTCCGGCCCGCGGGGCGACGACTTCTCCCTCGACCTGCCCGCCGCCGAGAAGGCGGTCGCCGAGCACCGGCCCGACGTCGTCTTCGTCACCACCCCCAACAACCCCACCGGCAACGCGGTCCCCGCCGACGCGGTGCGCGCCCTGTACGACGCCGCGCAGGCCGCGAAGCCGTCCATCGTGGTCGTCGACGAGGCGTACGTGGAGTTCAGCCACGGCGACTCGCTGCTGCCCATGCTCGACGGACGCCCCCACCTGGTCGTCTCCCGCACCATGTCCAAGGCGTTCGGCGCCGCCGGACTGCGCCTCGGCTACCTGGCCGCGCACCCCGCCGTCGTCGACGCCGTCCAGCTGGTGCGGCTGCCGTACCACCTGTCGGCGGTCACCCAGGCGACCGCGCTGGCCGCGCTGGAGCACACCGACACCCTGCTCGGCTACGTCGAGCAGCTGAAGGCGGAGCGCGACCGGCTGGTCGCCGCACTGCGCTCCCTGGGCTACGAGGTGACCGACTCCGACGCCAACTTCGTCCAGTTCGGCCGCTTCCAGGACTCCCACGCCGTATGGCGGCAGATCCTCGACCGGGGCGTCCTGGTCCGGGACAACGGCGTACCGGGATGGCTGCGGGTCACCGCGGGCACCCCGGCCGAGAACGACGCGTTCCTCGACGCGGTACGTGAGATCAAGAAGGAGCACAGCGCATGACCCGCGTAGGACGCGTGGAACGCACCACCAAGGAAACCTCCGTGCTCGTCGAGATCGACCTCGACGGCACCGGGAAGACCGAGATCTCCACCGGGGTCGGCTTCTACGACCACATGCTCGACCAGCTCGGCCGGCACGGTCTGTTCGACCTCACGGTGAAGACCGAGGGCGACCTCCACATCGACTCCCACCACACCATCGAGGACACCGCCCTCGCGCTCGGCGCCGCCTTCAAGCAGGCGCTCGGCGACAAGGTGGGCATCTACCGCTTCGGCAACTGCACGGTCCCGCTGGACGAGTCCCTCGCCCAGGTCACCGTCGACCTCTCCGGCCGCCCCTACCTCGTGCACACCGAGCCCGAGAACATGGCGCCGATGATCGGCTCCTACGACGTGACGATGACCCGGCACATCCTCGAGTCCTTCGTCGCCCAGGCGCAGATCGCCCTGCACGTGCACGTGCCCTACGGGCGCAACGCCCACCACATCGTGGAGTGCCAGTTCAAGGCCCTCGCCCGGGCCCTGCGCTACGCCTCCGAGCGCGACCCGCGCGCGGCCGGCATCCTGCCCTCCACGAAGGGCGCGCTGTAGACCATGAACGGACTGTCCACCGTCCTGATCGTCGTCGGCCTGTTCTTCGTCGGAGGGATCATCTCCTTCGTCAAGCAGAAGATGCCCACGAGCCTGATCACGCTGATGTCCGTCGGCGCCGCGCTGTGCATCGTCACGGGCCTGCTGCAGATGGAGGTGTGAGACCTTGAGCACCACCAGGAAGGTCGTGGTCTTCGACTACGGCTTCGGCAACGTCCGCTCCGCCGAGCGCGCCCTCGCGCGCGCCGGGGCCGACGTCGAGATCACCCGCGACTTCGACACGGCGATGAACGCCGACGGGCTGCTGGTGCCCGGCGTCGGCGCCTTCGCCGCCTGCATGAAGGGCCTCAAGGAGGCCCGCGGCGACTGGATCGTCGACCGCCGTCTGGCCGGCGGCCGCCCCGTCATGGGCATCTGCGTCGGCATGCAGATCCTCTTCGCCCGCGGCATCGAGCACGGCGTCGAGGCGGAGGGCCTCGACGAGTGGCCCGGCTCCGTCGAGCCGCTCCAGGCCGACGTCGTCCCCCACATGGGCTGGAACACGGTGGACGCCCCCGAGGACTCCCGGCTGTTCTCCGGCCTGGACGACGACGCGCGCTTCTACTTCGTGCACTCCTACGCCGTCCACGACTGGTCGTTCGAGGTCACCAACGCGGCGATGCGGCCCCCGCTCGTCACCTGGACCACCCACGGCAAGCCCTTCGTGGCCGCCGTGGAGAACGGCTCCCTGTGGGCCACCCAGTTCCACCCCGAGAAGTCCGGCGACGCCGGCGCCCAGCTCCTCACCAACTGGATCGGAACCCTGTAGAGACATGGCCACCCTCGAACTCCTCCCCGCCGTCGACGTCCGCGACGGCCAGGCCGTCCGCCTCGTGCACGGCGAGTCCGGCACCGAGACCTCCTACGGCTCGCCGCTGGAGGCCGCGCTCGCCTGGCAGCGCTCCGGCGCCGAGTGGCTGCACCTGGTCGACCTGGACGCCGCGTTCGGCACCGGCGACAACCGCGAGCTGATCGCGGAGGTCACCAGGGCGATGGACATCAAGGTGGAGCTGTCCGGCGGCATCCGCGACGACGACACCCTCGCCGCCGCCCTCGCCACCGGCTGCACCCGCGTCAACCTCGGCACGGCCGCCCTGGAGACCCCCGAGTGGGTCGCCAAGGTCATCGCCGAGCACGGGGACAAGATCGCCGTCGGCCTCGACGTGCGCGGCACCACCCTGCGCGGCCGCGGCTGGACCCGCGACGGCGGCGACCTCTACGAGACGCTGGACCGTCTCGACAAGGAGGGCTGCGCCCGCTACGTCGTCACCGACATCGCCAAGGACGGCACCCTGCAGGGCCCCAACCTGGAGCTGCTGAAGAACGTCTGCGCCGCCACCGACCGCCCCGTCGTCGCCTCCGGCGGGGTGTCCTCGCTGGACGACCTGCGGGCGATCGCCGAGCTGGTGCCGCTCGGCGTCGAGGGCTCCATCGTCGGCAAGGCCCTGTACGCCAAGGCGTTCACCCTGGAAGAGGCCCTGGAGGCTGTGTCCCGATGACGTCGGAAGCCGTGCGGCGCGTGCAGAGCGGGAACCCCTGGGAGGACACCCTCGGCTCGGCGCGCGCCGTCGCGGCCGGCGACCTCGTCCTGGTCGGGGGCACCACCGCGTTCCGGGGCGACGTGCTGTACGGGGAGGGCGACCCGTACGAACAGGCCAAGGCGGCCTTCACAAGCGCGCTGGAGGCGGTCGCGGAGTTCGGGCTCGACGCCGGGTCCGTGATCCGCACCCGTATCCATCTCGCCCACGCGCGGGACGTCGACGCGGCCTGCCGCGCGCACAAGGAGCTGTTCGACGCGGTCCGGCCGGTCACCACGCTGCTGGTGGTCGAGGGCTTCGTCGACTCGCGCGTACTGGTCTCAGTGGAACTCGAAGCATTCAGAGGAGCCGTGGATTCATGACCCTGGCGGTCCGAGTCATTCCCTGCCTGGACGTGGACGGCGGCCGGGTCGTCAAGGGCGTCAACTTCCAGAACCTGCGCGACGCGGGCGACCCCGTCGAGATGGCGAAGGTGTACGACGCCGAGGGCGCCGACGAGCTGACGTTCCTGGACATCACCGCGTCCTCCGGCAACCGCGAGACCACCTACGACGTGGTCCGCCGCACCGCCGAGCAGGTGTTCATCCCGCTCACCGTGGGCGGCGGCGTGCGCACCGCCGAGGACGTCGACAAGCTGCTGCGGGCCGGCGCCGACAAGGTGGGCGTGAACACCGCCGCCATCGCCCGGCCCGACCTCATCCGGGAGATCGCCGAGCGGTTCGGCCGCCAGGTGCTCGTCCTCTCGGTCGACGCCCGGCGCACCGAGGGCGGGACCTTCGAGGTCACCACGCACGGCGGCCGCCGCGGCACCGGCATCGACGCCGTCGAGTGGGCGCACCGCGCCGCCGAGCTGGGCGCCGGCGAGATCCTGCTGAACTCCATGGACGCCGACGGCACCAAGGACGGCTACGACCTGGAGATGATCGCCGCCGTGCGCAAGCACGTCACGGTCCCGGTGATCGCCTCCGGAGGCGCCGGCAAGCTCGCCGACTTCCCGCCCGCCGTCGCAGCCGGCGCGGACGCGGTGCTGGCCGCCTCGGTGTTCCACTTCGGCGACCTGCGCATAGGCGAGGTCAAGCAGACCCTCAGGGACGCCGGCCACCCGGTGCGGTGAGCCTCAGCCGAGCGGCTGCGTGAGCTGGATCAGGTTGCCGACCGTGTCGTCCAGCAGCGCGGTCAGCACCGGGCCCTGCTTCTCCGGCTCCCGGACGAAGTGGACGCCCTCCCCGCGCAGCCGCTCGAACTCCGCGCGCAGGTCGTCCACCGAGAACACGATCGACGGCAGCCCCGCCTCGCGCACCGCGCGGCGGTAGGGCTCCGCGATCGGCCCGTCGCCCGGCTCCAGCAGCAGTTCCAGATCCGGCTGGGCGCCCTCGCGCGCCCCCACCGTGACGAACGGCGAGCCGCCGCCCGGGTCCACATGGGTGCGGGTCTCGAAGCCGAGCACCCCGGTGTAGAAGGCGTGCGCCTTGGCCACGTCCTCCACGTACACACTCGTCATGGCGACCTTGATCACGAGCCGTGCCTTTCCGGAGCGGAGCCGATCAGATGCCGAGCTGCTTGGTGGCGCGCAGCTGGGCGATCGCGTTCTCGTCGCCCTCCAGCTCCACCTTCGCGGCGCCCTGCCGGCCGTACGCGAACATCACCAGCTCGGACGGCTCCCCGGTCACCGTCACCACCGGCGCCCCGCGGCGCGCCACCGCCGTCTGCCCGTCCGGGCGGCGCAGCACCAGACCGGTAGGCACCCCGCGGCCCATCAGCCTCGCCGAGCGCTCGAGCCGCGACCAGAGGGCGTCCTGGAACACCGGGTCCAGCTCGCGCGGCGTCCAGTCCGGCTGCGCCCGGCGCACGTCCTCGGCGTGGACGTAGAACTCGATCACGTTCGACATCTCGTCGACCTGCTTGAGCGAGAAGGGCGAGAAGCGCGGCGGTCCGGTACGGATCAGCCCGATCAGCTCGTCGTACGGCTTCGCGAGGAACTCCGCCGTCACCCGCTCCAGACGCGACGCCAGCTGCTTCACCAGGAGGCCGCCCGCCGCGTCCGGACGGCGCTCGCGCACCACCACGTGCGCGGCCAGGTCCCGGGTGGTCCAGCCCTCGCAGAGGGTGGGGGCCTCCGGGCCCGCGGTCTCCAGCAGGTCGGCCAGGAGGAGCCGTTCACGCTTGGCATGGGTCGACATGCAAGCCAGCCTACGGCGGGCCGTCCCGTCCGGACAGTGGACGACCGCGCAGGGGGACCGGGGGCGCGCGGCACAATGGTTCCCATGACCAGCCAGCCCCGGCCCAGCAGCCTCGACCCCGAGATCGCCGCGCGCCTCAAGCGCACCCCGGACGGCCTCCTCCCCGCGATCGCCCAGCAGTACGACACCGGGGAGGTGCTGATGCTGGGCTGGATGGACGACGAGGCGCTGCACCGCACCCTCACCACCGGCCGCTGCACCTACTGGTCGCGCAGCCGCCAGGAGTACTGGGTCAAGGGCGACACCTCCGGGCACTTCCAGTGGGTGAAGTCGGTCGCCCTGGACTGCGACGCCGACACCGTGCTGGTCAAGGTCGACCAGGTGGGCGCCGCCTGCCACACCGGCGACCGCACCTGCTTCGACGCCGACGTGCTGCTGAAGGACGCCGGTACCGGCGTGCCCGCCGGCGATCAGTAGGGTCTGCCGCCATGGACCTCGAGACGTTCCGCAAGCTCGCCACCGACCGCCGGGTCATCCCGGTCACCCGCAAGCTCCTCGCCGACGGCGACACCCCGGTGGCGCTCTACCGCAAGCTCGCCGCCGAGCGCCCCGGCACCTTCCTGCTGGAGTCCGCGGATGGGGGCACCTCCCAGGCGTTCAGCACTGGGGGAGGCAGGTCCTGGTCCCGCTATTCCTTCGTCGGCGTCCGGTCCGCCGCCACCCTCACCGAGCGCGACGGGCAGGCCCACTGGGAGGGCACCCCGCCGGTCGGCGTCCCCGTCGACGGCGACCCGCTCGCCGCGCTGCGCGCCACCCTCCAGACCCTGCACACCCCGCGCGACCTCGCCCAGGACCTCGGCCTGCCGCCCTTCACCGGCGGCCTGGTCGGCTACCTCGGCTACGACGTCGTGCGCCGCCTGGAGAAGATCGGCCCCGGCGAGCGGGACGACCTGAAGCTGCCCGAGCTGACCATGCTGCTCACCAGCGACCTCGCCGTCATGGACCACTGGGAGGGCTCCGTCTGGCTGATCGCCAACGCGATCAACCACAACGACCTGGAGACCGGCGTCGACGAGGCCTACGCGGACGCCGTGGCCCGCCTCGACGCCATGGAGGCCGACCTCGCCCGCCCGGTCGCCCAGCCCCCGGCCGCGCTGCCGCCGTCCGAGCTGCCCGACTACACCGCGCTGTGGGGCGGCCCCGACTTCCAGGAGGCCGTCGAGGACGTCAAGGAGCGCATCCGCGCCGGCGAGGCCTTCCAGGTGGTGCCCTCCCAGCGGTTCGAGACGCCCTGCACGGCGAGCGCCCTGGACGTCTACCGGGTGCTGCGCGCCACCAACCCGTCGCCGTACATGTACCTCTTCCGGTTCGACGGGTTCGACGTGGCCGGCTCGTCGCCCGAGGCGCTGGTGAAGGTGGAGGACGGGCAGGCGATGGTGCACCCCATCGCCGGCACCCGGCACCGCGGCGCCACCCCGCAGGAGGACCAGGCGCTCGCCGACGAGCTGCTCGCCGACCCCAAGGAGCGCGCCGAGCACCTGATGCTCGTCGACCTCGGGCGCAACGACCTCGGCCGGGTCTGCGAACCCGGCTCCGTCGAGGTCGTCGACTTCATGTCGATCGAGCGCTACTCGCACGTCATGCACATCGTCTCGACCGTCACCGGACGGGTCGCCGCCGACCGCACCGCCTTCGACGTGCTCACCGCCTGCTTCCCCGCAGGCACCCTCTCCGGTGCGCCCAAGCCCCGCGCGATGCAGATCATCGACGAGCTGGAGCCGTCCCGGCGCGGCCTGTACGGCGGCTGCGTCGGCTACCTCGACTTCGCGGGGGACTCCGACACGGCCATCGCCATCCGCACCGCCCTGCTGCGCGACGGCACCGCGTACGTGCAGGCCGGAGCGGGCATCGTGGCCGACTCCGACCCGGTCGCCGAGGACACCGAGTGCCGCAACAAGGCGGCCGCCGTGCTGCGCGCCGTGCACACCGCGAACCGCCTGGGTGACGGCTGACACAGCCCCCCGGATGCCGCGCGGGCCGGGAACGGGGTCATAGTGGAGGGCGTGACTGCCGTACCCAGCCCCCGTTCCGAGCCCGCCGGCCCCTCCCGGACCGGCCGTACGAGCCTCGCCGCCGCCCTGCTGAGCGGCGCCCTCGGCGCGGCCGTGGCCCTGCTCGCCACCCGGCAGGAGTGGTCGGAGGGCACCGCGACGGTGGCCGGCGGCGCGTTCCCGCTGACCGCCCAGGGCAGTGACGTCACCGGCGTGCCCGCCGCCCTCGCCGTCGTCGGGCTCGCCGCCCTGGTCGCCGTCTTCGCCGTGCGCCGTGCCGGACGGCTCGCCGTCTCCGCCGTGCTCGCCCTCTCCGGGGCCGGCACGGTCGCCGCCGCGCTGCTCGGCGCGTCCGACTCCACCGCCCTCGACGAGAAGGCCGCGCAGGCCTCCGGGGACGCCTCCGCGACCGTCGGCGCCCTCTCCCACACCGCCTGGCCGTACGTCGCCGCCGTCGGCGGACTGCTGCTGCTGGTCGCCGGACTGCTCGCGCTGCGCTACGGACGCCTGTGGCCCGCCATGTCCGGCCGCTACGAGCGCAACGGCGCTCCTCGTCCGCGCCGGGCGGCCGCCCCCGCCGACCCGGACCGCCCCGAGGAGCTCTGGAAGGCCCTCGACCGAGGTGAGGACCCCACCGGCGCCTGAGCCGCGCAACCCGCCCACGGCCGACCCCGGCGCACGGCGGCCCGGCGTGTGCGGGACAATGGGGACGAGCGTCCCGCTCACCCACGCACACGGCAACGAGGAGCAAGCAATGGCGGGCAGCAGCCACGGTCACACCCCGGCCGCCTGGACCGGTGTCATCATCGCCTTCATCGGTTTCTGCGTCGCGGGCGCGTTCATGGTGATGGCCCGGCCCGTGGGCTTCTGGGCCGGCCTGGGCGTCGTCGTTCTCGGCGGCGTGGTCGGCGCCGTCATGCGCTCGATGGGACTGGGCCAGCCCAAGAGCGACCACCCGGTGCACGCGACCACCGGCGACCGCGAGCCGGCCCGCGCCCAGGGCTGAGCCCCGCGGACCACTCCGTACGGGGGCGGTGTCCGGCCGTGAGCCGGAGCCGCCCCCGAGGTGCGTCCGGGGGACAATGCCTCCCGTGAACGTACCGAGCCCCCACGCGGTCCCCGGCCGGGCCGCCCGGCTGGCCGCGCCCGTCGGCCTGCTCGCCGCCGTGGCCGCGGCATTCGCCTACGTCGCCGCCGTCGACCCCAACGAACCCGGGCACTACCCGGTCTGCCCGCTGCTCGGCCTCACCGGCCTGTACTGCCCCGGCTGCGGCGGACTGCGCAGCGCCCACGCCGTCGCCCACGGCGACCTCGCCGCCGCCCTCCAGGCCAACGCCCCCGCCGTCCTCGGCTACGCCGCCTTCGCCGTGCTGTGGACCGTCTGGGTGACCCGCGCGGCGCGCGGCCGGCCGATGCGCCTGGACCCGCCGCCCGCGGTGCTGTGGACGGCCGGCGGCCTGCTGCTGGCCTTCACGCTGCTGCGGAACACGCCGTTCGGCGGCTGGCTGCACCCGTGAACGAGTGGTGATCGTCCAGGTGCTGGACGTCGCCACAGCCGGATGCGGGGCATTCGCCCTGCTCCGGATACCATCGCAGGGACCAGCCAAGCCCGACCGTCAGGAAGGGGGCCGCTCGCGTGAGTGTGCTCGACGAGATCATCGACGGAGTCCGTGCCGACCTCGCGGAGCGGCAGGCGCGCGTCAGCCTCGACGAGCTCAAGGAGCGCGCGGCCAAGGCGCCCGCCGCCAAGGACGGCGTGGCCGCCCTGCGCGGCGACGGCGTCAAGGTGATCTGCGAGGTCAAGCGCTCCAGCCCGTCCAAGGGCGCGCTGGCCGCGATCGCCGACCCGGCCGCCCTCGCCGCCGACTACGAGGCGGGCGGCGCCGCCGTCATCTCCGTCCTCACCGAACAGCGCCGGTTCGGCGGTTCGCTGGCCGACCTGGAGGCCGTCCGCGCCAAGGTCGACATCCCGGTGCTGCGCAAGGACTTCATCGT
This sequence comes from Streptomyces sp. NPDC014764, assembly GCF_043082785.1. NCBI lineage: Bacteria > Bacillati > Actinomycetota > Actinomycetes > Kitasatosporales > Streptomycetaceae > Streptomyces > Streptomyces sp. NPDC014764. The sequence goes on along the minus strand of NZ_JBIBXY010000001.1, from coordinate 112,123 downwards.
CACCTCGTACCAGCTCTGGGAGGCCCGCGCGTACGGCGCCGACCTGGCGCTGCTGATCGTGGCCGCCCTGGAGCAGTCCGCCCTGGAGTCGCTCATCGAGCGCGCCGAGTCCATCGGCCTCACCCCGCTGGTCGAGGTGCACGACGAGGACGAGGTGGAGCGGGCGGTCGACGCCGGCGCCAAGGTCATCGGCGTCAACGCGCGCAACCTGAAGACCCTCGAGGTCGACCGCGGCACCTTCGAGAGGGTCGCCCCCGAGATCCCGGCGCACCTCGTGCGGGTCGCCGAGTCCGGCGTGCGCGGTCCGCACGACCTGATCGCCTACGCCAACGCCGGGGCGGACGCCGTCCTGGTCGGCGAGTCCCTGGTGACCGGCAAGGACCCGAAGACGGCGGTCGCCGACCTGGTCGCCGCGGGCGAGCACCCGGCCCTCCGGCACGGCCGCTGAGACCTCGGCAGGCTGATCCCCGATGACGCTCTCCCGACTCGCACGAGGCTGCCGGCCCCGCGGCTGCCGTGCCCCGGCCCGCCGGGTCCACGGCCGCAGGGTCCGTTACGTCATCGGCGACGAACCGGGCCAGGTGAACGGCAGGCGATGGCAGCGCCCCGCCAGGGGCGCGGGGAACTGCGCGACCAGCCACGACGGACCCGCAGCGGCCTGACAACCCCCGCCCCGACAAGGGGCGCGGGGAACTGCGCGGCGAGCCACGACGGCCCGCGGCCGACGAACCACCCCGCCCCCACGGCGCTCAGTGTCGTCCACACACACTCACCGTGAGGTACACGCATGCCCAGCACCTTCTTCATCCCCGACCCGGAGGGGCAGACCCCCTCCCCGGCGGGATACTTCGGCGCCTTCGGCGGCAAGTTCATCCCCGAGGCCCTCGTCGCCGCCGTGGACGAGGTCGCCGTCGAGTACGACAAGGCCAAGTCCGACCCCGAGTTCGCCCGGGAGCTCGACGACCTCCTGGCGCACTACACCGGCCGCCCCAGCGCCCTCACCGAGGTCCCCCGCTTCGCCGAGCACGCCGGCGGCGCCCGCGTCTTCCTCAAGCGCGAGGACCTCAACCACACCGGCTCGCACAAGATCAACAACGTGCTCGGCCAGGCCCTGCTCACCAAGCGCATGGGCAAGACCCGCGTCATCGCCGAGACCGGCGCCGGGCAGCACGGCGTGGCCACCGCCACCGCCTGCGCCCTGTTCGGACTCGAGTGCACGATCTACATGGGCGAGATCGACACCCGGCGCCAGGCCCTCAACGTGGCCCGGATGCGGATGCTCGGCGCCGAGGTCGTCGCCGTGAAGTCCGGCAGCCGCACCCTCAAGGACGCCATCAACGAGGCGTTCCGCGACTGGGTCGCCAACGTCGACCGCACCCACTACCTGTTCGGCACCGTCGCCGGCCCGCACCCCTTCCCGGCGATGGTCCGCGACTTCCACCGCGTCATCGGCGTGGAGGCCCGCCGCCAGCTGCTGGAGCAGGCCGGCCGGCTGCCCGACGCCGCGATCGCCTGCGTCGGCGGCGGCTCCAACGCCATCGGCCTGTTCCACGCGTTCATCCCCGACGAGGATGTCCGCCTCATCGGCTGCGAGCCCGCCGGACACGGCATCGAGACCGGTGAGCACGCCGCCACCCTCACCGCCGGCGAGCCCGGCATCCTGCACGGCTCCCGCTCCTACGTCCTCCAGGACGACGAGGGCCAGATCACCGAGCCGTACTCGATCTCCGCCGGCCTGGACTACCCGGGCATCGGACCCGAGCACGCCTTCCTCAAGGACAGCGGCCGCGGCGAGTACCGGGCGGTCACCGACGACGCCGCCATGCAGGCCCTGCGCCTGCTGTCGCGCACCGAGGGCATCATCCCGGCCATCGAGTCCGCGCATGCCCTGGCCGGCGCCCTGGAGGTCGGCAAGGAACTGGGCAAGGACGGGCTGATCGTCGTCAACCTGTCCGGGCGCGGCGACAAGGACATGGACACCGCGGCCCGCTACTTCGGGCTGTACGACACGGACGCCGAGGTCGAGGACAACGCCTCCGGCACCGCCGAGATCGAGGGGGACGCCAAGTGAGCGGAAACGTGCGGCTGCTGGGCGACACCCTCGCCGCGGCGAAGGAAGAGGGCCGGTCCGCCCTGATCGCCTACCTCCCGGCCGGGTTCCCGACCGTGGACGGCGGCATCGAGGCGGTCAAGGCGGCGATCGAGGGCGGCGCCGACGTCGTCGAGGTGGGGCTGCCGCACAGCGACCCCGTCCTGGACGGCCCGGTCATCCAGACCGCCGACGACATCGCCCTGCGCGGCGGGGTGCGCATCGCCGACGTGATGCGCACGGTGCGCGAGGCCCACGCGGCCACGGGGGCGCCGATCCTCGTCATGACGTACTGGAACCCGATCGACCGCTACGGCGTGGAGCGGTTCACCGCCGAGCTGGCGGAGGCCGGGGGCGCCGGGTGCATCCTGCCCGACCTGCCGGTGCAGGAGTCCGCCCTGTGGCGCGAGCACGCCGACAAGCACGGGCTGGCCACGGTCTTCGTGGTCGCGCCCAGCAGCAAGGACGAGCGGCTCGCCGAGATCACCGCGGCCGGCAGCGGCTTCGTCTACGCGGCCTCCCTCATGGGCGTCACCGGCACCCGTGAGTCGGTCAGCTCGCAGGCGGAGGACCTGGTGCGGCGCACCCGCGCCACCACCGGCATCCCCGTCTGCGTCGGACTCGGCGTCTCCACCCCGGCGCAGGCCGCGGAGGTCGCCCGGTTCGCCGACGGGGTGATCGTCGGCTCCGCCTTCGTGAAGCGGATGCTGGACGCGCCCGACGACGCCGCGGGCGTCGAGGCCGTCCGCGCTCTCGCCGGTGAGCTGGCCAAGGGCGTGCGCGGACAGGTGTGACCGCACCGGCCCGCCCTCCGCGACGGGCCGCCGGGGTCCCTCGTACGGGTGGACCTGGGACCGGGGAGGCGCTGGGCGCCTCCCCGGTTCGTTCTGCGGGGTGTGAGCGACAAGAACCGTGAGGGAAAGCGCACCGCCCGCGAGCGGATGGCGGCAGAGCGCGAGAAGCAGAAGACGGCGGAGAAGCGGCGCCGCACCCTGATCGTGGGCGCGAGTGTGGTCGGCGTCCTGGGACTCGCGGCGGTGATCGGCGTCGTCGCGGCCAGCTCCGGCGGGGACGACGAGAGCAAGGCGTCCGGACCGGTGGTGGTGCCCTCGGGGGCCCAGGGCAAGGACGGCCTCGCCATCCCGGTCGGCAAGGAGGACGCCAAGGCCACCCTCACGGTGTGGGAGGACTTCCGCTGTCCCGCCTGCAAGGCCTTCGAGCAGACCTACCGCTCCACGCTCAACGAGCTGACCGGGGCCGGCAAGCTGAAGGTCGAGTACCACCTGGTCACGCTGATCGACGGCGGCCTCGGCGGCAGCGGCTCGCTGAGCGCGGCCAACGCCGCCGCCTGCGCCCAGGACGCGGGGAAGTTCACCGCCTACCACGACGTGCTGTTCGAGAACCAGCCGATGGAGAGCGACGACGCCTTCTCCAGCGACGACAAGCTGTTCGACCTGGCGAGCAAGGTCGACGGGCTCGACACCCCCGAGTTCCGCACCTGCGTCGAGGACGGCACGCACGACAGCTGGGTGGTCAAGTCCAACGAGGCCTTCCAGAAGGGCGGCTTCAGCGGCACCCCGACGGTGCTGTTCGAGGGGCAGAACATCTACCAGGACCGTTCCATGACGCCCGAGAAGCTGAAGCAGATGGTCGAGGAGGCGAACAAGTCCTAGGGGCCCTCTCCCCGGGGCCTGTTATGGAGCCGTTGCCAGGCTGCCTGCCGTACGGGCGGTCCGGCACGGTAGCGTCGGTCCTGCCATGGAACTTGCCTACATTCCCAGCCCGTCGAGCGGGGTGCTGTACCTCGGCCCCGTTCCGCTGCGCGGCTACGCGTTCTGCATCATCATCGGCGTCTTCGTTGCCGTCTGGCTCGGCAACAAGCGCTGGATCGCCCGGGGCGGGCGGGCCGGCACGGTGGCGGACATCGCTGTCTGGGCCGTGCCGTTCGGCCTCGTCGGCGGCCGGCTCTACCACGTGGTCACGGACTACCAGCTGTACTTCAGCGAGGGCCGTGACTGGGTGGACGCCTTCAAGATCTGGGAGGGCGGCCTCGGCATCTGGGGCGCCATCGCCCTGGGCGCGCTCGGCGCGTGGATCGGATGCCGCCGCCGCGGCATCCCGCTTCCGGCGTACGCCGACGCCATCGCCCCCGGCATCGCGATCGCCCAGGCGATCGGCCGCTGGGGCAACTGGTTCAACCAGGAGCTGTACGGGCGGGCGACCGACCTGCCGTGGGCCGTGGAGATCACCTCCTCCGCCGACGGCCGGATGCCGGGCACCTACCACCCGACCTTCCTCTACGAGTCGCTGTGGTGCGTCGGCGTGGCGCTGCTGGTGATCTGGGCCGACCGGCGCTTCACGCTCGGACACGGCCGCGCCTTCGCGCTGTACGTCGCCGGGTACTGCGCGGGCCGCTTCTGGATCGAGTACATGCGGGTCGACGAGGCCCACCACATCCTCGGCCTGCGGCTGAACAACTGGACGGCCCTCCTGGTCTTCCTGCTGGCGGTGCTCTACATCGTGCTGTCCGCCCGGAAGCGTCCGGGCCGGGAGGCCGTGGTCGAGCCGGGCGCCGGCGACGGCGAGGGCCCGGCGTCCGACGCGAAGAAGACCGACGGCGACGCGCCCGCCGAGGACGCCCCCGCCGGGGACGCGACGACGGACGACGCCGCGGACACCGACGACGGCGGGAAGCCCGGGAGGCTCGACAAGCCCGGGGCGCCCGAGGAGCCGGAGGGCGCCGAGGAGCCGGAAGGGTCCAAGGACGGGGCCGGGTCGGCCAAGAAGGGCTGACAGCCCGACGTACGCGCGCCGAGGGCGCCCGGGGACACCCCGGGCGCCCTTTGTGCGTACAGGTCACCGCTTGTGCGCCAGCGCCAGCGTCCGGTGCGCCGCCGTCACCACCGCCGCGTCCACGAACGTGCCGTCCGGCAGCGCCTGCGCGCCCTGCGTGGCGGCCGCCGCCTTGAGGACCGTCTCCGCCTGCTCGATCTCCCGTTCCGTGGGCAGATAGGCCCGCTCGATGACCGGGAGCTGACGCGGATGGATCGCCGCCCTGCCCAGGAAGCCCAGGGCGCGCCCACGCTCGCAGGACGCCTTCAGTCCCTCCAGGTCGCGGATGTCCGGGTGCACCGACTGGGCGGGCGGGGCCAGCCCCGCCGCGCGCGCCGCGACCACCACCCGTGCCCGGCACCAGTCCAGCCCGGCGTCCTCGCGCACCCCCAGGTCGGCCCGCAGATCCGCCTCGCCGAGCGCGATCCCGCGCAGCGACGGGTGCGCGGTGGCCACGGCGTGGGCGTGCTCGACGCCCAGCGCGCTCTCCAGCAGCGCGTACAGGGGCGGGGAGCCGCCGCGCGCCGCGACCGCCCGGCGGGCGACCCGCACCACGTCGGACGGGGAGGACACCTTCGGCAGCCGCAGCCCGGACAGGCCCGGCGCCGGGGCCAGGGCCGCCACGTCGGCCGGGCCCCAGGGCCCGGCGAAGGCGTTGACGCGGACGTGCACCGGCACCGGCTGCGGGCCGCGCAGCAGCTCGGCGGTGGCCGCGCGGGCGTACGCCTTGCGGTCCGGCGCGACCGCGTCCTCCAGGTCGACCACCACCACGTCCGCCCCCGCCGTGAGCGCCTTCGCCACCACGTCGGGGCGGTCGCCGGGGGCGTACAGCCAGGTCAGCGGGACGCTTCTCATACGGCGCCCTCCGCCCGCAGCTCCACCAGGTCGGCCGGGGTGAGGCCCAGCTCGGTCAGCACCTCCTCGGTGTCCGCGCCGTGCGGGCGGCCCGCCCAGCGAATCGCCCCCGGGGTGGCGGAGAGCCGGAACAGCACGTTCTGCATGCGCAGCGGGCCCAGCTCCGGGTCGTCGACCGTGGTGACGGTGGAGAGGGCCTGGTACTGCGGGTCCGCCATGACGTCCCGGACGTCCTGCACCGGGGCGACGGCCGCCTCCGCCTTCTCGAACGCGGCCAGCACGTCGGCGCGGCCGTGCCGGGCGATCCAGCCGCCGACCGCCTCGTCCAGCAGGTCCGCGTGCCGGGCCCGGCCCTCGCCGGTGGCGAACCAGGGCGCCTCGATCAGGTCGGGGCGGCCCACCAGCACCATCACCCGCTCGGCGATCGACTGGGCCGAGGTGGAGACGGCGACCCAGGTGCCGTCGGCGGTGCGGTAGGTGCCGCGCGGTGCGTTGTTCTGCGACCGGTTGCCGGTGCGCGGCTGGACGTACCCGAGCTGGTCGTACCAGGTGGGGTGGGGTCCGAGGGCGGCGAGGATCGGCTCGATCAGCGCCGTGTCGACGACCTGTCCCCGCCCCGTGCGGTCGCGCGCCGCGAGAGCCGTCATGATCGCGTACGCGGTGGTGAGGCCCGCGACGGAGTCGGCGAGGCCGAACGGCGGCAGGGTCGGCGCCGCGTCCGGCTCGCCGGTGAGCGCGGCGAAGCCGCTCATCGCCTCGGCGAGGGTGCCGAAGCCGGGCCGGTGCGCGTACGGGCCGAACTGGCCGAAGCCGGTGACCCGCGCCAGCACCAGCCGGGGGTTCGCCGCGGACAGCTCGGGCCAGCCCAGGTCCCACTTCTCCAGGGTGCCGGGGCGGAAGTTCTCCACGACCACGTCGGCGCCGCGCACCAGGCGCAGCAGCGTGTCCCGGCCGCCCGGCGTGGACAGGTCGAGGGTGATCGCGCGCTTGTTGCGGCCGAGCACTTTCCACCACAGGCCGACGCCGTCCTTGGACGGTCCGTGGCCGCGCGAGGGGTCGGGCCTCCTCGGGTGCTCGACCTTGACGACGTCGGCGCCGAAGTCGCCCAGCAGGGTGGCCGCGAGAGGGCCGGCGAAGAGGGTGGCGAGGTCCAGGACGCGCAGACCGGCCAGCGGGGGAGCGGCGGGCGGTGCGGCGGGGGCCGGGTCGGGGGGAGTCATGGGCGGGACGCCTCCAGATGGGTGAGACGGGCCAGGGTGTCGAAGCCGGTGCCGTCGAAGTCGCCGACGGAGGTGGACAGGCGGTTCTTCAGCGGGGCCGTCCAGCGCTCGGGGAGCGCGCGGGGCGAGCCGGCGAGCAGCCCGGCGACGCTGCCGGCGGTGGCGCCCACCGAGTCGGTGTCCCAGCCGCCGGACACCGCGCGGCAGATCGAGGCGGTGAAGTCCCCGTCGGCGTGGGTGAGGGCGGCGGCCAGGAGGGCGGTGTTGGGAACGGCGTGCACCCAGTGGTGGGTCGCGCCGTGCCTCTCGTGCAGCAGGTCGACGACCGTGTCGAAGTCCCGGTGCCCGCGGGCCAGTGCCACGGCGTCGCGCACGGCCCGGGCGAGTCGGGAGCGGGGCGGGACGACGGTGAGACCGGTGCGCAGACAGGCGTGCACGTCCCGCTCACCGCCCGCCGCGGCGGCGACGACGGCGGCGGTGAACATGGCCGCGTAGACGCCGTTGGCGGTGTGGGTGAGGGTGGCGTCCCGGTACGCTTGCCCGGCCGCGGCGCCCGGATCGCCCGGGTTGGTCCAGCCGTGCGCGTCGGCGCGGATCAGGGCGCCGATCCACTCGCGGAACGGGTTGCGGTGGCGGGCGGTCAGCGGCGGTTCGAGCCCGCAGAGCAGGTTGCGGTAGGCGATGCGCTCGGCGGTGAAGGTGCGGCCCGCGGGCAGCTCGTCGAGCCAGACGCGGGCCACGTCCGCGGTGGTGAAGCGGCGGCCGTGGCGGCGCAGCACCAGCAGGGCGAGCAGTGGGTAATTGAGGTCGTCGTCCTCGGGCATGCCGTCGATGTTCTCGGCGAGGGAGGTGGAGGCGGAGCGCCGGTTCCAGGGGTGCTCGGCCAGCAGCTCGGCGGGGACGCCCCGGGCGGTGAACCAGCCGCTCAACGGCCAGTTGCCGGTGGCGCGGGCCAGAGCGCGGATCGCGGCGAGCGGCAGCTTCTCCACCGGCTTGCCCAGCAGGCAGCCGGCCGAGCGGCCGAGCCAGGCCGCCTCCAGGCGCGCCTCGAACACGGGTCCGTCCCAGGCGGCCGGGGCACCGGGGGAGAGGGGCCACTCGGGGCACAGCGCCTGGATCGCGGCGAGGTCGGAGGGCTCGTCGTCGGCGAGGGCGCTCGGCAGCTCGGCCAGCTCGTCCAGCAGGTCGCAGGCCAGCAGCCGGAGGTAGCGGGAGGCCGGGCGGGTGGAGGCGCCGGCGGTGAGCGGGGCCGGGGGGCCGCCCGCCGCGCGCCAGCGGGCGGCGACCGCCGACGCCTCGCGGCCGTCCAGCGCGGCCTGGCGCAGTTCGTGGCCGACGAGGTCCTCGGGCTGGACCCAGGTCAGTCGGAGCATCCGGCGCCTCCGAGCCGCGCGAACGCCCGCTCGTGGGCGCGGCGGCGCTCCACGTCCCGGGCGAAGACCTCCCGGGCCACCGCGGTGAGCGTGGCGGCCGGCTCCCACAGGTCGAGGCGGCTGGCCTCCGCCACGGTCTTGGCCCACTCCTCGGGCACCGGGGAGCCGAGCGCGCCGGTCACCGCCCCGGCCATGGTGGCGATGGAGTCGCAGTCGCGGCCGTAGTTCACGGCCCCCAGCACGGCGTGCCGGTAATCGCCGCGGGCCGCCACCACCATGCCAAGCGCGACCGGCAGCTCCTCGATCGCGTGCAGCCGGGAGGGACGCCGGGCGCCCAGCGAGGGGGAGCGGTAGTCGGGGCCGACGGTGTCGTACGGGGCGACCGCCTCGCGCAGCGGGCGCAGCGCCGACTCGACGCCGGTGTGGCGCGAGGCCTCCTCGCAGACCTTCTCGACCGCCTCCCGGGTGCCGTCCTTGGCCAGGGACAGGCACGCGGCGACGACGGAGTCCGGGGTCGCGTCCGGCGCGCAGGCCGCCGCCACGGCCGCCGCGAACACCCCGGCCGCCTCCCTGCCGTACGACGACTGGTGGGCGCCCGCCACGTCCAGGGCCTCGGCGTACGCGGCGGCCGGGTGGGCGGCGTTGACCAGACCGACGGGGGCCATGTACATCGCGGCGCCGCAGTTGACGATGTTGCCCACGCCCGCCTCGCGCGGGTCGACGTGCCCGTAGTGCAGCCGTGCCGCCAGCCACTTCTCGGCGAGGAAGACCCGGTGCAGCGGGATCGTCTCGGCCTCCAGCTCCGGGATCCAGCGCGGGTTCGTCATCAGGTCCGGGACCAGGTGGTCGGCGACCGCGTAGGCGTCCAGGTGGTCGCGGACCCGCGCGTACACCCGGACCAGCGCGTGGGTCATCAGGGTGTCGTCGGTGACGTGCCCGTCGCCCTTGTGGTACGGCGCGATCGGCCGGGCGGTGCGCCAGTCCTCGCCGTGCCACGGGCCGACGACGCCGTGGACGCGGCCGCCGTGGCGCTCCACGATCTGCTCGGGGGAGTACCCCTCGACCGGGCCGCCGAGGGCGTCGCCGACCGCCGCCCCCACCAGCGCGCCGGTGATCCGCTCGTCCAGGGAGGGGGTGTTTGCGGTGTCTTCGTGTGTCATGCCGGGATCATCCTCCGGGGGCGGTCGGTCGGGCGGCTTCCAGCAGTCCGGCGAGTTCCACCAGGTCCGTACCGGTGAGCCGGGGGAGCACGCAGCCGGACAGGGTGCGGCAGCTCTCCCGCCAGGACGCGGGGATCGCGGCGCTCCCGCCCAGTGCGCCGGTGAGGGCGCCGGCCAGGGCGGGGGCCGAGTCCGCGACCCGGGAGAGACAGGCCGCCGCCGGGACGGCCTCCGCGATCCGGCCGCGGGCGGCGGTGGTGAGGGCGAGGGCGACGGGGACGGTCTCGGCGGCGGCGACGCCGTAGCTGTAGACGTGGTCGACGATCTGGTGCTCCAGCGGCGGCACCAGGGCGAAGGCGCTGTCGGCGTCCGCCGCGAGCGCCAGGGCGTGCCGGGCGTTGCGGCCGATCTCGGTGTCCTCGGGCAGCTCGGCGCAGGCGGCGGCCGCGCAGGCGTCCGGGTCGGCCCCGGCGAGCGCCAGCGACACGGCGGCAGCCATGGCGCGGGCGCCGTGCACGCCGTCGCCGTCCTGGGTGTAGCGGGCGTCGAACTCGGCGAGGTCGGCGGCGGCCCGGGGGTCGCCCGGGTGGGCCACGGCCAGCACGCAGGCCCGGACGCAGGCGGCGTCGTCGAAGTAGTGCGGGTTGTCGTGGCCGGAGGCGGGCGGGCGCAGCCCGGTGGCGAGGTTGCCGAGTCCGGCGCGCACGGAGATGCGGGCGCGCAGCGGCAGCACGGCGGACTCGGTCTCGGGGGCCCGCTCGGTGGCGGCGGCGACCTCGGCCGCGACCGCGTTCCAGGTGAGGTCGATGGCGGCGCGGGTGCGGCGCTCCCGGCTCAGGTCGCCGAGCACCATGTCGTCGCCCGCGCGCAGCACGGCCTCGGCGGCGAACGCGGCCCACTCGGCGTCGTCGGACGGGCCGAGGCGGAGCGGCTCGGGGGGCTGGTTCAGGGCGATGGGGACCGGGAGCGTGGTGGTGGCGTTCTGCTCGGCGAAGGTGTCCAGCTCGCGGGTGAGGCGCCGGGTCCACTCGGGCATGCGGGCGGCGCGGTGCCGGGCGGCGGGCCAGCCGGCCGCGTCCCCGGCGGCGAGTCCGAGGAGCAGGCCCTCGACGGCCGCGCGGGGCGGACGGGGGGCGGGTGCGGGCGCGTCGGCCGTGCGCGGCGCCGGAGCCGCGTCGTCCTGCCCGGGTGCGGGGGCGAGGGTGTCGTCGGTGACGGGGGCGGGGGTGGTGGAGGTCATGTGGGGGTCTCCGGGGTCAGCAGGTCCGCGATGTCGAGGACGTGGTGGCCGGCCATGGCGGGCAGACAGGTGCCGCGGGCCGGGGTGATGGCCGCGGCCCAGCGTTCGGGGACGGCGGCGACTCCCTGGGTCGCCCCGGCCAGCGCACCGGCCACGGCCGCCGTGGTGTCGGCGTCACGGCCCATGTTCACGGCGGTCAGCACCGCCTGTTCGAAGTCGCCGTCGGCCGCCGCGTAGGCGCCGAAGGCCAGGGCCACCGCCTCCGGGGCGAGGTCGGTCCAGGGGTAGCCGCCGATCACCACCGCGGTGCGGACCGCCCGCTCGCCGCGGTGGGCGGCGGTCACCGCACGGCGCAGCGAGCGGGCGGTCCAGGAGTCCTCCGGCACCACCGCGAGCGCCGAGGCCACGACCGTGACCACCGGCGCCCCGGCCATGGCCGCCGCGACGCCCGCCGCGACCGCCCGGCCGCCGTAGATGCCCTCCCCGTCGTGGCTGACCGAGCCGTCGACCGCCGCGAGCCGGGCCGCCTCGTCGGGGCGCCCGGCCGCGTGCACGCCGTACGGCGCGGCCCGCATCGCCAGCCCGTCGCTCCAGGCGTGGCGGTGCTGGGCGGAGATGGGCGCGGCCAGGCCCCGGCGCAGGTTCTCCAGGGTGCCCCGCTCGCTGAAGCCGGCGCCGCGGAAGGGGCCCTCGGCGCGGTCCGCGATCCATTCGTGCCAGGCCGCCTCGACGTGCGCGGGGGTGAGCGCGGAGCCGTGCCGGGCGGCCAGCAGACCCGAGAAGATCGCGTACTCGGTGTCGTCCGTGCCGGCCGGGGGGTCGCTCACGTAGCCCGTGATGCGGCCCCACTTCGCGCGGATCTCGGAGGGTTTCATGTTCTCGGCGGGGGCGCCCAGGGCGTCGCCGACGGCCAGGCCGAGCAGCGCGCCGCGGGCCCGTGCGCGGAGCCCGAGGGCGTCCCCGGGCGCGGGCGCCGAGGGGATGCGGGCGGTCGATGCCATACGCGGCTCTCCTCTCAGGCGCGCCCCGTGGGGCGCCGGCCCTTTGCGGAACTGTCCCCGGTGCCGTGTCCGCCGCAGCCTCGTGCGCAGGAGCGTCACCCGGACGAGATGCGCGGGGCGTCCGAGCGGACCGGGGCGGGAGGCAAAAGCGCTGGTTAGCGCAGCCTTTCCTTGCTGGCAGGGGCTTTCGCCGAGGCGTAGACTAGGCGGCGTCGGAAATTGGAATGAGTCCAAATAGCGTACGTACGGGTGTCGGAAGCGAGGGCGCCCGCAGAGTCCAGGGGGACCCGGCATGGCCATCATCGAGACCGAGGCGACGCTCCACGAGGCGCACCGCGACAATCACACCCACCGCGACGTCAACGGGGGATGGCTGCGCCCCGCGGTGTTCGGCGCCATGGACGGACTGGTCTCCAACCTCGCCCTGATGACGGGCGTCGCCGGCGGCGCCGTCGGCCAGCAGACCGTCGTCCTCAGCGGCCTCGCGGGACTGGCCGCCGGTGCCTTCTCCATGGCGGCAGGCGAGTACACCTCCGTGGCGTCCCAGCGCGAGCTGGTCGAGGCCGAGCTGGACGTGGAGCGCAGGGAGCTGCGCAAGCACCCCAAGGACGAGGAGGCCGAGCTGGCCGCGCTCTACGAGTCGCGCGGCGTCGAGCCCGGCCTGGCCCGCGAGGTCGCGCGGCAGCTCTCCCGCGACCCCGAGCAGGCGCTGGAGATACACGCCCGCGAGGAACTGGGCATCGACCCCGGGGACCTGCCCTCGCCGACCGTCGCCGCGGTCTCCAGCTTCGGGTCCTTCGCGCTGGGCGCCCTGCTGCCGGTCCTGCCCTACCTGCTCGGCGCGAGCAGTCTGTGGCCGGCCGTGCTGGTCGCGCTGCTCGGGCTCTTCCTGTGCGGGGCCGTGGTGGCGAAGGTCACGGCGCGCTCCTGGTGGTACAGCGGCCTGCGGCAGCTCGCCCTCGGCGGCGCGGCGGCCGGTGTGACGTACGCCCTGGGGTCGCTTTTCGGAACCGCCATAGGATGACCTCTTGCGTCTATGCGGAGCTTCGCATAAACAATCATTACTTGCTGGTTTCGAATGTGTGACCAGCGGGCATGAGCCGTACGCGCTACAGGCAACGAGGCCGGCGGCGTGCCCGGCGGAGGAGGCGAAGAGGCCTCTTCCCGTCATCGGGCCGACGGACACCGATCTGTCCGGGCAGGCTCTCCACAGCTTCCGTCGACGGGCGCGGAACCCCGCCGCGACCCGGACGACGTCCGCATGCTGGAACGGATTATCCCGGTTCCCGAGAGTCGCTCCATCATGTAACCTGCACGAAATTTAGCCACGCAGAGGGCCAACGTCGTCCCTCGGCACTTGCACAGATGCCAATTGACGACGACGGGAGAGCCGATGCGTACGCCGCGCCAGCCGTCCCAGCATTCCTCGAACGACCGCGCGAGCTGGTCGTTCATGGATGCTCGCCCTGCTGCGCAGGGTATGTACGACCCCCGCAACGAGCACGACGCCTGTGGCGTCGGCTTCGTCGCCACCCTCACCGGCGAGGCGTCCCACGCCCTGGTCGACCAGGCCCTCACCGTCCTGCGCAACCTCGAGCACCGCGGCGCCACCGGCTCCGAACCGGACTCCGGCGACGGCGCGGGCATCCTCTCCCAGATCCCGGACGCCTTCTTCCGCGAGGTGGCCGGATTCGAGCTGCCCGCGGCGGGCGGATACGCCGCCGGCATCGCCTTCCTGCCCGGGGAGGGCACGGACGCCGCCGTCGCCCGCATCGAGGAGATCGCCGCCGCCGAGGAGCTCACCGTCCTCGGCTGGCGCGAGGTGCCGGTCGCCCCCCAGTTGCTGGGGGCCACCGCCCGCTCCACCATGCCGGTCTTCCGCCAGCTCTTCGTCACCGACGGCCGGAGCACCGGCATCGAGCTGGACCGCAAGGCGTTCCTGCTGCGCAAGCGCGCCGAGCGCGAGGTGGGCGTCTACTTCCCGTCGCTGTCCGCCCGGACCATCGTCTACAAGGGCATGCTGACCACCGGCCAGCTCGAGCCCTTCTTCCCCGACCTGTCCGACCGCCGCTTCGCCTCCGCGATCGCGCTGGTGCACTCCCGGTTCTCCACGAACACCTTCCCGTCGTGGCCGCTGGCGCACCCGTACCGCTTCGTCGCGCACAACGGTGAGATCAACACCGTCAAGGGCAACCGCAACTGGATGCGGGCCCGCGAGTCCCAGCTGATGTCCGACCTGTTCGGCAGCGACCGGGACGGCAAGGACCTTGCGCGCACCTTCCCGGTCTGCACCCCGGACGCCTCGGACTCCGCCTCCTTCGACGAGGTGCTCGAACTGCTGCACCTGGGCGGCCGCTCGCTCCCGCACTCCGTGCTGATGATGATCCCGGAGGCGTGGGAGAACCACGACTCCATGGATCCGGCCCGGCGCGCCTTCTACCAGTACCACTCCACGCTGATGGAGCCCTGGGACGGCCCGGCCTGCGTGACCTTCACCGACGGCACCCAGGTCGGCGCCGTGCTCGACCGCAACGGCCTGCGCCCCGGCCGCTACTGGGTCACCGACGACGGCCTGGTCGTCCTCGGCTCCGAGGTCGGCGTCCTCGACATCGACCCGGCGAAGGTGGTCCGCAAGGGCCGGCTGCAGCCCGGCCGCATGTTCCTCGTGGACACCGCCGAGCACCGGATCATCGAGGACGACGAGATCAAGTCGCAGCTCGCCGCCGAGCACCCCTACGAGGAGTGGCTCGAGGCCGGCGAGATCGAGCTGTCCGACCTGCCCGAGCGCGAGCACATCGTGCACACCCACGCCTCGGTCACCCGCCGCCAGCAGACCTTCGGCTACACCGAGGAGGAGCTGCGCGTCCTCCTCGCGCCGATGGCCAGGACCGGCGCCGAGCCCATCGGCTCCATGGGCACCGACTCGCCGATCGCCGCGCTCAGCGAGCGCCCGCGGCTGCTGTTCGACTACTTCACCCAGCTGTTCGCGCAGGTCACCAACCCGCCGCTGGACGCGATCCGCGAGGAACTGGTCACCTCCCTGCGCTCCTCGCTCGGCCCGCAGGGCAACCTGCTCGAGCCGACGGCCGCCGCGTGTCGCAGTGTCACGCTGCTCTTCCCGGTGATCGACAACGACGAGCTGGCCAAGCTCATCCACGTCAACGCCGACGGCGACATGCCCGGCTTCAAGGCCGCCACCCTCTCCGGCCTGTACCGGGTGGCCGGCGGCGGTGAGGCCCTCGCCGCCCGCATCGAGGACATCTGCGCCGAGGCCGACGCCGCCATCGAGAACGGCGCCCGGCTGATCGTCCTGTCCGACCGGCACTCCGACGCCGAGCACGCGCCGATCCCGTCGCTGCTGCTCACCGCGGCCGTCCACCACCACCTCATCCGCACCAAGCAGCGCACCCAGGTGGGCCTGCTGGTCGAGGCCGGCGACGTCCGCGAGGTCCACCACGTCGCCCTGCTCATCGGCTACGGCGCCGCCGCGGTCAACCCTTACCTGGCCATGGAGTCCGTCGAGGACCTGGTCCGCGCGGGCACCTTCCTGCAGGCCGTCGACGGCGAGCCCGAGAAGGCCATCCGCAACCTCATCCACGCCCTCGGCAAGGGCGTCCTGAAGGTGATGTCCAAGATGGGCATCTCCACGGTCGCCTCCTACCGCGGCGCGCAGGTCTTCGAGGCCGTCGGCCTGGAGGAGTCCTTCGTCGAGAAGTACTTCAACGGCACCACCAGCAAGATCGGCGGCGTCGGCATCGACGTGATCGCCAAGGAGGTCGCCGCCCGCCACGCCAAGGCGTACCCCGCCTCCGGCATCGCCCCGGCGCACCGCGCGCTGGACATCGGCGGCGAGTACCAGTGGCGCCGTGAGGGCGAGCCGCACCTGTTCGACCCGGAGACGGTCTTCCGCCTCCAGCACTCCACGCGCTCGGGCCGCTACGACATCTTCAAGAAGTACACGGAGCGCGTGAACGAGCAGTCCGAGCGGCTGATGACGCTGCGCGGCCTGTTCGGCTTCAAGTCGGACCGCGAGCCCATCCCGGTCGAGGAGGTCGAGCCGGTCTCCGAGATCGTCAAGCGGTTCTCCACCGGCGCCATGTCGTACGGCTCCATCTCGCAGGAGGCGCACGAGACCCTCGCCATCGCCATGAACCAGCTGGGCGGCAAGTCCAACACCGGCGAGGGCGGCGAGGACCCGGAGCGCCTGTACGACCCGGCCCGCCGGTCGTCCATCAAGCAGGTCGCCTCCGGCCGCTTCGGCGTGACGTCCGAGTACCTGGTCAACTCCGACGACATCCAGATCAAGATGGCCCAGGGCGCCAAGCCCGGCGAGGGCGGCCAGCTGCCCGGCCACAAGGTCTACCCGTGGGTGGCGAAGACGCGTCACTCGACGCCGGGCGTGGGGCTCATCTCCCCGCCGCCGCACCACGACATCTACTCCATCGAGGACCTCGCCCAGCTGATCCACGACCTGAAGAACGCCAACCCCCAGGCGCGCATTCACGTCAAGCTGGTCTCCGAGGTCGGCGTCGGCACCGTCGCCGCGGGCGTCTCCAAGGCCCACGCGGACGTCGTGCTGATCTCCGGCCACGACGGCGGCACCGGCGCCTCCCCGCTGACGTCGCTGAAGCACGCCGGCGGTCCCTGGGAACTCGGCCTCGCCGAGACCCAGCAGACCCTGCTGCTCAACGGCCTGCGCGACCGCATCGTCGTCCAGACCGACGGCCAGCTGAAGACCGGTCGCGACGTGATGATCGCCGCGCTGCTCGGCGCCGAGGAGTTCGGTTTCGCCACCGCGCCGCTCGTCGTCTCCGGCTGCGTCATGATGCGCGTCTGCCACCTGGACACCTGCCCGGTCGGCATCGCCACCCAGAACCCGGTGCTGCGCGACCGCTTCACCGGCAAGGCCGAGTACGTGGTGAACTTCTTCCGGTTCATCGCCGAGGAGGTCCGCGAGCTCCTCGCCGAACTGGGCTTCCGCTCCATCGACGAGGCCGTCGGCCACGCCGAGGTGCTGGACGTGACCCGCGCGGTGAACCACTGGAAGGCGCAGGGCCTGGAGCTCGAGCCGCTGTTCCACGTGCCCGAGCTGCCCGAGGGCGCCGCCCGCCACCAGGTGGTCGGCCAGGACCACGGCCTGGAGAAGGCGCTCGACAACGAGCTGATCAAGCTCGCCGCCGACGCGCTCTCCGCATCCGGGGCCGAGGACGCCCAGCCGGTGCGCGCCCAGGTCGCCATCCGCAACATCAACCGCACGGTCGGCACCATGCTCGGCCACGAGGTGACGAAGAAGTTCGGCGGCGCGGGCCTGCCCGACGACACCATCGACATCACCTTCACCGGCTCCGCCGGCCAGTCGTTCGGCGCCTTCGTCCCGCGCGGTGTCACGCTGCGCCTGGAGGGCGACGCCAACGACTACGTCGGCAAGGGCCTGTCCGGCGGCCGCATCGTCGTCCGGCCGGACCGCGGCGCCGACCACCTCGCCGAGTACAGCGTCATCGCGGGCAACACGCTCGCCTACGGCGCCACCGGCGGCGAGATGTTCCTGCGCGGCAAGGTCGGCGAGCGGTTCTGCGTCCGCAACTCCGGCGCGCTGGTCGTCTCCGAGGGCGTGGGCGACCACGGCTGCGAGTACATGACGGGCGGTCACGCGGTCGTCCTCGGCGAGACCGGGCGCAACTTCGCGGCCGGCATGTCCGGCGGCATCGCGTACGTCATCGACCTGGACCGGGACAACGTCAACGCCGGCAACCTCGCCTCCGTCGAGGCGCTGGACGACGCCGACAGGCAGTGGCTGCACGACGTGGTCCGCCGGCACCAGGAGGAGACGGGCTCCACCGTCGCCGAGAAGCTGCTCGCCGACTGGGACACCGCCGCGGAGCGCTTCAGCAAGATCATCCCCAGTACGTACAAGGCAGTGCTCGCCGCCAAGGACGCCGCCGAGCGAGCCGGTCTGTCCGAGACCGAGATCACCGAGAAGATGATGGAGGCGGCGATCAATGGCTGACCCGAAGGGCTTTCTGAACCACGGCCGCGAGGTCGCCACGTCCCGTCCGGTCGAGGAGCGCAAGAAGGACTGGAACGAGGTCTACGTCCCCGGCTCCCTGCTGCCGATCATCAGCAAGCAGGCCAGCCGCTGCATGGACTGCGGCATCCCGTTCTGCCACAACGGCTGTCCGCTCGGGAACCTCATCCCCGAGTGGAACGACTACGCCTACCGCGAGGACTGGGGCGCGGCGAGCGACCGGCTGCACGCCACCAACAACTTCCCGGAGTTCACCGGGCGGCTGTGCCCCGCCCCGTGCGAGTCGGCGTGCGTGCTCGGCATCAACCAGCCGCCGGTGACCATCAAGAACGTCGAGGTCTCGATCATCGACAAGGCGTGGGAGACCGGCGACGTCGCGCCGCAGATCCCCGAGCGCCTGTCCGGCAAGACCGTCGCGGTGGTCGGCTCCGGGCCCGCGGGCCTGGCCGCCGCCCAGCAGCTGACCCGGGCCGGACACACCGTCGCCGTCTACGAGCGCGCGGACCGCATCGGAGGCCTCCTCCGGTACGGCATCCCCGAGTTCAAGATGGAGAAGCGGCACATCAACCGCCGCATCGAGCAGATGCGCGCGGAGGGCACCAAGTTCCGCACCGGCATCGAGATCGGCCGCGACATGCCCGCGACCGCGCTGCGCAAGCGGTACGACGCCGTGGTCCTCGCCGTCGGCGCCACCACCGCGCGCGACCTGCCGGTGCCGGGCCGCGAACTCAAGGGCATCCACCAGGCCATGGAGTACCTGCCGCTGGCGAACAAGGTGCAGGAGGGCGACTACGTCTCCCCGCCCATCACCGCCGAGGGCAAGCACGTCGTCGTGATCGGCGGCGGCGACACCGGCGCCGACTGCGTGGGCACCGCCCACCGCCAGGGCGCCGCCTCGGTGACGCAGCTGGAGATCATGCCCCGCCCGAACGACGACCGGGACCCGGTCGCCCAGCCCTGGCCGACCTTCCCCATGCTGTACAAGGTCACCAGCGCCCACGAGGAGGGCGGCGAGCGGGTCTACTCCGTCTCCACCACCCACTTCGAGGGCGACGAGGACGGCAACGTCCAGTGGCTGCACCTGACCGAGGTGGAGTTCGTCGACGGCAAGCTCACGCAGAAGCCGGGCACCGAGCGCAAGATCCCGGCGCAACTGGTCACCCTGGCCATGGGCTTCACCGGCACCGACCGGGACAACGGCCTGGTCGAGCAGTTCGGCCTGGAGCTGGACGCGCGCGGCAACATCGCCCGCGACGCCGACTTCCAGACCAACGTGCCCGGCGTGTTCGTCGCCGGCGACGCCGGCCGCGGCCAGTCGCTCATCGTGTGGGCGATCGCCGAGGGCCGCTCGGCCGCCCGGGGCTGCGACAGCTTCCTCACCGGGGCCAGCGCCCTGCCCGCCCCGATCCGCCCGACGGACCGCGCCCTGGCGGTCTGACACCCCTGAGAACGTCCCGCACAAAGGCGTGCGGAACACCGCGGCGCCTGCCCGCCAGTCCCCGACCGGACCGACTGGGCAGGCGCCGCAGCATGTTCAGGACACGGTGTAGGAGTCCCCGTACATCTCCCAGGTGAGCGGGGTGTTCAGGCCGAGGTTCCCGGCCTGGAGGAACCGGCGCTGCGCGGTGTCGACGCGGGAGGTGTCGCGGTCCGGGTAGCGGGTGAGCATGGTGGCGCGGCGGACGTCGAGGAACGCGTCCAGGTACGCCTTCTCCGCGCCGCCCGCGGCGGGCGTCTTCGCCTTCTCCAGCACGCGCTCGCGCAGGGCGTAGAAGCCGCTCTCGTCGGTGCCGGTGCCGTGGAAGACCATCGCGTCGTAGTACACGAACTGGCCGAGGGTGCCCAGGCCGTCCAGCTTGGCGAGGCGGACCGCCGGCTCGAAGTAGACGCGGTCGCGCTCCTCCTCCTGCGCGGCGCGGAACTCCGGCAGCTCCGACTCCGCCTTCCACGCGTCGGTGAAGCCGGGGTCGAGGCCCTCGTGCGAGTCGGTGCCGTCGACCTTCCGCAGGGCGGGCAGATAGCGCGCGAGGCCGTTGCCGGGGTGTCTCCCGGTGTAGTGCTCGACCAGGGTGAGCAGGTCGTGGGTGCCGGTGCAGAAGCCGATGATGCCGGCGGTGTAGCCGCAGTCGTCGTCGCGGTCCTCGATGATCCCGTAGGTGGAGCGCCAGTCGGTGGTGGAGTGCTCGGCGCTCGACACCAGCCGGTGGGCCAGCTCCTTCCTGTCGGGGGCGGCGAGGCCGGGCGGCAGGGAGGCGATGATTTCGTCGTCCCTGTCCTGCTTCTGTTCGTGGTCCTGCTCCGCCCGGTCCTTGGCGTCGTCGCGGGAGGACTGCGCGCCGACCGACGTCGGGACGGCGGGGGCGTCGGCGGCTCCCGACGGCAGGACGAAGTACACCGCCGTGGCGACCACGGGGACGCCCGCGAGGAAGAGCACACCGGCACGTTTCACTGGGGGATCCCTCCACCTGTCAGGTCCGACACCTTGGCCGCCGCCAGGACGGCGAGCAGCACCACCAGCCCCGCGCACGCGCCGGCCTGGACCAGCACGCGCCGTCCGTCGCGCGGCGCCCAGGCGAACGCGAGCGCCACCAGGCCGCCGGCCAGCAGCCCGCCCAGATGGCCCTGCCACGAGGTGAAGAGCGCGGACACCACCAGCCACAGCAGCAGCCCGGTCATGAAGCGGTTCACCCCGCGCATGTCGGCGCCCACCCGCCGGGACACCACGTAGTAGGCGGCCCCGACCCCGAACAGCGCGCCGGAGGCGCCGACCGTGGGGTCCGAGGGCGCGAGCAGCAGCACCAGCACCGAGCCGCCCAGCGCCGACAGCAGATACAGGGCGAGGTAGTGGACCCGGCCGAGCATCGGCTCGACCACCCGGCCCAGGTTCCACAGCACCGCCATGTTCATCAGCACATGGACGACGCCGAACGTCCCCTCCGTGGGCGGCAGGTGCAGGAAAGCGCCGGTCAGCAGCCGGTACCACTCGCCGCCCGCGACCCCCTCCGGGGTGAAGTCCGCCGGGTACGGCTGCGTCCACACGTAGTGGCCGCCGTCCGGGCCGAGCAGCCCCGCGCCGACCATCGCGAACCGGTCCACGACCTCCGGCCGGACCACCTCCGCCAGGTACGCCAGCACGTTGAGGGCGATCAGCGCGTACGTGACCACGGGGACGACGGATACCCGGCCGCCCACCAGGGTGCGGGCCTGCCGCACCGACCGGGCGCCCTCGCGCACGCAGTCGGGGCACTGGTGGCCCACGGCGGCCTCGCGCATGCAGTCCGGGCAGATGTACCGCTCGCAGCGGACGCAGCGCACATGGCACTCCACCCGCGGATGGCGGTAGCAGGTGGTGACGGCGGACTCGGGTTCCACAGGCCGGCTCCTCGGCGGGGTCGGGACGAAAAACGGCCGGCGGGGGACGGCGGCGCACAGAACGACAGCGGCGAACAAAATAGCGAACACCCGAGAAGTGGGCGAATGCCGGGGTGGAATGCCGCCCTTGTGACGGTCGTTGACAGCGGGAGCCGGGAGCCGGGAGCCGGGAGCCGGGAGCCGGGAGCCGGGAGCCGGGAGCCGGGAGCCGGGAGCCGGGAGCCGGACGTCAGGTGTCGCACTCCAGCACGGACCGGCACAGACCGCACCGCGCCCGCACCCGCCCGGCCACCGGCACCCGGATCCGCTGGTGGCAGGTGGGACAGGGGAACGACACCCGCAGCGGGCCGTGCCCGCCCGCCGAGAACCGGTACGCCGTCTCCCGCCCCGCCTCCGGCGCCTGCGCGTGCCCCTGCGCATGCCGCCGGTCCCGGGCGTACCGGAGCCGCCCGGTCCAGCCCGCCGCGTGCAGCGGCGGCTGCTCCGCGTCCCGCCGCGCCAGTGCCAGCCCGTCGCGGTACGCCGTGTACGCCTGCGGACTGGTGAACCACACCGACGGGTCCTCGCCGAACAGCAGCGCCCGCTTCGCCAGCACGTACCCGAACTCCTCCGGCGTGAGGTACCCGAGCTTCTGCGACGACGCCCCGTCCTCCCGGAACGCGTCCAGCAGCAGCCACCCCGCACCGAGGTACGTCGCCACCGTGTCCGTGAGGATCTCGTTCTCCCGCGTCGACGGGAACGACAGCCCCAGCCGGTGCAGGTACACGTGCGCCACCTCGTGCGCCAGCGCCGCCCCGATGTCCCGGCGGTGGTCTCGGAACCGGTCGTTCAGCTCGACGAAGTACTCGGGGCCCGCGGTCAGCTCGACGTTCGCCGCATGCGTCATCTCACGGAACCCGACGACCAGGCGCGCGTCCGGCAGCCGGTAGTGCGCCACCATCTCGCGGGCCACCCGCTGCGCCCCCAGATGCAGGTCGTCCACGTCCGCGAACGCCACGTCGGCCGGCGCCACACTCGCCGAGAAGGTGCGCACCGTGTCGCACGACAGCCGCCGGTACAGCGCCGTGACCGACTCCCGCACCAACCGCAGATGCGGGTAACCGTGCTCCACCGGTCCGCCGTTCGCCACGTCGCACCCCCGCCGCGCCTGGACACCGTCCACTGTACGGTCCGTGCCGCCGCCGGGGGGCCGCGCCGCCGTAGGCTGGGCCGCCATGACCACCAGCAACGCCGCCACACCCGACGCCGACCCCGCGGTCCTCGAGGAACTGACCCGTCTGCGCGAGAGCATCGACAACATCGACGCGGCCGTCGTCCACATGCTCGCCGAACGCTTCAAGTGCACCCAGCAGGTCGGCCGCCTCAAGGCCGAGCACCGGCTGCCGCCCGCCGACCCGGGCCGCGAGGCCCGCCAGATCGCCCGGCTGCGCGCCCTCGCCGAGGACGCCAAGCTCGACCCGGCCTTCGCGGAGAAGTTCCTGACGTTCATCATCGCCGAGGTGATCCGCCACCACGAGCGCATCGCGGACGACGCCGCGGGCGGCCGGGCCTGAACGGGTCGGAGACGGGTCCGGGACGCGGCGGGGAGTGACAGGGCGGCGCGCGCGGTGCATGCTCGCTGTGCACGCCTTGTCGGCTCACGAGCACCGTCCGTCAGCGCCCGGACCCCGCGTCCGGCCCGACGGGGAGGGACGTGCCCCATGCCGCCCACCGCCCGCATCCTCCTCGTCGACGACCACGAGGACACGCTCTACGCCCTGGAGAGCGCCCTGGCCCCGCTCGGACAACCGCTGGGCCGGGCCACCAGCGGCGACGAGGCCCTCAAACAGCTGCTGCGCGGCAACGTCGGCGTGCTCCTGCTCGACGTCCACATGCCCGGCACCGGAGGCCTCGACGTCGTGCGCTGGATGCGCCGCCTGGAGCAGACCCGGCACATACCCGTCGTCCTGCTCACCGGCTTCGCCCGCGACCACCGGCTCGGCGCCGCCGCCTACCGTCTCGGCGTGGCCGACCTCGTCACCACCCCCGTCGACCCCTGGGCGCTGCGCACCAAGGTGCGCCACCTCTACGACACCCACCAGCGCGGGCTCGCCCTGGAGGCCGAGATGCGCTCCCTGCGCGCCCGGCTCGACGCTGCCGCCGCCTCCGCCGCACGCCCCGCGCCGCCCCTGCCGCACGCGCACGTGCCCCCCGCACAGCCCCCGGGGGCGCACACCGCGGGGCTCGGCGGGGACCGGACATAGGCCGCGTACCCCATCCACCTCTGTGCCGGGCCGACGCCATCGGGCAGCATGGCGTGCATGTCCGTACTGACGCGCGACGAAGCGCAGCACCGAGCACAGCTCATCGACGTCCACCGCTGCACGATCGCCCTCGATCTGACCGCCGGGGACGAGACGTTCGACTCCCGTACCTCCATCAGGTTCGGCGCCCGCGCGGACGCGGACACCTTCGTCGAGATCGACCCCGCCGAGCTGCGCTCCGTCACGCTCGACGGCCGGTCCCTGGACCCCGCCCTCCTCGACGACGGCCGGTTCCCGCTGAGGGACCTCACCGCCGGCGAGCACGAGCTGCTGGTCGACGCGCGCATGCGCTACTCCCGTACCGGCGAGGGCATGCACCGCTTCACCGACCCCAGCGACGGGGAGACCTACGTCTACACCCAGCTCTTCCTGGACGACGTGCGGCGCGTGTTCGCCGCCTTCGACCAGCCCGACCTCAAGGCGGTCTTCGAGCTCACCGTCACCGCGCCCGAGCACTGGACGGTCCTCGCCAACGGCGTCACCGAGCACATCGGCGGCGGGGTGTGGAAGGCCGCGCCGACCCCGCCCGTCTCCACCTACCTGGTCGCCGTCGCCGCCGGGCCCTGGCACTCCGTGCGCACCGAGCACCGCGGCCTGCCGTTCGGCCTGCACTGCCGCCGCTCCCTCGCCCCCCACCTGGAGGCGGACGCCGAGGAGCTGCTCGAGATCACCCGCGCCTGCTTCGACCGCTACCACGAGAAGTTCGAGGAGCCGTACCCCTTCGACTCCTACGACCAGGCCTTCGTGCCCGAGTTCAACGCGGGCGCCATGGAGAACCCCGGCCTCGTCACCTTCCGCGACGAGTTCGTCTACCGTTCCGCCGTCACCGACACCGAGCGGCAGCGGCGCGCCATGGTCGTCGCCCACGAGATGGCCCACATGTGGTTCGGCGACCTCGTCACCCTGCGCTGGTGGGACGACATCTGGCTGAACGAGTCCTTCGCCGAGTACATGGGCTACCAGACCCTGAACGAGGTCACGCCCGCGAGCCCCGGCGGGCAGCCGCCCCGCTGGCGCGGCGAGGGCACCTGGACCGACTTCGGCGTCTCCCGCAAGACCTGGGGCTACGACGCCGACCAGCGGCCCTCCACCCACCCGGTCGCCCCGGAGCACGTCGAGGACACCGCGGCCGCGCTGCTCAACTTCGACGGCATCTCCTACGCCAAGGGTGCCTCCGCCCTGCGCCAGCTCGTCGCCTGGCTCGGTGAGAAGGACTTCCTCGCCGGGATCAACACCCACTTCGAGCGGTACCGCTTCGGCAACGCCGGCCTCGCCGAGTTCATCGACTCCCTCGCCTCCGCCACCGAGCGGGACGTGCACGCCTGGGCCGACGCCTGGCTGCGCACCAGCGGCGTCGACACGCTCACCGCCTCCGTCGACGCGGTGCCCGGCCGGTGGACCCTCAGCCTGGACCGCGAGGGCAGCCGCCCGCACCGGGTGACCGTCGGGGTCTACGACCGCGACCTCAGCGACGGACGCACCCTCACCCTGCGCGAGCGCTACGAGACCGACGTGCCCCGGGCCGCCGCCCCGGAGCCGCGCCCCGGCACCCGCCCCTCCCTGGTCGTCCCCAACGACCTGGACCTGACCTACGCGAAGATCCGCCTGGACGACACCTCCCTGGAGACCGTCCTGCGCGGACTGTCGGGCGTCCCCGACGCGCTCACCCGTGCCGTCGTCTGGAACAGCCTGCGCGACATGGTCCGCGACGGCGACCTGGCCCCCTCCGCGTACCTGGTCACCGCCGCGGCCCACCTGCCGGAGGAGACGGACGTCGCCCTCGTCCAGGGCGTCCTCGCCTTCGCCTCCGGGGAGGTCGCCGACCACTACCTCGCCCCGGACCGGCGGCCCGCCGCGCTCGCCACCCTCACCGACCTGTGCCGCGACCTCATCCGCCGCACCGAGGACGGCGACCACCCTGGCCTGCGCCTGGTCGCGGTGCGCCACTGCATCGACGCCGCCGCCCGCCCCGAGACCATCGCCGCCTGGCTCGCCGAGGGCACCGTCCCCGGCGGGCCCGAGCTGGACCCGGAGCTGCGCTGGCGGATCCTCGCCCGGCTCGCCGTGCTGGGCGCGGTGGACGAGAGCGCCGTCGCCGAGGAACTGCGCCGGGACCCCAGCGCCACCGGCCAGGAGGGCGCCGCCCGCTGCCGGGCCGCCCTGCCCGACCCGGACGCCAAGGCCCGCGCCTGGGACGCCATGTTCGGCTCCGACGACCTGTCCAACTACCTGTTCACCGCCACCGCGCAGGGCTTCTGGCAGCCCGAGCAGGCCGAACTGGTCCGGCCATACGTGGCGCGCTACTTCAAGGACGCCGTGGCCGTCGCCGCGCGCCGTGGCCCCGCCATCGCCACGGCCGCGGGACGCTGGGCGTTCCCCGCCCACGCGGTGGAGGCCGAGACCCTGAAGCTCGGCGAGAAGACGCTGCGCAAGGCCGACCCCGTGCCGGCGCTGCGCCGCCAGTTCACCGACCGGCTCGACGACCTGGCCCGCGCCCTGCGCGTCCAGGAGGCCTGAGACCGGGCGGGAGACGCCGCGGGGGCGCCGCCGGACGAACCGGCGGCGCCCCCGTGCAGGCACCGTGCGAGGGACGGTCAGAACACCGGCGTGCCGTCTCGGGTGAGGCGCCAGTCCTCCGACGCGAAGTCCTTCGGGTCGAGCACGCCCTTGGCCGTCGCCCACTCCGCGATCCGGGTGCGGATCTCGGTCGACTCCGCCCACAGCTCCGGCGCCGACGCCACGTGCGGGAACGCACCGCCGCCGTTGGCGCGGTAGTTGTTCACCGCGAACACGAACTGCTGCGCGTCGTCCACCGGGGCGCCGTCGAACGTCAGGTTCTTGATGCGCGACCCGGCCGGCTGGGCGATGTCGATGTCGTACCGCACGCCCGACACGTAGTCGTAGTTGTAGTCCGGACGCCCGCCCGCGTTCGTCAGCTTGTCGACGTCCACCGGCGCGCCGGCCGCGGTCTGCACGAAGTACTCCGCCGAGTACTCCAGGTACGCGCGCACCTGAGCGCCCGTCAGCAGCTTGGCCACCAGGGTGTTGTCGTACACGTAGAGGCTCGACAGGTCCCGGATGGTCACGTCGCCCGCCGGGATCTCGCTCGTCCGGGAGAACGGCGAGGCCTGCGACAGCACCGGCAGCGAGGAGTGCTCCGTGCCCGCCAGCGCCTCCCGGACCACGTCCTCCTGCACCTTGCTGATCAGGTCGATGATCGGCGCGTCCTTGTAGCGCGCCTCCACCGTCGTCAGCGTCTCGGTCGCCGTCCCCACCACCTGGTTGACGTACGCCACGACCTGCGCGTGCTCGTCGCCCAGCAGGCGGGTGATGCGCGGGTCGTCCTCCACCGTCGCCGCGTCCCGCAGCGACGCCTTCACGGACTCCACCTGCCAGCGGCCCCGCTCGAAGGTGAGCTCCACGTCGAACAGGGTCAGCCGCTCGGCGTAGCACAGCGGCTCCGACAGCACGACCTCCTTGCCGGTCTCCTCGTTGGTCACCCGCAGCTCGGCGATCTCCGCGTGCGCGTGGCCGACCAGGATGGCGTCGATGCCCGGCACCTGCCGCGCCACGTTCGCCGCCGCGTTCTCCACGTGCGGCAGCTGGTCACCGTACGAGGAGGTGCCCGACGTGCCCGAGTGCGCCGACACGACGACCACGTCCGCGCCCATCGAGCGCAGCTTCGGCACCCACTTCGCCGCCTGCTCCTCCAGGCCCGGGAACGTCAGCTTCCCCTGCACGTACGCCTTGTCCCAGATCGCGATGCCCGGGTTGGTCAGGCCCAGCACCGCCACCTTCACCGGCGGCGCTCCCTTCACGTGGAACGTCTTGACGAAGTAGGGCGGGAAGGCGGGCTTGAGGGTCTTCGCGTCGACCGCGTTGGCGCCGAGCAGCGGGAAGTCGCACTGCTCCTCGAACTTCCGCAGCGTCTCGATGCCGTAGTTGAACTCGTGGTTGCCGAGCGCCACCGCGTCGTACCCGATCGCGTTCATCGCCTGCGCCATCGGGTGCACCGGGCCGCCCTCGGCGGTGATCGGGTCGACCTTGGCGTAGTAGTACGTCAGCGGGGTGCCCTGGATGGTGTCGCCCGCGTCCAGCAGCAGGGTGTTCTCCCGGCCGCGCTCCTCGCGGATCCGGTTCACCAGCGTGGACACGCGGGCCAGCCCCTGCGCGTTGCCGGCCGGATCCTGGTACTCGTCGTCCTTGTAGTAGTCCCAGTTGAAGACGTGACCGTGCAGGTCCGTGGTGCCCATCACGGTCAGTGCGTACCGTTTCACCGGCTTCTTCCCCCGTCCCGCCTGCGGAGCGGCCTCGGCCGCCGGGGTGGCCACCGTACCCGCCAGCGCCACCCCCGCCCCCGTGACGGCGGACTTCTTCAGGAACTTCCGGCGGTCGAACGGCATATCAGGCTCTCCTTGTACGACGACGGCGCACAACGCGCGTAGATTCGCCCGACGATTCTGACCTGAACACGTCGACCCGGAACACCCCTGACAGGTTTCGATCCGGTGACCGCCCCCGGCGCGCTCGTCCGAGCGGCCCTGCGCACATTTCAACGCTTGTCAATACCCCTTCACCCACGCGCCGTTGAGTCGTCACGCGCCGCCAGATCGCTACCCGCCGGTAAGCCCTAGTGTCGAACCATGCGCCGAGCGAAAATCGTCTGCACCCTGGGTCCCGCGACGGACTCGTACGACCAGATCAAGGCCTTGGTCGACGCCGGAATGGACGTGGCCCGCTTCAACCTCAGCCACGGCGAGCACGCCGAGCACGAGGAGCGGTACCGAAGGGTGCGCAAGGCCGCCGACGAGACCGGCCGCAGCGTGGGACTCCTCGCCGATCTTCAGGGCCCGAAGATCCGCCTGGGCCGCTTCGCCGAAGGCCCTGTACTCCTCGAACGCGGGGACTCCTTCACCATCAGCGTCGAGGACGGCGTCGAGGGCGACCGCCACATGTGCGGCACCACCCACGCCGGCCTCGCCGAGGACGTCACCCCCGGCGAGCGCGTCCTCGTGGACGACGGCCGGGTCACCCTCGAGGTCACCGCCGTCGAGGGCCCCCGCGTGCACACCACCGTCGTCGAGGGCGGGGTGATCTCCGACCACAAGGGCCTCAACCTCCCCGGCGTCGCCGTCTCCGTGCCCGCCCTCTCCAAGAAGGACGAGGACGACCTGCGCTGGGCGCTGCGCACCGGCTTCGACGTCGTCGCCCTCTCCTTCGTCCGCAGCGGACGCGACATCAAGGACGTCCACCGCATCATGGACGAGGAGGGCCGCAGGCTCCCCGTCATCGCCAAGATCGAGAAGCCGCAGGCCGTCGAGGCCCTCGACGAGATCGTCGCCGCCTTCGACGCGATCATGGTGGCCCGCGGCGACCTGGGCGTCGAGATGCCGTTGGAGCAGGTGCCCATCGTCCAGAAGCGCGCCGTCAAGCTGGCCCGGCGCAACGCCAAGCCGGTCATCGTCGCCACCCAGATGCTCGACTCGATGATCGACAACGCCCGGCCCACCCGTGCCGAGGCGTCCGACGTCGCCAACGCCGTCATCGACGGCACCGACGCGGTGATGCTCTCCGGCGAGACCAGCGTCGGCAAGCACGCCGCGGAGACCGTGCGCACCATGGCCCGCATCGTCGAGGCCGCCGAGGAAGACATCCTCGCCCGCGGACTGCCTCCCCTGAGCGAGCACAACAAGCCCCGCACGCAGGGCGGCGCCGTGGCGCGCGCGGCTGCGGAGATGGGCGACTTCCTCGGCGCCCGGTTCCTGGTCGCCTTCACGCAGTCGGGCGACACCGCCCGCCGTCTGTCCCGCTACCGCTCGCCGATCCCGCTGCTCGCCTTCACCCCGGACCCGGCCACCCGCTCCCGGCTCAGCCTGTCCTGGGGTGTGGAGACCTTCCTGGGCCCGCACGTCGAGTCCACCGACGCGATGGTCGACCAGGTCGACGAGCTGCTGCTGCGGTACGCGCGCTGCGCGAAGGGCGAGGCGGTCGTGATCACCGCCGGCTCCCCGCCCGGGGTCTCCGGTTCCACCAACATGGTCCGCGTCCACCACATCGGCGAGGACGACAGCCCTCGATAGCGCGGCCGGACGGCCGATACGCAAAGAAGCGGATGTTCACCGAAAAGGTGGACATCCGCTGGCAAATGGTGACCTTGGATTCTGAGGAAAAGTACCCCGGGTCGGATTCGAACCGACGCTGGATGGTGTTTGAGACCATTGCCTCTACCGCTGGGCTACCGGGGCGCCCTGCAAAACGAAGGTCGACGGTCACCCGCCGTGCCCCCACCTTACCGCAGCTGGGTACGCTCTTGTCAGCAGTACCGGCCTGCCTCGCACCAAGGAGCCCACGTTGAGCGCCCCCGAGTCGCCCCAGCCCGCAGACGTGCCCGACGACGACAAGTCGCACGTGCCGCCGATGACGACCCGCGTCGTCATCGCCGAGGACGAGGCATTGATCCGGCTCGATCTCAAAGAGATGCTCGAGGAGGAGGGGTACACGGTCGTCGGCGAGGCCGGCGACGGTGAGCAGGCCGTCGAGCTGGCGCGCGAGCACCGCCCCGACCTGGTGATCCTCGACGTGAAGATGCCCAAGCTGGACGGCATCTCCGCGGCCGAGAAGATCGCCGAGGAGTCCATCGCCCCCGTGCTGATGCTGACCGCCTTCTCGCAGCGCGACCTGGTCGAGCGGGCGCGGGACGCGGGCGCGATGGCGTACCTGGTCAAGCCGTTCAGCAAGAGCGACGTGGTGCCGGCGATCGAGATGGCGGTCTCCCGGTTCACCGAGCTGAAGGAGCTGGAGCGCGAGGTCGCCGACCTCAGCCAGCGCCTGGAGACGCGCAAGCTGGTGGACCGCGCCAAGTCGGTGCTCCAGACGCAGTACGGCCTGACCGAGCCGGCCGCGTTCCGCTGGATCCAGAAGACCTCGATGGACCGGCGCATGTCGATGCAGCAGGTCGCGCAGGCGGTCATCGACGACGCCGAGGAGAAGAAGGCATCGAAGGGCGACTGACGACCCGTCGCCGCACGCACGAGGAAGGCCCGCACCCCGAACACGGGGTGCGGGCCTCTCGCTTGCGCGGTCAGTCCTCGCCGAGGTAGGCCTTGCGGACCGACTCGTCGTGGAGCAGGTCGCGGCCGGTGCCGGAGAGGACGATGTTGCCGACCTCCATCACATGGCCGTGGTCGGCCAGCGACAGCGCCGCCTGGGCGTTCTGCTCGACGAGCAGGATGGTGGTGCCCTGCGACTTCAGCTCGGCGATGGTCGCCATGATCTTCTGCATCATGATCGGCGAGAGACCCATGGAGGGCTCGTCGAGCATCAGCAGCTGCGGACGGGACATCAGGGCCCTGCCCATGGCGAGCATCTGCTGCTCGCCGCCGGACAGGGTGCCGGCGGCCTGCTTGCGGCGTTCCCCGAGGATGGGGAAGAGGTCGTAGGCGCGCCGGATGTCCTGCTCGATGCCCTGCTTGTCGCTGCGCAGGAAGGCGCCGAGGCGCAGGTTGTCCTCGATCGTCATGCGCGGGAAGATGTGCCGCCCCTCGGGGGAGTGGGCAAGACCCAGCGAGACGATCTTGTGGGCGGGGACCCTCTTCAGCGACCTGCCGTTGAACTTGATCTGGCCGCCGACCGGCTTCAGCAGCCCGGACAGCGTGCGCAGGGTGGTGGTCTTGCCGGCGCCGTTGGTGCCGATCAGGGTGACCACTTCGCCGGCCTCGACGCTGAACGAGATGCCCTTGACGGCCTGGATCTTGCCGTAGGCGACTTTCAGGTCCTCGACCTCGAGGAGTGCGGTCATCGGTCGTTCTCCTTGCCGGGCGCGGCGTCCGTGGCGGCCTCGGCCTCCGCCTCCGCCTGTGCTTCTGTCTCGGCGTCCGTGGACCCGGCGTCGGCGGAGGCGTCGGCCTCGGCGGGCGCCTCCGGCCGCGGGTCCGCGTCGGCCGTCTCCTCGGCCACGGGAGTCGCGGCGCCGACCGTCTTGGCGGGCGACTGGGGCCGGCCCGCCGCCTCGGCCGCCGCTTCCGCGGCCTCGACCTCGGCGACCTCGGCGGCGCCGGGGTCGTCCGCCAGCGGCTCGCCGATGTACGCGGCGATGACCCGCTCGTCGCCCTGGACGGTGGCCGGGTCGCCCTCGATCAGCTTCTGGCCCTGCACGAGCACGGCGACCCGGTCGCAGAGGTTGAAGATGAACCGCATGTCGTGCTCGATGACGAGGACCGCGGTGCCCTGGTCGCGGATGGCGAAGATGAGTTCCTCCGCCGCCCGGGTCTCCTGGGGGTTCATGCCCGCGGTGGGCTCGTCGAGGAGCAGCAGCCCCGGCTCGCTGGCGAGCGCGCGGGCGATCTCCAGCTTCCGCTGCTCGCCGTAGGGGAGGTTGCGCGCGAGCTGGTCGGCCTTCTCGGCGAGGCCGACGAACTCCAGCAGCTCCATGGCACGGGCGCGGGAGGCGGCCTCGGCCTTGTGGAAGCCGGGCCCGCGCAGGACGGCCGACCAGAAGCCCTCCTTGGTGCGGGTGTGGCGGCCCACGAGCACGTTCTCCAGGACCGTCATGTTGGCGAACAGACGGATGTTCTGGAACGTGCGGGCGATGCCGGCGGCGGTCACCTTGAAGGACTTGGGCGGCAGCACCTTGTCCTTGTAGCGGACCTCGCCCTCGGTCGGGATGTACAGCCCGGTCAGGCAGTTGAAGAAAGTGGTCTTGCCGGCGCCGTTCGGGCCGATCAGACCGACGATCTCGCCGCTGCGCACGGTGAGGTCGACGTCCCGGACGGCGGTGAGGCCGCCGAACCGCATGGTGACGCCGCGCGCGTCGAGGACGACGTCCCCGGAGGCGGGCGGGCCCGCGGCGCTGTCCTTGGTGATGGTGTCGGTGGTCATGGTGGTCAGGCCCCCGTCTTGCTCAGGACTGTGGGCGCGTCGGCCTCTTCGTGGAACTCCAGCTGGCGGCGCCGGTTGGGGATGAGCCCCTCGGGACGGAAGCGCATCAGCAGCACGAGCGCGAGACCGAACGCGAGGAGCTGGTAGTCGCCCAGGAACTGGAGCTTGTTGGGGATCAGGAAGAGCAGCGCCGCACCGATGAGGGGTCCGGCGATGGTGCCCATGCCGCCGAGCACGACCGCGGCCAGCAGGAAGGCGGAGTTGGGCGGGGTGGTGCCGGCGAACAGGTACTGCTCGGGGGTCACGGTGTACGTGACGTGCGCCTGGACCGTGCCGGCGAGACCGGCCAGGGTGGCGCCCACGGCGAAGGCGATGAGCTTCACCCGGAAGCCGTTGATGCCCATGGCGAGCGCGGCGGTCTCGTCCTCGCGGATGGCGACCCAGGCACGTCCGATGCGGGAGTCGCCGCTGCGCCGGAAGACGAGGACGACCACGGCCGTGATGAGCAGCATCAGGAAGAAGTAGTTCGCGAACCGGCCGATGGTGAAGCCGCCGATGTCGTGCGCGACGCCCAGGTCGAAGCCCAGGATGTTCAGGTCCGGGATGGACGCGATGCCGTTGGAGCCGTTGGTGAGGTCCGGACCCGAGGTGCCGTCGGTGTTGTTCACGGCGATGCGGAAGATCTCACCGAAGCCGAGGGTCACGATGGCCAGGTAGTCGCCGCGCAGGCGCAGCGTCGGCGCGCCGATCAGCACACCGAAGACGAGCGACGCGAGCGCGCCGACCAGGACGGCGGCCCAGAAGGGGAAGTGCACGCCGAACGGCGAGCTGGGCGAGCCGGAGACCAGCGCGGCCGCGTAGGCGCCGACGCCGAGGAAGGCGACGTAGCCGAGGTCGAGCAGGCCGGCGAGGCCGACGACGATGTTGAGGCCCAGGGCGACGGTGGCGAAGATCAGGATGTAGACGCCGAGGGTGGCGTACTGGTCGTCGGTCTGGGTGAAGGGGAACAGCGCCGCCGCGACGAACGCGCCGCACACCGTGATGTTCTGGTGGCGGGCGCTGATCTGGGAGGCGTGGGCGATCAGGCCGGAGCGGTTCAGCGCGCTGAAGCCGAAGCCGGCCGTGATCAGGAAGCCGACGAACAGCTCGTCGTACTCGGTGCCGATGCCGTAGGTGAAGACGACCAGGGCGACCGCCAGGACGGCGACGATGATCAGGATCTCGGCGTAGGACGGCAGGGTGCGCACGGGGCGCGGGGAGCCGGAGGAGAAGGCCGCCCGCAGCACGGCCATGGCGTGCGCGGCGTCGTGCTTGAACTGCTCCCAGCCGCTCGCCTCGGGGTCGATCGGGTCGGGCTCGGGCCGCTGGAAGGGGAGGGCCAGGGCGCCGAGGAGGGCGATCAGCGTGGCGGCGGCGACGAGGTAGCCGCCGGGCTCCAGGTTGACGACCCCGCCGAGTTCGACGGTGATCGAGACGACGGTGTACCAGGCGGTGGCGAAGGTGCCGAGCACCGCGTACTTCACGGCCGCGTCGGCGCCGGCCGGAGTGAGCCAGCCCAGTCCCCTGACGCCGTAGGAGGCGAGGCAGAACAGGGTGGCGAGGGCGCCGCCGACCAGGACGAGCACCTGGAGGCCGCCCGGGTAGCCGTAGTAGGTGAGGTCGCCGGGGAAGGCGGCCGTCCAGGTCCAGGCGAGGAAGGTGGAGACGACGGCGAGGGCGCTGCCGCCGGTGGCGAGGGCCCGCCCGAGGTGCGCGGGGATGCCGATGAGCCCGGAGGGGGTGTTCGGGGCGGGTGCGGCCACGGTCTTGGTCGCTGTGGTCTGTGTGGTCATCGGTGTCACGCCCTGTCCGCGACGCGCTCGCCGAGCAGGCCCTGTGGCCGGAACAGGAGCACGAGGATGAGGAGGATGAAGGCCCAGACCTCGGCCCAGGACTGGCTGCCGAACTGGTCCAGGCCGGGGATGTCCGCGATGTAGGCGGTGGCCAGGGTCTCGACGACGCCGAGGACCACACCGCCGATCATGGCCCCGTAGATGTTGCCGATGCCACCGAGCACTGCCGCGGTGAAGGCCTTGAGGCCGAGGATGAAGCCCATCTTGAAGTCGATCTGGCCGTACTTCAGACCGCTGGCGACACCGCCGACGGCGGCGAAGACGGCGCCGAGGGCGAACGCGATCACGATGATGCGGTCGGTGTTGACGCCCATCAGCTTCGCGGTGTCCGGGTCCTGCGCGGTGGCCTGCATACCGCGGCCGGTGCGGGTCCGCATCACGAAGTAGGCGAGGAACGCCATGCTGAGGGGAGCGGCGACGATCAGGAAGATGTCGCCGGTCTGGATGGTGGCGCCGCCGATGGAGAAGGGACCGCCCTCGATCTGCGGGAAGGCCAGCTTGGACTTCGCCTCCGGGTAGAAGGCCCAGACGGCCTGCTGGAGCGCGAGGGAGAGGCCGATGGCGGTGATCAGCGGGGCCAGCCGGGGCGCGCCGCGCAGCGGGCGGTAGGCGAACCGTTCCGCTCCGATGGCGACCAGCACCGAGGCGATCATGGCGCCTATGAGCATGAGCGGCAGCGCGACCCACATGGAGGTGCCGTCCGGCAAGACGTACAGATGCACGGTGATGGCGCCGAAGGCGCCGACCATGAAGATCTCGCCGTGGGCGAAGTTGATGAGCTGGACAATGCCGTAGACCATTGTGTAGCCGATGGCGACCAGGCCGTACATGGATCCCAGTAGCAGGCCGTTGACCAGCTGCTGCGGCAGTTCGTTCACCGCATGTCCTCCGAGACTTTCGGAATGTTCGACGGATGGGCCGGAACCGAGTCCGCGCGGGGCGCCAGTGGAACAGCGCCCCGCGCGGCTCGTGTGAGTGGTGCGGGGGAGATCAGCCGGTGAAGGTGCCCGACTTCACGGTGGCCCAGTCGCCGTCCTTGACGGTGTAGACGGTGAGCTGCTTGTTGGTGGCGTCACCGAACTCGTCGAAGGAGACCTTGCCGGTCACACCGTCGAAGGAGACGTCCTGCATGGCGTCGACGACCTTGGCGCGGGCGTCGTCCGGCAGCTTGCCGTCGTTGTCCTCGACGACCTTCTTGACGGCCTCGATGATGGCCCAGGCCGAGTCGTAGGAGTAGCCGCCGTAGGCCTCGTAGGCCTCCTTGTAGCCCTCGGCCTCGTAGTTCGCGACGAACTCCTTGGCGGACGGCAGGGACTCGACGGGAGCGCCGACGGAGGTGGCGAGGTCGCCGGTGCCGGCCGCGCCGGCCAGCTTGACGAAGTCGGCGCTGTAGATGCCGTCACCGCCGACCAGCGGGATCTTCGCGCCCGCTTCCTTGATCTGCTTGCTCAGCGGGCCGGCCTGCGGGTACTCGCCGCCGTAGTAGACGACGTCGGCGCCGGAGTTCTTCACCTTGGTGGCGACGGCGCTGAAGTCCTTGCTCTCCGGGTTGATGTGCTCGGTGCCGACGACCTGGCCGCCGAGCTTCTTGAACTCGGCGGTGAAGGTGGCGGCCAGACCGGCGCCGTAGGTCTTCTTGTCGTCGATGACGAAGACCTTCTTCTTCTTGGCCTCGTTGAAGACGTACTGCGCGGCGAACGGGCCCTGGATGGCGTCCGTGGTCGCGGTGCGGAAGTACGACTTGTACGGCCGCTCCTTCTCCTTGGCCCAGTTCACGCCCTGGGTCAGGGCGGGGTTGGTGTTCGCCGGGGAGACCTCGACCAGCTTGGCGGTGTCGAAGACCTTCTGCATGGCCTCGCCGACGGAGGAGTTCAGCGGGCCGACGACGCCGAGCACGTCCTTGTTGGCGACGAGCTTGGTGGCGTTCTGCTGGCCCACGGAGGCCTGGCCCTGGTCGTCGAGCGCCTCGATCTTGAAGGTGACGCCCTCGACGTACTTCTCCTTGTTGGCGACCTTCGCGGCGAGGTCCACGGAGTTCTTGATGCCCAGGCCGAGCGCGGAGAGGTCGCCGGTCATGGGCGCGTCGACGCCGATGACGACGGTGGTGTCACCGTTGCCCGAGTCCGAGCCGCCGCCGTTGTCGTCGCGAGAGCCGCAGGCGGTGAGGGTGAGTGCACCCGCCGCCAGGGCGGCGGTGATGGCGATGAGCGAACGTTGACGCACGATCCAGTCCTTTCCCCTGACAGCCGCTTCCCCGTGGAAACGGCCGAGTCGAGCGCTGGGCCGAGTGAGAATCAGGCTCCGCGGTGACTGGCCGTGACTCTAAGCGTGTGTGGGGAATGCGGAGGAGACTCTGGCCAAGGCTGTGACGCTCTTGTTATGACACGACGTATTGCAGAGCGGTACTGAGTGGGGGGAAGAGCAGAATTCCCGCCGATTTGCCCTGTCCGCATGGTGAGAAACCGCAGGAACCGGCAGGGGTGGTTCAGGTGTATCAGGCGTTTTGCTGATTACCGAAATTCGTCGCCGCAGGCTACCTCCAGGGCCGCGGACAGGTCCCTTGCGTACCGGGCGCCGAGGATGTAGCTGTGCGCCTCCTTTGCGCGCGTGTTACGCAGTGTTACGTCCAGGAAAGGGAGTCCGGCGTTCCGTGGCACTTTCCCGCATTCCGTCACTCGGACGGTGACGACGATCTTGCGGGAGCCGCCACCTTTCACCCGTAAAGGAGTTGCCGGCCCGGAGGTCAGGGACAGGCCGGCGTAGGGCTGGGAAATGCTCGCGACGGTCACCGGAGCATCGGATTCCGTAAGCGCTTGTATTGTGAATTCAAATTCTGGCAAAGTCGTCCTCGCGTCTCTGACCTGCATGTACAGGTACCGGAACGACGTCGTCTGGCTCGGGAAACGCGGTTCGGGCGGAGGGGCCGGGCGGGGGCGGGTGAGGTACAGGAGCGTCCCGGCCGCGAGCGCGGCGACAGCGAGGATCGCGGCGGCCGTGGTTCTCCGGTGACGTCTCGGCAGGCGGATCGCCGGCCCGCTCCGGAGGTGTGGGACGACGGGAGGCGGGTCCAACGGGCGTGTGTCGCCGTCCGGTTCGACCGGGCCGATCCCGCTCATCGCCACGGCCCCTCTCCGGGCCCGCCGGAGCGGTACCAGGCGGTGCAGCCCTCGCGCGCCTGACGTTCCATCAACCCCTCGATGTCTCGCGAACCTTGGCGGCGGGCGGCGCGCGCCGCGTCCACGACCTCGCGCAGGATGTCGTACTGCCCGCCGGACATCCCCATCGACTGGTAGTCGCCGTACCCTCGGCCGTCGAGCACCTCGAGCGACCAGTGACGGACGATGCTCACGCACAGGTCGACGTCAGAAGTCGTCCGGGGGGACGGGAGGTTGGCCGTGGAGGGCGAGGAGGGAAGGGGGCGGGCGCGGGAGTCGCCAGCCGTGCACCCGGTCACGGTCAGGGCCGCCGCGAGCACGGCCAGGAGGGGCGCCCGGAAAACCCCGACGCTTCGAGAGGTGCCGTCCCGTCCCATGGCACCGAACGCTAGAGCGCCCGTCGGCCGCGGGCAATGGCGGCGACGGGCGCGGTGCGGAGGTGGTGGGGGCGAGTTGGGCGGGGGCGGGCGCGTTGGGCGGGGGCGGCCTTGTGGGGGTGCGGCTTCCCGCACCCCCGGCGTCAGCCGGCCGCCTTCTCCGCGTCGCCGGGGCGGACGTCCCGCAGCAGACAGGTCAGCCGGGCGGTGCACACCCGCTTGTCCGCCTCGTCGGTGATCACGATCTCGTACGTCGCCGTGGACCGGCCCCGGTGCACCGGGGTGGCGACGCCGGTGACCAGACCCGAGCGGGCCCCGCGGTGGTGCGTGCAGTTGAGGTCCACACCGACCGCGATCTTGTGCACGCCACCGTGCAGCATCGAGCCCACCGAGCCCAGGGTCTCGGCCAGCACGGCGGACGCACCCCCGTGCAGCAGGCCGTACGGCTGGGTGTTGCCCTCCACCGGCATCGTCCCGACGACGCGCTCCGCCGAGGCCTCCGTGATCTGCACGCCCATCCGCGTGCCGAGGTGGCCCGCCGAGAACAGCGCCTGGAGGTCCACACCGAGCGCGGCGTACTCGTCGATGACCTCCTGCGGGAACTTC
Source organism: Streptomyces sp. NPDC014764 (assembly GCF_043082785.1). NCBI lineage: Bacteria > Bacillati > Actinomycetota > Actinomycetes > Kitasatosporales > Streptomycetaceae > Streptomyces > Streptomyces sp. NPDC014764. Next base: position 73,746 of record NZ_JBIBXY010000001.1, on the reverse strand, counting down.
ACCTGCTGCGGCTCTCCCATGGGCCCGGCTCCAATCGTGCGTCGGTACGTCGGTACGTCTGTGCCCTGAGCGAACGCTCAGTCGGTCGCCGATTGTTCCAGACGCACCACGACCGACTTGCTGGCCGGGGTGTTGGAGACGTCCGCGGTGGCGTCCAGCGGCACCAGCACGTTGGTCTCCGGGTAGTACGCGGCGGCGCAGCCCCGAGCGGTCGGGTAGTGCACCACGCGGAAACCGGGCGCCCTGCGCTCCACGCCGTCCTTCCACTCGCCCACCAGGTCCACGTAGGAGCCGTCCGCGAGCTTCAGCGCGCGTGCGTCCTCCGGGTTCACCAGCACCACCCGGCGCCCGTTCCTGATGCCCCGGTACCGGTCGTCCAGGCCGTAGATCGTGGTGTTGTACTGGTCGTGGGAGCGCAGCGTCTGCAGCAGCAGCCGGCCCTCGGGCAGGTGCGGGTACTCCACCGGCGCCACCGTGAAGTTGGCCTTGCCGGTGGCGGTGGGGAAGCGCCGCTCGTCGCGCGGGGCGTGCGGCAGCGCGAAGCCGCCGGGGTGAGCCACGCGCGCGTTGAAGTCCTCGAAGCCGGGCACCACCCGCGCGATGCGGTCGCGGACCGTCGCGTAGTCCTTCTCGAACTCCTCCCACGGCACGTCGTCCTCCGCGCCGAGGACGCGGCGGGCCAGCCGGCACACGATGGCCGGCTCCGACAGCAGGTGCGGGCTCGCCGGTTCCAGGCGCCCGCGTGAGGCGTGCACCATGCCCATGGAGTCCTCCACCGTCACGAACTGCTCGCCGCTCGCCTGCAGATCACGCTCCGTGCGGCCCAGGGTCGGCAGGATCAGGGCGCGCGCGCCCGTCACCGCGTGTGAGCGGTTCAGCTTCGTCGACACGTGCACGGTCAGCCGCGCCCGGCGCATCGCGGCCTCGGTGACCTCGGTGTCCGGGGAGGCGGAGACGAAGTTGCCGCCCATCGCGAAGAACACCTTCGCCTCGCCGTCGCGCAGCGCGCGGATCGCCCGGACCACGTCGTAACCGTGCTCGCGGGGCGGCTCGAAGCCGAACTCCTTCTGCAGCGCGTCGAGGAACGCCGGCGCGGGCCGTTCGAAGATGCCCATCGTGCGGTCGCCCTGCACGTTGGAGTGGCCGCGCACCGGGCACACGCCCGCGCCCGGACGGCCGATGTTGCCCCGCAGCAGCAGGAAGTTGACGATCTCGCGGATCATCGGCACGGAGTGCTTGTGCTGGGTGAGGCCCATCGCCCAGCAGACGACGATGCGCTCCGAGTCCAGAACCATGCGCAGGAAGCGTTCGACGTCCTCGCGGGCCAGGCCGGTCGCGGCGAGCGTCTCGTCCCAGTCCGCGGCGCGGGCGGCCTCGGCGAAATCCTGGAAGCCGTGGGTGTGCTCGCGGACGAACTCCTCGTCCACCGCGCCCGGGGTGTCCAATATCAGCTTGTTGAGGAGACGGAACAGGGCCTGGTCGCCGCCGATGCGGATCTGCAGGAACAGGTCGGTCAGCGTGGTGCCGGCGGTGAGCCCCTTGGGCGTCTGCGGGTTCTTGAAGCGCTCCAGGCCCGCCTCGGGGAGCGGGTTGACGCTCACCACGCGCGCACCGTTCGCCTTGGCCTTCTCCAGCGCGGACAGCATGCGCGGGTGGTTGGTACCCGGGTTCTGCCCGGCGACGACGATGAGGTCCGCCTGGTACAGGTCGTCCAGGAGCACGCTGCCCTTGCCGACACCGATCGTCTCCGACAGGGCCGAGCCGGAGGACTCGTGGCACATGTTGGAGCAGTCGGGCAGGTTGTTGGTGCCGAGCTTGCGGGCGAAGAGCTGGTAGAGGAACGCGGCCTCGTTGCTGGTGCGGCCCGAGGTGTAGAAGACGGCCTCGTCGGGGGACGACAGCGCGGTCAGTTCCTCGGCGACGATGCCGAAGGCGCGCTCCCAGGTGACCGGCTCGTAGTGGTCGGCGCCCTCCGGGAGGTACATGGGGTGGGTCAGCCTGCCCTGCTGCCCCAGCCAGTAGCCGCTGCGGCGGGCCAGGTCGGAGACGGGGTGCGCGGCGAAGAACTCGGGGGTGACGCGGCGGAGAGTGGCCTCCTCGGCCACCGCCTTGGCGCCGTTCTCGCAGAACTCCGCCTTGTGCCGGTGCTCCGGCTCGGGCCAGGCGCAGCCCGGGCAGTCGAAGCCGTCCTTCTGGTTGACGCTGAGGAGGGTGAGTGCCGTGCGCTTCACACCCATCTGCTGGTGGGCCATGCGCAGGGTGTGACCGATCGCGGGCAGCCCGGCGGCGGCCCGCTTCCGCCCGGCCACGCTCGGCGCGTCCTGGACCGGATCACCCTGGGGCGGCTTCGTTGCCATCGCGCACTCCTGTTCACGCATGTGTGAGGTGGATCTCTTCGATCCTCGCACGGGGGAGGGGCCGGGCCTACGGTGCGGTCCGGTGGGGGCTGGGGGCGCGTGCCTGCGGTGCAGGGTTGCGGTCGGTGGGGGCTGGGGTCGCGTGCATGCGGTGCAGGGTTGCGGTCGGTGGGGGCTGGGGGCGCGTGCCTGCGGTGCAGGGTTGCGGCCGGTGGGGGCGGGCGTAGCGCCTACGGCGGGTGGGTGGTGCGGGGCCGCGGTGGGGGTGGTCGTCCTCGGTCTGGCGCGATCGTGCCTGTCGGCAAGTGAAGGGCGCGGACGCGCCAGCCGCTGCGGGCGCCCACCCCCACCCCGTCCCCTCCCCGCCGTGTGCGGCCACACCGACACCGGTGGCGGGCACACGCCGCGCAATCCGCGGGCAGTGGGGGAGGGCGGGCGCGGCGGCACCCCGCAGACGCCGGGCTGCGCAGACTCCCCCGGCCCGCACCGACGCCGGTACCTGTTGCCCCGCCCGCCGGGGGGAAAGCGGGCGCGGCGGCGCCGGGTGTGCGAACACCCCGGCCGCACCGGCACTCGTGGCTGTTGCCCCGTGGGCGGGAACGCGTCCGGCGCCGGGGGCGGAGCCCGGTGTCAGTGAGGCGTGGCAGGATCGGACACGTGGCAGACACAGCATCGAAGAAGACCGACCAGACCCCCGGCGGAAGCCGCCCGCGCCTGATGCTCATGGACGGGCACTCACTGGCGTACCGCGCGTTCTTCGCGCTGCCCGCGGAGAACTTCACCACCGCGACGGGCCAGCCGACGAACGCGATCTACGGCTTCGCGTCGATGCTCGCCAACACCCTCCGTGACGAGGGGCCCACGCACTTCGCGGTCGCCTTCGACGTGTCCCGCAAGACATGGCGCTCGGAGGAGTTCACCGAGTACAAGGCGAACCGCTCCAAGACTCCCGACGAGTTCAAGGGCCAGGTCGAGCTGATCGGTGAGCTGCTGGACGCGATGAGCGTGCCCCGCTTCGCCGTCGAGGGGTACGAGGCGGACGACGTCATCGCCACGCTCGCCACCCAGGCCGAGGCCGAGGGCTTCGACGTGCTGATCGTCACCGGCGACCGCGACTCCTTCCAACTGGTCTCCGACCGCACCACGGTGCTGTACCCGACCAAGGGCGTCTCCGAGCTGACCCGTTTCACCCCGGAGAAGGTCTTCGAGAAGTACAACCTCACGCCCGCGCAGTACCCGGACTTCGCCGCCCTGCGCGGCGACCCGTCCGACAACCTCCCCGGCATCCCCGGCGTCGGCGAGAAGACCGCCGCGAAGTGGATCAACCAGTTCGGCTCCTTCGCCGAGCTGGTCGAGCGGGTCGACGAGGTCAAGGGCAAGGCCGGGCAGAACCTCCGCGACCACCTGGAGTCGGTCAAGCTCAACCGCCGCCTCACCGAGCTGGAGCGCCGGGTCGAGCTGCCGAAGGGCGTGCGGGACCTCGAGCGCACCGCCTACGACCGCAAGGGGGTGGCGGTGATCCTCGACACCCTGGAGATCCGCAACCCCTCGCTGCGCGAGCGGCTGTTCGCCGTCGACCCGGGCGCCGAGGAGGCCGAGACCACGCCCGTCGTCGCGGACGGCGTGGAGATCGACGGCACCGTGCTGGGCACCGGGGAGCTGGCCGCCTGGCTCGCGGAGCACGCCACCGGCCCGGTCGGCCTCGCCGCCGTCGACACGTGGGCGCTCGGCACCGGCTCCGTCGCCGAGATCGCGCTCGCCACGGCGGAGGGCCCGGCCGCCTGGTTCGACCCGGCCGAGACCGACGAGGCCGACGAGCAGGCGTTCCGCGCCTGGCTCGCCGACCCGGCCCGCCCCAAGGTGTTCCACAACGCCAAGCGCGCGATGCGCGTCTTCCCCGAGCACGGCTGGACGGTCGAGGGCGTCACCATGGACACGGCGCTCGCCGCGTACCTGGTCAAGCCGGGTCGTCGCTCCTTCGACCTGGACGCGCTGTCCCTGGAGTACCTGCACCGGGAGCTGGCGCCCGCCGCCGCGCCCGACGGGCAGCTCGCCTTCGGCGCGGACGACGGCGCGCAGGCGCACGCGCTCATGGTGCAGGCCCGCGCCGTCCTCGACCTGGGCGAGGCCTTCGAGGGGCGCCTCGCGGACGTCGGCGCCTCCGACCTGCTGCGCGACATGGAGCTGCCCACCTCCGCCCTGCTCGCCCGCATGGAGCGGCACGGCATCGCGGCCGACCGGGCGCACCTGGAGGCCATGGAGCAGATGTTCGCCGGTGCCGTGCAGCAGGCGGTGAAGGAGGCCCACGCGGCGGCCGGACACGAGTTCAACCTGGGCTCGCCCAAGCAGCTCCAGGAGGTCCTCTTCGGTGAGCTGGCCCTGCCCAGGACGAAGAAGACGAAGACCGGCTACACCACGGACGCGGACGCGCTGGCCTGGCTCGCCGGCCAGACGGACAACGAGCTGCCGGTGATCATGCTGCGCCACCGTGAGCAGGCGAAGCTCCGCGTCACCGTCGAGGGTCTGATCAAGACGATCGCCGCGGACGGCCGCATCCACACGACGTTCAACCAGACCGTCGCCGCGACCGGCCGGTTGTCGTCCACGGACCCCAACCTGCAGAACATCCCGGTCCGCACGGACGAGGGCCGCGCGATCCGCCGCGGCTTCGTCGTCGGCGAGGGCTTCGAGTCGCTGCTCACCGCCGACTACAGCCAGATCGAGCTGCGCGTCATGGCGCACCTGTCCGAGGACGCCGGCCTCACCGAGGCGTTCACCTCCGGCGAGGACCTGCACACCACGGCGGCCGCCCAGGTGTTCTCCGTCGAGCAGTCCGCGGTGGACGCGGAGATGCGCCGCAAGATCAAGGCGATGTCCTACGGCCTGGCCTACGGGCTGTCCGCCTTCGGCCTCTCCCAGCAGCTGAACATCGAGGCGGCGGAGGCGCGCCAGCTGATGGACGCCTACTTCGAGCGCTTCGGCGGCGTGCGGGACTATCTGCGCCGCGTCGTGGACGAGGCGCGGGCGACCGGGTACACGGCGACCCTCTTCGGCCGCCGCCGCTACCTGCCCGACCTCAACAGCGACAACCGCCAGCGGCGCGAGGCGGCGGAGCGGATGGCGCTGAACGCACCGATCCAGGGCACGGCGGCGGACATCGTCAAGATCGCCATGCTGAACGTCGACCGCGCCCTGCGCGAGGCGGACCTGCGCTCCCGCATGCTGCTCCAGGTACACGACGAAATCGTCCTGGAGCTCGCCCCCGGCGAGCGGGAACAGGTCGAGGAGCTGGTCCGCCGGGAGATGGCCTCCGCGGTCGAGCTGAGCGTCCCCCTCGGCGTCTCGGTGGGCGTGGGCCCGGACTGGGAGTCGGCAGCGCACTGAGGCGGTGCGGTGCCGGGCGCGGCGCCTCAGCCGCGCCCGGCACGCGGGTTCGCGGGGCCCCACCGGAAGGCCTGTGCCGGCCCCGTCCGCGCGGGTGCTGTCCGGGTGCGCCCCGGCCCTGGTTGCCGCCCCGCGGCGACCGGCACGCCTCCGGCGCCGGCCGGGCGGGCGTGCGACCACGCCGGGTCGGTCGGCACCCCGGCCACCGCGCCCTCACGGAGCGTCCCCGTGCCGACACAACCCCAGGTCAGAGGCCACCTAGGGGAGTGTCCCGTCGTTCGTCGGGCTGCTGTTCTTCACTCGCGTGGCCCTCGCAGGGGGGCCCTTGCCGGAGTGGGCGGCCAGCATGCCAGGCATGGGTATACGCATGCTTCACCGCAGAGCGGCACCCCCGCGGGCCGACGCCGACGGACCCACCACCCAGGCGTTTCCGCCGGTCCCGGTCTTCGCGGCCGCCGCAAGTACCGCCCGCATCCCCGGTGGCCTCACGGCCGCGTTCCGAGACACCGCCGTCCGGCTCGGCCGGCGCGTCACCGACGGCCGGTGGAGAACCGGCCGCACCCCCGCCGCCGAGGGTGCGGGGACCGACCAGCCCCCGTGGCGGCTGTGGGCCGAGCTGGCCCGCGCCTACCTCACCCTCGTCCTCACCCTGCTGCCCCGGCCACGCCCGGTCCGCACGGTCACCGTGTTCGTCGCGGCGAGCGAGACCCTCAGCGTGCGGCCGTACGCCGAGGGTCTCGCGTACCGGCATCCGCAGGGCCCCCCGTGGCCGGGGCCCGACGCCGCGCCCTGACGGCGACCGCGTACACCGGGAGCGCGGCCACCAGCCCCGCGCCCGCGCCGAAACAGACCGTCGGGATCAGCTCGTAGGGCTTGGCCATGTGGCCCCAGTAGTCCCACCACCGGACGGCCCGCGGGACCGCCGCGGCCACCGCGCACCCGGCGAGCAGCGCGACGGCTCCCCACCGGTCGCGCGTCGACAGCACCGGCACCCCCGGGGGCACCGCGCCCCCGGGGACCGTACGCCGCAGCGCCCGCACCGTGAACACCACGAGGACGACCGCGGCCAGCAGCGAACTGCCGTACTGCGCGTACCAGAACACCGGCGAACCGCCGATCTCCCCGCCCAGCACCGGGATCAGCCGCGTGCCCCAGCGGTCGTGATGGGTGAACGCGTCCCACACGACGTGCGTCAGACCACCCAGCACGGCGGACAGGTACCAGCGCGCCACCAGCGACGCCCGTGGCCGCGCCCGGGGCGCACCGCAGCGCGTCAGTGCCGCCACCCGCCCCTGACGGGCCCGCGGCAGAAGCGCCACCAACGGCTCCCGCACCAGCAGCCACAGCCCCACCAGCGCCCACGCGATGAGCACGTCCACGGTGAACACGCCCCACCCCGCGTGCGTCACGTCGCCGAACTCCATCGCCCCGGACACGACACTGGCCGCGTAATAGGTCATGTCAGGCGCGAAGCTGCCCGCGACCAGCACCGCCGGGACCAGCGGGCCGCGCCCCGTGCCGTCGGTGCGGACGGCCGGCAGCACTGCCGCCGCGTGGCTGAGCGTGAAGGGCAACGGGGCTCCTGGCGGCAGGGATTGACCGGGTGTGCCCGGCCGCGTCGGCCGGAAGGCCGTGGGTGCGGGCGGACCTCAGTATTCGGCAGACCGGGGCGCGGCGGTCGGCCGCCCCGTGAACCGCCCGGACGACAAGATGGCCAACCGGTGAATATCGGGCATCAACGGGTGTCCGCGCGAGGGAAGTTGTCGTAGGGTCGCGAGGGTCGTCGACCCGGTCCCGCATCCCAGGGCAACCGGCGGGGCGGGCAGATCGTCACAACAGGGCGAACGCAGTGCACGGTGAAGGGCGCCCACAGCGCCCGCGGGGAGGGGTTCACTCTATGGCGGCGCACATCGGCAGGAGGCTGCGCAAGGGAGCGGCAACCACCGCCGTGGCCGCGGCGGCGGTGGCGGCCCTGTCCGCGTCCCAGGCCCCCGGCGCCACGGTCGACGACCAGGGCAGGCAGAGCACCGGCGACGCCACCTCCGCGCCCGACACGGCCGCCGACGACAGCGCGACCGGCAACTCGCCGTACTACACGGACCTTCCGCCCCTCAACAGCCCCGCCCCGTCGCCCTCCGCGGGCTCCGGCGAGGCGGGCGGCGACCGGAGCGCCGCCGAGGCCGGCATACCCGCGACCGTCCTCGACGCCTACAAGAAGGCCGAGGCGGCGCTGCGCGAGAAGAAGTCCGGCTGCAACCTGCCCTGGCAACTCCTCGCCGCCATCGGCAAGGTGGAGTCCGGTCAGGCGCGCGGCGGCCGGGTCAACGCCGACGGCACCACCGTCACGCCGATCCTCGGCCCCCAGCTCGACGGCAACGGCTTCGCCCTCATCCGCGACACCGACAACGGCGCCTACGACGGCAACCGGATGTACGACCAGGCCGTCGGGCCGATGCAGTTCATCCCCTCCACGTGGGCCTGGGCGGGCCGCGACGGCAACGGCGACGGCCGCAAGGACCCCAACAACATCTACGACGCCGCCCTCGCCGCCGGCCACTACCTGTGCCGCAACGACTGGGACCTGTCGCAGCCGGGCGACCTGCGCAAGGCGATCCTCAGCTACAACAACTCGACGGACTACCTGAACACCGTCCTGTCGTGGCTGGAGTACTACCGCAAGGGCACCCACGAGATCCCCGACGGCACCGGCGCCCTGCCCGACGACCGAAGCGACGCACGCCCCGGTCTCACCCCGTCCGCGCCGGGCACCACCCCGCCGGCGCGGCCCGGTAAGCCCTCCGGCTCCAGGCCGTCGCCGAGCCCGACCGCACCCGGCACCGGCAGCCCGAGCACGCCGCCCACCACGCCCACGCCCTCCACCCCGCCGACGCCCACCGACACGGTGCACCACCTGGAGGACGCCGGCACCGGCACGCTCACCGCCATGGCGGGCCGCACCTTCGCCGAGCGCATCTCGACGCGCGCGGAGACGGAGGCGGGCAAGGCGGTCGCCAAGGTGCGGATCCGCTTCACGATCGTCGGCGACACGGACACCGCCTTCGCCGGCGGCGAGAGCGTGGCGACCGTGACGACCGGCGCGTCCGGCGTCGCGGTCGCGCCCGCGCTGCAGGCGGGGGAGAGAACCGGCGCGTTCGCCGTCCAGGCGACGGTCGTCGGCCGCTCGGTCAAGGGCGTCCCCTACAAGGTGACGGTCACCCCGCGCGTCGCCGACGCCCTGACCCGCGTCGGCGAGAAGGAACTGGCCTGCGTCACGGGCGGTGAGTTCGCCGAGCCGGTCGAGGTCAAGGCCACCTACGGCGGTGAGGCCGCAGGGAAGGTCGCCGTCACCGCGAAGCTCGTGACGTCCGCCGACGACCCCGCCGAGAACGACAAGGGCCCCTACTTCAAGGACGCCGACGGCAAGGCGGTCCGCACCCTGACCGGTCTGAGGACCGACGCGGACGGACAGCTGACCCTGCCCAAGCTGTACGCGGACGACACCGCCGGCACGTTCCTGCTCCGCCTCACCACGGCGGGCGGCGCCACCCTCGACGTCGAGCTGACCGTGGAGCCGGCGGCCGCACCGAGCCCCGACCCGGACCCGTCGGCGGACCCGGATCCCTCGACGGAGCCGTCGACGGACCCGTCCACCGAGCCGTCGGGGACCCCGGCCGCCTGAGCCGGCGCCCTGCCCGCTACCCGCGCAGCCGCGCGTTGGTGTGGCGGGTGGGCCGCGCGGCGGCCGGGTCCTCCGGCCAGGGGTGCTTCGGGTACCGGCCGCGCAGCTCCGCACGCACCTGCTGGTAGCCCTCGCGCCAGAAGGAGGCGAGGTCGGCGGTGACCGCGGCGGGCCGCCCGGCCGGGGACAGCAGGTGCACCAGCAGCGGCACCCCGGCCACCGTGGGCGACTCCTGCAGACCGAACATCTCCTGCAGCTTCACGGCGAGCACCGGCCGCTCCGGGTCGGACCAGTCGACCCGGACCTGCGACCCGCTGGGCACGGTGATCCGCTCGGGCGCCAGCTCGTCGAGGCGGACCGCCTCGCCCGACGCCCACGGCAGCAGCCGTGCGAGCGCCTGCCCGGCGTCGATCCGCGCCAGGTCGGCCCGGCGCCGCGCCCGGCTCAGCTCCGGCTCCAGCCACTCGTCCACGCGCGCGTGGAGCGCCTCGTCGGACACGTCCGGCCACGGCTCGCCCAGCCGCGCGTGCAGGAAGGCCAGTCGTTGCCGCAAGACCTCCGCCCCGGCGGGCCACCGCAGCAGCCCGAACCCCTCCCCGCGCAGCCCGTCCAGCAGCGCGGCGCGTACCGCCACGGGGTCCGCGTCCGTGAGTGGCCGCGCGGCCAGTTCGACCGCCCCGAGCCGCTCGACCCGGCGCGCCACGACGTCCCCGTCCGCCCAGTGCACCTCCTCACGCCGGTCGAGGAGCGTGCCCGCGGCCGACAGCGCCACGTCCTCGTCCACGGCGGCTCCCAGCAGCACGCGCGCGTGCCCACGCCCCACGGGCCGGTCGGCGACGGCGACGGCCACCCACTCCGCCCCCCGCAACGCGGACCCGGCCCCGACCTCGGCCCGCGTACCGCCCGCCATCAGATACGACCCCCCGTCGACCCGAGCCACCCGTTCCGGAAACGCGAGAGCCACAACGAGCCCGACGGCCTTCTCCTCGGCCCCTAGGGCACCGCCACGACCGGCCGCACCGGCCGCACCCCCGCGGGGCGAGCCGTCCCCGTGCCCCGGCACCGCCGAAGCGTCACCGGCACCCGCCCGCACCGGGCGGCCGTCCGGACCCGGGACCCCGCCCCCGGCGTCACCGCCCAGCCCTCCGGCTCCCTCCGCCTGGGACAAGGCGCCCCGCAGCCTCCGTACCTCCGTCCGCCAGCGTGCCGCGTAGCCGTCGCCGCCCCTGCGGGCCGTGCGCAGCGCGGCGGGGAGGTCGTCGCCGTGGTCGCGGGGTGGCTCCTCGGAGAGGAGGGCGACCACCTCGGAGGCGAGGGCGGCGCCCACGCGCGGGGACGCGTCCAGGAGGGCGCGGCCCAGACGCGGGTGGAGGCCGAGGCGGGTCAGGCGGGTCCCCCGCTCCGTCGGGCGGCCGTCCGGCCGTACCGCGTCGATCGCCGTGAGGACGTCCCGGGCCGCCGCCATCGCGCCGGCGGGCGGAGGGTCGAGCAAGGCCAGGCCGGAGGCGTCCGGGTCGCCCCAGCAGGCCGCCTGGAGCGCGAACGCCGTCAGGTCGGCCACCTTGATCTCTGGGGAGGGATACGACGGAAGCCGCGCGTCCTCCGCCTCCGCCCAGCAGCGGTACACCGCACCCGGCGCCTCACGGCCGGCACGCCCCGCCCGCTGGCGTCCCGCGGCGCGTGAGGCCCGTACCGTCGCGAGCGCGCTCAGACCCCGCGCGTGGTCGACGCGCGGCTCGCGGGCGAGGCCCGAGTCCACCACCACCCGCACACCCGGCACCGTCAGCGAGGACTCCGCGACCGAGGTCGCCAGCACCACCCGTCGCCGCTCCCCGGGAGACAGCACCGCGTCCTGCACGGCGGCCGGCGCACGCCCGTGCACCTGGAGGACGTCCACGCCGGACAGGCCGCCCAGCATCCCGGCCACCCGGGAGATCTCCCCGAGCCCGGGCAGGAACGCCAGCACGTCGCCGTCCCGCTCGGTCAGGGCCCGCCGCACAGTCGCCGCCACGTGCGTGAGCAGCGCCGGGTCCACCCACATGCCGTGCGGCGGCCGCACCGCGCGCGGGGGCGGCGCCCACACCACGTCGACCGGGTGCGCGGCGCCCCGCGCCTCCACCACGGGCGCACCGCCCAGCAGCCGCGCCCAGCCCTCCGCGTCCGTCGTCGCCGACGCGGCCACCAGCCGCAGGTCGGGCCGCAGCGTCTCGCGCACGTCCCACAGGAACGCCGCCGCCGTGTCCGCGTCCAGATGCCGCTCGTGGCACTCGTCCAGCACCACGACGTCCACCCCGGCCAGCTCCTGGTCGCGCTGGAGCCGCTGCAGCAGCACACCGGTCGTGACGACCTCCACGCGCGTGTCCCGCCCCACGGCCCGCTCCCCGCGCACGGTGAAGCCGACCGAGGCGCCCACCCGCTCGCCCAGCAGCCACGCCATCCGGCGCGCCGCCGCGCGGGCCGCGATCCGCCGAGGCTCGGCGACCAGAACCCGCCGCGCGGGGCCCGCGCCGTACAGACCGGCGAGCGCCGGCGGCACCAGGGTCGTCTTGCCGGTGCCCGGCGGCGCCACCAGCACCGAGGTGCCGTGCGCGTCCAGCGCCCCGGCGAGCGAGGGCAGCGCCTCGCGCACCGGAAGGGACTCCAGCGCCTCGTGACGGATCACGCGCTCAGTCCCGTACGCACACGAAGATCGCGGTGCCGGGGATCACGCTGCCGCGCAGCGGGGACCAGCCGCCCCACTCGGTGGTGTTCCAGGCCGGCCACTCCGGCTCCACCAGGTCGACCAGCCGGAAACCGGAGGTCACCACGTCACGGATCCGGTCCCCGAGCGTCCTGTGGTGCTCGACGTACACGGCGTGACCGGTGTCGTCCTGCTCCACGTACGGCGTGCGGTCGAAGTACGACCCGGAGACGCTCAGCCCTTCCGGGCCCGGCTCGTCCGGGAACGCCCAGCGGATCGGGTGCGTCACGGAGAACACCAGCCGCCCGCCCGGACGCAGCACCCGGTGCACCTCGCGCAGCACCAGCCGCGGATCGGCGACGAAGGGCAGCGCCCCGTACGCCGAGCAGGCCAGGTCGAAGGAGGCGTCGGCGAAAGGAAGCGCGCCCGCGTCCGCGCACACGAGGGGGAACGCCCCGCCGATGCGCAGCGCGTGCTGGAGCTGGCGGTGCGAGATGTCCAGCGCCACCGGCCGCGCGCCCTGCGCGGCCAGCCAGCGCGAGCACTGAGCCGCGCCCGCGCCCAGCTCCAGGACGTCGCGCCCCTTCAGCTCCTCCGGCGGGCCGAGCAGCTCCGCCTCCACTTCGTCCAGGCCCTCCGGGCCCCACACGAATCGGTCGTCGCCGAGAAAGGTCCCGTGCTCGATCTGGTACTCGTCGGCGTTGCGGTCCCACCAGCCCCGGTTGGCCCGGGAGCTCTCCGTGACGCCGGCCTCCCGCCGGGTGGCCTCCGGTTCGGGGACTTCGGGCTCTTGGATGATCGGCTCCCTCGTCGTACTCTTCCGTCCAGCCGGGTCCCCGGTGTGTCGCCGCGGGGGGTCTTCTTCACCCCTGCATGGCCTCGGGAGACGGCAGTTGTGCCGGTTATGCGGCGATCCGCCCCGGGTGGGCGGCTTCGCGCATTGACCCTGCCCGGCCGCCCCCGTATGCTACAAGTTGCGCTGCGGGCCTGCGCACCTCAGACGTAGCAGGCTGCGCTCGCATCTGTATGTATGTCCCCTCGGTTGTCGAGGCGCCACCGGAGTTTTGTGGCGCTTCCTTGGCTGTCCGGCTTCTGCAGAGCGAAACGGGCTCCGGCGTAGCAGTACCTACGACTTCAATGTCCGTACCGGAGCCCTTTCCCACATGACGAGCAGCACCGAGACCACCGCCACCACCCCGCAGGTAGCGGTCAACGACATCGGTAACGAGGAAGCTTTCCTCGCCGCGATCGACGAGACGATCAAGTACTTCAACGACGGCGACATCGTCGACGGCGTCATCGTGAAGGTCGACCGGGACGAGGTCCTGCTCGACATCGGTTACAAGACCGAAGGCGTTATCCCGAGCCGCGAGCTCTCGATCAAGCACGACGTCGACCCCAACGAGGTCGTCGCCGTCGGCGACGAGATCGAGGCCCTGGTCCTCCAGAAGGAGGACAAGGAAGGCCGCCTGATCCTCTCGAAGAAGCGCGCCCAGTACGAGCGTGCCTGGGGCACCATCGAGAAGATCAAGGAAGAGGACGGGATCGTCACCGGTACCGTCATCGAGGTCGTCAAGGGTGGTCTCATCCTTGACATCGGCCTCCGTGGCTTCCTCCCGGCCTCCCTGGTCGAGATGCGCCGCGTCCGCGACCTCCAGCCCTACGTGGGCAAGGAGCTCGAGGCCAAGATCATCGAGCTGGACAAGAACCGCAACAACGTGGTCCTGTCCCGCCGTGCCTGGCTGGAGCAGACCCAGTCCGAGGTCCGCCAGACGTTCCTCACCACCCTCCAGAAGGGTCAGGTCCGTTCCGGCGTCGTCTCCTCGATCGTCAACTTCGGTGCCTTCGTGGACCTGGGTGGCGTCGACGGTCTGGTCCACGTCTCCGAGCTCTCCTGGAAGCACATCGACCACCCCTCCGAGGTTGTCGAGGTCGGCCAGGAAGTCACCGTCGAGGTTCTCGACGTCGACATGGACCGCGAGCGCGTCTCCCTGTCGCTGAAGGCGACCCAGGAAGACCCGTGGCAGCAGTTCGCCCGCACCCACCAGATCGGCCAGGTCGTGCCCGGCAAGGTCACGAAGCTGGTTCCGTTCGGTGCGTTCGTCCGCGTGGACGAGGGCATCGAGGGTCTGGTCCACATCTCCGAGCTGGCCGAGCGCCACGTGGAGATCCCGGAGCAGGTCGTCCAGGTCAACGACGAGATCTTCGTCAAGGTCATCGACATCGACCTCGAGCGCCGTCGCATCAGCCTCTCGCTGAAGCAGGCCAACGAGGCCTTCGGTGCCGACCCGACGGCGGTCGAGTTCGACCCGACCCTGTACGGCATGGCCGCGTCCTACGACGACCAGGGCAACTACATCTACCCCGAGGGCTTCGACCCCGAGACCAACGACTGGCTCGAGGGCTACGAGAAGCAGCGCGAGGAGTGGGAGCGCCAGTACGCCGAGGCGCAGACTCGCTTCGAGCAGCACCAGGCGCAGGTCATCAAGTCCCGCGAGGCGGACGAGAAGGCCGCTGCCGAGGGTGGCGAGCCCGCCGCTCCGGCCGCGTCCGGCGGCGGTTCGTACTCCTCCGAGGGCGGCGACCAGTCCGGCGCCCTGGCTTCGGACGAGGCGCTGGCCGCGCTTCGCGAGAAGCTGGCGGGCGGCCAGAGCTGAACGCTCCCCGCTGAGGGCTAGTGGTTGATCTGAGGGGTCGCACCTTTCGAGGTGCGGCCCCTCAGGCGTGCCCGGTCGGTGTGTCGTCGGCCGCGGGCCGGCGGGGGCTTGTCGCGCAGGTGCTCCGCGCCCCTGCGGGACGCGGGAATGCCTGTGCTTCGCGCCACGTTGTGGGTGGGTGAAACACGAGGAGGAGCGGTCACTGTGCTTGATCCGCAGGATTTGTACGCCTGGGAGCCGAAGGGTCTGAGCGTCGTCGACATGGCGCTGGCCCAGGAGTCGGCCGGACTTGTCATGCTCTACCACTTCGACGGATACATCGACGCGGGCGAGACCGGCGACCAGATCGTCGACCGGCTGCTCGACTCGCTGCCCCACCAGGTCGTCGCCCGGTTCGACCACGACCGGCTCGTCGACTACCGGGCCCGCCGGCCCCTGCTCACCTTCACCCGCGACCGGTGGACCGACTACGAGGTGCCTGACATCACCGTGCGGCTCGTGCAGGACGCCACCGGAGCGCCCTTTCTACTGCTCTCGGGACCCGAGCCGGACGTCGAGTGGGAGCGCTTCGCCGCCGCCGTGCGGCAAATCGTGGAGCGCCTCCAGGTGCGCCTGTCGGTCAACTTCCACGGCATCCCCATGGGCGTCCCGCACACCCGCCCGGTCGGCATCACCCCGCACGGCAACCGCACCGACCTCGTCCCGGTCAGCACCAGCGTCTTCGACGAGGCGCAGGTCCCGGGCAGCGCCGAGGCCCTGGTCGAGTACCGGCTGATGCAGGCCGGGCACGACGTGCTGGGCGTCGCGACGCACGTGCCGCACTACATCGCCCGCTCGCCGTACCCGGACGCCGCGCTGACCGCGCTGGAGACCATCACGGCCGCCACCGGGCTCGTCCTGCCGGGCGTCGCGCACTCCCTGCGCACCGACGCCCAGCGCACCCAGACCGAGATCGACCGGCAGATCCGCGAGGGCGACGACGAGCTCACCGCGCTCGTCCAGGGCCTGGAGCACCAGTACGACGCGGCCGCGGGCGCCGCGACCCGGGGCAACATGCTCGCCGAGCCGGTGGAGATCCCGTCGGCGGACGAGATCGGCCGCGAGTTCGAGAAGTTCCTGGCCGAGCGGGAAGGCGACAACTGACGCCCGCCGGACCGCCGGTCACGGGCGACGCCTAGGCTGCTGCCCATGCTGACAGTGGGCCTGACCGGCGGTATCGGAGCCGGCAAGAGCGAGGTGTCGCGGCTGCTCGTGGAGCGCGGCGCCGTTCTGATCGACGCCGACCGCATCGCACGCCAGGTCGTGGAACCGGGCACGCCCGGGCTCGCCGCCGTCGTGGACGCCTTCGGCGAGGAGATCCTCGCCGAGGACGGCAGCCTGGACCGGCCCCGCCTCGGAGCCCTCGTCTTCAACGACCCGGAGAAACTGGCCACGCTCAACTCGATCGTGCACCCCCTGGTGGGCGCCCGGTCGCGCGAACTGGAGGAGGCCGCACCCGAGGACGCCGTCGTCGTCCACGACGTCCCGCTCCTCACCGAGAACGGCCTCGCCCCCCTCTACGACGTCGTGATCGTCGTAGACGCGAGTCCCGAGACCCAGCTCGACCGGCTGACGCGGCTGCGCGGCATGAGCGAGGAGGACGCACGGGCCCGCATGGCCGCCCAGGCCACCCGCGAGCAGCGCCGCGCCGTCGCCGACATCGTCATCGACAACGACGTGCCCCTCGACGCGCTGGAACGCCGCGTCGAGGAGGTGTGGGCCGACCTGGTCCGCCGCACGCGGGAGCCCCGGCCGGAATAGGGGGCGCCGGGTGAGGCGTTGATCCTTCCGAGCGAGGGAAGGATTCCGCCGTGCCCCAGATTAGTGGTCCGTCCGGACGTACGCCGGAGACGCACGTCATCGACTTCCGCGCCGCCGAGCACCTGCTCGCCTCCCGCGACCCGCGGGGCGCCGTGAAGCTGCTCGACGGCGTGATCGACGTCCATCCCGAGAACACGGCCGCCCGGCTGCTCCGGGCGCGCGCCTTCTTCGCGGCGGCCCAGCTGCGCCCCGCCGAGCTGGAGTTCTCGCTCGTCCTGGAGCGGGAGCCGGACAACGCCTTCGCCCACTTCGCCCTCGCCCGGACCTACGAGCGGCAGGGCAGGACCCACCCGGCCAAACGGCACTTCCGCCTCGCGGCAGCGCTGGACCCGAACCCGGAGTACCTGAAGGCCGCGCGCTTCGACGGCTGAGCGCGGGCAGCTAGCGCCGGTCCGTCGGCGGCCCGTGCGGGGGCTCGTACGGCGGGACGTCGCGCCCCGGCTGGTAGTGCGGGCCCTGGCGGATGTGCCGGACCACGAACGCCAGGTCCGCCACGACGACCAGGAACAGCATCCCGCAGGCCAGCGCCCAGCCCGGATACCCGGCGAGAGCGAACGCCACCGTTCCCGACACCGTCCAGAGCACGCCCCACACGCTCAGCCAGAACCGCACGCGCAGAGGACTCCGCGCGGTCGTCGGTTCACTGCCCGTACGCATCACGAGCCTCACCCTGTGGCGGCCGGAACTTCCTCACGTTCCGGGTGCCCGGCCCCGACCCGGTCACTCGTTCGGGTGGTATCGGCGGGTGGTGGAACGGACGTGCGGGCGCGGCCCGTTCGACGGGCATGGAGAAGACGACGCGGGCGGGGTACGAGGGGACGGGACCCGGGGCGATCACCCCGGACGGGTGCGCGGTGGAGCTGTACGCGCGGCTTCCCGTGGGGGACGAGCCGGACGTGATCGCGGTGGCGGTGCCGGCGAGGGCGCGGATCCTGGAACTGGGCTGCGGGGTGGGGCGGATGACCCACGCGCTGCTGGAGCGCGGCTTCGAGGTGACGGCGGTGGACGAGTCCGCCGAGATGCTGGAGCGGGTGCGCGGGGCGCGGACGATATGCGGCCCGATCGAGCGGCTCGACCTCGGCGAGACCTTCGACGTGGTGCTGCTGGCCTCGTTCCTGGTGCACGCGGGGGACGCCGAGGTGCGCCGGGGCATGCTGCGCACCTGCGTGCGGCATCTCGCGGAGGGCGGGTGCGTACTGATCCAGAGAGAGGGCGCCGACGCCCACACGAACGTGCCGCGCGAGCGGGTCGACCCGGCGGGCTTCACGGTGCGGATCGTGTCCGTGGAGCCGGTCGGCGACGGCGTCGACTCGGTCCACGCGGAGTACGTCTTCCCGGACGCGACCTGGACCCAGACGTTCCGGTCGCGTCCTTTGACGACGGAGCAGTTCGAGACGGCACTCGGGGAGGAAGGCCTGAGGGTGGACCGGTACCTGACGGAGGACGGGATCTGGGTACGGGCGGTGCCGGCGGTCCGCGCCTGACGGGGGAGGTCGGCCGCCCACGCGTGGGTGACGCGGCGCCCGGGTCTCCGGCCGGGGCAGGCACCCCCGGCGCCTCCCTCCGCCCCCCGGTACGGGTGCGGGCGGTGACGGAGGCGGCCGTCTGCGTTCGATGCGACGGTGGGCGTCGGCATGCGTGCTGGTCTTTCGGCGCCCGGTTTCACGGGCGAGGGCCGGTGCCATTGTTCCGGCTGTCGCCGGGTGAGTTCGGTGCCGATCTCCCGTGCTGGATGCGTCGGCGCCGGTTCGCCCTTGGTGCCGCAGCCGTCCCTACGGGCGGGGCGTGCCGCCCGCGCCCTTGGACCGGCCTCGGCGGCCGCCTGCTCCGCGCCCGTTCGCGCCGCCGCGTCCGCCCGGAGCCGCACCCGGGTCGTCGGGGGCGGGCGGGCCGGCGAGGCCGCCGAACGGGCCGGGGCCGCCCAGCCCTCGCAGCCGTTCCAGCTCGCGGCGGTCCCGCTTGGTCGGGCGACCCGCGCCGCGGTCGCGGATGCCGGCCGGGGCGACGGCCTCGCGGGGCGGAGGCGGCGGCGAGTTGTCGACGTAGCACTGGACGGCGACCGGCGCCCCCACCCGCTTGCGGATCAGCCGCTTCACGACGACGACCCGCTCCCGCGTCTCCACCCGCACCCGTACCTCGTCGCCGACCCGCACGGAGTGCGACGGCTTCACGCGCTCGCCGTTCACGCGGACGTGCCCGCCCCGGCAGGCCGTGGCCCCCATCGACCGTGTCTTGACCAGCCGCACCGACCAGATCCAGCTGTCGATCCGCACGGTCTCGCCGTTCTGCGGGCCCGCCGCCTCGGGCGTGGCCTCCGCGCCCTCGCCCACGCCGGCCGTCCTGTCGTTCCCCGCACCCTCCGCAACCATGTTCCCGACCTTAGCCCGCCCGGCCCGCCGACCGGACCCCCTACCGTGGAGCCATGGATCCCGAAGGCCTCGCCCGGCTCGACCGGCGCATCGCCGGCTGCCGTGCCTGTCCGCGCCTGGTCGCCTGGCGTGAGGAGGTCGCCCGTACCAAGCGGGCCGCCTTCGCGGACTGGACGTACTGGGGCAGGCCGGTGCCCGGGTTCGGGCCGCCCGACGCACGGCTGGTGATCATCGGTCTCGCGCCCGCCGCGCACGGCGGCAACCGCACCGGCCGGATGTTCACCGGCGACCGCTCCGGCGACGTGCTGTACCAGGCGCTGTACGACGTGGGCCTCGCCTCCCAGCCGACCTCCGCGCACGCCGACGACGGCCTGGAGCTGTACGGGGTCCGCGTCACCGCGCCCGTGCACTGCGCCCCGCCCGCCAACAAGCCCACCCCGGCCGAACGGGACACCTGCCGGCCCTGGCTGGTGCAGGAGCTGCGGCTGCTGCGGCCCACGGTCCGGGCGGCCGTCGTCCTCGGCGCCTTCGGCTGGCAGGCGGCGCTGCCCGCGTTCGCCGAGGCCGGCTGGACCGTGCCCCGCCCGCGGCCCGCCTTCGGACACGGCGCCCATGTCGAGCTGGACGCCGCCGACGGTCCTCCGCTCGGCCTCCACGGCTGCTTCCACGTCAGCCAGCGCAACACCTTCACCGGCAAGCTCACCCCCGAGATGCTCAGGGACGTTCTGCGCACGGCGGCCACGGCGGCCGGACTGCGCCCGGCGAAACAGGGGTGAGCGGACCCGCCCGGCCGCGCTACGGTGCCGGGATGGGCAGGTATCCGGAGATCGAACCGTACGACCAGGGCATGCTCGACGTGGGGGACGGCAACCGCCTCCACTGGGAGACCAGCGGGAACCCGCACGGCAAACCCGCGGTGGTGCTGCACGGCGGACCCGGCTCCGGCGCCGGCGCAGGACTGCGGCGCTACTTCGACCCCGCCGCCTACCGCATCGTCCTGTTCGACCAGCGCGGCGCGGGACGGTCACGGCCGTCGGCCGCCGACTTCGCCAGCGACATGAGCGTCAACACGGCTCCGCACCTCATGGCGGACCTGGAGCGGCTGCGGGCACACCTGGGCATCGAGCGCTGGCTGGTGTGGGGGGTGTCCTTCGGCTCGGCCCTGGGCCTGCGGTACGCGCAGACCCACCCCGGCGTGGTGTCCGAGCTGGTGCTGACGGGGGTGGCCACCGGCTCGCCCGCAGAGGTCGACCTGCTGACCCGGGGCCTCGGCCGGATCTTCCCGGAGGCGTTCGAGCGGTTCCTCGCCGAGCTGCCCGAGGACGAGCGCGACGGCAGCCTGGCCGCCGCGTACAACCGCCTGCTGGAATCACCCGACCCCGAGGTCAGGGCGCGGGCGGCGCGGGCGTGGACGGACTGGGAGACGGCGATCATCCCCGCCCCGCCGGGTTCCGTCGAGCGGTTCCGGGACCCGGAGTACCGCTACGGCTTCGCCCGCACCGTCACCCATTACTGGGGCAACGACCACTTCTTCGGCGGCTTCCCCGGCGACGGGGGAGAGGCGGGCGTCGTCCTGCGCGACGCCCACCTCCTCGAGGGCGTCCCCGGCACCCTGGTCCAGGGCAGCCTCGACTTCGGCAACCTGCTCGGCATCGTGTGGCGGCTGCACCACGCCTGGCCGGGGAGCGAGCTGGTGATCGTCGACGACGCCGGGCACGACGCGGGCGCCGTCGGGGACGACGCCCTGGTGGCGGCGACGGACCGGTACGCCCGCCGCCGCCCCTGACAGACAGTCTCCCTAGGACAGACGGTGTCCTAGGACAGCGGTGTCCCTGGGACAGCGGTGTCCCTAGGACAGAGGTGTCCCTAGGGGTGCAGCACCACCTTGGTGTAGCCCTCGATCCGCTTGTCGAACTTGTCGTACGCCGAGGGCGCCTGGTCCAGCGGCAGTTCGTGCGAGACCACGAAGCTGGGCTCGGCCCGGCCCTCGATGATCATGTCGCGGAGCTGCCGGTTGTAGCGCTTGACGTTGCACTGGCCGGTGCCGAGCTTCAGGCCCTTCTCGAAGAGCTTGCCGACCGCGACCAGCAGCATGCCCTGCTTGGACTGCTCGTCCGGGGCGCCCGGGTCGGACGGCACGTACAGCCCGGGGATGCCGAGCATGCCGGTGGCCCGGACCGTGCGGACCAGCGAGTTCAGCACGGTCGCCGGCTCCTCGCGGTCGGTGCCGCCGCCCGCCGAGGCCTGGTAGCCGACGGCGTCGATGCCCTTGTCGGTCCCCATGCCCTCGGTCTGGTCGTGGATCTGCTCGACCGGGTCGCCCTCCGCGAAGTTGATCGGGACCGCCCCGATCTCCTCGGCCTTCTGCAGCCGCTCCGCGACGCGGTCGACCACGAACACCTTCCGCGCGCCGCGCAGCAGCGCCGAGTAGGCGGCCATCAGACCGACCGGTCCGGCGCCGTACACGGTGACGCTGTCGCCCGGGCGTACCTGGGCGAGTTCGCAGCCGTGGTAGCCGGTGGGGAAGATGTCCGCGAGGAGCACGAAGTCCTTCTCGTGCTCGGTGCCCGCCGGCAGCTTCAGGCAGTTGAAGTCGGCGTAGGGGACGCGCAGGTACTCCGCCTGTCCGCCCTTCCAGGGGCCCATGGCCACATAGCCGTAGGCGCCGCCCGGGAAGCCGGGGTTGACGGTGAGACAGTACCCGGTGAAGCCCTCGACGCAGTTGGTGCAGAAGCCGCAGGCGACGTTGAAGGGCATGACCACACGGTCGCCCTCCTTGAGCGAGGTGACGCCCGGGCCGACCTCGGCGACGATGCCCATGTTCTCGTGTCCGAAGGTGATACCCGGCTCGGCGGCCGTGCGGCCCTCGTACATGTGCAGGTCGGACCCGCATATCGCGGTCGAGGTGACCCGTACGATCACGTCGTTCGGATGCTGGATCGTAGGGTTCTCGACGTCCTCGACGGCGACCTCGAACGGTCCCTTGTACACGACGGCCTTCATGGTGCGATCTCCGTTCGGTTGGTGTTCTGCGTGGTGCGCAGCGACGCCCCTCCCGATGGCCCGCGTGACCGATATCTCATGATTCTCCGGTCTTGTGGCCGGAGCAAGCCGGTAGAGTCCGACGAATATCGTGCGACGCCCGCCCCGTTCCCGGGGTCGTCGCACCCGGCGATCAGGACGCCACCCGACGCGACATCCGACGAGAGGGGAAGGGCGGAACATGGCAGCTCAGAGGCTGGGAACACTGCTGGTGGCCGTGCCCGGGCTGTCCGGCACCACGTACCCCCCGGGCACGACCGTGACGGTCCGCGGCCGCGGTGCGACCGTGGACGCGTTCGTCAACGGCGACTGGCTCCCGCTGTCCTGGTGGGAGTTCTCCGACGGTCTGCGTGAGGACATCGCCGACCGCTGAGCCGTCGCGCGAGGCGACCGCCGAGAAGCCGGTCGCCCCGGGATCAGTCGACCTTCACCCAGTCCAGGGTGCGCTCGACGGCCCGCTTCCAGTCCTCGTAGCCCTGGCGGCGCCGGTCCTCGTCCCACGACGGCTCCCAGCGCCTGGACTCCTGCCAGTGCGAGCGGAGCTCGTTCTCGTCGCTCCAGAAGCCCGTGGCGAGGCCCGCGGCGTACGCGGCGCCCAGCGCGGTGGTCTCCGCGACGACGGGCCGGCTGACCGGAACCCCGAGCACGTCCGCCTGGATCTGCATGCACAGGTCGTTCGCGGTGACGCCGCCGTCCACCTTGAGCACGTCCAGGTGCACCCCGGAGTCCTGCTCCATCGCCTCGACCACGTCGCGGCTCTGGTAGCAGATCGCCTCCAGCGTGGCCCGCGCGATGTGGCCGCCCGTGTTGTACCGGGACAGGCCGACGATGGCGCCTCGGGCGTCGGAACGCCAGTAGGGGGCGAAGAGGCCGGAGAAGGCCGGCACGAAGTACATGCCGCCGTTGTCCTCCACCGACCGCGCCAGCTGCTCGCTGTCCGGGGCGCTTCCGATGATCTTCAGCTGGTCGCGCAGCCACTGCACCGCCGCGCCGGTCACGGCGATGGAGCCCTCCAGCGCGTACACCGCCGGGCTGCCGGCGAACTGGTACGCCACCGTCGTCAGCAGGCCGTTCTGCGAACGGACCAGCTCGGTGCCGGTGTTCAGCACCAGGAAGTTGCCGGTGCCGTACGTGTTCTTCGCCTCGCCCGGGGAGAAGCAGACCTGCCCCACGGTGGCCGCGTGCTGGTCGCCGAGGACGCCGGTGATCGGCACGGCGGCGCCCAGCGGCCGGGACGTACGGGCCTGGCCGAACGCCTCCGGATGCGAGGAGGGGTGGATGGCCGGGAGCATCGAGCGCGGGATGCCGAAGATGCCGAGCAGCTCGTCGTCCCAGTCGAGGGTCTCCAGGTTCATCAGCATGGTGCGGCTGGCGTTGGTCACGTCCGTGGCGTGGATGCCGCCGTTCGGACCTCCGGTGAGGTTCCACAGCACCCAGGCGTCCGTGTTGCCGAACAGGGCGTTGCCCGCCTCGGCCGCCTCGCGCAGCCCGTCCACGTTGTCCAGCAGCCACTTGATCTTGCCGCCGGAGAAGTAGGTGGCCGGCGGCAGGCCCGCCTTGTGGCGGATCGTGTCGCCATGCCCCTCGCGCTCGAGGGCCGCGGCGATGCTGTCGGTGCGCGTGTCCTGCCAGACGATCGCGTTGTAGTACGGACGGCCGGTGCGCGGATCCCACACGACGGTCGTCTCACGCTGATTGGTGATGCCGATGGCCCGCAGGTCGGAGGCCGACAGGCCGCCGTCGCGGAGGGCGTTCTGGATCACCGTGTTGGTGCGCTCCCAGATCTCCACCGGGTCGTGCTCGACCCAGCCGGAACGAGGCAGGATCTGCTGGTGCTCCAGCTGGTGCTTCGCCACCTCGTTACCGGCATGATCGAAGATCATGAAGCGGGTGCTGGTGGTCCCCTGGTCCACAGCGCCGACGAATTCGGGCATCGCTCAAACCTTTCCTGACTGACGACGACGGGTCCCGGGGCCTCACACCTCCTCGGTGGCCGGGCCTTCCTCCTGGTCCTCCATCGCCCGAGTCCTGGCGTTGATCACCGGCTTGATGATCAGGTCGTACACCAGCACGCCGACGACGCCGCCGATCAGCGGGCCGACGATCGGGATCCACCAGTAGCCGCTGAACCACCCGAACGTGCCCGGCAAGGCGATGTCTCCCCAGCCCTCGAAGTAGGTGAACAGCCGGGGGCCGAAATCGCGCGCGGGATTGATGGCGTATCCGGCGTTCGTGCCGAAGGTCATGCCGATGGCGACGACCACCAGGCCGATGAGGAACGGGTGGAGATTCGCGAGGGGCGCGACATTCTTCATGTCGATGAGCGCGCAGATCAGGAGCAGGAGAATTCCGGTGCCCACGATCTGGTCTAGCAGCGGACCCCACCATGAATCCCCGAAGTATTCAGCGGGGAAGGTCGCGAAGATGGAATAGGTGCCCAGTGATTCGTCACGGGCCAGACCGGCCTTCGCGTCGGCGGCGTCGATCGCCCAGTGGTAGCAGGCGTAGACGAGTGCGGCGGCGACGAAGGCGCCGAGAAGCTGGGCCAGCCAGTAGGCCGGCACCTTCTTCAGGGGGAAATCCCTGCGCGCCGTGAAGGCCAGGGTCACCGCCGGGTTGAGGTGGGCGCCGCTGATGCCGCCCGCCACGTAGACGCCGAAGATGACGCCGAAGCCCCAGCCCCAGCAGATGATGAGCCAGTTCGCCGGGCCGAAGTCCACGAACTGGCGCCCGGAACCGGGCAGACCCACGAGCGCGACGGCGACGGATCCGATACCCAGCAGAATGAGGACGAAAGTCCCCAGGAATTCGGCGAGCATCTCGCCGCCTATGCCTTCGCGATAGCCGCGTCGGCGCGGAGCTGTAACGCGATCAGCCATCAGCTCTCCTCGAACGGAAATGGCGTGGACTGTGCCTCCCCATGTCCGCAGCGTAGGTCCACCGCACACCCTGGGCGCGCGGAGAGCGTTCTTTCCCACCAACGGCGCAATTCGATGGGCGAGGGGGCAGGAAGCGGCTAATACTGCTGGGCATTTCAGCGAGCCGGGGCCTGGGCCACCGTGAGGTCCGCGGACGGCGGACGGGCGGGCCGGCCCGGCTGTCACACCGGGGAAACAGGCCCGTTCCCTCCCGGCGGTGAAGGCCGCCTACCGTGGGGCATGAGTTCCGCCCCGGTCAGCGTTGCCCGAAGGAGCAGCCGCAGCGACCGGACGACAGGAGCCCTGTGACCCGCACCGCCCCAGCCGTACCCCCGTGGCTCGCCCATGCCCTCCGTTCCCAGCGGGGGCCGGTCTCCCGGAGCGCGGTGCTGCGTGGGGCGCTGGGCGGCGGGCCGCTGCTGCTCGCCGCCGTGCTCGCCGGGCGGCCCACCCTCGGGGTGGTCGCCGCGATCGGCGCCATGTTCGCCGGGATCAACGACCGGCCCGGCAGCCGGCGCGCCTCCGTGGCCCGGATCGGGACGCCCGCCCTCGCGGGAGCGGCCGGGCTGCTGACGGGCACCCTCGCCGGGGACCACGCGCCCGCCGTGCTGCTCACCCTGCTGCTCACCGTGCTGGGTCTGGCCGCCGGGGGGATCAGCGCGCTGGGCCCTGTCGGCTCCTCCGCCGGGACGCAGCTGCTGGTGGGCGCCGCCGTCGGGGCGGGCATGCCGCTGCCCGAGCCGGGCTGGCTGCGGGCCGTCGCCTTCGCCGCGGGCGCCGCCTGGCTGCTCCTGCTGCGGCTCGCGCTGCCCACCTCCCACACCCTCGCCGGAGACCGCCGCTTCGAGCTGCGCTTCGACGGGGAGCGCGCCGCAGTCGCCGGGGTGTACGAGGCCGTCGCCGGGCTGCTCGACGCCGCCGGCTCGGACGGGGCCACCGCACGGAGGGCCGCGCTCACCGCCGCCCTCGACCAGGCGCAGGACGCGCTCGCCGGCCCCCGGCTGCGCCGCCGCCCCTCCTCCGCGGCCGAACGCCGGCTGCACGCCCAGTACGCCGCGGCCCTCCCGCTCGCCGAAGCCGCGACCGCGCTGGCCTGGGCGGGCGACCCGGTGCCGGACCGTACGTCCGAGGCGCCCCGCCGCCTCGCCGCAGCCGTGCGCAACGGAGCCCCCACCGGCCCGCTGCCCGCCCCCACCCGCTCCGCGCCCGGCCTGCGCGCCCTGGACGACGCCCTGCTGTACGCGGCCGAGGCGTTCGACCGGGCCGACAGCCGGCGGCTGCACGGCCGCAGGCGCACCCGGGCCGCCGTCCTGCGGACCGTCCTCGGCGCCCGCGGCCGCGAGTACGGGGTGCGCGTCGCCCTCTGCTTCGGCGTGAGCGCCGCCGTCGCCCAGGCCCTCTACCACGCACGCTGGTACGGCCAGCACGAGCACTGGTACTGGCTGCCCGCCACCGCCGTCTTCCTCGTCAAGCCCGACCTCGGGCCGCTGGCCTCCCGCGTGCTGTCACGCGCCGCCGGAACCGTGCTGGGCGCGCTGCTGTTCGCCGGGTTCGCCGCGGTGCTGCCCCGGCCGGAAGGTCTCGTCGTCCTCGTCACCGTCTGCGGGGCGCTGATCCCGCTCGCCACCCGGCACTTCGCCGCGCAGACCGCCGTCGTCACCGTGCTCGTCCTGGCCCTGGTGATGGCCGGCGGCGAACCCCAGGCGTCCCTCGCCCGGATCGGCGAAACCCTGCTGGCCTGTGCCATCGTGCTGGTGGTCGGACACCTGCCCACGCCCGGCCGGCGAGGCGACGCCATCCGCGCCCGGCTTGCCGGGGCGAGCGGCGCGGCAGGCGAGTACCTCGCCCACGTGCTGTCGGAGTCCGAGGACCGTGAGGCCCGCTGGGCGCTGCGCCGTGAGGCCTACCGCACCCTCGCCGAGGCCCGTGCCGCGATCGCCCTCGCCTCCGCCGAACTTCCGCCCCTCGCCCGGCACGCGGACGGCGCGGACGAGATCGCCACGACCCTCGAACGGCTCGTCGACACCACCACCGCCTGCGCCGTCCACCTCGACGACACCGGCACCCTCGACCCCCACCACCTCGGCCTCCTCACGTCCCTCCAGAACAAACTGACCCACCACAGCGCCCTGCCCCCCGGCCACCGCCCCATCGGCGTCGGCTGACAGCGCCCCAAGGGGGCGCGGGGAACTGCGCCATCAACCCCCACGAACCCGCACCCGCCGACCCGCCAAGCCGCCCGCAGGGCAACACCCCGGCACCCGCCGACCCGCCAAGCCGCCCGCAGGGCAACACCCCGGCACCCACCCGCCCGCAGGGCAACGCCCCCCGCCCGCAAAGACCCCCCACCCCCCCGAAAGAAGAACGCCCCGCGTTCACCCCACCCGCACCCACACCGGCGCATGATCCGACCCCGCCGCCCCCCGCCGCTCCCCGGGATCCGTCCCCACGGACGGCAGACGGGGCGGCCCGTCGGACGGCAGTCCCGTCCCCGCCGCCGACACCCTCCGCACCAGCCGGTGGCTGAGCAGCACATGGTCGATCAGCTCCCGGCGCCCCGAGTTCACCCGTGAATAGCGTTCCGACGCCGGGATCAGCGGAGCCACGTCCCACAGCCGGACCGCGTCCCCCCGGTCCGGCCGGTCGTACCCCGGCGTGCCGATCTCCGAGCCGGGCGGCCCCAGCAGCAACTGCGTGGTCGCCGCCTGCACCTCGTCGTTGAGGTCGCCGAGCACCGCCACGTCCCGCTCCCGCCCGTCACCCTCCAGCAGCCGGTCCGCCAGCGCGCGTAACGCCGCCGCCTCGGCCGCCCGCCGGTACAGCGCGTAGGCGCCGTACCGGGCCCGTTCGCCCTCGTCGCGTGGCTGGAAGCGACCGTCCGGGTACGACAGCAGCTTCGACTTCAGATGACACACCGCCACCCGCAACGGGCCCCGCTCGCCCTCGACCTCCACCGCGAGGAAGCC
Organism: Streptomyces sp. NPDC014764; assembly: GCF_043082785.1. Lineage (NCBI taxonomy): Bacteria > Bacillati > Actinomycetota > Actinomycetes > Kitasatosporales > Streptomycetaceae > Streptomyces > Streptomyces sp. NPDC014764. Next base: position 45,834 of record NZ_JBIBXY010000001.1, on the reverse strand, counting down.
GCGCCCGGCCTGAGAGGCGGTCAGCCCGGTGTCGTCCGCCTGCACCGGCAGCATCCGCGGCGGGAACGCCGCCGTGTCGGCGACCACCGTCAGCTCCGTACGGCTGAGGAAGCCCACCCGTATGCCCCGCCCGTCGGCGTGGGAGGACAGCGCGACGTGCCAGTCGTCACCGAGCATCCCCGCCAGATCCTCCAGCGCGCCGGGGTCGCCCACCTCCTGCACGCCGAGCAGCCCCGGATCCAGTTCCGTGATCACCGCGGCGAGCGCGGCCAGCTTCGACGCGTAGGCGGCCTCGTCGTCGGGCCCGTAGGGGCCGCCGGGCCGGTACAGGTTCTCCAGGTTCCAGGTGCCGAGGAGCAAGGCGGGCCCCTTTCAGCCGTGGGCGGGCTCGTGGTGAGGCCAGGGTGCGCGCCCGGCCCGCCGTGCGACAGAGCCGCGACGGGATGTCGCGGTTCGGCTCCCCCGGCGTCGGAGTCCCGTCGTACGTTGACGTGATGACGCCTTCTGCCGTGAAGAGTCCCGCCGGCCTCATCATCACCGGATGCACCGTCCTCACGCACGACGATCAAGAAGAGGCCGTCTTTCTCGAGGACGCCGCCGTCGTCGTCCGCGACGGGGTCGTCGAGGAGGTGACCGACGCCGGGGCCGTCGCCGGGCGCACGGCCGACGAGTGGATCGACGCCCGCGGGCAGGTCGCGCTGCCCGGCCTGATCAACTGTCACACCCACGCCCCGATGGCCGCCCTGCGCGGACTCGCCGAGGACCTGCCGACGGAGGCGTGGTTCAACGACGTCGTCTGGCCGGTGGAGTCCAACCTCACCGAGCGGGACGTCACCCTCGGCGCGCTGCTCGCCTGCGCGGAGATGATCCGGGCCGGCGTCACCTGCTTCGCCGACCACTACTTCGCCATGGACGCGGTCGCCGAGGTGGTCGACGCGTGCGGCATGCGCGCCCTGCTGGGGGAGGCGTACTTCTCCTCCCAGGGCCCTCAGGGACGGGAGAAGTCCCTGGAGTTCGCGCTGCGCCACCGGGACACGGCCGGCGGGCGCATCACCACGGCGCTCGCCCCGCACGCCCCCTACACGGTGGACGACGCCGACCTCGCCGCCACCGCCGAGAAGGCCCACGAGCACGGTCTGCCCGTCCATCTGCACGCCGCCGAGAACCGCGACCAGACCGAGGCGTCCCTCACCCGGCACGGGGTCACCCCCGTCGAGGTGCTGCACCGCACCGGTGTCCTGGACACCGACGTGCTCATCGCCCACGGCACCGGCATCGTCGAGAGCGATCTGCCGCTCCTCGCACGCGCGCGGGGGCGTACGGCGGTGGCGACAGCGCCCCGCGGCTACCTGAAGTTCGCCTGGCCCACCACCACGCCCGTACGTGCGCTGCGGGAGGTCGGCGTGCCGGTCGGGCTCGCCACGGACGGCGCCGCGTCCAACAACTCCCTCGACGTGTGGGAGTCCATGGCGCTCACGTCGCTGATCCAGAAGTCCACCGAGGGCGACCCGCGCTGGCTGACCTCACGTCAGGCCCTGCACCACGCCACCCTGCAGAGCGCCCGCGCGGTCGGCCTGGAGGGCAGCGTCGGCCGCATCGCGCCCGGTCACCGGGCCGACCTCGTCCTGGCCGACCTCACAGGACCGCACACCCAGCCCGTGCACGACCTCGCCGCGACCCTGGTGCACAGCGCCCGCGCCGCCGGCGTCCGCACGACCGTCGTGGACGGCCGGGTCCTCATGCGCGACCGGCGCCTGCTGACCATCGACGTCCCCGAGGTCGTGCGCGAACTGGACGAGCGCCTGCCCGCCCTCGTCGACCGCTCCCACGGCCGGCGCATCCAGGAGTACGACACCTGAGCGGCCCGTGTCGCGGTGGCGGGAAAAATTTCGTACGCGGCCGATGAGTTCCGCGCGGCGGCCCGGTCACCCCTCGCAACGGGACCGTTGCACAGGAGGAACCATGTCGCTTCCGGAGATCGTCCCGCGCGCCGAGTGGCGCGCGGCGCGCGAGGAACTGCTCGAGAAGGAGAAGGCCGTCATCCGCGCGCTCGACGCCCTCCATGCCGAACGGCGCCGGCTGCCCATGGTCCCCGTCGACCGTGAGTACGTCTTCGAGGGCGGCGACGGCAAGGCCACCCTGCTGGACCTCTTCCAGGGGCGGCAGCAGCTCGTTGTGCACCACTTCGTGTTCGACCCGGAGTGGGAGACCGGGTGCCGCTGCTGCTCCGCCTTCCTCGACCAGATCGGGCACCTGGCCCACCTGCACGCGCGGCGCACCACGTTCGCCGCCGTCTCCCGTGCGCCGTTCACCCGCATCCTGCCGTTCAAGGCCCGGATGGGATGGACCGCGCCCTGGTACTCCTCGCATCCCGGCGACTTCGACGCGGACTTCGGGGTGCTGCCGGAGGAGGACGCCGGGACGGCGCAGCGCCCCGGCGTGAGCTGCTTCCTGCGCGACGGAGACCGCGTCTTCCACACCTACTCGGCGTCCGGCCGCGGCCTGGAGGGTCTGGGCTCCACCACCAGCCTGCTGGACCTCACCGCGCTCGGCAGACAGGAGCCCTGGGAGGAGCCCCAGGGGCGCGCGCACGCCGTAGGGGCGCCTGTGGTGCGGGAGCAGCTCCGCTACCACGACGAGTACGACGACTGACACGGACGGTGACGGATTACTCCGAAAAGCTGAGAGCGCGCTCACACTTGGCAGTGAACGGGTGTCAACTACGTCTCAGTACCGTCACCGGACGAGGCGTTCGCCCCATGGTTGGCGTTTAACTCTACGAGTACAGCGCTACATGGAGGTGGCAGGGTGAACGGGCGAACCGTGCTCGAACGCTTTCCCGCAGGTGGACCGCGTGGCTCGTGGCCCGCGGAGGAGTTCGCGCACGCGCGGCGCCTGGAGGGCCTGCCCGCCGAGGTCGTCATGGACCTCGCCACCGACATGTTCCTGGTGATCGTCCGCGGCGAGGGCGCCGGCGGTGAGGCGGTGGCGTGACCCCGGCCGGGCGGCGCCGTGCGGGGCCGTCAGGCGGTGACGGGGCGTGACCAGACGGGGGTCGTGCCGGTGAGCCGGCACAGGGCCAGGTAGAGCGGTATCGGCGGCGTGTAGGGGAGCGTCCCGTCGGGGCGGTGGATCAGCCCCGGCAGGCCGGCCGCGTCCGTGTCGCCGGGGGAGTCGGGGAGGACCGCGCCGGCGGCATAGTGCGCGGGGGCGGGCCACTCAAGCGCGTAGTCCGAGTCGGACGGGACCAGCCACCACCAGTGCGCGTCGTCGGCGTACACGCACCCCACGCGGGGGAGCCGGGGCAGGACCAGCGGGCCGAAGCGGGCCGGCACGGCCACCGCGTCGCAGCCCATCGGGGCGGTCATGCCGTCGGGCACGGGGAGCCGTCGAGGCGCGTCCGCCGCCAGCCGCCCGCGCTGGATCCGGACCAGCGAGTCCAGGCTCAGCACGCGCGTGCCGCCGGGGCCGGTCACTTCCGGCCTCCGTCCCGGTCCGCGGGTGTGTGCAGGCGCTGCTCGGCGGGGTGGGCGGCGTCGCCGTCGCCGGTCTCGTCCTCGCCGTCCTCCGAGCCGGTGGCCGGACCGGGCTTGGGCCGGGCGCCCCAGCCGAGGTCGTTGAGCGGTTCGGCGGGGTTGCCGGGGGAGTCGGCGGTGCGGGGGAGTTCCGCCCAGACCAGCAGGCCGGGGCCGTGTTCGTGGGCGCCCCACGCGTGGCACAGGGCGTCGACGAGGAGCAGACCTCTCCCGTGCTCCTCCTCCGGCTGCTGCCGGGTGTTCGCCCGCGGCCGGCCCGGCGCGCAGCCCTCGTCCCGCACGGCGATGCGCAGCAGGTCGTCGCCGTCGTGCAGCTCGCAGACGACATGGCTGCTCGCGGTGTGCACGATGGCGTTGGTGACCAGTTCGGAGACGACCAGGGCCGCCGTGTCGCAGGTGTCCTCGCAGACCGACCAGCCGGTCAGCCGGGCCCGTGTCAGCCGTCTCGCCTGCGCGGGGGAGCCAGGGTGAGCGGCCAGTTCGAACCGGAACCGGCGCTCGGCGGAGGCCCCGGAGGGGGCGGTGGCCGGGGCGGCGCCGAGGCCCACGGGAGCCGCGGCGGCGTCTGTTCCTAAGGGCGCGGACGGAATCACGCTTGCCACTATCGCCCCGTCGTGAACACTTGGCAAGTGTCACTCTGAAAAATGCAGAGTGCTGTGTGACGGTCTGGACGGGCGTGGCACACTGCTCGCAACAGCACCTCGCGCGACGCCAGTTGGGATCGCCGGAAATCGATTCGAATATGTGTTCGGATCAGTTGATCTCCGCGCCAGATCACCGGACGGCGCCGCCGGGCTGTCAGGATTTGTTCGAGGGAGGTGAAGCGTGAGCGAACCCCGGTCCGCGCCGACGGTCGGGCAGGTCGTCCTCGGGCGCCGCCTGCTGGATCTGCGCGAGCGCGCGGGTCTCAAGCGGGAGGAGGCCGCCCGCATCCTGCGCGTCGCCCCCGCCACCGTGCGCCGCATGGAGATGGCCGAGGTGGCGCTCAAGATCCCCTACCTCCAGCTGCTGCTGAAGGCCTACGGCGTCTCCGACGAGGAGGCCGAGGCCTTCGTCCAGCTCGCGGAGGACGCCAACAAGCCCGGCTGGTGGCAGCGCTTCCACGACATCCTGCCCGGCTGGTTCTCCATGTACGTCAGCCTGGAGGGTGCGGCCTCCCTCATCCGCAGCTACGAACCCCACTTCGTCCCCGGGCTGCTCCAGACCGAGGACTACGCGCGCGGCGTGCTCCGCTCCGGCGCCATAGGGCAGACCCGCCCCGAGGACATAGAGCGCCACGTGGACCTGCGCATGCGGCGGCAGGAACTGCTCACCCGCGAGGACGCGCCCCGGCTGTGGGTCGTCATGGACGAGACCGTGCTGCGCCGCCGGGTCGGCGGCCCGGAGGTGATGCGCGCGCAGATCGACAAGCTGCTCGAGGCGTCGGCGCTGCCCAACGTGACGCTGCAGATCGCGACCTTCGACAGCGGGCCCCACCCAGGCACGTACGGGCCGTTCGTGCTGTTCCGATTTGCCATGCCCGAACTGCCGGACATGGTCTACAGCGAGTACCTGACCGGCGCCGTCTACCTGGACGCGCGCACCGAGGTGGCGACCCACCTCGAGGTCATGGACCGCATGGCGGCGCAGGCCGCCACGGCACATCGCACGAAGGAGGTCCTCCGGGATCTCCGCAAGGAGCTGTGAATGGAACTCATCAAGCCCCCGAAGACCCAGCCGGGTGCGCGGGCGCACGCCAGGAGGATCTACAACGGCATGCCCGCCCGGGAGCTGGGCAGCGAGGGCTGGCACAAGCCCTGGAGCGGCGGCAACGGCGGCAACTGCCTGGAGGCGATGAAGCTGGACGACGGCCGGATCGCCGTCCGCCAGTCCACCGACCCGGACGGTCCGGCGCTCATCTACACCTCCGCCGAGATGACGGCCTTCATCGAAGGGGCCAAGGCCGGAGAGGCGGATTTCCTGCTGTCCTGACCTCCGATTGCCGCACTACCTTTGCTTTTCCCTTGGCACCGACTTGGCACTGAATTGATCACTAACGCTTGCAGACAGTTACGGAGTCCGTCATGACCGGGCAGAACCCCGTGGAGATCGACACCACCAGACCGCATCCGGCGCGGATGTACGACTGGTACCTCGGAGGCAAGGACAACTACCCGGTCGACGAGGCCATGGGCCGGCAGATGCTCGCCCTGGAACCGAGGGTGCCGGTCATGGCGCGCGTCAACCGCGCGTTCATGCAGCGCGCCACGCGCTGGCTCGCCGGACAGGGCGTGCGCCAGTTCCTCGACATCGGCACCGGCATCCCCACCGAGCCGAACCTGCACCAGATAGCCCAGCGGATCGCACCGGACGCCCGCGTCGTCTACTGCGACAACGACCCCATCGTGCTGGCTCACGCGGCGGCCCTGCTGCGCGGCACGGACGAGGGCGTCACCGACTACCTCCAGGCCGACGTCCGGGATCCGGACACCATCCTGGAGGGCGCGCGCAAGGTCCTCGACTTCGACGAGCCGATCGCGCTGTCGCTCATCGCGCTGCTGCACTTCGTGCCCGACGAGGACGGCGCGCACGAACTGGTGGCGCGGCTGGTGGACGCCCTGCCCGCGGGCAGCCACCTGGTGATCAGCCACGCCACGGCCGACTTCACCCCGGAGGAGTCGGACGAGGCCACGGCGAAGCTCAAGGGCGCGGGCGTCACCCTGGCCCTGCGCAGCCGCGAGGAGTTCACCCGCTTCTTCGACGGCCTCGACCTCGTGGAACCGGGCGTCCAGGTGCCGCACCTGTGGCACCCCGAGCTGGGCGACCCGGTCCCCGGCCAGGACGACGGGGTCATCCCCGGCTACGGCGCGGTGGCGCGCAAGCCGTAGGTACGCTTCGCGTTCGGCTTCGACGCCCCTGGGGCCCGGCTCGGGCGGGATCCCCGGGGGCGTCGGCATGCGGGCGCCTCGGGGGCGTCGCCGGGCGGCGCTTCGGAAGCGCGGACGGGTAGGCGTCCGCCGGGTGGGTGCGAGGACGCATTCCGGCCACGGTGCGACGCGCCACGACGGACGTGCGGGCCTGGCCGAGCAGAGATGTGCGCGGACTCGGTCAGACGGTCATGGGCCGGTCGTACGGGCCGATCGGCGCGGGCAGACGGGTCGTGCCACCCGTGAGGCAACGGTCGACGGACGCCGCCACCGCCCGCCCCTCCGCGACGGCCCACACGATCAGGGACTGCCCCCGGGCGGCGTCTCCCGCCGCGAAGACGCCCGGCACGTTCGTGGCGAAGTCCGGCCCGCGCGCGATCGTGCCGCGCGGCTCCAGTTCGAGACCGAGCTGCGCGATGATCCCGTCGCCCTGGTCCGGCCCGGAGAAGCCGAGCGCGAGCAGCACCAGATCGGCGGGCAGCGTCCGCTCCGTCCCCGCCACCGGCCTGCGCTCCGCGTCCACCTCGACCAGGTGCAGCCCGCGCACCCGCCCTTCCTCGTCCCCCTCGAACCGCAGCGTCGACGCGGCGAACAACCGCGCGTCGGCCTCCGCCGCCGGCGCCGTCCGCAGCGCGCCCGCCTCCTCGTGCGCCGCCGACAGCCGGTACAGCTTCGGATACGTCGGCCAGGGCTCGTTCTCCTCGTCGCGATCACTGCCCGGCTTCCGGTAGATGTCCAGCTGGGTGACCGACGCGGCCCGCTCCCGCACCGCCGTCCCCAGGCAGTCCGCGCCCGTGTCCCCGCCCCCGACGATCACCACGTGCCGCCCCTCCGCCGACAGCGGCGACCTCTCCAGGTCGCCCTCGGACACCCGGTTGGCCAGCGGCAGGTACTCCATCGCCTGGTGGATGCCCGCGAGGCCACGCCCCGGCACCGGCAGCTCCCGCCACGCCGTCGCCCCCGTGGCGATCACCACCGCGTCGTAGCGGCTCCGCAGCTCCGTCGCGTCCACGTCCTGCCCGACCGTGGTCGACGTGCGGAACCTCGTCCCCTCGGCCCGCATCTGCTCCACGCGCCGCTCCAGGTGATGCTTCTCCATCTTGAACTCGGGGATCCCGTACCGCATGAGCCCGCCGATCCGGTCGTCGCGCTCGTACACGGCGACCGTGTGCCCGGCCCGCGTCAGCTGCTGGGCGGCGGCCAGCCCGGTGGGGCCCGAACCGATGACCGCGACCGTCCGCCCGGACAGCCGGTCCGGCGGGGCCGGTGCGGCGAACCCCTCTTCCCACGCCTTGTCGGCGACGGCGCACTCGACGTTCTTGATGGTCACCGCCGGCTGGTTGATGGCGAGCACACAGCCGGCCTCGCAGGGCGCCGGGCACAGCCTCCCCGTGAACTCGGGGAAGTTGTTCGTGGCGTGCAGCCGCTCCGCCGCCGCCCGCCAGTCCTCCCGGGAGACCAGGTCGTTCCACTCCGGAATGAGATTGCCCAGCGGACAGGCCTCGTGGCAGAACGGCACACCGCAGTCCATGCACCGGTCGGCCTGCTCGCTGATGATCGGCAGCAGTCCCCCGGGTACGTACACCTCGTCCCAGTCGCGTACGCGCTCCTCCACCGGCCGGCGCGGCCATTCCTGGCGGGGCGTGGTGAGGAAACCCTTGGGATCTGCCATGGCCGTCTTCCTTGCGTGCGCGGGGACAGGCCGTGCGTCGTCGGGCGGCACTCCTGCGCTCACGATACGTCCGCCCACCCCGGCACGCAGCGTGCCGGACAGCGCGCGTACGGCGCCTCAGCCGGTGAGGGCGAGGAGGTACGCCAGCGCGGCCCCGGCGGAGGCGACGGTGCGGACGTGGTTCCACCGCGTCCACCCGCGCACGTACTCCGGCCAGTACGCGGCCGCCTCCGCACCGCCCGGGTCGAGACGGGCCAGGCGCTCGTTGCGGGGAACGTTGGCCGCCACGGTCAGCCCGAACGACCCGCACAGGAACAGCGCGCCTCCCACCACGGACGCGACCGCCCCCTCGTCCGGCCACGCCACGAGCGTCACCACCGTGAGCACCACGCTCAGCACCGTCGTGCCGAGGAACACCGCCATGAACGGCGGCCGCACCGCCGCCACGTTGACCGCCTGCATCGCGGCCGCACCGCGCGCCGCCGGCAGCGCCGCCAGCCCTCGCATCACGAACGTCGAGAACGCGCAGAACACCCCGGCCACCAGCCCGGTCCCCAGCACACCCAGCGCCGTCAGTACGGCGTACGCCCCGTCACCCATGTCGTCACCTCGTCGTCCCTGTCGTCCCCGTCGTCCCCGTCCCTCCGGGCTGGCCCTTCCCCCGGCCGCCCGCACCACCAGTGAACGAGACCCCGCCGCGCCGGACCATGGCCGTGCGACGCGCACCCATGCGCGAGCGTCCACCGCCCGCGCCCGCCCAGGGCGCCCGGTCCTCCCGGCGATTCCGGTGCCGTCCGGGACGTGCCGCATCATGGCCGTGTGCGACTCGAAGCGATCACCTGGGACCGGCTCGTCGACCTGCTCGCCGAACGCCTGCTGGACCTCGACACGGCCGACGGCGCCCCCTGGCCCCGCGTCGCCCTCGACGGCGCCCCGGCCGCCCGCCCGGGAGACCTCGCCGAACGGCTCGCCGAGGCGCTGCGCGTCCGCGGCCGCGCAGGCCTGGTCGTCGGCACGGAGGACTTCCTGCGCCCCGCCTCGGTCCGGCTCGAGTACGGCCACCAGGACCTGGAGTCCTACTACAGCGGCTGGTACGACACCGGCGCCCTGTGGCGCGAGGTGTTCGGCCCGCTCGGCCCCGGCGGCAGCGGGCGGGTGCTGCCCGACCTCCGGGACCCGGTCAGCGACCGCGCCACCCGCAGCCCGTACGTCGAACTGCCGCCCGGCGGGGTGCTGTTGCTGCACGGCCCGCTCCTCCTGCACCACTGGTTCCCCTTCGACCTGAGCGTCCACGTCCTCCTCTCACCCGGTGCGCTGCGCCGCCGTACCCCGGAGGCAGAGCACTGGACCCTGCCCGCCTTCGAGCGCTACGAGCAGGAGACCGACCCGGCCGGCACCGCCGACGTGCTCGTACGGGCCGACGATCCCCGCCGCCCGGCCTGGCGTGGCTGAGAACACGGCGCAGAGCTGGGCCGGGCCGGAGTCGGGGCCGTGCCGGGGCCGAGGGCGCGCCGGCTTCCGCTGCGGGTGCCGTCCGGGAGCGGCGCGACGACAATGAAGGGCGTCGGGACTCGCGGCGCGCCCCGCGCCGCGCCGGCCGTCCGGCACCGGGAGGTACCTCATGACCACCGCCGGAGACATCATGCACCGCGGCGCCCAGTGGATCCCCGCGCACGAAACCCTCGACCGAGCGGCACAGCTGATGCGCGAACTGAACGTCGGCGCGCTCCCCATCAGCGACGAGAACGAACGGCTGTGCGGCATCCTCACCGACCGCGACATCGTCGTCGGCTGCGTCGCCATGGGCCACGATCCCGCCAAGGTCACCGCGGGCGAGATGGCCAAGGGCACACCGCGCTGGATCGAGTCCGACGCCGACGTCGACGACGTCCTCACCGAGATGCGCACCCACCAGATCCGCCGGCTGCCCGTCATCGACGACAAGCGTCTCGTCGGCATGATCAGCGAGGCCGATCTGGCCCAGCACCTGACGGGCGAACAGATCGCCGCCTTTGCGGAGAGCGTCTACGCCCGGTCCGCCTCCGGCTGACCCCTCCGCCCGCGACCGGCGACGGGAGGGCGCGTGCGGGCCTGTGCGGACGGCAGCTTCCGGCCGGTGCCCGCCTGCGGACAAGGCCTGCGGACAAGGCCCGCGGACAAGGCCCGCGTGGACAAGGCCTGTGGACAAGGGGGGGACACGCCTTGGCGACGGCCTTCAGTCCCGCACCGGCGGCCGTGCACCCACCCGCTCCACCGCCGCCGCCCCCGCCCGGCACCCCTCCTCCGCCGCCCGCACGGGATCCGCACCGGACAGCAGCGCCGCGAGGAAAGACCCGGTGAAGGCGTCGCCCGCGCCGGTCGTGTCCCGCGGCGTCACCGGCAGCGCGGGAACACGTGCGCACACCCTTCCGGACCGCGCCAGCAGCGCACCCTCCGCGCCGAGCTTGACCACCACCAGCGGCACCGACCGGCTCAGCGACGCCGCTGCCTCCGCCACGTCCGGACACCCCGTCAGAAGGCGGGCCTCGTCGCGGCTGGGCAGCAGCACGTCCACGCCCTCCACCAGCGACAGGAAGCGGTCCGGGCCCAGCTCGGCCAGGAACCCGGCCGACGCCGGGTCCACGCTCACCGGCACCCCGCGCGCCCCCGCCGCCTTCACCGCCACCGCCAGCAGGGCCCGGCTGCTCCCGCCGAACAGCAGATATCCCGACAGGTGCAGCCGACCCACCCCGTCCAGCAGGGCGTCCGACCAGTCCTCGGGCCCGAGCCGCAGCGACGCACCGCTGTCGGTGAGGAAAGTCCGCTCGGCCGCCGCACCCTCGTCGACCAGGCAGACGACCGTCCCCGTGGGCACGTCGGCGTCCACGACCAGCCGCGGACGCACCCCGCAGGCGGCCAGCTCCCGTTCGTGCCAGACCGCCGCGTCCGCACCCACCCGTCCCAGCAGCCGCACCTCGCATCCACCCCGGCGGGCCGCCCAGCAGGCGACGTTCGCGCCCGCCCCGCCCGGCACCGTCCGGATCACGGCCGCCGTGTCCGTGCCCGGGGCGAGCGGCCCGGCATGGCACGCGACCACGTCCGTGATCACGTCGCCGACGACCAGCAGCGCCCCGCCCGGCCCGGTCACGCCCGGGCGGCCCAGGCCGCCGCCACCCGGGCGGCGAGCGCCACATTGCCGCGCACCGCCGCCAGATTGGCCTCGAGGGAGGCGCCGTCGGTGTGCCTCACCAGGTGGTCCAGCAGGAACGGGGTGACGCCCTGACCGGTGACCCCGGCGGCCTCGCACGCCCGCAGCGCCTCGTCGAGCACCCGCGCGTGCACCCCGGGATCCAGCTGCTCGTCCTCCGGCACCGGGTTGGCGACGATCAGCGCCGACTCCGGGCCGGCGAGAGCGTCCTGCGCCAGCATCACCCGGGCCACCTCGTCCGGGGTGTCCAGCCGCCAGTCCACGCCATGCCCGGAGTCCGACAGGTAGAAGCCGGGGAAGCGGTCCGTGCCGTACCCGGCGACCGCCACGCCCAGCGTCTCCAGCCGCTGCAGGGTCGCCGGCACGTCCAGGATCGACTTCACTCCCGCGCACACCACCGTGATCCGGGTGCGCGCCAGCAGCCCCAGGTCGGCCGACTCGTCCTGGGTGACCGTCCACTCGCGGTGCACCCCGCCGAGCCCGCCGGTGGCGAAGACCCGGATGCCCGCGACCGCCGCGAGCATCGCGGTCGCCGAGACCGTCGTCGCGCCGCTCGCCCCCGCGGCCACCGCGAGCGGCAGGTCACGGTGGCCCAGCTTGCGGATGCCGTCCTCGTTGGCGACCCGCTCCAACTGCTCCTTGTCCAGGCCGACGCGCGGCGTGCCGTCCAGCACGGCGATCGTCGCCGGGACCGCGCCCTCCCGCCGCACCGCGGCCTCCAGTTCGCGCGCCACCTGGAGATTGCGCGGCCGGGGCAGGCCGTGGGCGATGATCGTGGACTCCAGGGCCACCACCGGCCGGCCCGTCGCGATCGCGTCCCGTACCTCTTCCGACACCATGAGCACCACGCGTTGCCTCCCGTCTGCCGCCTCTCCCTCCATCTCTGGCGGGCGGCACGCCGGGCCAAACCCTTGCGGCGCGTCACGCGGCTCACGGAGGCTGGTGTCATGACAGATCACGCGACCCGGCTCGACCACATCGTCCTCTGGGTGAGCGACCCGATCGCCGCCGCGCACTTCTACGAGAAGGCCGTCGGCCTGGAGCCGGTCAGGCTCGCCGACTTCTCGGTCGGCGAGGCGCCCTTCCCCTCGGTCCGCGTCAGCGAGGAAACGATCCTCGACCTCATGCCGCGCGCCAAGGCGGACCGCATGACGATGCTTCCCGGGGCCGCCGACAGCTCCGGCCACCCCGTCAACCACGTCTGCCTGTCGCTGTCCGCGGACGCCTTCGACGCGCTGCTCGGCCGCCTCCGGGAACAGTCGGTCCCGGTGTCGGACATCGCCCACGACTCCTTCGGCGCACGCGGCCCGGCCAAGCGCAGCTTCTACTTCCGCGACCCCGACGGCAACATCTTCGAGGCGCGCCACTACGACTGAACCGCGGGTCCAAGGCCCCGCGCCGTCAGAACAGCGGCTCCGGCAGCACACCCTCCAGGGCGAGCAGCCGCCGCTTGGTCTCCAGCCCGCCCCCGAACCCGCCGATGCCGCCGCCGCTCTCCACGACCCGGTGGCAGGGCACGACCACGGGAAGCGGGTTGGCGCCCATGGCCATGCCCACGGCCTGCGCGGCGCCCGGCTGACCGACCCGGCCCGCCAGGTCGCCGTACCCCACCACCGTGCCGAACGGCACGGTGGTGGCCAGTTCGCGCAGCACCTCGCGGTTGAAGCCCGAGATCAGCGACCAGTCCAGCGACAGCTCGAAGGAGTGCCGCTCACCGGCGAAGTAGGCGTCGAACTGGCGTATCGCCTCGGCCAGCAGGGGGGAGGTGGGCTCCTCCACGGGGTCGGAACCGAGCCGGGAGGCCAGCCGCTCCAACGCCTTGTCACGCACCTCGTCGGTGGCGTGGAACACCACGTTGACCAGGCCCTCCAGGGTCGCGGCCAGCAGCAGCGGGCCGATGCGGGTGTCCACCACGGCCCACACGACCCGCTGCTCGTACCGCCCGTCGCTGTTCATGCGCCCCACCGTACGGCCCGCCACCGACAACAACGGCCGGAACGGCGACCAGGGCGGACAGCCACGGCAGAGGGATCAGCCGCCCACCGCGTCACGCACCACGTCGGGGTGGTTGGTGATGATCCCGTCCACCCCGTAGCCGGCCACCCGCCGGGCGGCGGCCGCATCGTTCACCGTCCACGTGAACGTCTCCAGCCGCTTGCCGTGCGCCCCCTTGAAGGCGTGCACCGCGGTCATGTAGTCGGCGGTGAGCGACGCGTGCGAGGGGTTGATCTGGTCGGTGAAGGCCGCGTACGCCGGCAGGTCCGCGACCGGCGGCGTGCCGAGGAAGCCGGTCTTCACCGCGGGGGCCAGCTGGTGGACCGTGCGCACGCTGTCCGCGTCGAAGCTCTGCACGATCAGCCGCTGCCGTACATGCGCCGGGTCGAGCCAGCCCTCGTCGGTGAGCACCTTGAGGATGTCCCGCTCGATGCCGGGGTACAGCTGCGGGTTCTTGATCTCCAGCAGCAGCTTCTGCCGGTGCTGGTCGATCCGGTGCACGAACTGTTCCAGCGTCGGCACGCGCGCGCCCGCGTACTTCGGGTCGAACCAGCTGCCCGCGTCCAGGCGGGCTATCTCGGCGGCGGTGAAGTCCTTCACCTTCCACGGCGCACGGTCGGGGAAGACCTCCTCGACGTCGGTGGTGCGCTGCAGGCTGTCGTCGTGGACGACGACGAGCTCGCCGTCCTTGGTGCGCTGGACGTCGTTCTCCACCCACTCGGCGCCCAGGTCGGCCGCCTTGTCGACGGCCGCGAGCGTGTTCTCCGGCGCGTGGCCGGAGGCGCCCCGGTGCGCGACGACCACGGGTGCGGGCGCGGCGACGCCCTCGACGGCCCGGGCCGGGGAGAGCGGCAGCAGGAGGACGGCGGCTCCCGCGAGCGCGGTGGTCGAGGCGGCAACAGCGCGTACGTGCATGTGTACTCCTCGCGTCGAACGGTCACAGTAGGAACCACTGTGACAGCAGAGGGTCAACGCGAGACGGGTGCAGGATGGCCACAGGCTGAACGACGGCCCTCGAACGCCGCACACCGGTGCCACACACCTGCGGCAAGGACGTGTTTCTTTGCCGGATAGTCGTTCGACCATTCCGGTGGGGGTCATACTCTCTGCGAAACCCTGGCCGCCGCAGCGGTCCTGGGAGGGGGCGCACAACGGGGCAACGCGGGACGTACAGGGCGGAAGGGCAGCCGCGCATGCAAGGCACGGTCGACGGATTCAGTTACGGGCTGGTAACACCTCTGGTGGCCTATCTCATGGCCTGTCTCGGAGGCGCGCTCGGGCTGCGCTGCACCACCCGGGCCGGACTCGGGCCGCGTTCCTGGCGGCCCGGCTGGCTCGCCCTCGGGGCCGCCGCCATCGGCGCCGGCGTCTGGACGATGCACTTCATCGCGATGATGGGCTTCACCGTCGAGGGAACGCCGATCCACTACGACCGCGCGATGACCTACGCGAGCCTCGCCGTCGCCGTCGTCATGGTGGGCACAGGCATCTTCATCGTCGGATACCGGGGGGCCACCGGGACGGCCCTGTTCACCGGGGGGACCGTCACCGGTCTCGGCATGGCCTCCATGCACTACCTCGGTATGGCCGGAATGAGTCTCGACGGGCGGGTCGAGTACAACACCGTCGCCGTCGCCGCCTCGGTCCTCGTCGCCATGGCCGCCGCCAGCGCCGCGCTGTGGGCGGCGGGACAGGCCCGAGGGTTCCTGTGGAGCGTCGGCGCCAGCCTGGTCATGGGCCTCGCGGTCACCGGCATGCACTACATCGGCATGGCCGCCGTCGAGGTGCACGTGCACGGCACCGCCGAACCCGCCACGGGGGAGTCCGCGACCGCCCTCCTCGGCCCCATGATGGTCGGTCCGCTCGCCGTCCTCGTCCTCGCCGGGATCGTAGTGATCTTCGACCCGCTGGTCGTCATGGGCCGGGAGCCTGCGCCCACCGCCGAACGCCTGCCCGGGATACCCGCCCACTCCCCGGCGCACCACCCCTCGGTCCGCTCCCGGCTGCGCGCCCGCGGCCCCGTCGAGCACCGCTCCCGCACCCCCCAGCGCCGCTGACCCGGACCCGTTGTCAGCGGGGGGTCGTACCGTGGATGACATGCGGCCCGTTTCCCAGATCGAACGCACGGTGGCGCCCTTCGAGGTCGTCAGCCCCTACCAGCCCAGCGGCGACCAGCCCGCGGCCATCGCCGAGCTCGCCAAGCGCATCGAGGCCGGCGAGCAGGACGTCGTGCTGCTCGGCGCCACCGGCACCGGCAAGTCCGCCACCACGGCGTGGATGATCGAGAAGCTCCAGCGCCCGACCCTGGTCATGGCGCCGAACAAGACCCTGGCCGCCCAGCTGGCCAACGAGTTCCGCGAGCTCCTGCCGAACAACGCGGTCGAGTACTTCGTCTCGTACTACGACTACTACCAGCCCGAGGCGTACGTCCCGCAGTCGGACACCTACATCGAGAAGGACTCCTCGATCAACGAGGAGGTCGAGCGGCTGCGCCACTCCGCGACCAACTCGCTGCTCACCCGCCGCGACGTCGTCGTGGTCGCCTCCGTCTCCTGCATCTACGGCCTGGGCACGCCGCAGGAGTACGTGGACCGCATGGTCCCGCTGCGCGTCGGCGACGAGATCGACCGCGACGAGCTGCTGCGCCGCTTCGTCGACATCCAGTACACGCGCAACGACATGGCCTTCACCCGCGGCACCTTCCGCGTGCGCGGCGACACCATCGAGATCTTCCCGGTCTACGAGGAGCTCGCCGTCCGCATCGAGATGTTCGGCGACGAGATCGAGGCGCTGTCCACGCTGCACCCGCTCACCGGCGAGATCATCAGCGACGACCAGCACCTCTACGTCTTCCCCGCCTCCCATTACGTCGCGGGCCCCGAGCGGCTGGAGCGCGCGGTCAACGACATCGAGAAGGAGCTCGTCGAGCGCCTGACCGAGCTGGAGAAGCAGGGCAAGCTGCTGGAGGCCCAGCGACTGCGCATGCGTACCACGTACGACATCGAGATGCTCCGCCAGATCGGCACCTGCTCCGGTGTGGAGAACTACTCGATGCACTTCGACGGCCGCACACCGGGATCGCCGCCCAACACCCTCCTGGACTACTTCCCGGACGACTTCCTCCTCGTCATCGACGAGTCGCACGTCACCGTGCCGCAGATCGGCGCCATGTACGAGGGCGACGCCTCCCGCAAGCGCACCCTGGTCGACCACGGCTTCCGGCTGCCGTCCGCCCTGGACAACCGCCCGCTGAAGTGGGAGGAGTTCCAGGAGCGCGTCGGCCAGACGGTGTACCTGTCGGCCACCCCCGGCCAGTACGAGCTTTCCCGCTCGGACGGCTTCGTCGAGCAGATCATCCGTCCGACCGGACTCGTCGACCCCGAGGTCGTCGTCAAGCCCACCGAGGGCCAGATCGACGACCTGGTGCACGAGATCCGCACACGCGTGGAGAAGGACGAGCGCGTCCTGGTCACCACGCTCACCAAGAAGATGGCCGAGGACCTCACGGACTACTTCCTCGAACTCGGCATCCAGGTGCGGTACCTGCACAGCGACGTCGACACCCTGCGCCGGGTGGAGCTGCTGCGGGAGCTGCGCAGCGGCGAGTACGACGTCCTGGTCGGCATCAACCTGCTGCGTGAGGGCCTCGACCTGCCCGAGGTGTCCCTGGTGGCGATCCTCGACGCCGACAAGGAGGGCTTCCTGCGGTCGGGCACCTCCCTGATCCAGACCATCGGCCGCGCGGCGCGCAACGTCTCCGGTCAGGTCCACATGTACGCCGACAAGATCACGCCGGCGATGGAGAAGGCCATCGAGGAGACCAACCGCCGCCGCGAGAAGCAGATCGCGTACAACCAGGCCAGAGGCATCGACCCGCAGCCGCTGCGCAAGAAGATCAACGACATCGTCGCGCAGATCGCCCGCGAGGACATCGACACCGAGCAGCTGCTCGGCTCGGGCTACCGCCAGGCCAAGAAGGACGGCGGCGGCACCAGGACGCCCGTGCCCGCCCTCGGAGGCAAGGCCGCGAAGAACGCCAAGGCCGCGAAGAACGCCAAGGGCAAGGCCGCCGAGACCGTGCCGACCGACCGTCCCGCGGCCGAACTCGCCGGGCAGATCGAGGAACTCACCACGCGCATGCGCGCCGCCGCCGCCGACCTGCAGTTCGAGATCGCGGCACGGCTGCGCGACGAGGTGTCCGAGATGAAGAAGGAACTGAGGCAGATGCAGGAGGCGGGCCTGTCCTGACCTCCGCACACGGAATGTGTTGCAAGACCGACACAAAGTGCGGACCGGGGTTCGTCGCCGTCGGTGCACCTGCGTAGGGTTCTGGTCAACCGCGGTCTTCGCGGCAACAGGGGACGTCGAGAGGGGAATCAGCGCGTGACCGTCAATATGACCAAGGGTCAGGCCATCAGTCTGCAGAAGAACGACGGCGGCAGCCTGACCGCGGTTCGCATGGGTCTCGGCTGGCAGGCGGCCCCCCGGCGTGGCCTGTTCGGCTCCCGCACCCGGGAGATCGACCTGGACGCCTCCGCCGTCCTCTTCGCCGACAAGCAGCCGGTCGACGTCGTCTTCTTCCGCCACCTGGTGAGCGACGACGGCTCCGTGCGCCACACCGGTGACAACCTCGTGGGCGGTGTCGGCCAGGGCGGCGACGACGAGGCCATCCTCGTCGACCTCTCGCGCGTCCCGGTCCACATCGACCAGATCGTCTTCACCGTGAACTCCTTCACGGGCCAGACGTTCCAGGAGGTGCAGAACGCCTTCTGCCGCCTGGTCGACGAGACCAACGGCGAGGAGCTCGCCCGCTACACGCTGGCCGGCGGCGGCCCCTACACCGCCCAGATCATGGCCAAGGTGCACCGCACCGGCTCGGGCTGGACGATGACGGCCATCGGAAACCCGGCCAACGGCCGCACGTTCCAGGACCTGATGCCGGCCATCCTGCCGGTCCTCTAGGCAGCAGCGGCTGACGAACCGGCCCCGTCGCGGGGCCGGTTCGGCGCACCCGACACATCGACGCGACACAGGGGGACCAACGCGATGACGGCCGAGCTGGTGCGGGGGCAGAACCACCCGCTGTCCCAGTCCCGTCTGGAGATCCGGATCTCGGCCGGCACGCCGGTCGCGGCCGCCGCGGCGCTGAGCGACGAGAACGGACGGATCCACGGCACGGAATGGGTGGCCCACCCGGGCGCCCCCGTGCAGCCCGGCCTGGAGGTGTCGCGCCAGGCGGCCGCCGACCACCGTCTCGCGGTGGACCTGGACGCCGTGACCGAAGCCGTCCACCGCGTCAGCGTGCTGCTCGCTCTGCCCGCCCCGAACGGCGGCGCGGGACCCGCCCGCTTCGGTGCCGTGGCCGCCCCCTTCGTCGCCGTCACCGGCCTCGACGGCACCGAGGTGGCCAGTTACACCATCACCGGCCTGGACCTGGAGTCCGCCGTCGTCGCGCTGGAGCTGTACCGGCGGCAGGGCGCCTGGAAGGTGCGCGCCGTCGGCCAGGGCTACGCGGGCGGACTGGCCGAACTCTTCGCCGACCAGGGGCTGGCCGAGGCCGCGCAGCTCGCGTCCGGCATCGACGAGGCCCTCGCCCGTGGCCTCGCGCGCTCCGTCCAGGCGCCGCCGCCCCGAACGTCCGAGGGCGACCGCTCCCGTCAGGCCGCGGCCCCCGCGGTCGGCCCCGACCAGGGCGCCGCGCCGCAGGGCGCCCCCGGCCCCGTGCAGTCGGCGTACGGCGGGCAGCCGTCGGGCGGCCAGGGACAGGGCGGAGCACAGCCCGCCTACGACGGTGCCACCGACCCCCACGCGGCCTCGGGCGGGCCCGTCAACTACAGCCACCCCGGGCGGCAGACGTCCGCCCCGCCGCCGCCCCCGCCCGCGGCGCCCCCGGCGCAGCCCGGACGGCCCGCGCAGCCCGTGGCGGGCGACGCGACCGGCTGGTCCATGGAGGAGCGGCTGTACAACCAGGTCTGGGGCATGTTCGAGGACCTGGCCCGCACCGCCGCCGCCTACCGCAGCGCAGCGGACTTCGCCGAGTCGCGGATGGACAAGGAGCTGGAACAGGCCCTGTCCGACCCGCGCAGCCGCATCGGCGGCCAGGGCGACGCCGCCCGCGAGGCGGCCCGCGCGCGGTACTCGCAGCTCGTCGACCAGGCGCGGGCGTCCCTCGACCGGGACGTCGCCCAGCTCGTCGCCGAGTCCGAGGTCGTCGAGCCCGCGCTGCCCCCGGCGTTCGCCCGCTGGGACAACCCCTGCTGGCACGCCTACCGGGTGCCGATGGAGATACCCATGGCGCTGCGCCTGGGCGACCTACGGCTGCCCGAGGCCGAGTCGATCCGTATTCCCATGCTGCTCCGGCTGCCGCTGGAGCGCGGACTGTGGATCGACAGCGGACGCACCGACTCCCTGGACGGGTCGTTCACCGACTCCCACGACATGCGGCGCCTGGCCATGGACACCGCGGTGGCGCACGCCGCGCGGCTGCTCGCCGTCTACCCGGCCGGTGAGTTCACCGTGCACGTCGTCGACCCGGCCGGGTCCGGCGCGCAGGCGCTGGCCCCGCTCACCCAGACCGGCGTCCTCGCAGGGCCGCCCGCCCAGGGCGCCGCGGGTGTGACGGAGGTGCTGGCCCGGCTCACCGAGCGGGTCGACCTGGTGCAGATGGCGCTGCGCGGCGGAGCGCCGGACGCACTGCCGCCCGGCTTCGACGCCTCGCAGCAGCTGCTGATCGTCAACGACTTCCCGCACGGCTTCGACGACCGGGCCGTGAACCAGCTGCGTTACCTCGTCGACGAGGGGCCGTCCGTCGGCGTCCACCTGATGATGGTCGCGGACCGCGAGGATTCCGCGGGTTACGGTCCGCTGCTCGATCCGCTGTGGCGCGCGCTGCTGCGCCTGACCCCGGTGCCCGACGACCACCTCGCCGACCCGTGGGTGGGACACGCCTGGACGTACGAGCCGCCGGCGGTGCCGCACGGCAGCGAGGTGCTCCGACAGGTCCTCACCAAGGTCGCCGAGGCCCGCCGCACGTGGAACAGGTGACCGACCGAGTGCTTTGACCAAGGACGCGCAAAGACCCCCACCTGGGTCTTTGTGCCTTTCTTTACCGATCTCTTTACCAATCCTTGGTGATTGGGTAGTCTTGGCCGCACGGAGGGGAGTACTCCCTGTCTGTGCGGCGACCCCGTCAATACGGATCAGGCCAGATCCCGGGGCGTCGGCCCGAGGACCGTCGGAGCGCATCACGCGTCCCGAGGGGCCGGGTGGAAGAGACCTCCGGCAGCGACGACGCTGACATTTGCCGTGTTACGTACTGCCGGAGGCGCAGTGGATGTTTCCCTGACCCTGTGGGTCATGACGATCGTGGGCCTGTGCGCCCTGATCGCCGTCGATTTCTTCATCGGCCGCAAACCGCATGACGTGTCCGTCAAGGAGGCGGGGATCTGGACGGTCGTCTGGATCGTCCTGGCCGCGATCTTCGGATTCGGTCTGCTGATCTTCGGAGGCGGCCGGCCGGCGGGCGAGTTCTTCGCCGGCTACATCACCGAGAAGTCGCTGAGCGTCGACAACCTCTTCGTCTTCGTCCTGATCATGGCGAAGTTCGCGGTGCCCTCCAAGTACCAGCAGCGGGTGCTCCTCGTCGGCGTCCTCATCGCCCTGGTGCTGCGCGCGATATTCATCGCCGCGGGCGCGGCCATCATCGCCAGCTTCTCCTGGGTGTTCTACATCTTCGGCGCCTTCCTGATCTGGACCGCCTGGAAGCTCATCCAGGAGGCCCGGGCCGACCAGGAGGACGAGGAGTTCGAGGAGAACAAGCTCCTCAAGGCGGCAGAGCGCCGCTTCGGCGTGGCCGACCGCTACCACGGGACCAAGCTGTGGATCCAGCAGAACGGCAAGCGGGTCATGACCCCGATGCTCGTCGTGATGCTCGCCATCGGCACCACTGACGTCCTGTTCGCGCTGGACTCGATCCCCGCGATCTTCGGCCTGACCCAGGACCCGTACATCGTGTTCACGGCGAACGCGTTCGCGCTGATGGGTCTGCGGCAGCTGTACTTCCTCATCGGCGGACTGCTGCGGAAGCTGGTCCACCTGTCCTACGGCCTGTCGATCATCCTCGGCTTCATCGGCGTGAAGCTGGTACTGCACGCGCTGCACGAATCCGGGGTGCACGTCCCCGAGATCAGCATCCCGGTCTCCCTGGGCGTGATCTGCTCGGTGCTGATCGTCACCACGATCACCAGCCTCCGCGCCTCCCGCAAGCAGGCGCAGGCCGAGGCGGCCGCCGGGCCGGCCGAGACCCCGGCGAAGACCGACATCGACGTCTGACCCCGTCGACACCAGGAACACGGGCACCGGGAGCGGGGGAGGCGCGACGCCGCCCCGCTCCCGGACTCGCACGTTCCACTGCGCCGCCCCTGGGCGGCGCCCATCGCAACCGACCAGTACAAGGAGGGCATGCGTGACCATGATGACCCCGAGACGATCAGGATCGCGGAGCGGAAGGGGTCGCCGCTCGGCGGTGACAGCAGTTCCGACGCCCTCCACGGTCGCCCGGTGGTCGACAGTCCTTGAGGTGCGGCATTCCCTCGTGCCGGGGACGATCGCCGCATGATGGACCGGATCAAGTCCCTCGCAGGCCGCTGGACACATGCCGTTCCGGTGCTCGCGGTCGTCCTCCTCGCCCTGACCTGGGGCAGGGACCTCCCAGGCGGCATCGTCGCCGTGGTGACCCTGGTCCTCGCGGGGGCGGTGCTCGCGGCCGTGCACCACGCGGAGGTGGTCGCCCACCGGGTCGGTGAGCCGTTCGGCTCCCTGGTGCTGGCGGTCGCCGTCACGGTCATCGAGGTCGCGCTGATCGTGACCCTGATGCTCGACGGCGGGGACAAGAGCGCGACCCTCGCGCGGGACACCGTGTTCGCCGCCGTCATGATCACATGCAACGGCATCCTCGGGCTCAGTCTGCTCGTCGGCTCGCTGCGCCACAAGACGGCCGTGTTCAACTCCGAAGGCACCGGCGCCGCCCTGGCCACCGTGGCCACGCTGGCCGTGCTGAGCCTCGTGCTCCCGACGTTCACCACGAGCAAGACGGGCCCGGAGTTCTCCACCGTCCAGCTCACCTTCGCCGCGGTCGCCTCACTGACCCTCTACGGGTTGTTCGTCGCGACCCAGACGGTGAGACACCGCGACTACTTCCTCCCGGTCGTGAAGCAGGGGGAAGTGCCCTCCCCCGACCAGCACGCCGAGGCGCCCTCCACGCGTACCGCGCTGATCAGCCTCGGACTGCTGCTCCTCGCCCTGATCGGCGTCGTCGGCCTGGCCAAAGGCGTCTCGCCGACCATCGAGTCCGGGGTGGAGGCGGCCGGCCTCGGCCACGGCGTGGTCGGTGTGATCATCGCCCTGCTGGTGCTGCTGCCGGAGACCATCGCCGCGGTGCGCGCGGCGCGCCGCAACCACGTGCAGACCAGCATGAACCTGGCACTGGGCTCGGCGATGGCCAGCATCGGCCTGACCATCCCGGCCGTCGCGGTGGCCTCGCTCTGGCTGCCGGGCGCGCTCGTCCTCGGCCTCAGCAACACCCACATGGTGCTGCTCGCCCTCACCGTGGTGGTCGGCGCCCTGACCGTGGTCCCGGGCCGGGCCACACCGCTCCAGGGAGGTGTACACCTGGTGCTGCTCGCCGCCTACCTGGAACTGACGATCAACCCCTGACCGACGAGACCTCCGGGGCCGCCCGCGCGTCCGGGCGGCCCCGGGGCGTTCCCGCCGCGAGCGGGCGTCAGATCCGGGGCGCCGTCCCGTACGAGCCCCCGACGCGACGTGATACACCGGGGCGACCAGCGGTTCCGGGTGAGGGACCGCACCCTCGACGGACCGGAGGAAACGTGCCCCGCAACCTGGCCGACGCCCCGATCATGATCCTCAACGGGCCCAACCTGAATCTTCTCGGGCAGCGGCAGCCGGAGATCTACGGGCGTGACACGCTGGCCGACGTCGAGGCGATGTGCGCCCGCGCCGCCGCCGCGCACAACGGCACGGTGGACCTCCGCCAGTCCAACCACGAGGGCGAGCTGGTCGACTGGATCCACGAGGCGCGGCTCGAGCACTGCGGCATCGTCATCAACCCGGGCGCCTACTCGCACACCTCCGTCGCGATCCTGGACGCCCTCAACGCCTGCGACGGCATGCCCGTGATGGAGGTGCACATCTCCAACATCCATCGGCGGGAGAGTTTCCGGCACCACTCCTACGTTTCCCTGCGCGCCGACGGCGTCATCGCGGGGTGCGGCGTCCAGGGGTACGTGTTCGCGGTGGAGCGGATCGCGGCGCTGGCCGGACCGGGCGTGGCCGAGGCGTGACGCGGGCCCGCCGCCCGCTCACCAGCCGCGGTCGCGCCACTTCGGCAGGTGGGGACGTTCGGCGCCGAGCGTGGTGTCGTTGCCGTGGCCCGGGTAGACCCAGGCCTCGTCCGGAAGGACGTCGAAGATCTTGGTCTCGACGTCGTGCAGCAGGCTGGCGAACGCCTCCGGGTCCTTGTGGGTGTTGCCCACACCGCCCGGGAACAGACAGTCCCCGGTGAACACATGGGGATGCCCGTGGGGGTCGTCGTAGACGAGGGCGATCGAACCGGGGGTGTGGCCGACCAGCCGGCGGGCGGTGAGCTCGACCTGGCCTACGCGGATCACGTCGCCGTCGTCCACGAGAACGTCCGTCTCCACCGGGATGCCCTCGGCGTCGTAACGGCCCGCGTAGGTGCGGGCGCCGGTGGCGGCCACGACCTCCGCGAGCGCCTGCCAGTGGTCGCCGTGCCGGTGGGTGGTGACGACGGACGCGATGCCGTCGTCACCGATCATGCCCAGCAGCGTCCCGGCCTCGTTCGCCGCGTCGATCAGCAGCTGCTCGTCGGTGGCCCGGCAGCGCAGCAGGTACGCGTTGTTCTCCATGGGGCCGACCGCGACCTTGGTGATCATCAGGTCCTTGAGTTCGTGCACGTCGGCCGGCCCGCCGACCGTCACCCGCCCGCTGTACGTCATGAGCGTCAGCCTAACGCCGGAACCGGCGCCGGACAGTGCTCACAGGGGCGGGAGCTTCGGGAGGTCGCCGCCCTTCACCGTCAGGGCTGCGCCGTCCCGGCGTCCGGCGAGCCAGCCGAGCAGATCGGCGGGCGTCCCCTCCACCGTGACCGCGCCGCCGTCCGACCCGCCGCCGGTGGTCCAGGTGCGGCCGTCGGTGCAGGACAGGGTGGTGGCGGGCACGTCCGCGTGACCGCTGAACCGGGCGGCGAGGAAGCCGATCTCCCGCTCCGTGAAGGCGGCCGGCAGGTCCTCCAGCTCGTAGCCGATGCCCAGGTCGACGTGGTGCAGCTCCACCTCGATCCAGCGCCGGAAGGGCACCCGCTCGGCGCGGTCGGTGACGCCGTTGCGCAGCTCGACGGTGCGTGACCAGTCCGCCGGGACCGCGGCCGCCGCGCGGAGACGCTCCGCGCTCTCCCGCACGTCCGCGAGCTGTTCGTCCAGGGGGCGCGCGGCGCCCGCCTCGATGTCGGCGTCCCGAGCCTCGGCGGAGACGTACATGGGGCGGTCCTCGAAGACGTTCACCAGCGCATCCGCGTTGCGGGCCAGGTGGGTCAGCACATGACCGCGGGTCCAGCCGGGCAGGCGTGACGACTGGGTCACAGCCGCGTTGTCCAGTGCGCCGACCGCATGGAGCAGCCGCTCGGTCGCGGCCTGTACAGACGCCAGGTCATCAGCGTGATCAATCATGTCGCCGACCTTAGCCGCGTCACACCTTCGGGTGAAGGAGGTGAACCGGACGGTGAAATCGAATGCACGTGCTATAAGGTCGGGTGCGGCGTCGGGCATGCTGGAGAGCCGGGGTTTGTTGACTATCCGTGAATCCGAACCGGCGTTGTCAGTGGCTCCCCCTAGTCTGAAGAAGACGGGGGCCCGCCCCTGTCACTTCCCTTCAAGAAAGGTGCGGACCGGCGTGGCCGACCGTCTCATCGTCCGTGGAGCGCGCGAGCACAACCTCAAGAACGTCTCGCTCGACCTCCCGCGCGACTCGCTCATCGTCTTCACGGGCCTGTCGGGGTCGGGCAAGTCCTCGCTGGCCTTCGACACCATCTTCGCCGAGGGGCAGCGGCGGTACGTCGAGTCGCTCTCCTCCTACGCCCGGCAGTTCCTCGGTCAGATGGACAAGCCGGACGTCGACTTCATCGAGGGCCTCTCCCCGGCGGTCTCCATCGACCAGAAGTCCACCTCGCGCAACCCGCGCTCCACGGTCGGCACCATCACCGAGGTCTACGACTACCTGCGCCTGCTCTTCGCGCGCATCGGCAAGCCGCACTGTCCCGAGTGCGGCCGGCCCATCTCCCGCCAGTCGCCGCAGGCCATCGTCGACAGGGTTCTGGAGCTGCCCGAGGGCAGCCGCTTCCAGGTGCTCTCCCCGCTGGTGCGCGAGCGCAAGGGCGAGTTCGTCGACCTCTTCTCCGACCTCCAGACCAAGGGCTACTCCCGCGCGCGGGTGGACGGCGAGACCGTCCAGCTGTCCAGCCCGCCCACGCTGAAGAAGCAGGAGAAGCACACCATCGAGGTGGTCGTGGACCGCCTCACGGTCAAGGACGGCGCCAAGCGCCGGCTCACCGACTCCGTGGAGACCGCCCTCGGCCTGTCCGGCGGCATGGTCGTGCTCGACTTCGTCGACCTCCCCGAGGACGACCCCGAGCGCGAGCGCATGTACTCCGAGCACCTCTACTGCCCGTACGACGACCTGTCGTTCGAGGAGCTGGAGCCCCGCTCGTTCTCCTTCAACTCGCCCTTCGGCGCCTGCCCCGAGTGCACCGGCATCGGCACGCGCATGGAGGTCGACCCCGAGCTGATCGTCCCCGACCCGGACAAGAGCCTCGACGAGGGCGCCATCCACCCGTGGTCGCACGGCCACACCAAGGACTACTTCGACCGCCTGATCGGCGCCCTGGCGGACGCGCTGGGCTTCCGCACGGACATCCCGTGGGCCGGCCTGCCGCAGCGCGCCAAGAAGGCCCTGCTCCACGGCCACAAGACCCAGGTCGAGGTCCGCTACCGCAACCGCTACGGGCGCGAGCGGCGCTACACCACGGCCTTCGAGGGCGCGGTGCCGTTCGTCAAGCGGCGGCACAGCGAGGCCGAGAGCGACGCCAGCCGCGAGCGCTTCGAGGGCTACATGCGCGAGGTGCCCTGCCCCTCCTGCCAGGGCACGCGCCTCAAGCCGGTCGTCCTCGCCGTCACGGTCATGGGCAAGTCCATCGCCGAGGTCTCCGGGATGTCCATCAGCGACTGCGCGGACTTCCTGGGCGAGCTGAAGCTGACCGCCCGTGACAAGAAGATCGCCGAGCGGGTCCTCAAGGAGGTCAACGAACGCCTGCGGTTCCTGGTCGACGTCGGCCTGGACTACCTCTCGCTGAACCGGGCGGCGGGCACCCTGTCCGGCGGCGAGGCCCAGCGCATCCGCCTGGCCACCCAGATCGGCTCCGGCCTCGTCGGCGTGCTCTACGTGCTCGACGAGCCGTCCATCGGCCTGCACCAGCGCGACAACCACCGGCTGATCGAGACCCTGGTCCGACTGCGCGACATGGGCAACACGCTCATCGTCGTGGAGCACGACGAGGACACCATCAAGGTCGCCGACTGGATCGTCGACATCGGCCCCGGCGCCGGCGAGCACGGTGGCAACGTCGTGCACAGCGGCTCCCTCAAGGAGCTGCTCGCCAACGCCGAGTCGCAGACCGGCCAGTACCTGTCGGGCAGGAAGGCGATCCCGCTGCCCGACCTGCGGCGCCCGCACGACCCGTCGCGCCGCATCACGGTGCGCGGCGCCCGGGAGAACAATCTGCGGGACATCGACGTGTCCTTCCCGCTGGGCGTCTTCACCGCGGTCACCGGCGTGTCCGGCTCCGGCAAGTCCACGCTGGTCAACGACATCCTGTACACGCACCTCGCCCGCGAGCTGAACGGCGCGCGCACCGTGCCCGGCCGGCACACGCGCGTCGAGGGCGACGACCTCGTCGACAAGGTCGTCCACGTCGACCAGTCGCCCATCGGCCGCACCCCGCGGTCCAACCCGGCGACGTACACGGGCGTCTTCGACCACGTCCGCAGGCTGTTCGCGGAGACCACGGAGGCGAAGGTCCGCGGCTACATGCCGGGCCGCTTCTCCTTCAACGTCAAGGGCGGCCGCTGCGAGAACTGCTCGGGCGACGGCACCATCAAGATCGAGATGAACTTCCTGCCCGACGTCTACGTCCCCTGCGAGGTCTGCCACGGCGCCCGCTACAACCGGGAGACGCTGGAGGTCCACTACAAGGGCAAGTCCATCGCCGACGTGCTGAACATGCCGATCGAAGAGGCCATGCACTTCTTCGAGGCGGTCCCGGCGATCTCCCGTCACCTGCGGACGCTCAACGACGTCGGCCTCGGCTACGTCCGGCTCGGCCAGTCCGCGACCACCCTGTCCGGCGGCGAGGCGCAGCGCGTCAAGCTCGCCAGCGAGCTGCAGAAGCGCTCCACCGGCCGCACGGTCTACGTCCTCGACGAGCCGACGACCGGTCTGCACTTCGAGGACATCAGCAAGCTGCTGACGGTCCTGTCCGGCCTGGTGGACAAGGGCAACACGGTGATCGTCATCGAGCACAACCTCGATGTGATCAAGACGGCCGACTGGGTCGTCGACATGGGCCCCGAGGGCGGCTCCGGCGGCGGCCTCGTCGTCGCGGAGGGCACACCCGAGCAGGTCGCCGGCGTGCCGGCCAGCCACACCGGCAAGTTCCTGCGGGAGATCCTGGGCGCGGAGCGGATCAGCGACGCCCAGCAGGTCCGCGCCCCGCGCAAGGCGGCGAAGAAGACGGTCGCCGCCCGGTCGACGGCGAAGAAGTCCACGACCAAGACGGTCGGGGCCACCGCCAAGAAGACGGCCGGCAAGACCGCCGCGAGGAAGACGACACGGGGCACCAAGGCCTGACCCGCTCGCCGTTCGCACGTGTGCCGTGCCGCCGGGACGCTCCCCGCGGCACGGCACGTGCGTGTCAGACGGCCTTATGGGCCCCCAGCTCACGGGCGTACGGAGGCTCCGCACCTGCGCGCGAGCAGGTGATCGCCGCCGCGCGCGCCGCGAACCGGAGCAGGCCCGCCCAGCCGTCGGCGCCGAGCCCGGCCACGCCTTCGTGGCTGAGCGCGTCACGCTCGGCCAGCCCGTGCAGCAGGGCCGCGTTCACCGTGTCGCCCGCTCCGATGGTGTCCACCACCTCCACCCGCTCACCCGGCACCGCGTACTCGCCGCCGTCCCGGGTGTACGCCGTCAGCCCGTCCCCGCCCCTGGTCACCACGACCGCCGCGGGACCCGCCGCCAGCCACTCCCGCGGGGATCCGCCGAGCCACTCGGCGTCCTCCGCGGACAGCTTCAGCAGCGACACCGACGGCAGCCAGCTCCGGAACCGGGCCCGGTAGGCGTCGGCGTCCGGGATGAGCCCCGCCCGGATGTTGGGGTCGAGCGCCGTGAACACGCCCTGCGCGGACGCCTCACGCATCAGCGCCTCGTACGCGCTCGCGCCCGGCTCCAGCACGAGGGAACAGGTCCCGAAGGACACCGCCCGGGTGCCGGCGGGCAGCGCCTCGGGCTCGCCGAACAGCCGGTCCGCCGTGCCTTCCACGTAGAACGAGTAGGCCGCCGAGCCGTCGGCGCCGACCGTGGCGACGGCGAGCGTCGTCGGCTCGTCACCGCGCTGCACGGACGCCACGTCCACGCCGGTCTCCCTGAGCCGCTCCAGCAGCGCGTCACCGAACGCGTCCCGCGACACGCGCGAGCAGAAGGCGGTGGGGGAGCCGAGGCGGCCCAGCGCCACCGCCGTGTTGAAGGGACCGCCGCCGAGCGCGGGCGTCAGCGCGGCGAGCGCGCCCGCGCCCTGCGGTACCAGGTCGATCAGTGCCTCACCGGCGACGACGATCACGAGGGGTTCCTTTCTTCCGGGCAGCCGCACGAGGTGCGGTGCACGAAGGTGCACGGGAGGCGTTCGGTGCGGGCCGGCCGGTCCGGGCCGGCGACACGGTCCAGCAGCATGCGGACGGCCCGCGCGCCGATGTCCCGGCTCGGCTGGGACACGGCGGTGAGCCGGGGCGAGAACAGGTCGGCCCAGGCGAAGTCGTCGAAGCAGCACAGGGCGACGTCCCCGGGCACGGACAGACCGTGGGCCTGCAGGGCGCGCAGGGCGCCGATGGTCATGGCGTTGTTGGCGGTGACCAGCGCGGTGGGGCGGGAACCGAGGCGCAGCAGCCCGGCCGTGGCGCGCTCGGCCCCCGAGACCTCCGAGTCGCCGTGCACCAGGATCCGCTCGTCGAACGGCAGTCCCGAGGCCGCCAGCCCGAGGCGGTAACCGGTGATCCGCTCCGTGGTCGTGCTGAGCCCGGGCAGCCCGGCCACCAGGCCGATGCGGCGGTGGCCCAGTCCCGCGAGATGGGTGACCAGGCCGGCGGTCGGCTCGGTGCTCTCGGCGCAGACCTGGTCGAAGAGAGGCGGGCCGTCGTCGCTGGGCGGGCCGACCAGCCGGTCCAGGAACACGGCAGGAACCCGGTGCCGCCTCAGGTAGGCCAGGAGTTCGCCGGGCTCGGGGGAGGGCGCCAGGATCATGCCCTCCACCCGGCGCTCGTGGAGCAGCTGTACGACCATGCGCTCGTGCGCCGGGTCGTCGTGCGGGTCGGCGATGAGGAGGCCGTACCCGTGCTCCAGGGCGGCCGCCTCCACGCCTTGGAGGATCTCCGTGAAGTACGGGTTGCTGATCGCGGACACCGCGAGCCCGATCGACCGGGTGCGGGCCGTGACCAGCGAGCGGGCCAGGGTGTTGGGGGTGTAACCGAGCTCCTCCACGGCGTCCAGGACGGCCTGGCGGGTGTGGGGGAGGACGGGGCGGGTGCCGTTCAGCACGTGCGAGACGGTCGCGATGGAGACCCCGGCGCTGCGCGCCACGTCCGCCATGGTGGCCATCGTCGTGGGCTCTCCTTCGTGCGGGGTGCCGGCCGGCTGCCGACCGCCGGGTGCCCGGTGCCGGACGGCCGGGATGCAGGATGCTCGGTGCCGAGTCGGCTCGGGTGGGGACGGTATCGCATGCGAGTGGGGGTCGTAAACGCTTGCGTAAGCGTTTACGCGAGCGTTTACCACCCGCGTCCAGCCACCCCGCTCACCCCCGGTATCGTCCCGGTGAACACTCGTCCACCGCGTACCGACCGTGGGAGCCCACATGTCCGCCCGACCCGCCGCGACCCGCCGGACCGTCCTGCGAGGCGCCGCCCTGACACCCGTCGCAGGGCTGGGACTCACCGCGTGCGGGGGCGGCGACGACAACAGGTCCGCCGCCCTGGCGGGGCCCGTCGAGCTGGGCCCGCAGAGCGAGGTGGCGGCGGGGAGCGCGAAGCTGTACCGGGACCACAACGTGGTGGTCAGCCGGGGCGAGGACGGTTCCTTCACTGCGTACAACACCGTGTGCACGCACGCGGGGTGCCCCATCAACAAGCTGGACGGGACCCGACTGGTCTGTCCGTGTCACGGCAGCGAGTTCGACGTCACCACCGGGAAGGTGCTGCGGGAGCCGGCCGTGGCGCCCCTGAAGCCGCTGGCCGTCGAGGTGAAAAACGGCACCCTGGTCGCCAGGCCCCAGGACTGACTCCCGGGCGGGGAGGCGTCACCCGGGGCCGGCCGGGATCACTCCCAGTCCCAGGTGATCCCGACGTAACCGGCCCGCAGGCGTGGTTCCACCAGGTGCACCGAGCGGTGCCGGGCGCTGAGGGGCAGCTCCTGGCGTCCCCCGCGCGGGGCCGCCGCCGAGTGCTGGGTGAAACGGTGGCACCGCACCGGAAGCGCGGCGGTGTCGAAGCAGACCTGGAGTGCGTACTGGCCGCCGGGGGAGTCGGCGCCCCGTACGTACTCGCGGCAGACGTCTGCCGTGCCGTCCTCCACGGTGTACCGGAAGAGGAAGGTGTCGCCGGCGCGCAGCCGGATGTCGAAGAGCAGCTCGGCGGCGAGGACGCCGGTGTCGTGGTGCCGGCGTATGCGGCCGATGCGGCAGTTCTCCAGGGCGCGGACGTACATGCGCTCCGGGTCGGCGCCCGGGTCGCCGTGGTGGACGGCGATGTAGCGGTCGACGCCGTCGCGGTGGGCGCGCACGATGTGGTGGGACTCGCGTTCCGCCAGTTCCCGGCGGGTGCCGATGCGGACGCGCTCGTGATGGCCCAGGGTGTGCAGCCCGCCGTCGCGCGGGGCGCCGAACCCGGCCAGGAGCTTGTCCAGGACGCCCGAGGCCTCGACGAGGGAGCGGTAGGTGCGGCCGGCGGAGCCGCGGTCCCCGGCCCGGTCGTCCGTCTCGGCGAGCAGACGGATCAGCGACTCCTCCGGCAGCTGCAGGATCTCCTCCAGCGCGCGGACGGCGCGCAGCGACTCCGGGCGCTGCGGGCGGCGGGCGCCCTGCTGCCAGTAGCTCAGACTGGTGACTCCCACCTTCACGCCGTGACGCGACAAGTGGTGCTGCACCCGCTGCAACGGCAGGCCCCGCGCGGCGATGGCGGCGCGCAGGGCGACGTGGAACGGGCCGCCGCGCAGGGCCGAGTCCAGTTCTGCGGTGACGGCGTCCGCGTGCTGTGTGGCGTGCGGCATGCAGGGGCCTTTCTGTGAATGTCACAACGGCTGGTCAGACCGTTCGCACGGAGCACCCCGGGAGCCCGCCCCCGTCGGCACGGCGCGGTCTTCACATGCGTACGCCGTCGTTCAGCGCCCCGAGTTCCCCCGCATTGAAGCGTGTTGACCAAGTCCCGACAACCGTCTGGCGGCAAGAGCGGCACACGCGAGGGGGCCGTACCGGCCGTGCGGCCGGTACGGCCCCCTCAGGTGTGTACGTCTTCGTCCGGGATCAGGCCCCGTCGGCACGGTTCCCGCCGCGGAGCCGCGAGTCCGCGGCCCGGAGGCGCTTCGCGCGCACGATGTCGGGGTCGCGCGGGTCGAGGGACTCGGGGAAGGCAGCCGTCTCGTCCGAGTACCGGCGGTACCGGGCCGGCCGTCGTGTTTTCTCGATCCGCGTCTGGCGCATACGACCTCCCGACTCGCAGCCACGTGAGTGACCGCTGTCACGACCGCCTCGGACCACCGGCAGGAGAGCCGGTGCGGACCGCCGGGCGGACCGCTGCTGCGGTCCGTCCGCCGGCTTCGGTGATCGCCCGAGGCACGGACCCCCCACATTCCCGCTTACCGGCCGCCGTAACCCATCCGGCCCGCATCAGCCCCGGCAGACCTGCCGACCTGGCCCCGCGGACCCCTGTCGCGAGGCTCGCGGTGCCTCTCCCCGCCCCCTCCCGGCCACGCCGTGCGCCCGGCTCTCGCGCTCCCCCGGCCCCGCCGTGGTGTCGGTGTCCGCCAGTAGGGTGTGTTGCATGGCCGACCCCTCCAGCTACCGCCCCAGACCGGGTGAGATCCCCGACTCGCCGGGGGTCTACCGGTTCCGTGACGAGCACCGCCGGGTGATCTACGTCGGGAAGGCGAAAAGCCTGCGCCAGCGCCTGGCGAACTACTTCCAGGACCTGGCCGGGCTGCACCCGCGCACCCGCTCGATGGTCACCACGGCCGCGTCCGTGGAGTGGACGGTGGTGTCGACCGAGGTCGAGGCGCTGCAGCTGGAGTACTCCTGGATCAAGGAGTTCGACCCCCGGTTCAACGTCAAGTACCGCGACGACAAGAGCTACCCGTACCTCGCGGTGACGATGAACGAGGAGTACCCGCGCGTGCAGGTGATGCGCGGTCACAAGAAGAAGGGCGTGCGGTACTTCGGTCCGTACGCGCACGCCTGGGCGATCCGCGACACCGTGGACCTGATGCTGCGCGTCTTCCCGGTGCGCACCTGCTCCGCGGGCGTGTTCAAGAACGCCGCCCGTACCGGCCGCCCCTGCCTGCTCGGATACATCGGCAAGTGCTCGGCGCCCTGCGTGGAGCGGATCTCCGCCGAGGACCACCGGGAGCTGGCCGGGGAGTTCTGCGACTTCATGGCCGGGCGCACCGGCACCTATCTGCGCCGTCTGGAGAGGCAGATGGCGGAGGCGGCCGAGGAGATGGAGTACGAGCGGGCCGCGCGCCTGCGCGACGACATCGGCGCGCTGAAGAGGGCCATGGAGAAGAACGCGGTGGTGCTGGCGGACGCCACCGACGCCGACCTGATCGCGGTCGCCGAGGACGAGCTGGAGGCGGCCGTCCAGATCTTCCACGTGCGCGGCGGGCGCGTGCGCGGCCAGCGCGGCTGGGTCACGGACAAGGTCGAGGAGATCACCACCGGCGCCCTGGTCGAGCACGCCCTGCAGCAGCTCTACGGCGAGGAGACCGGCGACGCCGTGCCGCGCGAGGTGCTCGTCCCCGCCCTGCCGGACCCGGTGGAGCCGGTGCAGGAGTGGCTGACCGGCCGGCGCGGGTCGAACGTCTCCCTGCGCGTGCCGCAGCGCGGCGACAAGAAGGCGCTGATGGAGACCGTCGAGCGCAACGCCCAGCAGGCGCTCGTGCTGCACAAGACCAAGCGCGCCTCCGACCTCACCACGCGTTCGCGCGCCCTGGAGGAGATCAGCGACGCCCTGGGCCTGGACAGCGCCCCGCTGCGGATCGAGTGCTACGACATCTCGCACCTGCAGGGCGACGACGTGGTGGCCTCCATGGTCGTCTTCGAGGACGGGCTGGCCCGCAAGAGCGAGTACCGCCGCTTCCAGATCAAGGGCTTCGCCGGCCAGGACGACGTGCGGTCCATGCACGAGGTGATCACCCGCCGCTTCCGCCGCTACCTGGCGGAGAAGGAGCGTACGGGGGAGTGGACCGACGGAGAGGAGCCGGGCGCCGAGCCCGGTGCGCAGGCGGACCCCGGGACGGCCTCCGCGGGCCTCGCCGAGCCGCCCGCGAGCACCCTCACCGAGGACGACGGCCGCCCCAAGCGGTTCGCCTATCCGCCGCAGCTCGTCGTGGTGGACGGCGGCGCGCCGCAGGTCGCGGCGGCCCGCCGGGCACTGGACGAGCTGGGCATCGACGACATCGCGGTGTGCGGCCTCGCCAAGCGGCTGGAGGAGGTGTGGCTGCCCGGTGACGACGACCCGGTGGTGCTGCCCCGTACGAGCGAGGGCCTGTACCTGCTGCAGCGCATCAGGGACGAGGCGCACCGCTTCGCGATCACCTACCAGCGCACCAAGCGCGCCAAGCGCTTCCGCTCCAGCCCTCTGGACGACGTCCCCGGTCTCGGCGAGACCCGGAAGCAGGCACTGCTCAAGCACTTCGGTTCGTTGAAGCGGCTGCGGTCGGCGACAATCGAGCAGATCTGTGACGTTCCGGGCATAGGCCGTAAGACGGCCGAGGCGATCGTCGCGGCGCTCGCCCAGGCGGTACCCGGCGGTCCCGCCGTGAACACGGCCACGGGCGAGATCATGGATGACACGGAAGAACCCGGGCAGCAGACGGGTTCTCCGGGGGAGCCCGTGTCCACGGGCGCCCCGGACGAACGACGGGGGCAGGAGCGATGACCGAGCACGAGACAGGGCCCGGGGACCGGGCGGCACAGCAGGCGGACGGGGCCGGCGCCCGGCAGGACAACGGAGCACAGGTGAAGACGGGCAAGGACAACGGCGGGGTGCCCGAGGCGGGCATCCCCGAGCTGGTGATCATTTCCGGGATGTCCGGGGCGGGCCGGTCGACGGCCGCGAAGTGCCTGGAGGACCTCGGCTGGTTCGTCGTCGACAACCTGCCGCCCGCGCTGATCACCACCATGGTGGAACTGGGCGCGCGCTCCCAGGGGAACGTGGCGCGGATCGCGGTCGTCGTCGACGTCCGCGGCCGGCGCTTCTTCGACAATCTGCGCGAGTCCCTCGCCGACCTCGACGCGCGCGGGGTCACCCGTCGCACGGTCTTTCTGGAGTCCTCCGACGACGCCCTGGTGCGCCGCTTCGAGTCGGTGCGCCGCCCGCACCCCCTCCAGGGCGACGGCCGGATCGTCGACGGCATCGCCGCCGAGCGGGAGCTGCTGCGCGAGCTGCGCGGCGACGCCGACCTCGTCATCGACACCTCCGGGCTCAACGTCCACGAGCTTCGCGCCAAGATGCACGCGCAGTTCGCCGGCGAGGAGGAGCCCGAGCTGCGGGCCACCGTGATGTCCTTCGGCTTCAAGTACGGTCTGCCGGTCGACGCCGACCTCGTCGTGGACATGCGGTTCCTGCCCAACCCGCACTGGATCCCGGAGCTGCGCCCCTACACCGGCCTCAACGAGGAGGTGGCGTCGTACGTCTTCAACCAGCCCGGCGCCAAGGAGTTCCTCGACCGGTACGCCGAGCTGCTGCGCATGGTCGCTGCGGGCTACCGCCGTGAGGGCAAGCGCTACGTGACCATCGCGGTCGGCTGCACGGGCGGCAAGCACCGCTCGGTCGCCATGTCGGAGAAGCTCGCCGCCCGGCTCGCCGCCGAGGGCGTGGAGACGGTGGTCGTCCACCGGGACATGGGACGGGAATGACACGGCGTACTCCGCGGCTGAGCCGGCTGCGCAGGGCGGTCCCCGAGGGCCGCGCCGACCGGCCGGCCGAGACGCGCGGCGCGCGCCCGCGCCGCAGAGGCGCCCAGCCGAAGGTCGTCGCCCTCGGCGGCGGCATGGGCTTGTCCGCGTCGCTCGCCGCTCTCCGCCGGATCACCGGCGACCTCACGGCCGTGGTCACCGTCGCCGACGACGGCGGCTCCAGCGGCCGCCTGCGCGACGAGCTGGGCGTGCTGCCCCCCGGCGACCTGCGCAAAGCGCTGGCGGCGCTGTGCGGGGACGACGACTGGGGGCAGACCTGGGCGCGCGTCATCCAGCACCGCTTCCAGTCCCGGGGCGACCTGCACGAGCACGCGGTCGGCAACCTGCTGATCGTCGCCCTGTGGGAGCAGCTCGGCGACCACGTCCAGGCGCTGGATCTGGTGGGCCGGCTGCTCGGCGCGCACGGCCGGGTGCTGCCCATGTCCGCCGTGCCGCTGGAGCTCCAGGCGCTGGTCAGAGGGCACGACCCGGAGCGCCCCGACGACATCGACACCGTGCGCGGCCAGGCCACCGTCGCCCTCACCCCCGGTGAGGTGCAGTCGGTGCACCTCGTGCCGAACGACCCGCCGGCCGTGCCCGAGGCGGTCGCGGCGGTGCTGGACGCCGACTGGGTGGTGCTGGGACCCGGCTCCTGGTTCTCCTCGGTGATCCCGCACCTGCTGGTCCCGGAGCTGCTGGACGCCCTCGTCGAGACGAAGGCCCGGCGGGTACTCTCGCTGAACCTCGCTCCGCAACCCGGAGAAACCGAGGGCTTCTCCCCGCAGCGTCATTTGGAGGTTTTGGGGCGACACGCCCCTAAACTCGCCCTGGACGTGGTGCTGGCCGACGAGGCCGCCGTGCCCGACCGCGACTTGCTGACCGATGCCGCCAAGCGGTTCGGCGCCGCGGTCGAGCTGGCCCCCGTGGCCCGGCCCGACGGAAGCCCCCGGCACGACCCGGAGCTGTTGGCCGCCGCGTACGACCGTATTTTTCGGATGCATGGAAGGATCGGCCCATGGCGATGACGGCAGCGGTGAAGGACGAGATCAGCCGGCTCCCCGTCACCCGTACCTGCTGCAGGAAGGCGGAGGTCTCCGCCATTCTGCGGTTCGCCGGCGGCCTCCACCTGGTCAGCGGGCGCATCGTGATCGAGGCGGAGCTGGA
Organism: Streptomyces sp. NPDC014764; assembly: GCF_043082785.1. Classification (NCBI taxonomy): domain Bacteria; kingdom Bacillati; phylum Actinomycetota; class Actinomycetes; order Kitasatosporales; family Streptomycetaceae; genus Streptomyces; species Streptomyces sp. NPDC014764. The sequence continues at coordinate 8,798 of NZ_JBIBXY010000001.1, read as the reverse complement.
CACCGCGATGGCCGCCCGGCGGCTCAAGCGGGACATCCTGGAGATCTTCGGCCACAGCTCCGAACTGATCGTGATGGCGCCGGGCGGACTGCGCCGGGGCTCTCGCTACGTGGTGCGCGTGGTCGCGGGCGGTGACCAGCTCGCCCGTCAGACCGGCCTGGTGGACGGGCGGGGCCGCCCGATCCGCGGCCTGCCCCCGCAGGTGGTCTCGGGGGCCACCTGTGACGCCGAGGCGGCCTGGCGGGGCGCCTTCCTCGCGCACGGCTCCCTCACCGAGCCCGGCCGCTCCTCCTCCCTGGAGGTGACCTGCCCCGGTCCCGAGGCCGCGCTCGCCCTGGTCGGCGCCGCCCGCCGGCTGCACATCGCCGCCAAGGCGCGTGAGGTGCGCGGCGTGGACCGCGTGGTCGTCCGGGACGGCGACGCGATCGGCGCGCTGCTCACCCGGCTCGGCGCGCACGAGTCGGTGCTGGCCTGGGAGGAGCGCCGGATGCGCCGAGAGGTGCGGGCCACGGCGAACCGGCTGGCCAACTTCGACGACGCCAACCTGCGCCGTTCCGCCCGCGCGGCGGTCGCGGCGGGTGCCAGGGTCCAGCGGGCCCTGGAGATCCTCGCGGACGACGTTCCCGAGCACCTCGCCGCCGCCGGCAGGCTGCGCATGGAGCACAAGCAGGCCTCCCTGGAGGAGCTGGGCGCGCTCGCCGACCCGCCGCTCACCAAGGACGCGGTGGCCGGGCGCATCCGCCGGCTGCTGGCCATGGCGGACAAGCGCGCCCAGGACCTCGGGATCCCAGGCACGGAGGCCAACCTCGGCGAGGAACTGGACGACAAGATCGGCGTCTGACCCGGACGGGTGACCGTCTCCTGACGGACGATCAACACACCGGCGCCGCCGCCCGCTTGGGTGAACGGCGCCGGTTCCGTGTGTCGTGGCGGCGCCCTTGACTCGATCATGTTGTGTCATGAGCCTGGCATCTGTTCGCTGTCGTGGCGGACCTCTTTCAGGGGGGCTCATGAGACGAAGAGCGAGATCGATCCTCGCTGTCGGCACGCTCCTGCTCGGCGGAGCCGGCTTCGCACCCGTCGCCCAGGCACAGCCCGCACCGCCCTCGTCCGGTGACCCCGGCGAGGTCAAGGTCTACCGCGCCGACGTCACACGGCAGCAGGTACCCCTGCTGCTGGCGGCGGGGCAGGACGGTCATGAACTCGGCGAACGGGTGCCCGAACGGGGCACGGCCGCCGTCGAGGTGTACCTCACCGAGGGACAGGCCCGGAAGCTGGAGAAGCAGGGCGTCGGCCTCACCGAGCACACGCTGCCCGCGCGGGTGGAGAAGCGCGTGGCGGACGCGGCCGAGGGCGTGTTCCGGCCGTACAGCGGCAAGGGCGGCCTCAGGGAGGAGATCCTGCGCACCGCGCAGCGCAATCCCTCCCTCACCAAGGTCGTCTCCATCGGGAAGACCGTGCAGGGCAAGGACATCCTCGCCCTGAAGCTCAGCAAGCAGGCCCGCACGAAGAAGGACGGCTCCAGGCCGGCCGTTCTCTACATGGCCAACCAGCACGCCCGTGAGTGGATCACGCCGGAGATGACCCGCCGGCTGATGCACCACTACCTGGACCGCTACCGGACCGACAGGCGGATCAAGAGGATCGTCGACACCACCGAGCTGTGGTTCGTCCTCTCCGCCAACCCCGACGGCTACGACCACACGTTCGCCGACGACGCCAACCGTCTGTGGCGCAAGAACCTGCGGGACGTCAACGGCGACGGGAGGATCGGCTCCGGCGACGGCGTCGACCTCAACCGGAACTTCCCCTACAAGTGGGGCTACGACGACGAAGGTTCCTCGCCCAGCCCGTCGAGCCAGACGTACCGGGGCGCCTCCCCGGGCTCCGAGCCCGAGACCAAGGCGATCGACGCCTTCCAGAAGCGCGTCGGCTTCACCTACGGCATCAACTACCACTCCGCGGCCGAGCTGCTCCTCTACGGCGTCGGCTGGCAGGTGGCCACGCCGACCCCCGACGACGTGCTGTACGAGGCGCTCGCGGGCACGCCGGACGACTCGGCGATCCCCGGCTACCATCCGCAGCTCTCCTCCGAGCTGTACACCACCAACGGCGAGGCGGACGGGCACGCGGCCAACGTCAACGGCATGGCGATGTTCACCCCGGAGATGTCGACCTGCCAGACCGCCTCGGCGTACGACCCCGACGACGCCTGGGAGCCCGGCGACTGCCGCTCGATCTTCACCTTCCCGGACGACGAGAAGCTGATCCAGCAGGAGTTCTCCAAGAACGTCCCGTTCGCGCTGTCCGTCGCCGAGTCCGCCGCGCACCCCGACCGGCCGTCCTCCGCGGCCGGCCTGGAGGCCGCGGACTTCACCCCGGCGGCCTTCACGACGTCCTACGCGCGCGGTGAGGACCAGGAGGTCTCCGTCGTGGCCCGCAAGTCGGTGCGCGACAAGGAGCTGCGGTACCGGGTGAACGGCGGACGCACGCACAGCGCGGACCTCAACGCCTGGCGGGGCGGCGAGCGCTACGGCGGCGAGGACGACCTCTACTTCGACGAGTACCGTGCGAAGGTCCGGCACGCCGGGCCCGGCGACCGGGTCGAGGTCTGGTTCACCGGCAAGGCCCGGGCCGCCGAGAAGGCGTCCAGCAAGCCGTTCACGTACACCGTGGCGCAGCGGCCCCGCGCGGACGTCCTCGTCGTGTCCGAGGAGGGCGCGAAGGCCGCTACCACGAAGACGTACGTCGACGCGCTGCGGGCGAACGGGCGCAGCGCCGTCGTCTGGGACGTGGCCGAGAAGGGCGCGCCGGACGCGCTCGGCGTGCTGAGCCACTTCCGCACCGTCGTCCACCACACCGGGGCCGCTGTCCCGGGCGTCCCCACCCAGCTCCAGCTGCGGGCCTACCTGAACGAAGGCGGCCGGCTGATCGAGGCGGGCGAGCAGGCAGGCGGCAGCGTGGACCTCGGAGACGGAGTCCTGTCCGACGACTTCAGCCAGTACTACCTGGGCGCCTACTCCCGCACCGCCACCTCCGGCGCCACCGCGTTCACGGGCGCCGGGCGCCTCGCCGGCAGCGGCGGGCCGCTGGACGACGCGCCCGGGAACCCGCTCGACCGGCCCGGCAGCTTCGCCCTCACCTCGGACGAGCTGCCGCCCGCCGCGTACCCGCAGTTCACGAGCGCCGGCGCCGGGTCGTTCACCGGCACGGTCAACCCGTACGGGCCCTACGCGGGCTCCTCCATGGCGGCCGCCGTGCACACCGACGACGGCTACAAGCGCCTCACCCGCACCGTCGACCTCACCGGTGTCACCGCCGCCGAGCGGCCCACGCTGCGCACCCGCCTGCTGTGGGACACCGAGCCCGGGTACGACAACGTGATCGTCGAGGCGCGGACCGCCGGCGGCGACGACTGGACGACCCTGCCCGAGGCGGGCGGCGCGACCCGCGCCACCGTGCCCGCCGAGTGCGCGGCCGGGTTCTACATCGCCGGGCACCCCTGGCTGGAGCACTACCTGACGCTCGGCGCCGACGGCTGCACCGCCACCGGCACCACCGGCGCGTGGAACGCCCTCACCGGGTCCTCCGGCGGCTGGCAGCAGGTGGAGTTCGACCTGAGCGCCTACGCGGGCCGGACGGCCGAGGTGTCGGTCGCCTACGTCACCGACCCGGGCAGCGGCGGCCGGGGCGTCCTCGCCGACGAGGCCTCCCTGGTCGTGGGCGGGACGGTCACCGCGACCGAGGGCTTCGAGGAGTCCCTGGGCGCCTGGTCGGTCTCCGGGCCGCCTCCGGGCAGTCCGGCCGTCCTGAAGGACTGGACCCGCACCGGCGAGCTGTTCCGGACCTACGCTGCGGTCACCACCAGGGACACCGTGCTGCTGGGATTCGGCCTGGAACACCTCACCTCGGCGGCCGACCGGGCGGCCCTGCTGAGGAAGGCGCTGGCCGCGGTCAGAGGGTGACATCCGCGTCCGTCGAAGCGGACACGCACGGCGAAAACGGGTGACCGAAGACCGTCGCCCTGGGGCGGTCCGTACCCTACTGGCGGGTACGGACCGCACTGCCGGGTATGGGACAACTCGATGTCACGGCCAGGGCCCCGGAGAGGTAGGGTCGACAGTGGTCGGGGACATCCCAAATACAGCTCGCCGGCGTCAGAGCCGGCGTACCAACGAGGAGATCGGTTCGTGACGATCCGCGTAGGCATCAACGGGTTTGGCCGCATCGGTCGGAACTACTTCCGCGCGCTCCTGGAGCAGGGCGCCGACATCGAGATCGTGGCCGTCAACGACCTGGGCGACACGGCGACCACCGCGCACCTGCTGAAGTACGACACCATCCTGGGCCGTCTGAAGCAGGAGGTCTCGCACACCGAGGACACCATCACCGTCGGCGACAAGACGATCAAGGTCCTCTCCGAGCGCAACCCCGCCGACATCCCGTGGGGCGAGCTGGGCGTCGACATCGTCATCGAGTCCACCGGCATCTTCACCAAGAAGGAAGACGCCGAGAAGCACATCACCGGCGGCGCCAAGAAGGTCGTCATCTCGGCCCCGGCGAAGGGCGAGGACATCACCCTCGTCATGGGCGTGAACCACGAGCAGTACGACGCGGCGAACCACCACGTCATCTCCAACGCCTCCTGCACCACCAACTGTGTGGCGCCGATGGCGAAGGTCCTCGACGAGAACTTCGGCATCGTCAAGGGCCTGATGACGACGGTCCACGCGTACACGAACGACCAGCGCATCCTGGACTTCCCGCACAAGGACCTGCGCCGCGCCCGTGCCGCCGCCGAGAACATCATCCCCACCACCACGGGCGCCGCGAAGGCCACCGCCCTGGTGCTGCCGCAGCTCAAGGGCAAGCTGGACGGCATGGCCATGCGCGTCCCGGTCCCCACCGGCTCCGTCACGGACCTGGTGGTCGAGCTCTCCCGCGAGGTCACCAAGGAAGAGGTCAACGCCGCCTTCCAGAAGGCCGCCGAGGGCGAGCTGAAGGGCTACCTGGAGTACACGGAGGACGCGATCGTCTCCTCCGACATCGTCAACGCCCCGGCGTCCTGCACCTTCGACTCCTCCCTGACCATGGTCCAGGAGGGCAAGAACGTGAAGGTCATCGGCTGGTACGACAACGAGTGGGGCTACAGCAACCGCCTCGTCGACCTGACGGTCTTCATCGGCAACCAGCTCTGATCGCGGAGCGGACGGCCTGATATGAGTGCAGGGCTCGGACGGTGCGACGACGCGCCGTCCGAGCCCTGACGCACGTATCGGAACGGTCGCCCTCTTTCGATCACGAGCGATCACGAGCGAACAGGTCGCTGAACACGTTGCTCTAGCAGGGAGCCCTCATGAAGACGATCGACGAACTCCTCTCCGAAGGGGTCGCGGGCAAGCGGGTCTTCGTCCGCGCCGACCTCAACGTGCCGCTGGACGGCACCACCATCACCGACGACGGCCGCATCCGCGCCGTGGTGCCCACCGTCAAGGCGCTCGCCGGCGCGGGCGCCCGGGTGGTCGTCGCCTCACACCTGGGCCGCCCCAAGGGCGCCCCGGACCCCGCCTTCTCGCTCGCCCCGGCCGCCACGCGCCTCGGTGAACTCCTCGGCACCGACGTCGCGTTCGCCACCGACACGGTCGGAGAGTCCGCCTCCTCGACCGTCGCCGGCCTCGCCGACGGCCAGGTCGCCGTCGTCGAGAACCTGCGCTTCAACGCGGGCGAGACCAGCAAGGACGACGCCGAGCGCGGCGCCTTCGCCGACCGGCTCGCCGCCCTCGCCGACGTCTACGTCGGCGACGGCTTCGGCGCGGTGCACCGCAAGCACGCCTCGGTCTTCGACCTCCCGGCCCGCCTGCCGCACTACGCCGGGTACCTCATCGCCACCGAGGTCGGTGTGCTGAAGAAGCTCACCGACGACGTCAAGCGGCCCTACGTGGTCGCCCTCGGCGGCGCCAAGGTCTCCGACAAGCTGGCCGTCATCGACCAGCTGCTCGGCAAGGCCGACCGCATCCTCATCGGCGGCGGCATGGCGTACACCTTCCTCAAGGCCCAGGGCCACGAGGTCGGCGCCTCGCTGCTCCAGGAGGACCAGATCCCGGCCGTCCAGGAGTACCTGGAGCGCGCCGAGAAGAGCGGCGTCGAGCTGGTGCTGCCGGTCGACACCCTGGTCGCCGACGAGTTCCCCGACATGAAGGCCAAGGCGCCGGGCAACCCCGAGACCGTCGCCGCGGACGCCATGCCGGCCGGGAAGATGGGCCTGGACATCGGCCCGGAGACCCGCAAGCTCTACGCCTCGAAGCTCGCCGACGCCGCCACCGTCTTCTGGAACGGCCCCATGGGCGTCTTCGAGCACCCCGACTACGCCGAGGGCACCAAGGCGGTCGCCCAGGCCCTGCTCGACTCCCCGGGCTTCACCGTGGTCGGCGGCGGGGACTCCGCCGCCGCGGTCCGTACCCTGGGCTTCGACGAGCAGGCATTCGGCCACATCTCGACCGGCGGCGGCGCCTCCCTCGAATACCTCGAGGGCAAGACGCTCCCCGGCCTCGCAGCACTGGAGGACTGACCCTCAATGACCACCCGTACGCCGCTGATGGCGGGCAACTGGAAGATGAACCTCAACCACCTCGAGGCCATCGCCCACGTCCAGAAGCTCGCCTTCGCCCTGGCCGACAAGGACTACGAGGCCGTCGAGGTCGCCGTCCTGCCGCCGTTCACCGACCTGCGCTCCGTGCAGACCCTGGTCGACGGCGACAAGCTGAAGATCAAGTACGGCGCCCAGGACATCTCGGCCCATGACGGCGGCGCCTACACCGGCGAGATCTCCGGCCCCATGCTGGCCAAGCTGAAGTGCACCTACGTCGCGGTCGGCCACTCCGAGCGCCGGCAGTACCACGCCGAGACCGACGAGGTCGTCAACACCAAGGTCAAGGCCGCCTTCAAGCACGGCATCACCCCCATCCTGTGCGTCGGCGAGGAGCTGGAGGTCCGCGAGGCGGGCAACCACGTCGCCCACACCCTCGCCCAGGTCGAGGGCGGCCTGAAGGACGTCCCGGCCGAGCAGGCCGAGTCCGTCGTGATCGCCTACGAGCCCGTGTGGGCCATCGGCACCGGCAAGGTCTGCGGCGCCGAGGACGCGCAGGAGGTCTGCGGGGCGATCCGCGGCAAGCTCGCCGAGCTGTACTCCCAGGAGCTGGCCGACAAGGTCCGCATCCAGTACGGCGGCTCCGTGAAGTCCGGCAACGTCGCCGAGATCATGGCGCAGGCCGACATCGACGGCGCCCTGGTCGGCGGCGCCTCGCTGGACGCCGACGAGTTCGTCAAGATCATCCGCTTCCGCGACCAGTGACCGGCCGGGGTGCGCCCGCCCGCGGGCGCACCCCGGAGCGGGAGTAGGCCACAGGGCCGATCCGTCGTACTCTTGCGGGGTCCAGTCCCGTGCTGGGCCCCGTGTCGTCCATCCGTTTCCGAGGAAGTTGGTCCAGCCGTGGTTCTGGGGTTCTCCATCGCCCTGATCGTCTTCAGCCTGCTGCTGATGCTGCTGGTGCTGATGCACAAGGGGAAGGGCGGCGGCCTCTCCGACATGTTCGGTGGTGGCATGCAGTCGTCCGTCGGCGGCTCCTCGGTCGCCGAGCGCAACCTCGACCGGATCACGGTCGTGATCGGTCTGCTCTGGTTCGCGTGCATCGTGGTGCTCGGCGTCACGATGAAGATGAACAACTGACCCACGCGGCGCGATCCGCCCGCATTCCCCACGTAACGCCCCATGTTCGGTACGCGCCGCTGAGCGCGGCCTATCATGGGGCTTGCGTCTGGATGCGGAGACAGGTAACTCCTATCACTGGACGCGCGTTGGGCCTTACGTAGACTGAGGCGCTCGCAGCGAAGCGGTACGCCGACTCGCTTCGCGGCACCATTACGCAGGGAGTTACGACCGTGGCAAGTGGCAACGCGATCCGGGGAAGCCGGGTCGGGGCGGGGCCGATGGGCGAGGCCGAGCGCGGCGAGTCCGCGCCGCGGCTGCGCGTCTCCTTCTGGTGCTCCAACGGGCACGAGACACAGCCGAGCTTCGCGAGCGACGCGCAGGTGCCGGACACCTGGGACTGCCCACGCTGCGGCTTCCCGGCCGGGCAGGACCGCGACAACCCGCCGGACCCGCCGCGCACCGAGCCCTACAAGACGCACCTCGCGTACGTGCGCGAGCGGCGCAGCGACGCGGACGGCGAGGCGATCCTCGCCGAGGCGCTCGCCAAGCTGCGGGGCGAGATCTAGGACCCGGCAGGCCTCGGGCGCCTCCGCCTGCCGCACGGCCGGTTCGCTCTCCGGACCCTTCCGTCCTCCCCACGACTGATCAATTAGGTTGATGGCAGTCGGCACAGCGGGGACATCCAAGGAAGAAGGCTGAAGTCCGAGATGAACGCAGACGGCCGTAGCAGGCTCAACCAGACGCCCGAGTGGACCGCACTGGCCAAGCACCGTGAGGAGCTCGGCGAGGTGCGGCTGCGCGAGCTTTTCGAGGCCGACCCGGACCGCGGCACCGGCTACACCCTCCGGGTCGGTGACCTGTACGTCGACTACTCCAAGCATCTGGTCACCGACGAGACGCTGCGGCTGCTGCGGGAACTGGCCGCGGCCACGGACGTGTTCGGTCTGCGGGACGCGATGTTCCGCGGGGAGCGGATCAACACCACCGAGGACCGCGCGGTGCTGCACACCGCGCTGCGGGCGCCCCGGGACGCGGTGGTCGAGGTCGACGGGGAGAACGTCGTCCCGGCCGTGCACGCGGTGCTGGACCG